>JAFUGG010000056.1 GCA_017469525.1 Bacteroidaceae bacterium | reverse complement strand
CCTCGCAGCCGTTCGGCAAAGCTCCGTGTGGCAAGGAAGAGGGATTAGAGACTAAGGATTAGAGATTAGGGATTAGGAAATAACCTATGGCAGAGATAGAGATAGATAACTTCGACGAACTCCAGGAAGTGGAGCAGGACGTTCAGGACGTGCAGGAAACCCCTGAGCCTCAGGAGGAGAAGGAGCAAGTCAGCGATAAGGAGAAGCTGATGCGCTCGCTTGTCAGCGACGACGACGAAGTCGACGAACTGACTGCTGCCCATATCCGTCAGGTACTGGATGCTGCTCCCCGTTGGTTCCTGAGCCAATGGAAGATGTTGCTCCTCATCCTGGCCGGCATCTTCCTCTACATCACCAACGGCTATCAGGCACAGGTGGAGATGATGAAGGAAACAGAGCTCGAGGCGGAGCTCAAGGACTGGCGATACAGGAGCATCACTCGCGTCAGCGAACTCACGCTGCTCTGCCGTCAAAGCCAACTCGAGCAGAAACTTCGCGAACAAGGCGACAGCACGCTCACTCCCAGCAAGGTTGCACCATTCATCATTAACGTGAAAGACTAAGCCCACCATGAAGCAAGCAGGAAAAGATAAAGCCCCAAGACGCTACATCGTCATCTTCGTGATGATGTGCCTGGCCGGATTGTATATCCTTGCCAAGGCGCTCTATACGATGTTGCCGCCTGAGAGCGATTATTGGAAAGAGGTGGGGCGCAACAGCAAGGTTGCTACCATACCTGCCAATCGTGGCAATATCCTTTCCTGCGACCGTCAGGTGCTCTCAGGCACCGTGCCTAAGTATGCTCTCTATATGGACTTTGCCGTGCACGACCCTGATTCGAGCATCGAGGCAAAGACGAGGGCCTTCCGCGACTCTGCTTTCCATGTCGACCTCGACAGTATTGCGGACGGCTTGGCCCGCATCTTCCCCGACCGCGACAGGCAGTGGTTCCGCGAGCGTCTGCTCAAGGGAAAGGAGCGCGGCAAGTACTCATGGCGCATCTATCCTAAGCTGGCAACGTACGTTCAGTATCGTGCCTGCAAGGAGTTACCACTCCTCAGGGAGAGCATGTACAAGAGCGGCTTCCATGCCGACGAGATGTTGCTTCGCCTCAAACCCTACGGCGGATTGGCAAGCCGCACGATAGGCGAGCTCTACAACGACACAAGCAGCAAGCCCAAATGCGGCCTTGAGTTGAGTTTCGACAGCATCCTGCGTGGCAAGCCCGGGCAGAAGCACTTCATCACGGTGCGCAACAGGAGGGTTCCCATCATAGATGCCCAGGCGGAGAACGGGCATGACTTGCTCACAACCATCGACATCAACATACAAGACTTTGCCGACCGCACCCTGCGCAGCAAGCTGAAGGAGGAGCTGGTGAACGGTGAGATAGGTGTCGTGGTAGTGATGGAAGTGAAGACCGGCGACGTGAAGGCTATCGTGAACCTGATGCGAGGCGAGGACGGTGAGTACTACGAGATGCGGAACAATGCCGTGAGCGACCTCTGGGAGCCTGGTTCTACGTTCAAGCCGGCCAGCATCATGGTGGCTCTCGAGGATGGAAAGATAACCTTGAACAAGGAAGTGGACTGTGCCCCAGGCATCATCAACATGCACGGCCGCAAGATGAAGGACCACAACTGGCACCGTGGAGGCTATGGTGTACTCAAGGTGGAGGACATTCTCGGGCAGAGTAGTAACATCGGGGTCAGCAAGATTATCGATGAGGCTTACCACGACAATCCTTCGGCCTTCGTGGATGGTTTGCATCGCGAGGGCGTGGGTATCCCCCTGAACCTTCCCTTTGTGGGCAAGGGCGAGCCGCGTGTGCCGCATCCGAAGGACAAGGGGCGCTACTGGAGCAAGCCCGACCTGCCATGGATGAGCATCGGTTACGTCACGATGCTTCCGCCTATCAGTACGCTGACGTTCTACAATGCGATTGCCAACGGTGGCAAGATGGTTCGTCCGCGCTTCGTGACGGCTGAGCTGAAGGACGGCATGGTGGTGCGCGAGTTCCCGACGGAGGTCATCAAGGAAAGAATATGCAAGCCCTCGACGCTGCGCGACATACAGTATTGCCTGGAGCATGTGGTGAGCGGCGGCCTCGGCAAGAAGGCCGGCAACGGCGGCAAGTACTTCAAGGTGAGCGGTAAGACGGGAACGGCTCAATTCAGCGAGAACGGTTCATACGCTGGCCGGAAGTACATGGTGAGCTTCTGTGGATACTTCCCAAGCGATGCCCCGAAGTACAGTTGCATCGTATGTATCAAGAAGCATGGCCTGCCTGCTTCGGGTGGCGGACAGTGCGGCCCCGTCTTCAGCGAAATATCTCAGTACATCATGTCGCGCGACTCGTTGCGCAGTGCGGTAGCAGCCGCCGACACGAACTCTGTGTTTGTCCCGGAGGTGACGAAGGGAAGCACGCGTCAGGCTGAAGCCATCGTGGAGGGCATGGGGCTTGGGAAGAAGCAGCTTCATCTGCAAGAGGCCGACACGGTGTCGCTGAAGAAGGTGCCGGACGTCACGGGAATGGGGGCGAAGGATGCTGTCTATGCATTGCAGCAGCGCGGCTTGCGCGTGCGCATCAATGGCTGCGGAGAGATAACGCGGCAGGACATTCCGGCCGGTTCCGTTGCCGTCAAGGGCAAAACGATTACATTAACCGCCTCACCTAAATAAATAACAAAGGAAATGAAACTCAGACAACTCATACAAGATTGCAAGCCACAGCAGGTGGTGGGTAGCATTGACCGAGAAGTGACGGGCATCGAGATAGACAGCCGCCGCATCGGGAAGGACGCCATGTTCGTGGCCATGCGAGGCACTCAGGTTGACGGCCACACGTTTATCGGCAAGGCTATTGAGCTGGGAGCCAGTGTCATTGTGTGCGAGCAATTGCCCGAAGCAATTGCCACAGACGTCACATATCTGGTCTATCCCAACACTGAGGATGTGGTCGGAACGCTGGCCACGCACTTCTTCGGCGACCCGAGCGAGCGCATGCACCTCATCGGAGTGACCGGCACGAATGGCAAGACGACCATTGCCACCGTGCTCTACAATATCTTCCGCCAGCTTGGCTACAAGTGCGGACTGTGCAGCACCGTCTGCAACTATATAGATGGTGAGCCTGTGCCTACTGAGGTGACGACTCCCGACCCCATCACGCTGAACCGTCTGCTCGGGCAGATGGCCGACGAGGGTTGTGCCTACGCCTTCATGGAGGTCAGCTCGCACAGTGTCGCTCAGAAGCGCATCGGAGGCCTCTCGTTCAGCGGCGGCATCTTCACCAACCTGACGCGCGACCACTTGGACTATCACGGAACGTTCGAGAACTATCGTGACGCGAAGAAAGGCTTCTTCGACAGTTTGCCCGCCGACGCTTTCGCCATCATCAATGCCGACGACCGCAACGGCATGGTCATGGTGCAGAACTGCAAGGCGAAGGTCAAGACCTACTCCCTCCACTCTGCCGCCGACTTCAAGGCCCGCATCATGGAGGAGAGCTTCGAGGGCATGGACCTTGAGATAGACGGCATGGACGTCAGCGTGCAGTTCGTGGGACGTTTCAACGTCAGCAACCTTCTGGCAGTCTATGGCGCTGCCGTCATGCTGGGTGTCGAGCCGCAACAGGCACTCGTCCTGCTCAGTGCGCAGAAGCCTGTCAATGGCCGCTTCGAGGCCATCCGCTCGAAGGAAGGCGTCACGGCCATCGTCGATTACGCCCACACACCCGATGCCCTCGTCAACGTCCTCACGACAATCAACGAAGTGCTGGCGGGCAAAGGACAGTGCTGGACGGTTTGCGGCGCAGGCGGCAACCGCGATAAGGGCAAGCGCCCCCTGATGGCTCAGGAAGCCGTCAGGAACAGCGACCGCGTCATCATCACGAGTGACAACCCCAGGAACGAGGAGCCCCAGGACATCATCAACGACATGCTGGCTGGTCTCGACGCATCGCAGCGGCGCAGCGTCATCAGCATAGTGGACCGCCGAGAAGCCATCCGCACCGCTTGCACAATGGCTCAGCCGGGCGACGTCATCCTCGTAGCCGGCAAGGGACACGAGGACTATCAGATCATCAAGGGCGTGAAGCACCACTTCGACGACCATGAGGTGATACGCGAAGCATTCGGGCTCTGAAAACGCCCTATGGAGGAAGTGCCAACGCCCTATAGGGGAGTGAGCAACGCCCTATAGAGGAAGAGGCAACGCCCTATAGGGGAGTTACAAACGCCCTCAACTATGAACTATGGACTATGAACTATGAACTAAAAAAGATATGCTATACTACCTGTTCAGATATTTAGGCGAATACGGAGTCTCGGGTGCCAACCTGTGGCACTACATCTCGTTCCGTGCAGTCCTCACGCTGGTCCTGAGCCTCGTCATCTCGATGTGGTTCGGCGAGTACTTCGTCCGTTGGATGCGTAAGCACAATGCCAACGAAGCTCAGCGAGATGCCAGCATCGACCCGTACGGCGTAGAGAAGAAGGGTGTGCCCACCATGGGCGGCATCATCATCATCGTGGCCACAGTCTTACCTTGCCTGTTGCTGGGCCGACTCCGCAACATCTACATGCTCCTCATGCTCTTCACCACCCTGTGGCTCGGCGCTCTTGGCTTTGCCGACGACTACATCAAGATGAAGAAGACGAAGGACGGCATGCGCCCCATCTGGAAGTTGCTGGGACAGGCAGTGCTCGGTCTGGTCATCGGCCTGACGCTCTGGATGAGTCCCGATGCCGTCATCCGCGAGAACATCGAGGGTGAACGCCAGGGCACAGAACAAGTGGTGACGCATCGCAGCGAAGAGGTGAAGAGCACCATCACCACCATCCCGTTCGTCAAGAACAACAACCTCAACTACGCAGACATCTTCCAGTTCCTTGGCAAGTACCGTACGGCAGCCGGCTGGATATTCTTCGTCCTCGTCACCACCTTCATCGTGATGGCCGTCAGCAACGGTTCGAACCTGAACGACGGCATGGACGGCCTCTGCGCAGGCAACGCGGCGATCATGTGCATAGCGCTGGGCATCCTGGCCTACGTCAGCAGTCACGTCCACATGGCAGCCTACCTGAACATCATGTACATCCCCGGTTCCGAGGAACTCGTCATATTCATCTGTGCCTTCGTCGGCGCACTGATTGGCTTCCTCTGGTACAATGCCTATCCCGCACAAGTGTTCATGGGCGATACGGGCAGCCTGGCCATCGGCGGCATCATCGGCGTGACAGCCATCATCATACACAAGGAATTGCTGCTGCCCCTGCTTTGCTTCGTCTTCCTCATGGAGAGCCTGAGTGTCATCCTGCAGACGAACTATGCCAAGATGGGCAACCGGCGCGGACTGAAGTGGCGCGTCTTCAAGCGAGCCCCGCTGCACGACACCTTCCGCGTCAAGCCCGGGCAATTGCCAGCCGACTTCAAGGTGCTCATCAACTGGCCCAAGGGCTGCTGGCTGGAATCTAAGATAACCGTACGCTTCTGGATAGTAACCATCATCATGGCGGCACTCGCCATCGTAACATTGAAAATAAGGTAAGATGAACAGAATAGTGATACTTGGAGCTGCCGAAAGCGGCGTTGGAGCAGCAGCCTTGGCTAAGGTGAAAGGCTTCGACGTGTTCGTCAGCGACATGGGCAAGATAAAGGAGAGCTACAAACAGGTTCTCCGCGAGTACGATGTGCCTTGGGAAGAGGAACATCATACGGAGGAGCTTATACTCAATGCCGTCGAGGTGGTGAAGAGCCCTGGCATCCCCGAGGACGCACCTATGGTGCAGAAGGTCAGGAATGCAGGCATACCGGTCATCAGCGAGATAGAGTTCGCCGGACGCTACACGGATGCCAAGATGATTTGCATCACCGGCTCGAACGGCAAGACAACCACCACGAGCCTAATCTACCATATCTTCAAGAAGGCAGGCTACAATGTGGGACTCGCCGGAAACATCGGCCGCAGCCTGGCCCTGCAGATTGCCGAGGGAAAGACCTACGACTACTACATCATCGAACTCAGCAGCTTCCAGCTCGACAACATGTACGACTTCCGTGCCAACATCGCCATCCTGCTCAACATCACACCCGACCATTTGGATCGCTACGAAGGCTCGATGCAGAAATACACTGATGCCAAGATGCGCATCGTACAGAATCAGACGGAAGACGACGCGTTCATCTACTGGAACGACGACCCCATCATCAGTGCCGAACTCAAGAAGTATGGCATCAAAGCCAGGATGTGTCCCTTCAGCATCATCAAGAAGGAAGGCATGATAGGCTACATCGCCGACGGGAAATATACCATCGAGTATCCCACGCCCTTCAACATGGAACAGGAGAGCCTGAGCCTCCGTGGGAAACACAATATGTATAACAGCCTGGCTGCAGGCATCGCTGCTCGCATCAGCGGCATAGACGATGACTCGCTGCGCCAGAGTCTGAGCGACTTCGAAGGCGTGGAGCATCGCTTGCAGAAAGTGGCTCGCGTGGGCGGCGTGCAGTATATCAACGACTCCAAAGCAACCAACGTCGATGCCTGCTGGTATGCTCTCGAAAGCATGACTACACCCACGATTCTCATCATCGGCGGCAAGGACAAAGGCAACGACTATAATGCCATCAAGGAGCTGGTGCAGAAGAAGTGCGTCGGCCTCGTCTATCTCGGAGCAGACAATACGAAGCTCCACAATTTCTTCGATGGAATGGGCATTCCTGTAGCAGATACCAACAACATGAAGGACTGCGTGGCTGCCTGCGCTCGCATGGCTAAGCCTGGTTACACAGTCTTGCTCAGTCCCTGTTGCGCAAGCTTCGACCTCTTCAAGAACATGGAAGACCGAGGCGAACAGTTCTGCGAGCAAGTGAGGAACCTATAAGGAAAATGGAAAGATGAAGCTAAACAATATAAAGAATAAGACCTTGATACATGGCGACCTGGGCGTCTGGGCTGTGTTCCTCATCCTGTGTGCCATCTCGCTCATCGAGGTTTATAGTGCCAGTTCACGCATGACCTTTGCCTCTGGCGCATATTGGGATCCCATTATGCAGCACGGCTCCTTCATGCTGATGGGCATCTTCATCGCCTGGCTCGTGCATTTCATCCCGTGCAACTACTTTAAGTTGTTCTGCACCATAGGCATGTTCCTGTCGCTCTTCCTGCTGATTGCCGTGCTTGCCATCGGTCAGAAGACGAACGACGCAGGCCGCTGGATATCGATAGGCTTCATAAGGTTCCAGCCAAGTGAGTTGGCTAAGTTGAGTCTCGTAGGCTTCAGCTGCTTCATCCTCTCCTCGCTTCGCGACGAGAAGGGCGCCAGTCCGATGGGATTCAAAATAGTGGCATTGACAGCCTTCATGACAATCCTCCTCATCTTCACCGAGAATGCATCTACCGCTTTCATCATAGCCATTGTGATGTTCGGCATATGCTTCTATGCACAGATACGTAAGAAGATACTCATCGGAGCGCTTCTTCTGGGCATGCTCGGCATAGGCAGTGTCTTTGGCATCGCATATTCCATACCCGAGAAGACACTTACCGAGTGGCAGATGTCTGAGGGGCCTTTGCATCGCGTGCCTACTTGGATACATCGCATCACAGACAAGCAGGAGCGTCCTGCCGACCCTCGTGACTTCAAGCCTCAGGAGAATCCACAAAAGGCATACGCCAAGGTGGCCATCGCAACGAGCAACATCATCGGTCGCGGCCCGGGGAATAGCCGTCAGCGTGACTTCATCCCGCAGGCTTTCTCTGACTTCATCTATGCCATCATCATAGAGGAACTTGGCTTCTTCGGAGCTTTCCTGGTGCTTGCCCTCTACTTGATATTGATGTATCGCTCCATGCGTATTGCCCAGAAGTGCAAGGCCCTCTTCCCTTCCTACCTGGTAATGGGACTGGCCCTAATGATAGTAGTCCAGGCGATGATGAATATGGCTGTGGCTGTAGGCGCATTCCCCGTCACGGGACAACCTCTGCCGCTTGTCAGCCGAGGCGGTACAAGTCTCTTCATCACCTGTACCTACATAGGCATGATACTGAGTGTAAGCCATACGGCAAAGCGTAAACCGCAATACGAAAACAAACAAATAGAAGCTCCCGAAGTAGTGGAAGCATAATATATATATTATATAATGTATATGGAAGGATTAAGAGTCATAATAAGTGGTGGCGGTACAGGCGGACACATATTCCCTGCCGTGAGCATTGCCAATGCCTTGCGTGAGATAAATCCCGACGTGGAGATTCTCTTCGTGGGTGCAGAAGGCAGAATGGAGATGCAACGCGTGCCTGCTGCCGGATATAAGATAATAGGATTGCCCGTCCGTGGTTTGCTTCGTCCTCTATGGAAGCCAGGCAACATCAGCATCCTGATGGACTTCCTGAAGAGCAAGCGTATGGTGAAGCAGACGCTGCGAGAGTTCAAGCCACAAGTGGCAGTGGGTGTAGGCGGCTATGCCAGTTCGGCAACCCTCAATGCTGCCTACGAGCTTGGCATCCCTTGCCTTATTCAGGAGCAGAACAGCTTTGCGGGACTCACCAATAAGACGCTTGCGAAGAAGGCCAGGAAGATATGTGTGGCATACGAAGGCATGGAGCGTTTCTTCCCGAAGGATCGTATCCTGCTCACAGGCAACCCAGTGCGTCAGAGCCTGCTTAACGACTCATTGACGCGCGAGGAGTGTGCCGCAGCCTTTGGTTTGAACCCTGCGAAGCCAACGGTATTGCTCATTGGAGGAAGCCTTGGCGCTCGCACCTTGAATGAGAGTGTCATAAGGAACCTCTCCCGCATCGCTGCTTCGTCGGTGCAGTTCATCTGGCAGACAGGCAGCTACTACAAGAAGGAGATAGAGCAGATGCTTGACGTGAAGGGCAAGCCAAGCAATCTTGTTGTGACGGACTTCATCAGCAGGATGGATCAGGCATATTGTCTGGCAGACCTTGTCATCAGCCGCGCCGGTGCTGGCAGCATCAGCGAGCTGTGCCTGTTGGGTAAGCCAAGCATCTTGGTTCCCAGTCCCAATGTGGCAGAAGACCATCAGACACACAATGCGATGGCGCTTGTGGGCAAGGAGGCTGCACTGCTCGTCCGCGATGCAGATGCGCCTGAGCAGCTCATACCGCTTGCTTTGGAGACGGTCGTCGATGAAGAGAAGCTCAAGAAGCTCGGAGGGAATGCAGCTGCGATGGCATTGCGCGACTCGGCACGCATTATTGCCGAAGAGGTTATAAAACTTGCACAGGAGAAGAAGTGATGGAAGAGATAAAGGCAGTATATTTTGTAGGCATCGGCGGCATTGGCATGAGTGCCATAGCACGCTACTTCCTGAGTCGTGGCTTGGTCGTTGCCGGTTACGACAGGACTCCGAGCGACCTCACGAAGGCACTTCAGGAGGAAGGGGCGTTGGTTCATTATGAGGACAATGTGGAGCTCATCCCTGCTCCGTGTCGTGACAGGGAGAGTACGTTGGTAGTCTATACGCCAGCCATCCCTGCAGAACATACGGAGCTGACTTTCTTCCGCAACAATGGCTTCGAGATACAGAAGCGTGCCCAAGTGCTCGGCACCTTGACGCGCTCGCTCAAGGGACTCTGTGTGGCTGGCACACATGGCAAGACGACGACATCGAGTATGGCTGCCCATCTGCTTCACCAGAGTCATGTGGACTGCAACGCTTTCCTGGGCGGCATCACGAAGAACTACGGCACGAACTACATTTTGAGCCAGAAGAGTCCCTATGTCGTCATCGAGGCTGATGAGTTCGACCGCTCCTTCCACTGGCTGACCCCCTTTGCCAGTGTCATCACGGCTACGGATGCCGACCACCTCGACATATACGGCACCGAGGAGGCTTACCTGGAGAGTTTCAGTAAGTACAGCAGTCTGATACTTCCCGGCGGCTACCTCATTCTGCATACGGGGCTGAAGATGAAGCCTGCCGTGCAGGAAGGCGTGACGGTCTTTACCTATAGCCGCGAGGATGGCGACTTCCATGCTGAGAATGTCCGTATTGGTGATGGCCGCATTACCTTCGACCTCGTTTCGCCGTTTGGCAATATCCAGGGCATCGAACTTGGTGTGCCTGTAAGCGTTAACATAGAGAACGGCATTGCTGCTATGGCTTTGGCACAGATAGCCGGTGCAACGGCAGAGGAGATTCGGCGCGGCATGCTGTCCTTCAGCGGTGTGGACCGTCGCTTTGACTTCCACATCAAGACAGACAAGATGGCCTACCTGAGCGACTATGCCCATCATCCCGAGGAGATTCGCCGCAGCCTGGAGAGTCTGCGCGAGCTCTATCAGGGCCGTCGCATCAAGGCAATCTTCCAGCCGCACCTCTATACCCGTACACGCGACTTCTACAAGGACTTTGCCGCAGCCTTGTCGCTGCTCGACGATGTCTGCATCGTGGACATCTATCCGGCCCGCGAGGCACCCATACCTGGCGTAACGAGCCAGCTCATCTACGACAACCTGAAGCCCGGCATCAAGCGAGAGATGTGCAGCAAGGACGGCATCCTGGATGTGGTGCGTCAAGGCGGCTTCGACGTGCTTGTCACGCTTGGGGCAGGCGACATCGAGGACTATGTTCAACAGATAACCGATATACTTCGACCCTTATCATGAAGACGGCAATCAAGATATTTCTGCTTCTGGCAGTCGTGGGCTACCTTGTGGTGGCTGTCTGGAAGTTCAGCGGCCAGGCGGAGGACAGAATCTGCGAGGGCATTCGTGTCGAGATAATCGACAGCATCCCCGATGGCTTCATCACGGACGAGTATGTGCGTTCCATCCTGACGCGCAACAAGATATCGCCCGAGGGCATGAAGATAAGCCAGGTCAACCTGGAGCAGATAGAGCAGCTGATGCTCGAGGAGTCGCACATCGAGCGTGCCTCCTGCTATTACGATGCGGCAGGCAGGCTCTGCATCAAGGTTGTGCCACAGCAGCCCATACTGCACGTCATCAGTCAGAAGGGCGAGGACTACTACCTCTCGAGCACCGGCCTCCCGATGGCAACTGCCAACTTCAACGTAGATCTGTGCGTTGCGACCGGCAACATCACGAAGAAGTTTGCTGCCGAACACCTCCTGGAGTTCGCACGATATATCCACGACGACCTCTTCTGGAGCGAACAGATAGAGCAGATACACGTCGTCAGCCCCGAGGAGATAGAGCTGTATCCACGCGTCGGCCAGCATGTCATCGAACTGGGCAGCGTAAATGGATTCCAAGAGAAACTAGGCCGCCTGCGCACCTTCTACCGTGAAGGACTGGAGCGCGTAGGCTGGAACAAATACAGTAAGATAAGTCTGGCATACGACGGACAGGTCGTCTGCACAAAGGCCGGCCATAAGAGATGAAGAATATCGACTCAGAAAACGCGGCACGCCATCTTTCAAAACGCGGCACGCCGAGATGACCAACATGGCACGCCATCTTTCTTGGCGCGGCACGCCATCTTGAATAACATGCAACAACAATAAAAATAAATAATATGGGAGCAGAAAAAGACATTATCATTGCAGTAGAGCTGGCATCGACAGCTATACGTGCTATCGCAGGCAAGAGGGAACCTGACGGCAGTATGCAGGTACTTGCCTTTGCCCAGGAAGAGTCGCCCAACACCATCCGCAAGGGCGTCATCGACAACATTGACAAGACGACGCAGGCACTTTCGCACGTCGTAGCAAAACTCAGCGACAAGCTGGGCGTCAAGGTCAACAGCATCTATGTAGGCCTGGGCGGCCAGTCGCTCCGCTCGGTTCACAACCGCGTGCTGCTGCAGTTCGACGGTCTGGAACTCCTTTCGCACAAGACCATCGACAAGATGCGCGACACGAACAGCGGCGTCGTCTATCCCAACGCCGAGATAAAGGAAGTGGTGCCGCAGGAGTACACCATCGGCAGCCGCAGCATTGTCGACCCCGTCGGCATGCAGGCAGAGATGCTCGAGGCAAACTTCATCAACATCATTGCCCGCACCACGCTCGAGGAGAACATCCGCAAGTGTGCAGCCGGTGCAGGCCTGGAAGTGCAGGACATATTCATATCGCCCCTGTGCGAGGCCAATGCCCTGCTCACCTCCAACGAGCGCCGCTCGGGTTGCGCACTCGTTGATATGGGGGCCGACACTACCACCGTGAGTGTCTACGTCAACAACATCCTCCGTCACCTCTGTGTCATCCCCATCGGCGGCTCCAATGTCACGAGCGACCTCACCAGCCTCAAGATCGAAGCAGAAGAGGCTGAAGACCTGAAGAAGAAATACGGCACAGCCTTCCGCTCCGACAGCGAAGACAAGACAGGACAGAAAGTAAGCCTGAGCTTTGACCGCACAGAAGACGAGGAGAAGCTGCAGGAAATAGTGGAAGCACGCTATGAGGAGATTATTGCCAACGTGTGCCACCACATCTCAGCCTATAAGGAACAACTAGTCTCCGGAGTCATCCTCACGGGCGGAGCTGCACGCATTCCCGAACTGCAGCAGGCCTTCTCGCGACAGGCAGGAGACAAGCTCAAGCTGCGCATCGCCAAAGGTCTGCCCGAGAACGTGACCATCTCATTTGGCGTGCAAGTAGGCGAGCCGGACCGCCTCTATACGCTCTACGGCCTCCTGCTGGAAGGCACCGAGAACTGCGTAGGCGAGGTGGCAAAGACACCAGCACAGGACACCTTCGACTTCGAGAAGAAGGAAGAACCCGAGCCAGTAGTCGAGCCGGAACCTCAGACGGAGCCCGAGAAACCCGAGAAGCCCGAGAAAGGCCCGTCTGCCCTCAGCCGTTTGTGGAAGACTATAGGAACCATGCTTTCCGACGAAGAATAACGCATTACCTTAAACAGATACAACTATGGCAGAAGAAAAGAACATACAGCCAACAGGAGGCATAAACTTCATCATGAAGAAGTCTGAGAGTCCTTGCATCATAAAGGTGGTAGGCGTAGGTGGCGGTGGCGGTAATGCCATCAACCATATGTACCGCGAAGGCATACACGAAGTGACGTACGTCGTCTGCAATACAGATAAGAAGGCGCTGAACGACTCGCCCGTCCCCAACCACTTGCAGTTGGGCAAGGACGGCCTCGGTGCAGGCAACAACCCTGCCGTCGGCCGTCAACGTGCCGAGGAAAGTATTGACGACATCCGCGAGATGCTCAATGACGGCACACGCATGGTCTTCATCACCGCAGGCATGGGCGGCGGCACGGGCACCGGAGCTGCTCCCATCATTGCCCAGTGTGCCAAGGATGCTGGCATCCTGACCGTCGGCATCGTCACCATTCCTTTCAAGTTCGAGGGGAACAAGAAGATTAATCAAGCCCTCGACGGCGTGGAGGAGATAGCCAAGCACGTGGATGCTCTGCTCGTCATCAATAACGAGCGTCTGCGCGAGATATATCCCGAACTCACAGTCATCAATGCCTTCGCCAAGGCAGACGACACATTGAGCGTGGCAGCCAAGAGCATCGCAGAAATCATCACGATGCATGGTACCATCAATCTCGACTTCCAGGACGTCACGACGGTCCTCAAGGATGGCGGCGTCGCTATCATGAGCACTGGTTATGGCGAAGGCGAGAACCGCGTCACCAAGGCCATACAAGAAGCCCTGAACAGTCCGCTGCTCAACAACAACGACATCTTCAATTCACGCAAGGTTCTGCTCAACATCAACTTCTGCAGCGAGAACGAGACAGGCAACCTCATGATGGAAGAAATGAACGAAGTGAACGACTTCATGAGCAAGTTCCGCAAGGACGTGGAGACGAAGTGGGGTCTTGCAACAGACAGCTCGCTGGGCAACAAGGTGAAGATAACCTTGCTCGCCACAGGCTTCGGCCTCCAGAACGTGCCCGGCGTGCGCAGCATCGTCGAGCAGAAGGAGCAGGAGAAGTCTGTCGTCGATCAAGAGACAGAGGACTACAACGAGGAGCGTCGCCGCATCTACTACGACCCCTCCTCGGACACTCCTGTGCGTCGTCGTCGCCACAATGTCTATGTCTTCACGGACGAAGACCTCGACAACGACGACATCATCTCGATGGTCGATGCCCGTCCGGCCTATAACCGTACGAAGGACGAGGTGAACAAGATAAAGGAGATAAGCAATCCCGTGCAGGAGTCGGACACTCCGACGATGGGTGTCGCCTTTGAACTCTAAGCAGTCAGGCAAGGACCTCTCTCAGCACTTCGAGTGAACGCAGGTCGCGGAACTCGGGCACATGCAGCTGATAGTAGAGGGTGAGCACGTCCAGCATCCGGTTGCGTTGCTGTCTGGTCAATAGGAAGCGATGCATGTTGCGCACATTCATACGCAGCAGCTTGGGCATGATTGCCACTTCCTCTCCCTTGAGGAAGAAATTGTGCTCAGGCTCTGTATCTGTGGCAATGCTGTCTTTCAAGTCAAAGAAAGGCAGCATGTTTCTTTTATCGATATTAGGCCAGAAGCCCAGATAGTACGTCATGCGGGTGAGGAAAGCCACATGGAAGTTGGCCAGCCCCTCACTGGCAAGGTCGAACCACTGCAGGCTATATATTATATAATGGTATAGGTCGGGATTCCTGACTTCGCTCCGCAGTGCATTGTGCAGGAATTCAGACAGGAAGAGAGCCACGGTCTCCTTGATGGGATTGTAGGGCAGGGAGGTGTAGCAGTGCTTGATGTGCACTTCCTGAAGCTTCTGCAGCGAGGCCGAGGCGCGATAGTCGAACGTCAGTTCCACGATATTGAGCGGCCGCAGCAGCATCGTCTGCACGTTCCCCTTGCGCAGACGTCGGCGGTCGCGCACCAGGAACGAGACGCTACCACGCGACAGCGTGAAGATGTCCACGATAGCACTGTCGTCATTGTAGCGGTTGTAGTGCAGCACGATACCTTGTGTTTCTTCGAACATACCTTTTCTTCTTTCAGTATGTAAAGATACACAAAACCATGCACTTTGAAGGCTTACAAACGGAAAAATGCAACTGGAGGAACATTTTTCCTTAAAATTATTTTGTCAGTATCGGAAATTGTTATACCTTTGCACCCGCAATTGAGACACTGTGCTCAAGAGCACTGACTAAAGCATACAGGTTTAGTCGAAGGTAAGGTCCCTTCGTCTATCGGTTAGGACGAGAGATTTTCATTCTCTAAAGAGGAGTTCGACTCTCCTAGGGACTACAAAAGAAACAAGTAATAAAATAAGATAGAAAAACAGATGGCTAATCACAAATCATCACTTAAGCGCATCCGTCAGGAGGAGAAGAGAAGACTCCACAACAGGTACTACGCAAAGACCATGCGTAATGCAGTGCGCAAGCTTCGTGCTACAACCGAGAAGGCTGCAGCGCTCGAGATGTATCCCAGTGTGCAGAAGGCACTTGACAAGCTCGCTAAGATTAACGTAATCCACGCTAACAAGGCAGCAAACCTGAAGTCAAAGCTGGCAAAGTACATCCAGAAGCTCGGCTAAGAAGCTAAATCTCTTTTTGCTATAACGGAACAAAAAGGCAACTCCCGGAGGAGTTGCCTTTCTTGTTATGGCTGAGGCTAGCATAGCTAGTTAACTAGTTTTAACTAGTTTAACTAGTATAACTAGTTTTTGTGGCTTAGGCGTCAATGTTTGCGAAGGTGGCGTTCTTCTCAATGAACTCGCGGCGCGGGCCGACATCTTCGCCCATGAGCATGGAGAAGACGTAGTCAGCAGCAGCGGCGTCGTCGATGGTGACTTGTTTGAGGCGGCGCTGTTCTGGGTCCATCGTGGTCTCCCAAAGTTGCTTGGGGTTCATTTCGCCCAGACCTTTGTAGCGTTGTGTGTGGAGCTTCGTGTCGTCGGCATCGCCGTTGCAATAGGTCTGGATGAAGCGGATGCGGGCCTCTTCATCGTAGCAGTACTCCTCTATCTTGCCATAAGAGCAGCGATAGAGTGGGGGAGTGGCGATGTAGAGACGGCCGTCCTTGATGAGCTGCGGCATATAACGGAAGAAGAGGGTCATGAGAAGTGTGTCGATGTGAGAGCCATCGACGTCGGCATCGGTCATGATGATGGTCTTGTAGTAGCGCAGCTTGTCGTAGTTTGCCTCCTTATAATCGTCGGGGTTGAGGCCGAACTTGACGCCCAGAGCCTGGATGATGTTGTTCACCTCCTCGTGTTCGAAGGCTTTGTTCCACATCACGCGCTCCACGTTGAATATCTTGCCTCGGATGGGCAGGATGGCTTGGAAGTGACGATTCCTGCCTTGCTTTGCTGAGCCGCCTGCGGAGTCACCCTCGACGATGAACAGTTCGGCGTTTGCAGGGTCTTTGTCGGAGCAGTCGGCCAGCTTGCCTGGCAGTCCGCCGCCACTCATCGGACTCTTTCTCTGCACATTCTCTCTTGCCTTGCGGGCAGCCACACGAGCCTGAGCGGCCAACAACACCTTATCGACGATGAGTTTAGCCTCGCGCGGATGTTCCTCGAGATAGTTCGTCAGAGCTTCGCCTACAGCCTGCTGCACGGCACCAGCCACTTCGCTGTTGCCCAGTTTTGTCTTCGTCTGACCTTCGAACTGAGGCTCTGCCACCTTGATGGAGATGACGGCTGTGAGGCCCTCGCGGAAGTCCTCACCACTGATTTCGACGCTGTTCTTGGCCAGTTTCTCCAGTTCCTTCTCGTACTTCTCCTCGGCATACTTTTTCAGGATGCGTGTCAGCGCCATACGGAAGCCCTGCAGGTGTGTGCCGCCTTCGATGGTGTTGATATTGTTGACGTAGGAGTGGAGGTTCTCGGTGTAGGCCGTGTTGTACATGATGGCCACCTCGATGGGCGTGCCTTGCTTCTCTGTGTTGAGATAGATGACGTCGTCGAAGAGGTGCGTACGGCTGCTGTCGATGTAGCGCACGAAGTCTTTGAGTCCGCCTTCGCTGTGGAACACTTCCTTCTTGGTGTTGCCTTCCTCGTCGGGACGCATGTCGGTCAGCGTGATGGTGATGCCGGCGTTCAGATAAGCCAGCTCACGCATACGGTTGGCCAAGATGTCATATTTATATGTAGTGGTCGTGAAGATGGTCTTGTCGGGCCAGAACTGCTGGCGTGTGCCGCGCAGGTCGGTGGTGCCGATGACCTCAACGCCCGTCACGGGTTTGCCGATGCTGTACTCCTGCTGATAGATTTTGCCGTCGCGATAGACCTGGCTGATCATCTTGGAAGAAAGGGCGTTCACGCAGCTGACACCTACGCCGTGCAGACCGCCGGAGACCTTGTAGGAGCCCTTGTCGAACTTACCGCCGGCATGCAGCACGGTCATCACCACCTCGAGGGCGCTCTTGTGTTCCTTCTCGTGCATATCGACGGGGATGCCTCGGCCGTTGTCCTGGACGGTGATACTGCCGTCCTCGTTGATGGTCACTTCTATGTGGGTGCAATAGCCTGCCAGAGCTTCGTCGATTGAGTTGTCGACGGTCTCGTACACGAGGTGGTGCAAGCCCTTCTCGCTGATGTCGCCAATGTACATGGCAGGGCGTTTGCGTACGGCTTCCAGTCCTTCCAGCACCTGAATGTTCGAGGCACTGTATTCCTGTTGTTTCTTTTCGATTTCTTCCATGGAGTTACTTTTTATGGGGAGTTAACTCGCTTCCGCTCGTTGAAGTTAAAAAGGAAGTTAGTGAGCGTTGCTCATGGGAGTTATGTGCAATGCACAGGACGATTGTTTTGCGTATTGTATTGTCCAGCACGAAGTGCTTAACTTCCGTTTCTTAATTCCTCTTTTACTTCCGCCAGCTTGCTGGCATAACTTCCGATTCTTTAATTTTCTGTGCAAAGGTACAACTTTTCTTTCACATTTGCAAGCAAATGGGGAAGAAAAACATTTTTTCGTCAGACATTTCCGACCTCAAGTTCCCTTGTAACGCAAATGACCTTAAAGACCCTAAAGTCCCTAAGGTCCTTAAGGTCCTTGAAGTCACTCCCTGTTTCTTTGAGAAAATCTTTACAAAATTTTGCAGAATTTAATCTGCTTGAACTGAGAAATCGAGCGATGCCTGCGGTGGAGATTTTCAACTTCTGCAGAGAAGTTTGCAAAGTTCTGCAGAGAAGTTTGAGATTTTCACGTGTGAACTTCCATGATTTCATGCGTCGATTTTATCGATGAAATGGCCCTTTTTCTGTCATAAAACACCTGTCGCCTGTCCTTTTTACGAATGCTATGGATAATGTCAAAATCGCAAACTTCTGAGACTCAAGCATCTGCAAAATTGCGAAATTTTGGCCCTCGAGGTCGCCTGGGCTCAGGAAACGCGATTTTCCGGAAAAAGAGTTTGCAAAGTTGAGAAAAATCTTTACAAAACCAGTAAAAAAAAACGGCCGCACATGGCGGCCGTGATGTTCCCCTTGGATGGGTTATGAGGTTACTTGGAATTGGCTGTGGCGTTCAGGTTGATGTCCTCGGTCTTCTCATCGCTTTCCTCGATGAAGAACTCGCGCCAGACGATGTTGTCCTTGTAGGACTTACAACCCTTTGGGATGTAGAGCGTGCACCATGTGCGGTCCACCTTCGAGAAGGCGTTGGGTTCGCATTCGGGTGCATTCTTTGCCAGGCAGTAGATGGAGATGAGTGCAGCGCAGCGCGAGAAGGCCTCTTCACCTACGGCGGTGACACTTGCGGGGATGACGATGCCCTTCAGCGATTTGCATCCGAAGAAGGTCTCGTTCTCGATAACCTCGATGCCCTTAGGCAGCACCATCTGCGTCAGGGAGGCACAGCCCTCGAATGCGCCCATGCCTATCTCCGTCACCGTAGCAGGCATGTTGACACTCGTCATCGCACTGCAGCCGTAGAAAGCAAAACTCTTGATGGCCGTCACGGTGTTGGGGATGGTGACAGAGGTGATGGATGCACAGTCGCGGAAAGCATAGTCGCCTATCGAGACCACGCTGAAGGTCTTTCCGTTGTAGGTCACGGAAGCCGGTATGGTGATGGAACCTGTGTATGCGGCGTAGTTCTGGTCGGAGAATACTTTGTTGGTCACTTCCACCTCTGTGGCCGAGATGCGGCTGTAGTAGATGCCGTCCACCTACAGTCATATGCTTTAGCATATGGCACGAATGAAAACAGCGCAGCCACCGTCGCGAAGAATGTAATAAGTGAAGTCTTCATTTATCGATAGTGTTTGAAAATTTGCGGCAAAGATAGTGAATAATTTTATTCGTCAGCACTTTTTTTGCGAAAAAAATCCTCTATTCCGCAAAAATCTCAGATTGAACGTGCGTAATGGACATGTGCTGCAAGGGGAAAAAGGAAATAATTATTTTGTTTAATAGAAGTCTCTGAAGTAAGATATGGCTGGAAGCCAACACCATGAGTAACCGAGGGCCTCGCCCTCGGACAAAAGTGCGACATGGTGAATTATGTCTGGAAAGACATTACACTTTCTCCATCGTATCACTGTACTGTCTTCCAGACAGGTTCACAGTGCTGGCGTCATTATTCCCGAGGGCTTTGCCCTCGGTTACTAATGGTAAAGTCTTCCAGACTTCTCCCGAAACCTAAAGTCACCAAAACTCAAGGATGAATGACTTCGTCGTCTTGTGTCGTCCCTTGGCATTTTATGCATCTTTTGCTCCAGAAAGTTGAATAAATTGAATATAAAATATGCAAACATTCATGCATTTTCTGTGTTAGCAAGAAGACAGCAACTTTCAACATTCTGCATTAAAATACAGAAAAAAGACATAAAAAGTACCAAAACTGAAGACAAAATTTCTAACTTATGCAAATTAAAGTAATAAAATGGGGGGGGGGTATTGCAAAGATAAAAGAATTGTTATAAATTTGCACCCGAATTAGTTATGCACGCATGCATATGCGTAATGCATATATGCATACTAAGAATACGTAAACTAATAACATGAGAGAAACATTATACAAGACAAGGAAAATGGCGCGAATGGCGCGAATGGCGAAAGTCGGCAATTCGTTTGTTGCGGCTGTCCTGCTCCTCTTCAGCATCACGCTCAGCGCAGCACCTTTTCCAAGCCTGCCGTCACTTCCCGCTCCCGTTGACACATCGGCCTACAGCGCCTATCCATATGTTCGCTTCGTCGAAAGCAAGGATTCCATCAAGCTCACTGACGAGCAGTTCTATGACTTGGCAGGCAAGGTTATCTTCCCCGTCAACAAATGGTATCTGCCCAAGCGCGACTCGCTCGTGCTCCAGTTGCAGAACGAGGTGTTCCCCCTCATCAATCGCGACTCGCTGGAACTGGCATACATGATGCTGCGCGGTGCAGCATCGCCCGAAGGTCCCACGCGCTGGAACAAGACCCTTGGCGAAAGGCGTGCCGAGACCATCCTGAACTTCATCAAGCAGAACCTGACCATTCCCCTCAACGATGACTTCGACATGGAAATCGACGTTGAGGACTACCGCACGCTCTGCATCATGATGCGCCGCATGGGCGATAAAGACTATGGCTACGTGCAGGCACTCTGCGACCGCTATCTCCCCACAGGACAGATAGCCAAACTGAAGGCCACCCTGCGCACTACGCGTCAGAGCACACTGTGGTATCGCCTCTTCCGTGAGTATTTCCCGCGTCTGCGCGCCGCCCGTGTCGTCTTCTTCTTCTATGTACCTCAGACGAACAAGAAGCCCGAGTTGGTTGAGCCCGAGCCCCTGCCCGAGCCTGAACCGGAACCAGAACCTCCCGTCGAGGAGCCTGCAGTGGAAGAACCCGTGGTCGTTGTGCCTCCTCCCACCACGCTCGAACCCGAGACGTGGGTGGAACGCTTCCCGCGACGCGAGCTCCTATCCGTCAAAACCAACCTCCTCTTCTACGGCGTCTATATGCCCGGCTACAATCGCTACTGCCCAATCCCCAACGTAGCCATCGAATACTATCCCCTCCACGGACATTTCACCTATGGAGCATCCTTCGACTGCCCCTGGTGGCAAGACTACTGGGGACATAAGTACTTCCAGGTGCGCAACTATCAGCTCGAGACACGCTACTACTTCCGCAGTGGCGACATAGCCGTCCGCCCCGAAGGACAGGGTGCTGCCTTCAAGGGCCTCTATCTGCAGGCATATGGCCACTTCGGTGTATTCGGCATCTGCTTCGACGAGCGTCGCGGATGGGTTGGTGAAGGCGGCGGCGCAGGACTGGGCGTTGGCTACGTCCTGCCTCTCTCCAAGAAAGGACACTGGCGAATGGAGTTCCAGCTGCAGGCAGGTGTGTTCGTCTGCAAGTACGACCCCTATCAGTGGGAGAACCCCATCAACCCCGCCTATCGCGACCAACTTTACTACTACGACTGGAAAGGCAAACCATCGGCCTTCAAGGAGCGCCAGTACCGCTTCACGTGGATAGGTCCCACTCGCCTCGGCATCACGCTGAGCTACGACCTTCTCTACCGCAAGGCACGACAGAAGATAGAAGGCATAAGGATGCCGGAAGGCACCTCGCCCACATTACACTACAACCCGCTCGTACCCTACGAGAAGCATGAGAAAGGAGGTGACAAGTGAAAAAGATAATGATACTTTGCCTCTTGGCACTCTTAGCACTCTCAAGCTGCTACCGCGAGCCGCCCTTGCACCTCTATGATGAGGACAACCCAGCCATCGAATTGCCATGGGTCGAACTCAGACTCGACCTCTATTGGGACTATGGTCTCAACCTGGGCATCAACTACGATTGGCGTGCAGAATGGTACTACGGCAACTACGGCAAGGAAGGCGGCTGGGACAGCGAAGACATGCGACTCTTCGGTGAACTGGAATACGTAGAGCCCACCAACTTCTTCATCCGCCGATACTACACTGGCGATGTCCCCTACGGGAAACGCCTTGACAAGTATCCGGCCTATATCAAAGCGAAACTCTTCCAAGCCAAGTACGACTGGGGCTTTTGGGATATCCTGACATGGAACGACGTCAAGACAATCGACGGTGTGCAGAGCCTGGCGTTCAGCGAGTCAGAAGACTTCGACCAGGAAGTGACAGCCTATACAAACCAGACGATGTACAGTTCGCGCTATCATGCACCGCGCTACCAGAACTCCTTCTACGAGCCTGAACAACTCTTCTCGGCTTGCGAGCGCGGCATAGACATAAACCGAAACCTCAAGGACTTTGTCTTTGACGAGGAGCAAAACATCTGGGTGAGAAGGCTCAATATGATGCTCGAACCTATTACATATATATATTTACCGCAAGTCATCCTGCACCATAACATAAACCCCATTACAAATGTCCGTAGAATCAAGCCAGATGTCGAGCCCGGTATGCAGATATGCGATGCCAACCTCTCAGGCCTGGCACGCTCCACTTCCCTCAATACCGGAGTGGCAGGCATGGATGCCATCGCAGTCAAGTTCAAGATGCGACAGAAGTACGACATGGACATGAATGGCGAAACGGTCGACATCGTGGGAGGACGACTCATGACTTTCGGCATCTGCGGACAGAACGGAAACCACATCACGCGTGCCGAAGACAATATGGATACAGAACACCACTACCTCGACGTGAACATGAGGTTCTACAATGGTATGGACTCCACCTTCGTCTTCGACGTGACGGACCAAGTGCGCAAACGCTACAAGGGTGGTGTCATCACCGTCGAACTTGACATGGACACGGTAAGGGTACCTACACGTCCTGGCGGGTCAGGCTTTACTGCCATCGTGAAGGATTACGAGTATGAAACACATGAAATAGAAATCAAAAACAAATAATAATTAACAGAGGCAAAGAGATTAAACAAAAAAAGAGTACAAACAAAATTAATTTATTTTATTAACTTTAATTTTTTTAATTAACATTATGAAAAAATCATTAGTTATGATGCTGGCACTGTCTGGGACAGTGTTGGTAAGTTGCACACAGAGCGAGTATGTTGGCGACACCATTGCTCAGTCTGGCAACAACGGAGAAATCACCTTCAGCGGCGGTACAAGGGCTCTGACCCGTGCCGACCTCTATGGTGGTGATGCTGCAACCAATCTTGGTGGCAAGTTTGTGGTCTATGGTACAAAGCACGCTGAAGCTGAGGACGCAACAGCCGCAAACGATGCAGTTGTGTTCAACAACTTCCAGGTTCAGTACGGAGCTGGTACAGCCGGAACAACTGAGTCTAACTCCAGCGACTGGGAATATGTAGGCTATCAGGCATACGATGCTGCTACCTCTTCTCAGGGTATCAAGTACTGGGACTACAGTGCAGCAGAGGGCTACACCTTCTATGCATTCTCAAGCACCGACATCAGCTATCCTGCTGGTGCCAGCGATAAGGTTGTCGTAGAAAAGGTTACTGAAGATACCGATGCTACACCTTCTCTCTACAACAAGGGTTACAAGGTGACTGTCAAGGACGGCGCAAGCCTCAACAACCTGTTCTTCTCTGACCGCGTAGTGGTGGCTAAGGACAACTACGGCAAGACCGTTGACCTCACCTTCCGCAACGTCGGCGCAAAGGTACGTGTAGGTTTCTACGAGACCATTCCCGGCTACACCGTGAAGATTGACAAGTTCTACATCGACAATGACGATCCTACAGCTCCTGTCACCACCTTCCCGGCAATGAACGATGCCATGACTGATGGCTTCTACGCTTCTCTCCAGAACGTGACAAGCGCAAAGACTGGATCAGACCAGGTCCTGAACGTTACCTATTATGACGATACTGATGCAACAGTCGAGAACCGCCCGAAGATGACCAACCCGTCACTTGGCTATGACTACACCTTGAAGCTTGGTGATGGCAGCAGCCTCATCGGACAAGTGCTGGGCACAACTGCTTCAGCTCCCACATGGGCAGTAGCAGGCGGTGAGTACACTCCTGTATTCCCCTTCGAAGGCAACACCAATCCTCTGCTCATCAAGCTCGACTTCACATTGACAGCTGACGATGGCTCTGGCGACGAGATCAATGTTCGTGGCGCACGCGCTATTGTTCCCGTAGAGTATGTAAAGTGGAAGAGCAACTTCGCTTACACCTACATCTTCAAGATTTCTGACCTGAGCAATGGTACTACAGGTAAGGTTGACGGCAATGGCGATCCCGATGATCCCGAAGGTCTGAAGCCCATCACCTTCGACGCTATCGTTGTTGACGTGACAGAGGAACTGCAGCAGACTATCACCACCGTTGCCACCAACAGCATCACTACCTACGCTGAGGGTGAAATTACCAACGAGTACACCAACGGAAGCGACATCTATGTTGTCGTTACTGACGAAGAAACAAAGGCTGTGATTGCTCCGACTGCTATCGGCGATGCAGCAACACAGGCTCAGGTTTATTCTCTCGACGTGGCTGCAAGCGAGGCAGAAGTTCTGGCTCAGCTGACTGGCTCACCCGCTGGCATCACCATGACAGCCGTTAGTGCTACCGTCGAAACTACTGTTCCTCTGACCGACGGCACAACACCTGCCATCGCTAACGTTAAGTTCACTCCCTCTGCAGCAGGCACATACGCATACGTTTACACACGTACAAAATATGTAGCTCCCACTTACGAGGCTCAGGCTTCTGGTACATACGACTCCAGCAAGACATACTATATGCTCAGCACAAGCGGTGCATACTATGCTGTTACCGTGCCCACAGAAGAAGCATTCAATGCCAACAAGGCTAACCTCTATCTCCAGACTGCAGCCGGCACACCTGGTGTATATGACGTCAAGGTTATCAAGGTTCAGTAATATCTGACTCTCTCCATACTCATTGGGGCTTCGCTTGGGCGGTAATGCTGGAGCGGGTTCCCGATGAGTGAACAACACAAAGCTCTGCAGGGTTCGACTCCCTGCAGGGCATCAAAAAGAATATAATATATATAATGTAGTGCGCGCACGCGAGGCCGGTGCCGAAGCGGCGCGACGATGTACTGATGACAAGAAACAACAATTATATTAACAGTAAGGCCTTCAGACTTATGGGCATTATGGCTTTCATGGGCATGATGGGGCTTGCTGGTTGCTCGGGCAATGAGGTGGAAGGTCCGCAGGCGGATCAGACCATCAGCTTTGCCGGCAGTCTGACGGAAGGCAAGGCGGTGTCGCGTGCCGAGAGAGGACTGGAGGAGCTGCTCACCAACAAGTCTTTCAAAGCCTGGGGCTACAAGAACACTGCCGTCAGCGGCAGTGACTATACCGACTATCAGGCTGTGATGCTTGGCTATACAGTCAACTGGGCCAGCAACACTGCCAATACGACAGAATCTAATACGCATGACTGGGAATACGTCGGACAGGCTGCCGGTCAGTCTATCAAGTACTGGGACTTCTCGGCCAAGGCCTACCGCTTCTTTGCCTATGCTTTGGGCAACGGCACGGCTGCCGCTGTGACAGCCGACACTTCCGACGACACGCAGGTTTCCTTCACCTCTTCGGTGAATGGCTCTGACGATGCCTCGATAGAGGCAGCGCCCTATTTCTCCGAGCTTTGGTTCTCCAGCGACAAGACCAATGCCTATGGCAAGGCCGTGACACTGAGGTTCCTCAAGCCCTTCGCACGCGTGCGTTTCATGTTCTTGATATCTCCGGACCTTACCATCGACCGTTCGGCCTTGAGCAAGATAAAGTTCCATCCCACGCCCAGCGGCGGCACTACGCCCACCATTGCAACGGCAGGCAATGTCACCGTAAGCTATCCGTTGAAGGGCACCGAGACGAAGGAGACGTGGTCGTCTGCGGCTTCGAGCGGCATAGCAGCCTTCACCGAGGACGAAAAGTGGTACTACGTACTGCCTGCTCCCAGCCAGGGCAGCTACACCATCGAGGTGGCCGTGGAGACCGACGAGGTGAAGACGGCCACCGTACCGGCTACCTACATGAGCTGGAAGACGGGATATGAATACACCTATGTGTTCAAGATTACGGAAACAGGTGGTCTGACAATCGACGTCATCGAGGTTGCCGTCAATGACTGGACCGACAAGGGCGTTGTCAACCACGAGGTGTACAACTGGTAGAATAAAGATATAATATATAATGTAATGCAGGCCTTCCGCCAAAGAATTAGCATTCTTCCGCCTATGAATTAGTAATACCTTGGGCAAAGAAGTAGTATTCCTTGAGCAAAGAGGTAGTACTCCTTGAGCAAAGAGGTAGTACTCCTTGAGCAAAGAAGTAGTATTCTTTGAGCAGAGAGGTATAGGACCTTGAAAGGATTGGCCTGACTTAATAAAAAGAAGATAAATAGAGATGAATAGAAAGAGATACATACGATTGCTGCTGAGCCTGGTCGGAGCGTTGCTCCTGGCAGGGTGCCAGAACAATTCCGTGGAGCCTGTCGATGGTTCCCAGCAGCCCGCTGCGGTGGAACTGATACCCATGAACACACCCTTCCTCGAGGTGCACAGAATGGGCTCGCGTGCCGACTACGAGAACCTTCCCTCCGGCTATCTCCCATACAACGATCTCTATCCCACCACCAAACCCGAACATAAGACCATAGGCGTCTTTATGACGCCCGAGAAAACCAACTCTCTGGGCGACTTCATCTACGAGGAAGGCAACGTCTGGAAGTCCACTGTCAGGGTGAATGAAGGCACCCAGTACTACATCTACGGCTTCATGCCTCGCGAGGATGCCGACAATGCCGTCATCACCACATTGCCAGGCCGTACGAGCTATGCCGATGGTGCTGTACTCAAGATATTGAACTACAAGACCCTGACACCAGCCGATGTGTGCGCCGTGGTAGGCGTCCGCAACGCTACGGTTGCAGAGAAGATAAGCGGACCTTTGTCGCCCGTCAACCTGGGGACCTTTAGTTATCTGGGCGGCGCAGAGGGAGACAACCGCATCTTCATCCTCCTGAAGCATCTCTATGCAGGCATCCACTTCAAGGGACGCATCGGTGCCCGATACCACAAGATGCGCGACATCAAGATACACCGCGTAGAACTCGTGGCAAACGACATCACAGAATACGTGAACCTCACCGTCAGGCTTACAGCCAACAACACTGGAACTGACCCCATAGGAGGTGTCGGTGACATCATATACGAGAGTGCAGGCGACTCGCATTCAACCAATACCGTGGAACTCTTCAACTCCCAGGAGGGCTACATGATTCCCGAGACAGACCCGGAAGGATTCCTCGGATGCTATGCCCCAGGCAGTTGCACATCGTTCACCGTGCGCACCTACTACGATGTCTATAACAAAGCAGGCGACCTCGTCCGTGAGAACTGCATGGCAGAGAACCTGATTACCAACGCCTTGTTCGGCGTTTTGGAGGCAGGTGATGTCATCACCGTTGATATGCTCATCAATCCAGACTATCTCTATCAGCTGTCTGAACCCGACGCTGACAATCCAACTATTGTGTTAACCATTCCTTGATATGCAAAATATGCCAGATAAAACAAATAAGCTCAAGCTCATCGTCAGACTCCTTTGCGGAGGTCTGTTGCTGCTCAGCCCAGCTCAGCTCTCTGCCCAAGTCACCATAGGCGGCAACGTTTATGGTGGCGGCAACCGTGGCAACCTCAATGGCACTGCCACTGTCGTCGTGCAGGGCGGTACAGTGGAAGGAGACGTATTCGGTGGTGCACGTATGGCTGACGTGACCCCCACTACGTTCGAAGAACAGACCATCAACGGTGTCACACTGCCCAAAGACTACGCAACCCATGTGCTCATCTGGGGTGGCAACCTGCACAATGTATATGGCGGCAATGATATCACTGGCAATATCACTGGCGGCACCAACGTGGAGATATACAGCAATGTGGGCGGCGACGTCTATGGTGGCGGCAATGGCTCTTATGTCTATACCGACCAAGAGTCACTGAAAGACGACATTACCTATGGCGACTTCTTCTATGAGGTGGGCGAAGGAAAGACCTCTGCCCAGGCACTCAACGAGTTCCGTCCCAATGTGGACAAGACACTCGTTCACATCACAGGTAAGAGTGCTGCTCTCGCAGGCGGAAGCGAGCCCGTGACGACATACATCGCCGGTAACGTCTTTTGCGGCGGTAACAGCGCCACACTGCGCAGCACTTCTGGCAACCCCACAGCCAATCTCCAGATTGGTTCCCATGTAGTGGCGAACAACGTCTTCCTGGGTTCCAATGGCGAGAATATGGTCGATGCTGACGTCCTGCAACGTTATGCAGATGCTAATGTCAGCGGAATCGGCCTCACCAATGCCGATAACTTCGCCGAATACATGCGCGGCGTAGATATGGGCATAAAGCCCGTAGTGTCCTTCGATGCTGATTATGTCGATGAAACAGCCTATATCGGTTCATTCTTCGTGGGTGGCAATGTGGGTAGCATGTCAGCACCAGGCACCTTCACCATAGACTTCCCCAAGACAGTCGTAATCTATGATAAGCTCGTGGGCGGTTGCAACAACGCCAACGTCGAAAAGAGCGAATACAACGCCTTCCATGAAGGTGGTCTCACAGCTGCTGCATCACCTAAGGTAAACCTCAATATCTCCGGCCTCGTACTTGAGCCTCGCACACTCGACAAGAGTACGTTTACGCTCAACTGGAACAAGACAGCCGAGAATATGCTCATCGGTGGCAACATATATGGAGGTTGCTATAAGAGCGGATATATCAACGGCAACGTAACCATTAACCTCACGGAAGATGCCATATCGACTGCCACTAAGGCAATAGCCAATGGCACCGATGTGCAGACGCTTACCGTTCATCGTGACTCCGTACTCAATACCGCCCTCAGTGTCTTCGGTGCAGGCTATGGCGAAGACTCTGAGATATGGGGCAACACCACCATCAACATCTCTGACAAAGCGGATATCATTAAAGTGTTTGGTGGCGGTGAAATGGGCGTAGTGGGTAATCTTGCTCGCTCCGCAGACGGAATCCGTACAGGTGAGATAGAGAATGCCTACAACACCAGCATCAATCTTACAGCAGGTAATGTGGGCAAGATCTATGGTGGCGGCTTCGAGGGTCCTGTAACAGGTCATACCACTGTCAATCTCGTTGGCGGCACAGCCTACGATGTAATAGGCGGTGCATGTAATGCCGACATCGAAGAGTATGCCGAGACCTACGTGGGCCAGGCCAGCGCCTCCACCATCCCGACCATTACTAATAATATATATGGAGCCAACGACTTCGGTGGCACCATAAAGGGTTCTCATGACTTCTCAGCCCGCGTGAGCAGCGACGCTTCCGGGAAGACCTATAGCAACACGCTGCTCAGCGCCGGTGCCTACGTGGAATACCTCAAGGGCAAGGTCAACTACATCTTCGGCGGCGCCAAGGCTGCCTATGACTATAAGGACCAGGCTTTCTACTCTAAGTACGCTGACAGTGAAGGTAAAGCCATAGGCGACTTTATCAAGCCTTTCATCAGCAATGCCTTTGTCAACTTCCGCCCCGTATACGATGCAGGCAACAGCATCACGCGTGTATATGGTGGCGGACAAGGATACTACAACGAACGAGATAAGGACCTCTTGCAGAGTAATAGCTATGTGCTGGTTGACATTCCGGCCGACGTGGAGAACTTCGGTCGTCTGGAAGTGTTCGGTGCAGGCGACTATAGTGGCATCGGCATGGAAGTCCCTGCCGCTACGGTTCGTACTAACGAAGAAACAGAAGGCGACGTCACAGCAGCAGCTGTCATCGACCTCGTGCGCGGCAACATCAACTCTGTCTATGGCGGAAGCTATAAGCAAGGCTTCACACGTCGCACCATTGTGAACGTGCCCGAAGGCTCAACCATCGACTTGAACTACCTCTATGGTGGTGCATACGGTGTTTCAGCTGCCGACGGCAATTTGCTTGGCAATCTTTATCCTTGCGACGTTTACGAATCGAATGTGAACTTCAAGGGTAAAGACGCCCGCGTCAGGACAATCTATGGCGGCAACAACAGTTATCGCCGTACACTCTATGCACACGTCAACATTCTCACGCCGGTGAAGTACGTGCATCAAACATACGGACTGACCCACGCCAATATCTTCGGTGCCGGCTATGGCGAGAACACATGGGCACAATACACGGAAGTGAATATGCTCGACAGCGCTACGGTTTATGAAGTTTACGGCGGCGGCGAGGCAGGTAGTGTATATAATAAGGAATCAGCACAAGCTCTGGCCGATGCAAATGGCTGGAGTCTTGCCATGCCTGGCGACTACGGAACGACAGATGCTTCTTATGACCACGGTGGCCTTGACAATGCCTTGGCTCACTCCAACCAGCTCTATGCTGACTACGGACCGACCAACGACAATGTCAACGTAGCAGAGAAGTATAATACTAATGTACATATTAATAAAGGTACAAACGTATTGAACTATGCCTATGGTGCCGGTCTGGGTAGCCATATCTATACTTACAAGTTCGACGGCAATTTTGCAGGCAACACTCAGCCCCAGCCGTCAGACTATATCTCTGGAGCCACGTCTCCCGATGACTTGGACGCAGAGGCCAGGGCTAAGTATCAGTCTGCACTGGAGGCTTACAATGCATACAGTGCTTACACCAGCGGAACAATCGTCGGTGCCAATGAGTACAATGCTTTCAACGATACGCAGAAGTCTCATTGGAATCTGGAAGCACAGCGCACCACGGCCGTCGTCAGCGGCACGTCCTACATCGACCTTCTTGGCGGCACTGTGACGAAGGACCTCTATGCGGCAGGTACTACAGGTGCTGTAATGGACACATTGAGGCTTGGCACCTTCACTGCTTCATCCACTGCATACATTAAAGGCGGCACAGCCCGTAATGTCTATGGTGGCGGATGGGAAGGTCCTGTGGGCAAACATAATGATGCCGATGGACATACCAACTTAAGCAACGACGTATTGGGAGTAACCAATGTCATCATAGGTCGTCCGGCAGAAGATATTGCATCTGAATTTTCTTCTGCATACGCGGCAGACAACACCATCGACGAGGATGAGTTTTTCTACTTCAATGGCGTACCCGCTGTTCGGCGTAATGCCTATGCCGGCGGTGAAGGCGGTGTTGTGCGAGGCACGGCCAACCTTGATATATTCAACGGTGCTGTCGGCTACCAAAGCAAACATAAGGATGAAATCACCGCATCAGAAAATAACTATTACAGACTTTCTGTCGTAAACGGAGAAGTGAAGTACATCCCGCTGAAACGCGGCGATGACCTCAGCGCGGAGGATTATTACTTCGTCGAGGAACTCGACCAGGATGTCGTGGGCGACAATATCATGTTCGAGGCGGGCAATGCCTTTGGCGGCGGCTATGCAGCCAACAGCGATGTCGATATTGCTAACGTCACCCTGTGGAATGGCATCATCCGCAACAGTATGTATGGCGGTGGCGAGATTGCTACCGTCGGTCGCGGCACACAAGCCAAGAATGCATCCGACGAGTTTGAAGTAACTATATATAAACCCGGCGAGACGCACGTCACCATGATGGGCGGACATGTGCTGCGCGATGTCTTTGGCGGAGGCCGAGGCTTCAACAACTGGAAGACCGAGGATAAGACGGAAGGCAATACCAATGGTTACGTCTTCGGACAGACCGATGTCAACATCCACTTTGGCACAATTGGCACTCTCGAGGGAGTGTCAAAGGGTTATGGCAATGTGTTCGGCGGTGGTAACGTCGGATTCGTCTATAGCCAATATGGCAAGCAGGCAGACGGATGGTATTATGAAGATTACAGCACGAAGAAGCTCTCTGAAGACACTCGTGTGGAAGTGAAGGCTTATGGCAGGGCTTTGGAAGCTGTCAGCATTGACGGCACGGCTTACAATAAGCGCGACTATATTCCTAACACCAAGCTCGACAAGCTGACCAACAGCGACGCAGACAAGCAGTTGTGGGCAAAGGTGGATCAGACAGGTGTCACCATCTACAACGCAGTCTTTGCCGGCGGTAACGTCTCGGCCGGTAGCGATAAGATTATGGCCTTCTCGAAGACCGTTTATGGCAACTCTACCGCCGCTGTAATCGATGTCTATTCGCGAGACCTCATCAGCGTCGGAGGCAAGGGAGTAGGCGGACTCTATGGCGACGGCAACCTCACTTTCGTCGACGGCTACCGCGAACTCAACATCACCAACTACGGCACCGACTGGTATTCGCCTTCCGGAGGTGTGGACTCTGACGAGGAATTCAATGCGCTGACCGTCCGCCAGCAGTCGTTCTATACCACACAGTACGAATGCGTCGAGGCATATTATCCCTATGAAAAGGGCGACATCATCCTGCACGACGTGTTCCTCTTGGTGGACGATGCAGACAAGGACAAATGGAAGCGCAAGCAGTCCATCGTCAACGAGGGACGCTTCATCAACACTGTCCAGCGTTGCGACTTCAGTGGCATCAAAGGCAGCCGACTGGTGCTCCACGGAGCCATCGACCGTGCACAGGACGAGGCTGAGGCCGACTATACCAACTACACCATCAACCGTGTGGGCGAGCTCTCCCTCAACCAGAATCTTGAGCATGGCAGCTACTTCGGTATCAATAATGTGGTGAAGTTCCTCGGTGGCGTCACATCCGATGTGAACTTCTCAGAAGTGCGCAAGACGAACAGTGCCGTTACAGGCGACTATGCAGCAGACGGAAAGACCTATTACGAATGGAAGGAGGAACATATCAACGACAATATGCGCAACGATGGTAGTGCTCCCAACAAGATAGCACTTTCCTCTGGCGTGTTCCTCGAAATCGTGAAGGAGCTTGATACGAGTGGCAACAAGGTCTATGGTCCCATCACCGGTGTCGTAGAGCTCGACTTGCTCAATGTCTCTCCCGGCGAAGGTGGTGGCTACGTCTATGCCAAGAACATCCATGGTGTGCCCACGCACACTCCCATGTATGCCGACGTCATCTCCGATGCCAACCAGAACCTCGTCACGAACCGTGCGTTCACCTATGCCGCGGCTACTGAAGACAATGATATGCAGACCTCTGGCAACTTCATCCACTCGCTGCCCAAGCACATCCTTGATGACTGCTTCCCCGAGTCGAAGAAGTATGTCGGTGCCGATGCCTCACCCGCTCATTATTGGTACATCCGTGGTGAGTACTATGTATATGAACAGCTTGTGTCGGCTTACACAGGCGGAGCCGATGCTTATAATACCGAGATGAGCATCCCGCTCACCATGTCCATCCAGGGCAATGCCAAACTGCGTCTGCTCAACGTGATACCCGGCCTTTATGCCGATCCTTCCCAGCTGGCACTTCGCTCCTACAATTCGGCCGATCCTTCCCTTTCCATCTCCGACTCCATCTCCATCGCCCGCAACGCTGTGGTCAAGACCTACGGACAGGGTGACCCCATCAGCTACTGGGATTGGTACAATGCCACCAATGCCGAGCGCAGCATGTTCGTGATGGAAGGCGATGCTATGGTCTGCAACACAGAGGCAACCATCGATGGCAGGAAGTATTACCCGCGCGAAGCCATCACTCGGAGTGCCTACGAAGCACTTGCCGGTAAGACGGCGTATGATGACAGCGGCAATGTTATTCTCGACGAGGACACCATGCAGCCCATCAATCCTCAGAATCTCTTCTTCGTCATCAATGAGGTGAACCACGACAATGGCTACCTGCTCACTCTCGACTTCTCCAATCCTTCCAGCCGCGACGACTACTATCGCCTCATCAGCGAGGCTGGCGGCACTCCGATAAAGAAGAAAGACTGGGAAGCACTCTCCGACCTGGAGAAAGAGAAGTATGTCAAGAGCGCTACGTTCGCCTGCAACGAATCGGGCACCTACGGACAGTATGTGTTCCGCAAGGAGGACATCATCTCTCACAACGTGTACACGATGCAGACGGCCGACGTCCAAAACAATGCCACTCAGACCCAGGCTGAGTTCACGGCTGCATACCTTGCTAAGGAAGACTGTGAGGTTAACGTGGGAGGCCAGTTGAAATCCTTCACTAAGGGCACGCCTATATCGTCGACAGACTATGCCGCCATTACCAGCGCTTCGACCTACTTCGAACCCGCCTACATCTGTGTCAGCACAGTGCTCGTAGGCAGCGGAGACTACCGCGTGCTCAACCAGCTGGTAGGAGAGTCTGAGTATAGCGCATGGGGTGGCGACATTCAAGAGAGGTTCCAGCAGGCATACTATTGTACGAAGGACGGCTCATGGGGCGGTAAGTACTATGAGGCGGGCAAGAACTACAATGGTGTCGACTACTGCCAGCTGCTGCCTGAGGAGCGCTCCCACTTCAATTACAACTACGATGCGCTCGACGCTCTGCTCTATAATAATTATGTATCGGATCATGCCCAGGGTGCATACCACTACGGTTCGATAGGCGACTACACGAGCTACATCAACCAGGTGGGCGGCACCAACCACAACTCTGCAATCAGCGTGTTCGACCTTCCCGGACAGCCGTTCTATGCAGCCTCTGCAAGGCTCGACTACACGGCAACGTTCAACTCCGACAGTTCCGACGAGAACTTCCAGTATGCAAAGGATGCCGACAACATCTCCGTCTCGGAAGGCACCGAGCTCAACAACGAGCAGTATGAGAACCTGCCCAACGACCGCAAGTTCTATGCAAGCTTTGCCGTGAGCGACGCTCACCTCACGGACATGGACGGCAACGACTGGGCCGATGGCAACTACCATACGTTCGTCGTCAAGAACACCTTCGAGGTGGCCGGTAATATGTATAATGCTGGTAAGACAATTTCGCACAAGGACTATAGCAACCTGACCACTACTCAGCAAGGATATGTCGAGGAGGTTGTCATTCCTTACAGCGAAGAAGGCACTCACGGCATTGGCACATACTACTTCTGCATCGAGGAGTATCCGGTGGGCGCCAACGACGGCAACATCCAGAGCCATGGTTCCGGCATACCAGACTTCCCGACTGAGGTGACCGACATCAACAACACGTCCTATGCCAAGGGCTCGTCTGTTCCCGTCGGAACGGTCATTAACTCTACCACGATGGCATCCATCCCGAACTATCAGATGCACTTCGACATCAGCGGCGAGATACCTATCGAGGAGACCACTCTCTATGTGCCCGTATCGGCCAACATCGACGCCCTGCAGCGCGACCGCTATGTCACAGCCATCTACGAGTATTCCTACACCGAGAGCGACGCCAGCGGCATGAACTATGAGACGCGTGTCGAGAAGCACATTATCAACATCCGCATCAAGTTCCTCAGTGGCACGCCCGTCATCGGTTCGCTCAAGGAGCCCGACCTCATCCTGCCGCTCGAGACCGTCGCCCTCGACATTCCCACCATTCAGGAAGGTGCCTTCCCGATCCTGGGCGGCGGATGGGAAATCTATCCCACCGAGGACAATGCCAAGCACCATCGCAACGGACGCGAATACGTCAACGGTGGCGAGCCGCTCTACTTCTACCAGAACGACTACTACGTCGCCTACTACGCACTGACCCGTATGGGCAAGACCTTCTCCGATCCTGTGCCCATCCATGTGGCCAACTACCAGCGCATGGCCGACGTCATCAACAACCCCTTCCACATGTACATCAACCATCGTGACAACGACCGCGCCCCGAAGATCTACATCGACGGACGTTCTGTTGACACCTATGGCGAGGCCATCAGGGATAAGGACGAGGCCGAGGTGGTTCGCGAGTACAGCAACGAGCTGGATGCCATGCAGGCCGTTTGGCGCATCGTCAACACAAGCTACGGTAGCCAGTACAACGAGGATGTGGATGGCAAGTCGCGCAACATCACGGGCGCCAACGGCCTCGAGTTCTTCCTCCAGAGCGAAGTTGGTTCGCAGCTGCCGTCGTGGACGCCTATCGGCGACAACACCCAGTGCTTCACCGGCATCTTCCATGGCAACGGCAACACGGTGACGGGCCTGAACAACTCCCTCTTCGGTCGGCTCTGCGGCCGCGTCTATAACCTGGGCGTCATGGGCAACTTCACCACCGGCGGCGTTGCCAATACCGGCGAGGGACGCATCGAGAATGCATGGGTTTGGACCTCGGCTGCCGCACCTTCCGGCCAGGCTGTCTATGCCAGCCCCGATGCAGGTGCCAGGGTCATCAACTCCTACTATCCCGATGTCAACAGCACCTTCACGGGCTCTACCGGCAGCCTCGAGATAACGGAACGTCCGGTCGAGGACTTCGTGAACGGCTCCGTGGCCTACGACCTCAACCGCTACTACCTCGAGGCACGCTACCGCCTCTTCGCACAGAAGACCGACGGCGAAGTCAACGACAACATCTTCTACCGCCTGCCCAGCGGCGAACTGCAGAAGGATACGTCCACTCAGATTGAGGACGCTCAGGGCCGTATGCCCGGCGATGCAGGCTACGTCCCCACCTACGCCAACATGGTTTACACGCTCAACTATGCCGACACCGACTATGCTCGCTTCGACAAGACGACGGGCGGCAAGGTGGGCTACGTCGAGAAGTACGTCGACGACGGCGACTTCCGATTCTCCGACGGCAAGAAGCCTTTGAAGCCCGACATGCGCTTCTCTTCCGACTACGGCTACCTGCCGCTCTTCCCCGACGACTACATCTTCTTCGGACAGAAGCTCACGTACAACATTCAGACTGGCGCCGGTGGCAATGTCATAGCACACGCTCAGCATCCGCAGGCAGTGGCCAAGCATCATACCACAGGCACTGGCGAGGATGTGGACAACAGCCGTCACGGACTGCTCGTCAACGACATCAACGACCGCTCGGAGAACCGCATCTACCGTGCACCGGCCTACTTCCAGAACGGCACCTACGGTCAGAGCGCCATCTTCAACGCACGCGCCGCCTTCGTTGACAGCTTCGACTTCACCGCTAATGGTGTCAGCTATCAGACCCACCCGCATCGTGGCATGACAGCCATCGACTTCACTGGTGGCAATGGCGATACCCACGGCTATCAGGGCGTAGTGGCTGGTGTGGCCAGCGACTTCAAAGACCGTGCCGGTGGCTATCAGCCGTTGCTCGACTACGAGCGACTCGATGCCATCCAGACTCAGGGCCTCACACAGAACCTGTTGGCATACACGCCGAAGACCGACATGCCAGGCAGTAAGAATGCGCAGACCAACAGCGTCCTCGTCAACTACTTCCGCGACCTGAACTTTGCCGAGTCCAACAGTGACTACCGCACCGTTGCTATCCAGAATGCAGGCAACGTCAGGGGTCATGTCGTGCAGCAGGCAACGACCGAAGGCGACTACACTTATCAGTCTGCCATCGACCACTACCTCGTGGACAAGCAGGACTTCAATGCTCCTATCGCCTACACCTATGCAGCGGCTAAGCGCATGTGGTACCAGCGCGTGCCCGACAACTATGTTGAGGCAACGTGGAGCAGCGACCCGACGCCCGTTCGCACCACGAAGGGATGGGATGGCATCTGTCTGCCCTTCCAGGCTGAGCTCGTCACCACACAGGATAAGGGCGAACTGACCCACTTCTACACAGGAAGCACAGTCGGCCATGAGTACTGGCTCCGTGGCTTTGCCGACGGCGGCACAGTCAAGGGAGACATCTACGAGGCTAACTTCACTTACCCGAGTGCCGGTGCCAACGAGAAGGACTACACCAACACCTTCCTCTGGGACTACTATTACCAGTATGCTGGCGACGACCGTCAGGACAAGAACACCGACATCTACCAGCAGCAGTACTATGCCGCAGCGAAGACCTACAGCGACTATCCCTACTCCGAGGGTGGCAAGCCGTACATCATTGGTCTCCCAGGCTCGACATACTATGAGTTCGACCTCAGCGGCACCTTCGTGCCTGAGCATCCTCTCGATGCAGTCGATGCACTCGACGCACAGACCATCACCTTCGCTTCCCCTGCAGGCGGAAGCATCGCCAAGAGCGACGACGAGCTTGCAGCGAAGAAGACAGAGTTCGGCGGATACGTCTTCATGCCCACCTACATCAACTCCACCATCGACGCAGGAGCCTACGTGCTCAATGCCGACGGCGACAGCTACGAGGTGACGGCAGACGCCACGGCAGCAGTGCCCTTCCGCCCGTACTTCACGGCAGCCGGAGGCGGCGGAGCCAAGGAGTTCAAGGGTCCGATGACACGCGCCATCACCTTCAACCGCGTAAGCTCATCCGTGGGCAACGAGGAAGAGACGACCCAACCCGAGGATGAACTCGGCGGCGAACTCATCGTCTACGCCAAGAACTCACGCATCTTCGTCCAGTCCGGACTCCTCGAGGAGACATCGGTACGCATCGTCAATGCCGGCGGAGCACTCATCCGAGTCTTCACCATCCAGCCCGGACAGACCATCGAGACACATGCCGAACGAGGCATCTACATCGTCAACAACAAGAAGATATACGTAAGATAACAGACAATGCACAGTATGCAACGCCGCTCAAGCAGCCACAACTACACTGCCGCCGGCTTCTACCACATCACGCTGAGCGTGGATAAGAAGCAGGGGCAGTCGTTGGGCCACGTCACAGGAGATGCCGCCAAGCCCGACGGTCATCCTGATGCACCACGCACGGTGCTCTCGCCCGTCGGGGCGATGGTGGAGCGTGAGCTGTTGCAAAGCATATCCGCTCATTATCCGATGGTGCAGGTCGACACCTATGCCATCATGCCCGAACACGTGCATATCTTATTGAACGTGACTGGCAGGCTGTTGAGCTACAGCGGCAAGGCCGTCCATCTTGGACAGGTGATAGCCGGCTTCAAGTATGGCTGCGCTAAGAAGTGCTGGCAGATGCGGCAGGCAGAACCTGCCGCCACAGTAGCCGCCACAGTAGCCGGCGGTTCGGCCGCCGGCATCTCCCCCGCCTCCCCTGCTCCCACAGAGGCCGGCGGTTCAGCCGCCGGCACCGAGAAGCCCAGCTTCCCGCCCCTCTTCACCCGCGGCTACTGCGATGTGATGCCTGTTGATGCCCGGCAACTCGCCATGCAGCGAGCCTACATCGCTGGCAATCCCCGCAGCCGCCTGCTTCGCATGGAGCACCGCGACTGGCTGCGCCCCCAGCAGGGCGGCATCGACACCGCCCTCACCCTTCCCGCTCTGCGCGGCTATCTCCAGCGCGAGAACGCCGCTTCGCCCGAAGCTCTCGCCCAAACGGAGTGCCGCCTGCTTCAGGCAGGCGGAATGGTCGCCTGCCACACCTACGGCAACCGCGCCCTCCTCACCGAGCATCGATGCCTCCCCGTTGTCTGCCATCGCAAGGACGCCTCGCGACTGGCAGAGCAGAAAGCCCGTTGCCTCGAAGAGGCAGCCAAAGGGACGGTTCTCGTCTCACCCCGCATCGCAAAAGGCGAGCAGGAGATAATGAATGAGGTCGTAAATCACGGTTACGCCGTGATTGTCATTGCCGATAACGGCTTTGCCGAGCGCTACCATCCCTCTGCAGACCGCATGGACCTCTGCGCCAATGGTCGCCTGCTGATAGTCACCCCCTGGCAGTACCAGTACCGGCCGAAGGACGAGTCCCTCTCCGTCACCTACTGCAAGACGATGAACTGCCTGGCGCAAGCCCTCTGTCGCACGAAGGACAGCTGGTGGCTGTCGTCATAGCGCTCGCCGCCCCCATCGTGCCTCGCGGTTCCGCCGCGAGAACCCAACCAAGAAGAAACAACAGAAACTACCATATACAAAACGATATGAACATACAATATACTGCCATTCCGAAGAACACAAAAGGCCATCAATGGAACGTCAAAGAGGCGATTGTGGAGAGCTCTACGCCTCTTCGTCCGACGCCCCACGTCGCGTTGCCCGATGCGACACGTCGCGTTGCCCAACGCGACACGTCGCGTTGCCCGATGCGACACGTCGCTTCGGGAAGCATGGCATTTAGCCCCTCTCCCGCACACCTCATCCTCCGCTTTTCCCTGTTCCTTGCACTGCTGCTCGCAGGAACCCTGGGAGTCAAGGCTGCGGATTACGTTTTAGCTTATGTCAACGGAGGCACCACTTACTATGTTGCGCGCAATGGCACAACAGGCGTACAGCGAGTGACCACCTTCGACCCGACGACCTGTATTTGGAGTTGTTCTTCCAATACAGCCGGTACTACGGCTGGCACGCTTAATAATAGCAATACCTATGGTTATCTCTTCCAGACAGTAAATGGCACGAGATATTTCCTCGGTGCTCCTGACACAGATTTGGCTCTTGCCACCAGTGTCGCCAGTAATTATTATTATTATCGTTGGCGCACAAATGGCACATACGTCTACAACCGATATAGTGGCACCTACTCTTACTACATCAATCTGGCCAATGGCGTAGCTCGTAACACAACAGCAAACACCGCATCTAATGCAAGGCCTTATCAGGTAACCATCTCCGACGTCGCCCCTATTGCCGGCGCACTGACCATCAATGAGCCTGCCAATGTGCTGAATCATACTGGCACATACACCTTTACTCATAATACGCCTACCTATCGAATGGGCTACATCAATTATAGTTTCAATAGTACTAATCACTATTTTGATACCGACGGCAACAGCATCACTCCTGCCAATGCCACCGTCGGCGACTACACTTGGTTCATCTCCGAGAATCCATACGCTACGATATCGTCTGGCGGCGTGGTGAATGTTGCCTCCCTGCCCGAGGTAGATACGAACGTCACGGTCACCCTCACAGCCAACGTCACCGGCGGCACGCCAGCCTTCCCTGTGGGTACCATGCTCACCGCCTCGACGGAGGTCACCATCTTGGGTACGCTTCCCATAGCCCCGGATATCACCGTCAGCGGCTCCACGGCCACCATCACCACCGATGCTGCCGGCACCACTTCCATTCGCTACACCCTTGACGGCAGCGACCCCACAGCCACTACCGGCACAGTCTATAGCGGCGCCATCGACCTCTCTACTTCCGGCAACTCGCCAGTCACCATCAAGGCCATCACCGTGCGCGACGGCAATGTCTCCAATGTGACGACCCAAGTAGTGACCCTCACGCTCCCCGCGCCCACCATCACTGCCGATGGCGCTGCCGGTACGGCCACGATCTCCAGCAGCGTAGCTGGTGCCACCATCTATTATACCACCGACGGCAGCACGCCCACCACTTCCAGTTCTGTTTATTCGGGCGTCCTCTCCGGCCTCTCTGCCATGACCACTATCAAGGCCATCGCCGTAAAGAGCGGCTGGAACACCTCTGCCGTAGCATCGGGTCAGATGACCATCCCCTCGGGCGTCAGCGGTGGCGTCGTAACCTTGTTCGACTATGAGGACCACAACTGGACATACTATAAAGGTGTTGATGCCAGCGTTGACGGTGGCAATTACAACACCAAATATGCGGGTACGCTCTATTCGCCCAACCCACGCAATGTGAAGATTACCTACAAAGCCAATGGCGGTGCCGTCTCTATAGACGAGACTGAAACGGAGTTTGTTTATTATAAGACTCTCGAACAAGGAACAACAGCTGGTCAGTATCCCTATACCGTCATCAGCAACCCCTTCAGCAAGCGTCCTAATGGCAAAGGCTTTGGCGGTTGGCGAATTAAGGAGGGCGCTGAATATATCAATGGCTATAACGACGAAGCCGTGCTGCCCCTTGATGCAGATATCGTGTTTACCAATCTGCCCTATACCAGTGTCAACTGCACGTCCGCAGAGATAGAATTAGAAGCAACATGGGTGAACCTGAATAATATTACGTATGCCAGTGGCAACACTATCACCTATAACGTATCTGGCGGCAACTACGAGACCAACATCCTTGTGCTGAACAGAAATGTAACAGGTACCATCACTACGACATCTCCTGTCACCATCATGATGGTAGAGCCCGATGGTAGCAGTGACTACAGAGGCACTTATTCCTTCACGGGTAACATCACCCCGAATAATAATGGCGTTTCGAAGATAGAGTTCACAAGATGGAATAGCACGAATACCGTCAATGCCGGTTACCAAAACTTGTGGATAGGTCGCGGAATGACTACTACCAGCCTCTGTGCCAATTTGATAACTGGATATAATGGAACTGGAACAGTTGCGAGTCCGCAATATAGCATCAAGGTAGAAAGTGGCACATACCAGTATTTTGATTTCTACAAAGGCCATAGTACCTATAACAGCGGGACAGCTAATACAGGGTTTACTGTTTCTGGAACAGCTGCCAATGCGAAGATTACCATGGGTAATGATTATGACCGAGCTAAGGGTGCTAACTCAACACTGGAGTTTATCTATGGCCCCATGTTTGGTTACAGCGGTAGTTTCTCTGATCGTGGAAATAGGGATAATAAACACACCCTCGACCTGATAGTCAAGAGCGGAACCATTGGTTCTACTTTCTTTATGGAGGGTACTAATACAGCCACCTATTTGCAAGGCGGTGCAGGACAATGTATGTATCTCAGTTCTGCGGGTTCTCAAACTAATGTAGGTACACGAAATGTTGTAATTGAAGGTGGTGACATCTGTTCAATAGGTGGTGGCATCGACAGCTATAATAATGCACCTTCTAATAACAGTACGCCCAATACAACAACAAATTACGAACGCCTGTCCTTAAACCTTCGCATTAAAGGCGGCACCATCCATGGCAATGTCTATGGCGGAGCGGCAAAATCACCTGCAGGAGGCAACCGCGTCATGGTCATGACTGGCGGTCAAGTAAAAGGTTGGTTCGCCGCAGGCTGTAACGGAACGGATGACGATGGCGGCCAGACCTACGGGACATCATACGTCTATGTCGGTGGCGATGGTTCGGTTAACAGTGAGGGAAGCACTAAAGTTCTGGGCTATGCTAATGGTGGCAACGTCTATGCCGCCGGCGCAGGTAGACAAGGTGCCACTTCCTGTGGCGAAATGACCTTCGGCACCAATCTGGTCATCGCCGATGATACATACGTAGAACGTGGTATATATGGTGGAGGTAACTATGGCTATGCTCTGGAGAATACTTCTATTTACATCACAGGTGGTACCAATGAAGCATTGGAGGGAACCGTCAATGGAGTAACTACCCAAGGAAGTGTATATGGCGGCGCCAACCAACAAAACGGACCGACTGTCGATATCACTATGACCGGTGGTCTTATGAAGGGCAATGTCTTCGGTGGCTGCAATACCCGCGGCACCATCAATGGCAAGGCCACGCTCAACATCATGGGCGGTACGGTGGGCTCGACCACTGTGGAGGACTGGACGACGATGGCGGGCGGACATATCGTGAAGACGGACATCATCGCCTCGGACGGCTGTGTCTTCGGCGGCGGCTATGGTGAAGAAACCAATATGGCGCAAGGCGTGGAGATTAACATCAGCCAGGCCGACGACGAGAAGCCCACCATTATATATAATAATGTATATGGCGGCGGCAAGCTGGGCAATGTCAGCGCCAACGCCACGGCCACCAACGACAGCACCTATATCACCATGACGGGCGGCACCATCCATGGCAAGCTCTTCGGCGGCGGCAGCGGCCACGGGAACGATGAGATGGCAGCCCTCGTGGAAGGCAACGCCACCATCCACGTCAGCGGCGGACAGATTGACAAGGCTGTCTATGGCGGCGGCGAGCTGGCCTCCGTGGGCATCGCCTCTGACAACGCCACAGGCCTCATCAATATCCTCATCGACGGCACGGCCTCCATCGGCACCGACGAGAACTGCAAGCATGTCTATGGCGGCGGCTACGTCTATGGCTCCGGTTACGGTAAGCCCGGCCTGTCCGAGTTCACCTTTGTCAAGTATGCCACCGTCACCATCGGCGGCAACGCCCATGTGCGTGGCTCCGTCTTCGGCTCGGGTGAGAACGGCCATGTGCGCAAGGACACCGAGGTCTATATCAAGGACAACTGCTATATCGGCACCGAGCTGAGCGACGAAGAGCACGTAATCGATGACAACGGTCGCGGCGTGCTGATCTACCGAGGCAACGTCTATGGCGGCGGCCGAGGCATCGACATCTATTCTGCCAGCGGCATGGAGATCTACAGCCTCACCGCCGGCCGCGTAGGCGGCAACACCTATGTCGAGGTGAGCGGCGGCACCATCTACCACGACGTCTTCGGCGGTGGCTCACTGGCCACCGTGGGTATCGCCACCATCGACCCCTCCACCGGCATTGCCAACTACACCGACACCAGCACCGGCAATACCGAGGTGCGCATCAAGGGTGGCGTCATCGGCTACTGTAGCCCCGCCAATGTAGATAAGCAGGGCTTCAACTGTGGCTTCGTGTATGGCAGCTGCCGCGGTCTGGCCGCAGCGCCCAACACCGATGCCGTGAAGATGGCCTTCGTACATAACGCTAAGGTATATATCGAGCCGGGAGCCGACATCAAGGGCTCCGTCTTCGGCGGCGGTGCCAACGGGCACGTGAAGGCCGACACCTATGTGGAGATTAGCGGCGGTTCCATCGGCACGGCATTGCTGGCCGACGAGGTCGGCTTCGACGACCACGGTGTGGCCGTGAAGTCCGTGTTCCGCGGCAACGTCTATGCCGGCGGCCGCGGCGTGGACCTCTACCAGCAGGCAGGTTCCGACTGGTACAGCCTGACGGCCGGTGCCGTCTATGGCAACGCCGAGCTGAAGATGACCGGCGGCCACGTCTGGCATAATGTCTATGGCTCAGGTGCCATGGCATCGGTGGGTACCATCGAGGCCAAGCCCACAGGCGTCCATGTCCACGACGAGATAGTGGATGCGGGCGGCAACATCGTCAACCCCGACGGCGCCTATCTGGACTACCTTACCGGCGTGTTCACCGCCACCACAGGTACTGTGCGCGTCAGCATCACGGGCGGCACCGTGGGCGACACCACGCCCGGCCACGAAGGTCGAAACAACGGCCGCGTCTATGGCGCCGGCCGCGGTGTGTCGGCCAGCATAGCCGACCGCATCTCCAGCATGGGGTATGTCAAGGAGACCTTCGTCACCATTGGCACCGACGAGCAGACAGGCTGGACTGCCGGCACCGACGCACCCTATATCTACGGCGCCGTGTTCGGCGGCGGAGAGAATGGGCACGTGAAGAACGACACCCATGTGAATATCTACAGCGGCATCATCGGCTGGCCCCTCGACGAGGGCGAAGGCGGTAGGCATAAGACCGAGGCCGACGGATCCTCGAAGAACCCATTCCGCGGACACGTCTTCGGCGGCGGCCGTGGCGTAGACCCCCTCTATCACTCGTCTTCCGAGACCCGAAGCTCTACGGCCGGCCGTGTCTATGGCCACGCCAACGTCACCATGACGGGCGGCGTAGTGCGCCGTGCCGTCTACGGCGGCGGCCTGCTGGCCTCCGTGGGCATCTACAGACTGTCCGAGACCGACCTCCACATCGTCGACGAGATTGAGGACGAGGTGGATGCCGGCAAGGCCACCGTCACCGTCAGCGGCGGCTACATCGGCAACGTCAACCCCGACGGCTCGGCCCTCAGCGGCACCGGCACCAGCGGCTATGCGCTCCTGGCCCCCGGCGACAACAACGGCCACGTCTTCGGCTCCAGCTGCGGTATGGTGGCCGACAACTATACTGAAGATGGCGTTGCCATCGACCTGCAGTACCGCCAGATGGGTTACTCCCATTCCACTGAAGTGAACATCAGCGGCGGCCGCCTCTATGGCTCCGTCTTCGGCTCTGGCGAGAACGGCCACGTCTGGGAAGACGCCCGCCTCAACATCAGTGGCGGCACGATAGGCAGCGAGGAGAGCACTCTGATTTACTCCGGCAACGTCTATGGCTCGGGCCGCGGTGTGGACCACCCCAACGGCACCATCAGTGAGACGGCCGGCAAGGTGCGCGGCAACACGACGGTCAACATCACGGGCGGCACCATCTGGCGCGATGTCTATGGCGGCGGCTCCTTGGCCTCCGTCGGCGAAGAAGGCGAGGAGGGCGACGATTCCCATATCAACGTGACCTCCGACCCCCTCACCACCAACCCCTATCCCTACGCCTCCGGTCTGACCCGCGTATATATTCACGGCACATCGGCTACGCCCGAGGTCCATGGCTCCGTCTATGGCTCCGGCCGCGGTGTGGCCAGCAGCTTGACGGCCTATCGTCAGGCGGCTTACGTCAAGAACACCCTCGTCACCATCGGCAAGGCCCACGTGTATACTAATGTGTTTGGCGGCGGCAATGCCGGTCACGTAAGGCGCAACACAGTGGTGGACATCCTGGCCGATGCCAAGGTGGACGGCAACGTGTACGGCGGCGGTGCGGGCAGCATCTCCTCGCCCACGGCAGGACTGGTGAACCACGACGTCACGGTGAACATCGAAGGCGGCCTCGTAGGCGGTGACGTCTACGGCGGCGGTGCCATTGCCAATACCAACACCCACGACAGGCGCAACGACCCGAGCCTCTATGCCGACGGCACGACGGCCAAGGCCCACGCTTCCACTTATGGCAACCCCTCTGAGAACTCCACCTGCACTACGGACGTGAACCTCACGGGCGGCATCATTCTGGGCAATGCCTATGGCGGCGGACAGGGCGTGATACCCGGTGCGGGAGCCACGGCTGCCGAGATAGCCAACGCCGGCGCTATGGTGCGCGGCAACGTGAAGGTGACGCTCAACGGCACCGCCTTCCGCGTCAGCACGACCACCGACGACCAGGGCAACACCATCGCTGCCACCGGCCGTGTCTTTGGCTGCAACAATCTCAACGGCTCGCCGCAGGGTACGGTGCTCGTGCATGTGCTCCGCACCAGAGGCGTGACGGAGAGCGGCGGCACATACAGCGTGAACGACACGAAGCCCGAGAAGGGCACCGACACCTACGAGGTGCAGGCCGTCTATGGCGGCGGCAACCTGGCAGCCTACGAGCCGTGGGTGGACGATGCCGACGGCCAGTACACCGGCAACGGCAGCTACACGCATACCGCCACCGGCCGGCCCCTGCAAGTCGTAGTCGACGGTTGCGACGAAGCCAGCATCGAATACGTCTATGGCGGCGGCAATGCCGCTTCCACCCCGAGCACCGACGTGCTAATGTACGGTTGCTACGAAGTGAACTACCTCTTCGGCGGCGGCAACGGCAAGGACCGCATCAACAAGAACGAGACATGGCAGGCCAACCCTGGCGCCAACGTCGGCTTCTATGAAGACGGCACGAGCACCTACGGCACGGGTGAAGCGTCGGTAGAGGTGCTTGGCGGCACGATCCACGGCGTCTTCGGCGGCTCGAACACCCTGGGCAACGTGCGGCAGGCCTCTGTTGCCTACCTGGACGAGTTCGGAACGTGTCCGCTGGAGATAGAAGAAGTGTACGGCGGCGGCAACGAAGCCTACATGAGCGGCAACTCGCAAGTGAAGCTGGGCTGCATCACCAAGATGACGCAGCTCTACGGCGGAGCCAAGGCAGCCAACGTGGGCGGCGACATCGTGCTCACCATCACGAGCGGACACTTCGACCGTGTGTTCGGCGGCAACAACATCAGCGGCGACATCATGGGCTCCATCACGGTGAACGTGGAAGAGACCGGCTGCCACCCCATCACCATCGGCGAGCTGTACGGCTGCGGCAACCAGGCTGCCTATACAACACCGGCTGGCAAGACAGACCCGACCATCAACATCAAGTCTTGTACCAGCATCGGCCGCGTCTTCGGTGGCGGTCTTGGCTCAACGGCTGTCGTGAAGGGCAATCCTACGGTGAACATCAACGAGGCACTCGGCAAGTGGAAGGACGAAACGTCCTCTACCTATGCCGGCACCACTAGAACCCTCAAGGACGGCTCTACAGTGACGCTGCCAGCTCATGCTACGGGCAAGATTGGCTCGATAGGCATCGTCTTCGGCGGTGGCAACGAGGCTAAGGTGGAAGGCAACACCAATGTGCTGGTTGGCACTCAGACGGGCGAGAGCATTGTCTTCGTATCGCCTGAAGGCCAGACGGAGGCCGAGCGCACGCACACCGTAGAGGGAGCCGACGTCACTGGCAACGTCTTCGGCGGCGGCAACAATGCCGAAGTGACGGGCAACTCCAACGTCGTCATCGGAAAGAGCATGTAATCAGGTATGTAATTTGGAAATACATCCATGGATATTCGGGCGTAGACCAGACAGGTCTTGCCCGATTTTTTTTGTTGCTGTCTGATAAGAACGACCCATCTCCCAACATAGAAGGTTAAGCGTGGCAGGTAGATTTCGTTGCACGTACATGTATGTGCACATACATGTAAATTCAATTGCAAATACATGTACGTGCAATGAACCAAACAGTTCTGCTCGGTCAGCCGAATGGCAAAAGAGCGGCGCATCGTTTAATACGGTGCGCCGCTCCCATTCTTTATTAATAGATATTGCTCACTTCACCTCCTCGAAGTCGGCGTCCTGGATGTCGGGGCCTTGCTGGCCGCCGTTGTTGTCATTGCCGGGGTTGGGGCCTGCGCCTGTGAAGCCGCCGTTCATGTCAGGGCCGGGCTGAGGACCAGCCTGCTGCTGAGCCTGATACATCTTGCCTGCTGCGGTCTGCAACTCGTTCATGGCTGCATCGATGGCAGCGAGATCCTGTGCCTGATGTGCGGTCTTCAACTTAGCAACGGCAGCCTCGACTTCGCTCTTCACGTCGGCAGGAATCTTATCACCGCTTTCCTTGAGCATGTTCTCGGTCTGGAAGATCATCGAGTCGGCCTGATTGAGTTTGTCAACCTTCTCGCGTTCCTTCTTATCGGCTTCTGCGTTGGCTTCTGCCTCGGCCTTCATGCGCTCGATTTCCTCCTTGCTAAGACCGCTGGAGGCGGTGATGGTGATGTGCTGCTCCTTGCCGGTTGCCTTGTCCTTGGCGCTGACGTTGAGGATGCCGTTGG
>JAFUGG010000055.1 GCA_017469525.1 Bacteroidaceae bacterium | reverse complement strand
CGAGAAGATGCCGCACTTGCTGGTGATGAGCGAGCCGTCCTGTGTGTAGTTGCCCCGGTCGGGCTTGAAGTTGGCGTAGAAGCATCCCTTGTCGCTTTTGACTTCTTTGCTTTCCCAAGGGAACGGATTGCCTTCCTTGCCTCGGGCAGCATACTCCCATTCCACTTCAGTCGGCAGTCGGTAGCGTTGTATCTGCTTTGCATAGCCGCCCAAGCCTTTCAGAAGGAAGTTCGTACGCCAGGCGCAGAAAGCATTTGCCTGTTCCCAGGTGACGCCTACTACCGGGTAGTCGTCGAAGAGCGGATTCGAGAAGTAGAGCTTCATGTAACGTTCGTTGTCGGCATTGCGGAAGTCGTTCACCCAGCAAGTTGTGTCGGGATATATATTAACAATGTATGTATTCAGGAAGTCCCAAGGTCCGGAAAGGGGTCGGGTGATGGTCTGGCGGATGATTTTGCCGTCATCGTCGATCCATGCAGTGTCCTTGCTGATGATGACCTGCTCGTTGCTGATAGCGTGGTCTGTGTTGAGGTCGCGCTCTTCTGGGTTGAGACGGTACTTACGCTGCGCAGCCTGCACATAGTCGTATATCTCGTAGCGATAGTTCATCTGGCTGGCGTCGAGCATCTTTGTGCCGTCGATGGGATGGATGACGTAGACGCTTTGTATGGCGCGGTCTTCATCTTCGTTGGCCTTTCGCCAGGGAATGGCCTTGCTCCAGTCGAGGTGAGGCGTGATGGGGTTGCCTTCCTTGTCTTCCTCAATCTTGTATGTCTCGTCGCCACCATAAGCTGGGTCGGCAAGACGCTCTCGGATGATGCTGTCACGCACCCAGTTTACGAACTGGCGGTACTTTGCATTGCTTATCTCATGCTGGTCCATCCAGAAGCCATCCACGCTGATGTCGCGCAGAGGATATTCTGTGCCCCACAATGTATCGTTCTTCTCGAGGCCGATTTTGAGTGAGCCTTTGTGTATGGGAACCATTCCGAAGGGAGTCGGTTCCGAGAAGGAAGAGCCTTTGACGCCTGTCAGTTCGCCTCCGACGGCGTTTGCCGACGTGTTGGAACCGAAGCAGGAGGCCAAGACCATGCAGCCGATTGCTGCACCTACTAAAAGCAGACTTTTTGTCTTCATCTTATTATTATATAGTATCAATTTAGTTTCTTAGAGTATTCGGACGGATTTGTGGAGGTTCTTTCCTTTCTTGAACACGTCGAGGTCGTGCTGGTATCCGATGAGTATCTCGTGTGTTCCGTTCAAGGCTCCCACGCCGCCTGTGTAGACCTCGTAGGAGTATCCGATGTTGATGCCGTGGAAGTCGAAGCCGAGCAGGAGACCTACGCTGATGGTGGGGCTGTACATGAGGCCACCGTAGAGCTTATGTTTGTTGCCTTCGTAAAGGAGTCGTGCATTGATGTCGCCTCGCCAGTTCTTGAGGTCGGAGCGTACCAATGCGTCCATTGCCAGTTTGTATCGTGGCTGCCGGAAGGTGAGTGTGTATCCTCCCTGCACCATGAAGGTGGGGTCCACCGTGACTTCGTGTGTCTTGTCATCGCCCAGCTTGACAGTAGGTCCCATTAGATGGATGGCGCTTACGCCGGCGTACCAGACGTTCTTGTAGGTGTATCGGAGCCCGACGTCGAGGTCGAAGGCATTGCCTTTCACGTCGTTCGAGGCGAATGCCGGGTCGCCGGGGTCGATGAGGTCCATTTCTGAGCCGTTGAAGCCCACCATGAGGAGTGCCGGACGGATGCCGATGCTGGCTCTGCCGCCGAGGAACTTCTGGTGGAAGGCGTACTGCAGCTGTATCTTCTTGTTCGAGAAGGCACCGATGGCGTCGTTGAGGAAAGCGGCGCCAACGCCATGCTTCGGTCCGACGAAGAACAGGGGCATGTCGGCGTTGATGACCATTGTCTTGGGAGCTCCCTCGTAGCCCACCATCTGCAGGCTGTACATTCCCACGACGTTCAATTTGCTGTCGAGCCCTGCCGCTGCAGGGTTGTAGTAGGACTGCAACGCCCAGGTGTTGGTAAACGCCGCGTCGAATTGGGCCCTCACACTGAGGGACACAATGAGCATACCTATCCAGAGCAGTTTTTTCATCCTGTTTTAAATAACGATATATAATGTGAGTTTATTGTGTCGGATTACACATAATTTTATGCAAAATTACAAAAAATATTGATTTCGGCCAAAAGAGTGGGGCTGATTTTAGTTTTTTTTGCCGCTTGCCTCCTGCCCTAAGCCCCTATTTTCCTTGCCTCGCAAGCCCAACCTGGCGTGCTGGGTTGTTTGCACATACATGTAGATGCAATTGCATCTACATGTACATGCAATTGCATCTACATGTATGTGCAAACTCCTTGGCGTATTATTTCAGCCTGAGCGGGCAGGACGCCCGCGCTCCCAAAAAGTGCCGAATCGGACCATTCTGAGTGCCGGACAAAGAGGGGGAAAGCCCTCTTGTTATCTTCGTATGATTGCCTGTTCTGCTCATCTCTGTGATTCCCGAGACTTTAATCATCCCTGATATTTTTGCGTAATTTCATTGGTGAGGTTATTTTATTGTTCAAAACTTGTAACTTTTGATAAAAAAGTGTAATTTTGTGCCGCCGAAACTAATAACTAACAATTAACTCTAAAGCCTACAATTAAATTCTATGACAGACAAAGTTATAACAGAGGTTACGCCATTGAGCGAGAAGGATTGCTTCCTGATGCTCGACCGTGACAAGGATTCGTTCACTTATCCGCTCCACAAACACGAGGAGATGGAACTGAACTTCGTGGAGCATTGCGATGGAGCCCGCCGTATTGTTGGCGACAGCATCGAGGTTCTGGGTAAGTATGACCTGGTGCTCGTCGGAAGCGGACTGGAACATATGTGGGACCAGTACGACTGCCAAAGCCATTCCATCCATGAGATTACCATTCAGTTCCCTCCCGATTTGCTCGGTGAGCAATTCCTTCAGAAGAACCAACTCTCGAGCCTGCGCGCCCTCTTCGAGAATGCCAAGCGAGGTGTTGCCTTCGAGTTGCCTGCTATCATGGAGCTGTACGGCAAGATAACGAACATCACTTCGGCTCAGCCCGGCTTCTACCGGATGCTCTCCCTGCTCGAGATACTCTACGAGCTCTCCCTTCAGGACAATTATCACCTGTTGGCCAGCAAGTCGTTTGCCAACGTGAAGAATACGCCCGAGAGCCGTCGCGTGCGTGCTGTCGAGGAGCACATCGACCAGAACTTCAAGGGCGAGATACGTCTGAAGACCCTTGCCGACATAGCAGGAATGACACCGGCTGCCTTCTCCCGTTTCTTCCGCACGCGTACAGGCAAGACGGTCAGCGACTATATCATTGACATCCGCCTCGGCTATGCTGCCCGTCAGCTGGTGGATACCCACACCAGCGTTGCAGAGATTTGCTACAGTTGCGGCTTCAACAACATCAGTAACTTCAACCGCATCTTCAAGAAGAAAAAAGGTTGCTCGCCCACAGCCTTCCGCGATAACTACCACAAGAGCAAGATCATCATATAATTTATACCATATTGTTATGAGACGTATTGCTTGTCTTTACATCATTCTTGCGTTGGCTGGACTCTATGCATGCCAGGACACTCTGTCAGGCAGCGGACCAGACTTCGTGACAACTCGCGATGGCAAGTTCTATCGAGGCGACAACGAGTATAAGTTCATCGGCGCTAACTTCTGGTACGGTGCAGTCTTGGCAAGCGAAGGTCAGGGCGGCGACCGTGAACGTCTGCAGAAGGAACTCGACCTGATGCAGGAGGTGGGCATCACCAATGTGCGTGTCCTTGCCTCCGGCGAAGGCCCGGACACGGTGGCATCGCACGTCGTGCCAGTCCTTCAGCCAGAGCCAGGCGTCTATAACGACACTATCCTCCAGGGCTTGGACTACCTCTTGGCAGAACTCGAGAAGCGTGAGATGACGGCAGTCCTCTTCCTGAACAATGCATGGGAATGGAGTGGGGGATACGGCGCCTACCTCGAATGGGCAGGATGCGGCCCTGTGCCCGACTGGTCGGACTGGACCATCGCACAGGACTATCATTGCCAATTCGTCAAGAACGACAGCGCAAAGGCTATGGCAGAGCGTCATGTTCGCCACATCGTCTCTCGCACCAATACCGTTACAGGCAAGCCTTATAGCGAATCGCCTGCCATTATGGCTTGGGAACTTGCCAACGAGCCTCGTGCCTTCGCACGCGACTCCTTGACAAAGGCCTGCTTTGCCCAGTGGGTCGAGGCACAGGCTAAGCTCATCAAGAGCCTTGATGGCAACCATTTGGTTACGACTGGAAGCGAAGGTCTCGAGGGTTGTGAGTACGATCCCGACCTCTTCCGTCAGGTTCATGCCTTCCCCGAGATTGACTACGTCTGCATCCACATCTGGCCCTACAACTGGCACTGGCTCGGCCCGGCAAGCGGTCCGCTCGTGAATGGTCTGGCAAAGAATGGCGAGACCTCTGTCGTGGACAGCGTTCCCTATGCAGCCCGCATGACGCGTGCCTACATGGACCGTTGCTGGAACATCGTCAAGGACTTGAACAAGCCAATGGTCTTGGAGGAGTTCGGTTATCCCCGCGATGGCTATCGCATTGAGTTGGGTTCGACCACTCAAGGTCGCGACATCTATTATGAATATGCCTTCAGCCTAATGGACGAAGGCAAGCTGCAGGGATGTTGCTTCTGGGCTTGGGGCGGATATGCCCAGCCGAAGCATGTCCGTTGGCAGCGTTGGGACGACTACGTAGGCGATCCAGCTCAAGAAGAACAAGGCTTGAATGCAGTCTTTGCAAGTGACACGACGACCCTCAAGGTCATTCGTCAGGCTGCAGAAAAACTCAACAAGTGAAGTGTTAAATAGTAGATAGTAAATCCTCAAATAGTAAATTTACAAAGGTGTTATTCGATAAAAACACATACGTCGAGCGGCGCAGGCTGCTCAAAGAGCGCATCGGCTCTGGCATCATACTGCTGATGGGCAACAATGACTCGCCGGCCAACTACCCGAGCAACGTCTATCGCTTCCGTCAGGACAGCTCTTTCCTCTATTTCTATGGCCAGCATCGCGAAGGTTTGGCTGGCATCATCGATGTTGACAACAACCAAGAGTACCTCGTTGGCGATGATATCGACATCGACGACATTGTTTGGTTCGGCTCTGTAGATAGCGTTGCCGACATGGCTGCCGAGTGTGGCGTGGCCAAGACTTTGCCGATGAAGAGCCTCTCGGACTTCATAAAGAAGGCAAAAGCCAGCGGTCAGCGCATCCATTTCCTGCCGCCGTATCGTCACGACCACATGATTCAGCTCATGGACATGCTGGGCATCCATCCCTCTCAGCAAAGGGAGGCTGCCAGCGTGGAACTCATCAAAGCGGTCATCGACCAGCGTGCCGTGAAGAGTCAGGGCGAGATAGAAGAGATAGAGCGCGCTTGTGCTATCGGTTACGAGATGCACACCACGGCCATGAAGATGTGCCGAGAAGGTGTGACGGAGCAGGAAATATCAGGCGTTATCAGCGGCATTGCGAGCAGTCATGGCTGCATGGTCAGCTTCCCGAGCATCGTCACGATGCATGGCGAGATTATGCACGGCTACCCAAGCCCCAGGCCCCTCGAGGCAGGACGACTGCTCCTGGTAGATGCAGGAGCTGAGACCAACGAGAACTATTGCAGCGATAACACGCGCACGACTCCCATCAGCGGCACATTCACGCAACGCCAGAAGGAGATTTACGACATCGTAAAGGACTGCCACGACTATGCCTTGACGCTCGCTGCACCTGGCGTGAAGTGGTGGGACGTACACTTTGCCGTGTGCCGACTTATGACCGAACGACTCAAGGAACTTGGCTTGATGAAGGGCGATACCGAGGAGGCCGTGCGTGCAGGGGCACATGCCATGTTCATGCCTCACGGCTTGGGCCACATGATGGGTTTGGACGTGCACGACATGGAGGGCCTTGGACAGACCTATGTCGGCTTCGACGATGAGGTGCGACCTAACCTGGAGCAGTTCGGGACCTGCAGTCTGCGAATGGGCCGACGCTTGCAGGAAGGCTTTGTCGTAACGGACGAGCCCGGCATCTACTTCATTCCGGCACTCATTGACGACTGGCGCTCGACAGGACATTGCGCGGAGTTCCTCAACTTCGACAAGCTTGAGACGTACAAGGACTTTGGCGGTATCCGCATCGAGGACGACATCCTCATCACCAGGGACGGTTGCAGATTCCTCGGCAAAGACAGGATACCTTATTAATTCAAAATAATTAAATTCAAAATTCAAAATAATGAAAAAACTCATCGCACTTGCTGCAGCCGCATTGCTCGTCATGCCTGCAGCTGCAAAAGACAAGGAGAAGAAGGCCGACAAGGACAGCCTCATCTTCACCACCATCATCGAAAATCCCGTGACAAGCATCAAGAACCAGAACAGCTCGGGCACTTGCTGGGCCTATTCCTCTTTGGCATTCCTGGAGAGTGAGGCCATCAAGAAGAACCCTGCGCTGAAAGACGACCTCGACCTCTGCGAGTCGTTCCTCGTCAGCAAAACCTATGTTGACCGTGCCGACAAGCATGTCCGCACCCACGGCGACGCAAGCTTCAGCCAAGGCGGCAGCTTCGAGGATGCCATCTATTGCATGGAGCATTACGGCCTTGTTCCCGAGGGCTTGATGCCTTATCCCATCACCGAGTACGGCGACAGCCTTTTCAACTTCGGCCAGTTCTTCCCCCCGATGGCTGCTTATCTGGAGAGTATCTCGAAGAGCAGCGCAAAGAAGATTTATCCGAAGGCATGGAAGTCGGCCTTGCAATCCATGCTCGACGGCTACTTCGGCAAGTGCCCCGAGGAGTTCGAGTACAAGGGCGTGCGCTACACACCGCAGAGCTTCGTCAAGGACTACCTGAAGCTCGACCCCAATGACTACGTCAGCCTGACCAGCTACACACACCATCCCTACTGGAGCACCTTCATTCTGGAGATTGAAGACAACTGGCGCTGGGCAAGCAGCTACAACCTGCCCCTCGACGACCTGATGCGCGTCATGTACGAATCGGTCAAGAACGGCTGGACATTTGCTTGGGGTGCCGACGTCAGCGAAGATGGTTTCAGCCGTCGCAGCGGCAAGAACAAGAGCGTGGCTATGGTGCCCGACACCAAGTTCAAGGCAGGCGTGGGCAGCGACCAGGCACGCTGGACGGGCGAGAAAGCCTCGGAGAAAGTGGAGATTGTCAGTGCCAATGCTGAGAAGGAGATTACTCCCGAGATGCGTCAAGAGGCTTACGACAACTGGGAGACGACTGACGACCACGGCATGCAAATCTATGGTATTGCCAAGGATCAGTACGGCAAGGAGTACTTCATGATGAAGAACTCTTGGGGCGAGAGCGGTCCGTTCAAGGGCTTCTGGTACGTCAGCCAGGCATACGCAGCCTACAAGACCATGAACATCGTCATCAACAAGAACGCCATTCCTCAGGACATCCGTCAGAAGCTCGGCATCTGATTGAGACATGATTGTTAAAGAATAGAAGCGATGTGCCACGCAAGATGGCGCATCGCTTCTTTGTTTTCTTATTCCTGTCCGAGGATTTAAATTCCCCGGACAGCAGTCACGACTTCCTTGCCGCCAACGACGTTTTTCAGCAGACGTGTCACGACTGTTGTTTCCACGTGAGAAACAAACTGTTTCCTCTGGAGAAACAAACCGTTTCCACACGAGAAACAAATTGTTTCTTCACGAGAAACAAATCGGAAACAAACGTTAAATTGTGTTGCGTCAAGGCAGAAGTTTCACCAGTTGACTTGTGGGGTAACGGTTATTTGCCTGTCGTCGAGAATTTTCTTAGCCATCCGTCGCCTCGGAACCTGATGAGGAAGATGATGCCCCGGAAGGTGAGTTCCACTGCCATGGCAATCCAAACGCCGCGTAGTCCCATCGTGGAAGCCAGGATGTATGCCATGGTGATGCGCACGAACCAGATGCTCGTCAGGTTCATCGTGCAAGGGATGAGCGTGTCGCGTGCTCCGACGAAGATGCCGTAGCAGACAATGCTGGCGGCAAACATCGGCTCGGCGAAGGCTTCGATGCGAAGTATCTCGACCGTAAGGCGTTGTACGTCCACATCGGGCGTCATGAGTGTCATCAGGGCAGGCGAGGTGGTGTACATCACGACGGCCATGAGCGTCATCATGCCGATGCCGAGGAAGAGCGTGATGCGTCCGAAGCTGCGAGCCAGGAAGCGGCGTCCGGCTCCGAGACTCTGCCCGACGAGCGTCGTGGCAGCATCCGAGATGCCATACCCCGGCATGTAGCAAAGCGCCTCCACCGTGATGCCGAAGCTGTTGGCAGCTATCGCCACCGTGCCCAAGGGTGCCACGATAAGCGTGCTCACTATTTGTGCTCCGCACAGGATGACGTGCTCAACGGCAATGGGTGCAGCGATGCGGAAACTTTCGCGAAGTGTGGAGAGCTGCGGAATAAAGGTGCCTGAGTCCTGACGGAGCGAGAGCTCTTTGCTCCTGACGACAGTGAAGTAGCACATCAAACCTGAGCAGATGATGAAGGCAAAGGCTGTGCCCAGCACGGCACCCACCACGCCAAGACCGGCGCCTGGAATGCTAAGTGAAAGTTGAAAGTTGGAAGTCGAAAGGTGAAAGGTGCGGGTGGGGAAGATGAGCAGCCAGTTGAAAAGCACGTCGAGCAGACACATGCCCATGTTCAACAGGCTTGGTATGTGCATGTTGCCACTGCAGCGGAGCATCCCGGAGCAGAGGGAGTTGAGCATCGAGAAGGGTAGGCACAGGGAGAAGAACATGAAGTAGAGGCTCGCATCGTGGCAGATGTCCTCGCCTCCGCCCAGCCAATGCGGCAGGTAGCTGCTGATGCCAACACCAATACAACTTAGCACGAGTGCAAACAGTATGCATGCCATGAAGCTTTGCCTCAGTACTTGTCTGACTCCGGCAAAGTCGCAGGCACCTATCCTGTGTGCCACCTGGACGTAGAAGCCCACACTGGCTGCCGAGCACAGACTGCCGAAAAGCCATATCGTGGTACTCACCAGGCCGATGCTGGCACTGGCACGCGCACCGAGGCTGCCCACCATGCTGGCATCGATGTACTGCATCATGATGTGCACCATCTGTGCCAGCATGCTGGGGAAACTGAGCAAGGCGGCAAGCCTGACCTGGGCTTTCCAGTCAAGCTTACCGCCTTCGCGTATGAGCGAGAGCAATTGGTCTTTACTCTGCGTGTAGGTCATCGGTCGGGATTTATGGGGGAGTTAAAGAAGTTAAAGGAGTTATCGCTCGCTTCGCTCGCTGAGGAAGTTAAAGACGACACCTTTGGCAGCTTCCAATTCTATTGTCCTTTAACTTCCTTAATTCCTTTAACTTCTTTAACTCCCTCATATTTCTTTGATAGTGCAGTCTGCTGGTGCCTTCTGGTTCTCATCGATAATGAGTTCCCCGATGCGGCCCTCTACGGTGATGCTGCCACTGGTCGGGTTCTTGATGCTATGGACATCGCCCTTGATACTTGCCTGGACGGTGCTGTACTCAAGCATGAGGTTGGCGTCAGAGCCAAAAGTGCAGTCCACGAGCGTCAAGTCCTCGCAGTAGCAAAGAGGCTGCTCGCCGGTGATGTGGCAACGTATGAGTGTGAGCCCCTTGCTGTACCAGCCGAGGTACTCGCCGTTGATTTCGCTGTCCTCTATCGTGACGTTCTCCGTCTCCCAGAAAGCGTCCTTGCTGTTCAAGAGGGAGTTCCTTATCTCCACATTCTTGCTGTACTGGAAGCCGTAGTTGCCTTCGAGGTGCAGTTTGTCAATGCGGACGTTGTCGGTATGCATGCCGAAGTAGTCGGCGTTGTGAAATTCGCAGTCCTTGATGCTGACGCGGTCGCAGTCCCACAGTGTCTCCTGTGCGTCGGTGAAGAGGCAGTTCTGCAGGTCGATGCCCTTCATGCGGCGGAACATCTTCGGTGCATCAACGTGGCAATCCTTTAGCTTTCCGTCCTCACTGTACCAGAGCGACGAGCGTGCCGACGCTTCGAAGCGACACTTCTCGGCAAGGAACTTGCGGCATTCCCAGAAGACATACTTCCCTTGGAACGTGCAGTCGTAGGCCTCGATGTTGCCGCTTTCCTTGATGCTCGACTCGCCCAAATGGATGGTCACACGTTCCAGTCGGGCGTCATGCAATGTGTAAAGCGGCCTCTCGCCGCCGTATTCCTTATCTTTTATTATTGTCATGTGTGTCTATTGTTCCTCCCCTTTGGGGAGGTTAGGAGGGGGCTTTTAGTCCTCCATCAGTTTCCTGTATCTTATGCGCTTTGGTTCTTCCAGTCCGAGGCGCTTGAGCTTGTTTGCCTCGTAATCGGTGTAACTGCCTTCGAAGTAGAATACCTGGCCGTCACCCTCGTAGGCGAGGATGTGCGTGCAAATGCGGTCGAGGAACCAACGGTCGTGGCTGATGACCACAGCACAGCCGGCGAAGTTCTCCAAGCCTTCTTCGAGGGCACGCAAGGTGTTGACGTCGATGTCGTTCGTCGGCTCGTCGAGTAGCAGCACGTTGCCTTCCTGCTTGAGTGCCATGGCCAGATGCAGACGGTTGCGTTCACCGCCGGAGAGCACGCCGCACTTCTTTTCCTGATCCGCTCCGCTGAAGTTGAAGCGGCTCAGATAAGCACGGCAGTTGATGTCGCGGCCGCCCATGCGCATCAGCTCGTTGCCCTGGCTGATGACTTGATATACGGAAAGTTCGGGCTTGATGTCCTTGTGGCTTTGGTCAACATAGGATATCTTGACGGTCTCGCCTACCTCGAATGTGCCGGCGTCGGGTTGTTCCAGTCCCATAATCATGCGGAAGAGGGTCGTCTTGCCAGCACCGTTGGGACCGATGACGCCCACGATGCCGCCCGGCGGAAGCATGAAGTCGAGGTCCTTGATGAGCGTCTTCTCGCCGAAAGCCTTGCAGACGCCGTGTGCCTCGATGACCTTGTTGCCCAGTCGCGGCCCGTTGGGGATGAAGATTTCCAGCTTCTCTTCGCGTTCCTTCTGCTCCTCGTTGAGCAGTTTGTCGTAACTGTTCAGACGAGCCTTGCCCTTTGCCTGACGTGCCTTGGGCGACATGCGAACCCATTCCAGCTCGCGCTCCAACGTCTTGCGACGCTTACTTGCCACCTTCTCTTCCTGCTCCATGCGCTTCGTCTTCTGTTCGAGCCACGAGGAGTAGTTGCCTTGCCAGGGAATGCCCTCGCCTCGGTCGAGCTCGAGAATCCAGCCAGCCACGTCGTCGAGGAAGTAGCGGTCGTGCGTCACGGCGATGACTGTGCCCTCGTACTGCGTGAGGTGCTGCTCCAGCCAGTCGATGCTTTCGGCATCCAGATGGTTGGTCGGCTCGTCGAGCAGCAGGACGTCCGGCTTCTGCAAGAGCAGGCGGCAGAGTGCCACACGACGTCGTTCGCCACCACTCAACTCGCGAATTGGCTGGTCGGCGGGCGGACAGCGAAGTGCATCCATTGCACGCTCCAGCTTGCTGTCCAGGTTCCATGCGTCGGTGCTGTCGATGATGTCCTGCAACTCCCCCTGACGTGCGAAGAGTTGGTTCATTTTGTCTTCGTCCTCGTAATACTCGGGAAGGCCGAACTTCTGGTTGATGTCCTCGTATTCCTTCAGTGCATCCACGATGTGCTGCACGCCTTCCTTCACCACCTTGATAACGGTCTTGTCGTCGTCGAGTCGTGGTTCCTGCTCCAGATAGCCGACGCTGTAGCCAGGGCTCCACACGACGTTGCCCTGGTATTGCTGTTCGATGCCGGCAATAATCTTCAGAAGTGTGGACTTGCCCGCGCCGTTCATGCCCACGATGCCAATCTTGGCACCGTAGAAGAAGGAGAGATATATGTTCTTGAGAACTTGCTTCTGGTTCTGCTGGATGACCTTGCTTACGCCGACCATCGAGAAGATTATTTTCTTGTCGTCTGTCGTTGCCATTTGGTTATTCCAGTTTGTCGTCGCTGAGTTTCATTGCCTTGTAAGCCTGCTGAGCAGTGATGACAGTCTTAAACTTGGCGTAGTATTTACGGTTCAAAGCAGGCTCTTTCTCTTCTTGCTTCTGCTTTGCCTCGAAGAGCTGGTCGCACTGTGCAGCGGTGAGCTTGTTTGCGTCGATGGCATCTTGCATTTTGTCCTTAAGTTCCTTGTATGGGTCTTTCAGGTCAGAGAGCTCTTTGAGGTAAGCCTCGAGCACGGGCTTGAACTTAGCTTGTACGTCGGCTTTGAGCCTGAGGTTCTTTAGGACATAGGCCACACGGGCATCTCTCTTCTTGCCAGCTTGGGCAGAGGTGGGAACCATGACGGCCAGACAGAAAGATATGGCCGCAAGGAGCATGAAATGTTTCATAGCGGTTAAAAGTAAAAATGTTATGTAAGGTTATTTGCCTGCGAAGCGGCTGTAGATGACCTGCAGCTGTATGGGGTTAGCTTCGGTGCCGCGAACAAGCTTTGTGCTGCACAGGCTGAGGTCATGGTTGACGGAGACTTGGGTAGTGGTGCCATAGGTGTCCGATGCTGTTGCTATCGTGACAGGTACAAGCACCACATGGTTCCATTCGGGATGTGCGTCTTCCCATTCATCTTCGGACATGCCAGATGCCTTCATGCCTGCCTGCTTTTCATTGTGGCAGTAGGAGATGATGCGGCTGATGTTGTCGAAGGTGTAGCAGTTGAAGGTGCTGGAGAATGATGTGGTGTAAGACTGTTGCGAGTCACTTACCTGATGCTTTTCGAAGAAGCTGCTGAGGTTTTGCTTGCGGACGAGCAGCAGGTTCTTCGGAATGCCCAGTGCGTAGTCGTCGTCTTGTGCGATGATATCTTTGTTGTTGATGCGGTTGAGGGTGAGGGAGGCACGAGTGATGCTATCGTTTTCGTGCCCTTCGAAGATGTCGTCGACGGGTAATATGAGTTCTGTGCAGATGCCGGCCGGCGTCTTGAGCATTGTGTATTCTTCGTTGCCGATGAGCCCTGCGAGGTTGCTGCTCTCGAATTGTGTGCTTTGAATGACTTCAGGCGTGGCAGCGAAGCGGCAGAGTGCTTCGATGGTGTTCTCGGGGTCGTCCGGGTCCTTATAGCTGAAGTTGACGTTCATGGTGCTGACCTCGAGGCTGAGCATAGTGCCTGTACCGCTGACGATGCGGAACAGGAAGCCCGCGCAGACTTCCCTGATGAAGGAGTAGGAGTCGCGGAAGGCGCTCGGATTGCTGTAGAAGGTCTCCATGATGTTGTCTCCTATCTCTTGGGGCAGCACGATGCGTACGTTGTTCGAATAGGTGCTGCTGCCTCGCTCGCTGTCGCTTACGATGTAGTCGGTGGCGGTGAAGACTTTGGTTGCGATGGGTCCCTTGCTGTCGTCGACGTATTGCAAGAGGTCGGTGTCGGTGAAGAGGCTTGCCGACTCCTTGAGCAGTTTGTCATCGTCCCTGCTGAGTGGCCACACTTCGAGTTTCATGGGGTTGTTCTTGTCGCCGAATGTACTCTTGATGAAGAGGCGCAGTTCTACGGATTCGCACAGATGGCCGTTCGCGTCGGGGATGATGTACGTCTTCTCGGGGAAGGTATAGTCCTCAAACGTATGGAACTGAGCGGCGAAGGTTGCGGTGATGGCTTCGTCCGTCTCGGGGTCGATGACTTTGCCCAGGTAGCATGCTGTGCTGTTGGCTGGCACGACGCTGTTAAGCAGGTCGTTGGACAGAATGCCGAAGCTTGCAGTCGAGGTGCTGATGGCATCCTGTTCGGGATAGATGCCGAGCGAGCCTGTCTCTTCGCTGCAACTCGTGAAGATGAGGGCAATGGCCAGCATGAAGAAAAGCCATGCCCTGAATATGCTTGCTGCTTTCAATGTCTTAACGTTCAATTTTCAACTTTCAACTCTCAACTCTCAACTCTCCTCTTCCACTCTGCCTATGTTCCAGATGGTGTCGTAGAAGGAGGGGTAGTACACTCCGTAGTCTTCCGTGTCGATGGGTTGCAGGCAGGGCTTGCCAAGTCCTTCGGCATACTTTGTCAGCTCTTCGTTTTCCGTGAGGAATCCGACGCCGTCGGCATACTTGATGCCCAGTTTGTTGAGCATGGGCACGAGTTTCTTCTCGCCCAGTCCTCTGGTGGCAGAGATGGTGGCATTGCGGAAGGCGATGATGCCGTCCATGTTGGCAGGGACGGGAGATGTGAAGGCCTGAGACTCGGGCGTGAAGATGACCTTGCAGTCGCGGAAGGAGGGTTCTTCTGCATAGGCTGTCTTGATGTAGAGGGGCAGGATGCTGCCCATCCAGCCGAGGCAGTGTATGATGTCGGGCGACCACTTCAGCTTCTTGATGGTCTCCAGTACGCCGCGGGCATAGAAGGCGGCACGCTCGGCATTGTCCTCGTATTCCTTGCCTTCTGCGTCGTGTGCCATGGTGCGGCGCATGAAGTAGTCATCGTTGTCGATGAAGTATATCTGCATGCGGGCGGCAGGAATGCTTGCCACCTTGATGACGAGGGGGTGGTCGGTGTCGTCCACGACGATGTTGATGCCGCTCAGTCTGATGACTTCGTGCAGCTGGTTGCGGCGCTCGTTGATGATGCCCCATTTGGGCATGAAGGAGCGTATCTCCCTGCTCTTTTCCTGAACAGCCTGAGGCAGGTATCTGCCCATCTGAGCCATGTCCGTCTCGGGGACGAATGGCACCATCTCTTGTGTGACGAAGAGTATCTTCTTGGCTTTGCTCATCTCTTTATAGACTATAATATCTACGCAAAGATACGATTATTTTCGCAAATAGCAATGAAAGATAGCGTCTTTTCTTGCATAATGGCATAAAAACACAAAATAATTGAAGATTATGCGCAGTGAATTATGAATTAATTAGTACCTTTGCACGATTTTTAAGACTAAGGCATGAAGGTTATAAACAACATCAAAGCGCTCCGCGAATGTTTGGCGGAACAACGCATGGAAGGACGCACCATCGGCCTTGTGCCGACGATGGGTGCCTTGCACGAGGGCCACGCTTCGCTCGTGCGCAGAAGCGTCAGCGAGAACGACGTGACGGTGGTCAGCATCTTCCTTAATCCCACGCAGTTCAACGACCCGAAGGACTTGGAACGCTATCCGCGTACACTCGAGGCAGACTGTCGTTTGCTCGAAGAGTGTGGGGCGGACATTGCTTTCGCTCCGTCGGTCAAGGAGATTTATCCTGAGCCCGACACGCGTCGGTTCAGCTATCCTCCCACTGACAGCGTCATGGAGGGAGCCATGCGGCCCGGACACTTCAACGGGGTGTGCCAGATAGTAAGCAAGCTCTTCATGTACGTGGAGCCGGACCGTGCTTACTTTGGCGAGAAGGACTATCAGCAGATTGCCGTCATACGCCGCATGGTGGCCGACTTGGGCTTCCGGCTTGAGATAGTGCCGTGTCCTGTCATCCGTCAGGAAGACGGCCTGGCCATGAGCAGCCGCAACACGTTGCTTACGCCTGAGGAGCGTAAGACGGCTGCCAACATCTATCGCATCATGAACGAGAGCCGCAAGCTTGGCTTCTCGGTTCAGCAGACGCACGACTATGTCGTTGGGGAGATAAATAAGATTGACGGGCTGGAGGTGCAGTACTTCAGCATTGTGGACGGCGACACGCTGGCCGACGTCAGCTCCTGGGACGACGCCCCATCCGTCGTGGGCTGCATCACCGTCTTCTGCGGCACAAAACCCATAAGACTCATTGACCACATAAGATACAAATAAGAAGCCCCTCTCCCTGACCCTCCCCCAAATGGGAGGGAATTGCAGGTTGGGGCAGCTAAAAGTCAGAATTATTAATAAAGAATCATATTCTCCCCTTTGGGGGAGTTAGAGAGGGGCGCTATGTATATAGAAGTTCTAAAGTCGAAGCTTCACATGGTCACAGTGACAGAGGCGAATCTTAACTACATGGGCAGCATCACCATTGACGAGGATTTGATGGATGCAGCCGGCCTTATTGCCGGCGAGAAAGTGCAGATTGTAGATAACAACAACGGCGAGCGCTTTGAGACGTATGTTATTCGCGGCGAGCGCGGCTCGGGTTGTATCTGCCTAAACGGTGCTGCGGCCCGAAAGGTGCTTGTGGGAGATACGGTCATCATCATGTCGTATGCCCAGATGGACCTCGACGAGGCCCGAAGCTTCAAGCCCCAGATAGTCTTCCCCAAAGACAACCGTCTGTAGCCCGTCCGGCCGCATTCAGGGCCAAGCGTGGCAGGGGGCATCGGCCGATGCTCCATAGAGGGAGGTTTGCAGGTTCATAAACCCTGCAAACACCTCAGCCGGTATGGTTATAAAGAGAAGGACACGTCCCTTTTGGTATAGGGACGTGTCCTTTTTGGGAGAGGGACGTGTCGCATCAGCTGGTGCGACACGTCCCTGTTGTCGTATGGTGAGGGTGTCTATTCCTCGCCCCAGATATTCCAGATGTCTTCCTTGATATGAGCGGGTTCTGTGCTGCCGCCGCCATCCACAAGACCTGTATCGCTGCCACCCTTGATGCTTACGGCGATGATGTTCGTAGGCTGTGCCTGTTCCACGTTGGAAGTGGGCATCATATATGTCTTTTTCATAATCTTCAGAATTAAATTGTTTGCAGTTGGAGGAAGATAGATGGAGATATGTCGCTTTCGGCGACGAAGGCTGTGGGCGTCACTCTTGCCGTTTGTCTTCTCTTATCTCCATCTGTCTTCTGTCTTCTCACTAATTTACTTCACGGTGACTTTGCGTCCTTCGGTCACATAGATGCCCTTCACGGCGGGCTTGCCTGCGAGCTTGCGACCGCTCAGGTCGTACCATTCGCCGCTCTCCTTGACGTTGCTGATGCCGGCAATGCCTGTGGCATCCTCGTCGTCGAGGTTCGTCAGGATCTTCACGCCGCTTGCTTCGCCTGCGCTGACGCCGGTCAGGTCGAAGTAGCCACGGCAGGCACCGATGCTTGCGCCGGCCAGCGGGTAGACAAGCTTGTTGTCGGCACCCACGAAGAGAATGCTCGTGTCATCGCTCGTGAAGTTGATGGGAGCGTAAGTGGGCTCGAAGGTGATGCTGATGCCGGAGGTTGCGTCGCTGCCTGTCATCGGGTTCAGAGTCTTTGCGATAGTCACACCGGCAAACTCAGGATTGCTGATGGTGCCTGTGCCGTCAATCTTGAAGATGTAGGGCACGCCGCCATAGTACTGACCCCATGCGGTCTCGATGGCACCCTCTTCGGTGAAGTTCAGCGTGACAGATTCTTCGGAGACGGTGAGGGCGCTGGTCAAAGTGCGCACGTCGGCACCGGCAAGCGGAGAGGCTGCCAGCTGTTCGGGCGTGAGGTTGAACGGAAGGGTGATGGTGTTCCAGGTGCCGTCCGTGTAGATGGTGCGGTCGGCGAGCGTGACGTGAGCCACCATGTCGTGGAACTTCTGGATGTTGCCCTTGTTGTCGGAGTTATTGTCGAGTGTGAGCAGAGCGAACTGGGCTGCCTCAGTCCAATCCGTAGCCGAGCCGTCCTTCACGCTCTGAACCTGATATTCATAAGCGTTGTTCGTGGCCAGACCACTTAGGGTGGCAGTAGCGTCGTTCACAGCCATCTCGGTCCATTCGCCCGAAGGAACTTCCTTGCCATATATGGCAAATTCGTAGATGACGAGCAGGTAGCAGTCGGAGCTGACATGGTGGATGGCAATGTGGCCAGTGCCGCTGTATTCGCTCAGGTCGATGGTGACTTCACCTGGTGTTGCTGCTGCCATTGCTTGCAGCGTGGTGGTGAAGTCGCTGATGTCAGTGCCTGTCGTAGAGAGCAGCACTTCGTAGCTGTCGGGATAAGAGGTGGCGGTTGTCACTGAAAAGGTCACTGTGCCGCCCAGCTCTACAGCGGGACTGATGAGCCAGTTGTCGGCGTTGTAGGATACATTATCCTTCCAGCTGTAAGCAGTAGCTGCATTTATGCCAACTTCATCAGTGATAATCCAACCCGGACCTTCGCCTGCGGTAACGATAGTCCATTCGTCGAGACCTGCGTCGAAGTTAGCTTCGAACTCTGTCTCCTTAGTGGAAGCAGTGCGGTAGCGCACGTTGTAGCTGTCGCCGTTGCCGTCCCAAGTGAGTGTGGTACCGTCGGCTGCAAGGTCAGCCTCAACATTGGAGGGAACAGGATTGTCCTCTGCGGTCGTGAAGGCAGTTGACGTCCACTCGCTCTCGCCTTCTTCGCCGAAGATGCTCTTCACCCTTACGGTATAGGTTGTCTCGGGCTTCAAGCCAGTCAGCTCATAGGGAGAGGTTGCGTCTGCTACGGCAGTCCATTTAACAGAAGAGGGATCGATGTCGTCGCTGATGCTGGCACGAATCATCCAGCCATAGGCTGCCAAAGAAGAGGCAAGGTCGCCAATGTTTGACCAGCTTTCATCGAGTACCCATTGGTTGTTGGACTCAGATGTCTGACAAGCAGCCATCACGTAGGTACCAGTCTCCGTGAGGGTAATCCACAGGTTCTCTCCGGGAGTAATTGCAACAGGAGATGCAAACGTCACATCCTGGAAGGCATTGGCATGTTCGGTAGTAACGGTCTCAGTGTAGAGCAGTGTGCCGGGAGCTGTGTCGCCACCCTGATAGACATTGATGGTGATGTCGCCCGTATTGTATGTTGTTTCATAAATAGAAATCTTGGTCAGTTGAGATGCAGAAACCATGCTGCCGGGATACATTGCGCCCCATGTCCATGTGCCTTCGGAAGAGCTGCCGATGTTAGTCGCAAATGTTCCGTTATCATAGCGGAGCTCTGAGCCAAAGACATTACCTTCGGCATACTCCAGCTCTGCACCTGTTGCTGTGGCATCGGCTGTCCAGCTGATGCTTGCAGAAGTGGAGCTGATGTTGCTTGCTGCCAGTTCTGCGGGAGCGGGGAAGGCAATGTCGGTCGTAAAGCTTACGGCCTTGCTCCAATGGCTCTGCTTCTCGCCGTTGACGGCACGAACCTTGGCAGTGTAGTCTGTCGTGGGAGTGAGGCCTTTCAGTGTGAAGGGATTGCTGTCGGCAGAGATGAGGTTGGCTTCATCATCGTTCAGGCAAATCTCCCAAGCGGTAGCTTCGCCGTTCTCGGTCCAAGCGAGCACGGCGCTGTTCTTCGTGACGTCGGATGCTGCCAGAGCAGAAGGCGTGGCTACCTCTTCGGCAGTCGTGAAGTTTGTGCCTACCCAAGCGCTTTCGCCGTCGGCATATACAGCCTGTACTTGCACGTCGTAGTTAGTGTCGGGATCAAGTCCTTCGATGCTGTAGGGACTGGTTGCGCCGTTGACAAGAGTCCACTCGGTTGCTACGGCGGCAGTGAGGAGGGTGACATCGTCGATAAGGAGATAGTCTTGGTCAGCGTCTGTGTGGCGGAAAGCGAAGTAACCTTGCTGGCCTGCAAATTTGCTCAAGTTGACTGTCACTTCAGTCCAGTCGCTAGTGGCCTCGCCGGGCTCATAGACTTTGGTAAACGCGCTGATGTCGTTGGTGGAAGTGGAAACGTAGATGTCGTAGTGTTCGTGGTAACTGCCATCGTCCATTACCCAGAACTTCAGAATGCCGCCCAGTTCTACAAGGGGTGAAATCATCCAATTGTCGACGTTGTATGCGCTGCCGCTCCAGCTTCTGGACATAACCATGTATTCGCCGCTGTGACCAGGTATTTTGCTACTACTAAAGTTGCCATCAAACTGTCTCCAATCTGTGTTGTCGTTGCCCTCGCCGTTGCGGACGATTGTCCATTGGCTCAGGCCCTCTTCGAAGCTGTCGGAGAAGATAACCGCACCTTCTGCGACTGACCTGTAGCGCAGGTTGTAGCTGTCTGCGGTGCCGTTCCAACTGATGTTTGCCGTGAAGGCGGTCACGTCGGATGCTGCCACGTCGGTGGGTGCGGGGAACTGCACTTCTGTTGTGAAGCTGACGGGCTTAGACCAGTCGCTGGTTGCGTCATCCTTCTTCGCACGTACCTTAACGATATATTCGGTTTCGTAAGCAAGACTGGTCAAGGTGTAGGGATTCTCTACGTTCTCAATGACAGTGCCGTTCACGTCGATGTCAAAGAGGTTGTAGTCGCTTGACCAGCTTACTGTAGCTTCTGTGCCACCATCGTAGCTGACCTTGAGGCCAGTCGGGGGCACTATGCCCTCAAATGCTGTGAAGATGAAGTCATCAAGGTAGAGGTAATAGGTGTCGTTGTAGATGTACTTGACGGCTATGCGCTTGGTGCCTGCGGGGAACACTTCCGAATACTCCTGCCAGGAGGTTGAGGCTGTCACCACGTCGCCGTAGGTGAAAGCGCTGGCATCTGTGACCGTTTCGTCAGTTGTGTAACCTACTTGGAACTGCTCGTCGCCGTATTGGTTGCTGGCTTCTTTGTAGAAGAAAGAAACCTTGATTTCTTTGTCGGTACCAGTGAATACTGGCGAGACGAGGTACGCATCTTTTTCTGAATAGTTGATGCGGAAACCGCGTGATCCACTATTGGCAGCATTTGTGCTGATACCAGTATTGCTGCTGGTAACTCCTTGTGTTGTCCAGCCTTCAGCGGCCAGGTCATTGTTCTCAAAGCCGTACTCATAAGGTATGGCTTGCTGTGCCCTTGCTCCTGTGACGGAGAACAGCACTGCGAATAGCGTCAATGGCGCTTTCGCAAAGAAATCTTTTCCTTTCATCATACTAATACTTTTGGTTAAACATTAATTTAATATAGAAATGTATTATATCGTTTCTTTTCGCGCCTTTTTTATGTCCTTTCAACGGTGCAAAGTTACGGCAACATTAAAAATCTTCCAAGAAGAATCATTAATCCAGAAATAATTACTAACTTTGCTCAGTCAATTAGATTATAATACCTATTACATTTAATAAAACCTCATTCCAGCAGGAAAGAAATTCTTAAAGTAATATGACAAGCCAACTCGACCAGACTGACCTGCAAATCCTCAGCTTTCTTCAATTTGAATATGTGTGCGTGTGTGTATGCAATATCTGGTGCAAAGTTAGGATTTTTTTTAACACTTATGCAGTAAATATAACCATTTTTGTGTTTATACATCAATATTTGTAGCATATTGTGTTAAGCTGTGCATATATATGCGATAATAGCTTGCAAATTATAGCTGTCCGGTAAAACATCTAAGACATTCATTGTCCCTTTGAAAGCGAGGCCTTTTCGAGTCAACTCTGATTGAATGGGGGCTTGAAAATGCTTGATGGGCAAAAAGCCTGGAAGGCTTTACCTTGAGTAACCGTGGGCAACGCCCTCGGAATGAGACTGTGGCCTGCGCCTCCTCTGCCTGGAAGGCAGTACTATGAGGTGTCGGTGGGTACTGCCTTCCAGGCAGGAGCTGGGAAGGTCTTGCACCTTGTCCGAGGGCTTCGCCCCCGGTTACTAATAGTGAAGCCTTCCAGGCTTTAAATGCCTGCATGATTTCCCGGACAGCGATAGCTGTCATTCTGTCAGGGAAACCATGGAATTTGCTTACATTTTGAATTTTTCCGGTTGTCTGAGAATGCGACGAAAATGCTCGCCTCGTACCTGGGTACGGGACGACGAGAATAAATGTTAAAAACCTAACTCATTGAGGCTGTGCGACATACAAAAACCTCAACCGAAAAAGCCCGTTGAGACACCCGTTTTTGTACATTAAACTGGCAATTTTGAACTATTTTGAGGGGCGAACCGACACATCAAAATGCCCGGAAGGACGTGTCGTGTTGGCAAACTTCTCGTGTGAACTTCCCGAACTTCTCTGTAGAAGTCAGGAAATTCCTCCTGTCGAGTCGGTTTTCGGGACACAATTTTGTCTAATTTGCCAAGTTTTGAATCCAAAATCGAAATAGCAAAAAGTAAGCGAAACGGACAAAAGACTTACATCAATAGTACTTTTAATCAAACTTGGGAGACACAAAGACACGAAGTGCTGCGCCGCAGGATTGAAGACACAAAGATTGTTCACCCCAAACTTTGTGTCTTTTCTCACTGGTTTATTTCTTCGTGTCTTTGCGTCTTCGTGTCTTTGTGTTCAATTACATCAAACCCTTCGTGTTTGTATGACACCTTAGCGATGTCCGTAAAATCCGTTTAATCCGTTTAATCCGTTGTAGTTGTTGTTAATTATGCCCCTGTCATCAGTTTGGGATGTCTCTATTTGATGATAACAGTCTGTCCGCCCTTGATGTAGATGCCCTTCTGCATGGGCTTGCCTGCGAGTTTGCGCCCGCTGACGGAATACCAGTCGTCCTTAAGGTCCTTAAAGTCTTTAAGGTCTTTAATGCCTGTTGGGTCTTCGTCGAAGCTGAGAACGAATTGCTTGACGGCGCTTGCCTCGCTTACTGTGATGCCGTCCAGCTGGAAGTAGGCTCTCAGTGCGCCGATGGTGGCACCAGGCAAGGGGTAGTTGAGCTTGTTGTCGGCTCCCACGAAGAGGATGCTGCGGTCTGCTGCAGCGAAGGCGGTGTGGCTGTAGGTGCCTTTGAATGTGATGGAGTTGCCTTCGCCGAGGTCGCAGACGACGTCGTGTGTGCTCTTGTCGATGGTGACGCCGGTGAAGACGGGCTCTTCGAGGTTGGCAGCGCTTGCCCAGCGGATGATGCATGGTGTGCCGGCGGTGAGGCTCGTGACGGTGCCTTCGTCTGTGAAGTTCAGCGTGACGGTCTCGCCTGTGAGTGTTGCGCTGCTGAGTGTCCGTACGTCGGCTCCTGCGAGCGGGCTGTCGGCAATGGTGATGTCGAAGGGCAGGCAGAGGGTGTTCCATGAGCCGTCCTTGTAGAGAGTGCGACCTTGCAGGGTGACTTCGCAGCCTGTCGTGCCGTCGAGGCTCTCAATCTGTCCGGTGTTGTCGTCGCCATTGGCAAGGGTAACGATGGTAATCAGGGTGGCGTTGCAATCGACGTGGTATGTGAAGTCTGCCGAAGGCCTCTTGCTTCCGGAGAAGATGAGGTTGCCGGCCACGTCGTAGGCTGCGTAGGAGCATTCGTGGTCGTAGCTGCCCTTCACCCATTGGAACTGGATGTCGCGGTCGTCGGGCACTTCGACGTAATAGACTTGTGCCTCGTTCTTCTTTGCTTCGTCGGTATTGGTGAATGTGCCGAGCTCAGTGCCTGTCAGGGCATCCACGACCTGGAAGGCTGCTCCGTTCCATCCGTCGCCCATAGCGTCGGTGAGCTCGAGGCGGATTTGGCAGGTGGATTCTGAGAGGCTGGTGGTGAAGGAGACGGGGTCTGTCCAGTCGCTGATGGTCTCGCCGTCCCTCGCGCGTACCTTTATTATATATGTGGTGGCGAGTTCGAGGCCGGTGAGTGTGCACGGATTGCCGATGCCTTCGGTCACAGAGTCGTTCACGTCGATGTCGAAGGCTGGTGCGTCGCTTGTCCAGCTTACCGTGGCCGATGTGCCGCCGGTGTAGCTGATGGTGAGGTTCTTGGGCTTGGCCAGGTGGGTGCCCGGCGTGAAGTCGAAGGTGGTCTTGGGCAGGAAGTTCTGCTGGCTGATGCTTGAGCCGTAGCCTCCGACGGATGCGCCGGAGACAGTCTTGCCGCTCCACTTGCAATTGTCGTAGTCGCCCGAGACGGTCTGGTTGATGCCGACCAGCAGGTTGCCGCCTTCGTAGTAGAAGGGTGTGTCGAAGGTAATCTTCATCTGCCCTCCGCTGATGGAGAGGCTGCCGCTATAGACTTTCTCCAGTGTGTCCCAGCTCTTGAGAGCGGAGATGGTGCTCTGGCTTACCTCGCTCAGATAGACGTCGAACCGGGCGTCTCCCCAGTCGGCAGATGAGGTGAAGGCATAGAATGTCATGCCGTTGATGCTTGCGTTCTGTAGGTAATCGAGGTCAGCCTCGCCTATGATGAACTGGCTGCGACTGTAGTCGTCGGCCCAGTAGCCATAGACGGGGACCACAGCGTTACTGAGTCCAGTGGTAACTTCCAGTGTGGCTGACTGTCCTTCGTAGGTGACGTATTGTCCTTCGCTGTTGATGTAAGCCATCAGGAAGGTGTAGCTGCCGGTCCCGGTGGGTGTGTAGGAGACGGTGCAATTCTGAGTCTCTCCGGCAGGGATGACGACGCTGGTGAGTTCGATGAGGTAGTTGTTGCTTCCCTCTCTCTGGCAGAGCCAGATGTCGCCGTCGTAGGCATCGGGGCCGTTGTTGGTGACGTTGAAGGTGACGTTGACGGCGGTGTTAGGCTCGACGGGGTTGTCGCTCAGTGTGATGCTGTTGACGGTCAGGCTGAAGACGTTGGGGGAGATGTCGGGCAGCGTGCCGCTGTCGGTTGGCTTCTGAATGCCGATGATGGCATCCTGTCCGTAGTGGAAGCCGTCGGTCGAAGAGCTGCCTCCGATGCCTTGCTGGTCGGGGTCGAGGGCAGAGAGCACGAAGTAGTTGTCGCTCATGCCGCCCCATCCCCAGTTGATGTGGAAGAAGTCGGTGCTGCTTTGGTATTTATAGCCGTCGCATACGAACTCGTGTCCGCCTCCGTCGCTCATGCCGCCATACAGGACTGGGCGTCCTTGTTTCAGCTCGTAGTAGATGAGGTCTGTCCAGTTGGCATAGCTGTAGGAACTTCTGGAAACATATTTCGTGGTGCTGGCATTGTAGTCGAAATAGTCAATGAGGGCTGTTGCAACGTCCTCGGAGTAGGCGCCGGAGGATGGGCCGTAGTCCATCTTGACGGAGTAGCCGCAATACTTCATCAGCGTGGCGACGGCATTGCCTTGTGCTGTGGTGTAGCTGCCATTGTAGCTGTCCTTCATGTTATCCCAGTCGAAGGTGACGATGGGCAGTGAGGAGAGGGAGATGCTGTAGCTGTAGGTGGTGTATCCTGGAATGACTTTCTTGGAGCTTTCGGGCCACTTGTGATAGTACATCACCTGTGCCATGGCCGTTGCCACGCAGCCTGTGGCGCTCTTGCTGCTCGAATAATAGGTGGGGCAGAGGTTGTTGAACGGTGCGTCCTGGTTCCATGTGCATGTAAGCATCGGAGCGATGGCGTCGGTGCTGTGCGAGCCGACTTTGCTTCGAGCCTTCCTGAGCACGCTTACCTTGCTGTCCTGTCGTTGCAGCCAGGCTATCTCGTCGGCATAGCCTTGCAGCCATGCCCGCATGTTGTCGGGGATGTTGTTGATGTCGATGTTGCCAGTGTCGCTGAAGCCCAGGATGGGAAGGGTGCGGTCGTCGCCAGAGACGATGACGAAGCCGCCCTGGTCTTTTACGTCGAACACATAGAGCCCGCTCACCTTGCCTTGCAATGTGAGTTGCTTCTGCATTCCCTGAGCCTTGCGAGGCTTGCCGGAAACGGTCTGCTGCTCGTTCAGGAAGTTCTGGGCAAGCTCGAGGGCTTGCTCTGCAGTCACGTCTTCTGCCGTTGCTCCGCCTACACAAAAAATGGCCAGGAGCAGTGTCATGAGTTTTCTCATTGATATAAAGTTATGTTGTTTGTGATAAAAAGAGTATCGCTTTGAGACAAATCGGCGGCAAAGTTAGTACTAATTATCCATATCACCAAACGAAATACAATTTTTTAAAATGAATTTCTCAAGTTTCGAGAGTTCAGCCCGAAAGGGCTATACTATGAGTAACTGAAGTTTCTGGAGTAAGTTTGGAAGATTTTGCCCCCATTTTTCTTGCCTCGACAGCCAACCTGGCGTGTCGGGTTGTTTGCACATACATGTAGATGCAATGCATCTACATGTACATGCAATTGCATCTACATGTATGTGCAAACCCTTCGGCGTAGTATCTCTGCCTGAACAACTTAGAATTTCGGGGGAATTAAGGCGTAAAAGTCACCCACTATATGGCGTATAGAAACAAAAAATCCCCTCTGCCGATGACAACATCAGCAGAGGGGGATTGGTGCGAGAATTGTGAATTCTTAACGATGAATTACTGTACTCCCAAGAGAATCTTCATCATCTCGCAAGCGGAGTAGGGCACTGGAGTGCCGGGGCCGAAGATGCAAGCCACGCCTGCCTTGTAGAGGAAGTCGTAGTCCTGTGCAGGGATGACGCCGCCAGCGGTGACCATGATGTCCTCGCGGCCCAGTTTCTTCAACTCTTCGATGAGCTGAGGAATCAGCGTCTTGTGGCCGGCTGCCAGTGAGCTGGCGCCCACGATGTCCACGTCGTTCTCCACTGCCTGACGAGCTGCCTCGGCTGGTGTCTGGAACAAGGGTCCCATATCCACGTCGAAGCCACAGTCGGCGTAACCCGTAGCAACAACCTTCGCGCCACGGTCGTGACCGTCCTGTCCCATCTTCGCAACCATGATGCGGGGACGGCGGCCTTCCTTCTTGGCAAATTCATCGGTCATGGCACATGCCTTCTCGAAGAACTTGTCGTTCTTGCTTTCACTTCTATACACGCCTGAAATGGTTCTGATTACTGCTTTGTAACGGCCCACGATGGCTTCGCAGGCATCACTTATCTCACCCAGAGTGGCCCTGTGGCCTGCGGCACGAACAGCGAGGTCGAGCAGGTTGTCCTTGCTCTTCTTGCCTTCGTTAAACTCGCGAACGCACTCGGTGATGGCCTCCAGGTCTTTCTTCACCTGAGCCTCGTCACGATGTGCACGAAGCTCCTTCAGGGAAGCCTCCTGCTGCAGACGCACTGCGGTGTTGTCGATCTCGAGGATGTCGATGGGATCCTCGTGGTCGAGACGATACTTGTTCACGCCGACAATGGTCTGTACGCCGCTGTCGATGCGAGCCTGAGTACGGGCCGAAGCCTCCTCGATACGCATCTTGGGCAGACCGGTCTCAATGGCCTTTGCCATGCCGCCCAGCTTCTCAATCTCCTGGATGTGCTCCCAAGCCTTGTGATACAGCTCGTAGGTGAGCTTCTCCACGTAGTAAGAGCCGGCCCACGGGTCGATGTGCTTGCAGACTTGCGTCTCGTTCTGGATGTAGATCTGAGTGTTACGAGCGATACGAGCCGAGAAGTCTGTAGGCAGGGCGATGGCTTCGTCGAGGGCGTTGGTGTGCAGCGACTGGGTGTGACCCAGCACGGCAGCCATAGCCTCGATACAGGTACGGCCCACGTTGTTGAAGGGGTCTTGCTCTGTCAGTGACCAGCCTGACGTCTGAGAGTGTGTACGCAGAGCCATAGACTTGGGATTCTTGGCGCCGAAACTCTTCACAATCTTTGCCCACAACAGACGGCCTGCACGCATCTTCGCGATTTCCATGAAGTGGTTCACGCCGATAGCCCAGAAGAACGAGAGGCGAGGTGCGAAGGCATCCACGTCGATGCCTGCATTGATACCTGCACGCAGGTAGTCCATACCGTCGGCCAGCGTGTAAGCCAGCTCGATGTCGGCTGTTGCGCCTGCTTCCTGCATGTGGTAACCGGAAATGGAAATGCTGTTGAACTTAGGCATCTTCTGAGAAGTGTACTCGAAGATGTCGGCGATGATCTTCATAGAGAATGCTGGCGGATAGATGTAGGTGTTACGCACCATGAACTCCTTCAAGATGTCGTTCTGGATGGTACCTGCCATCTCCTCCAGTTTCGCGCCCTGCTCAAGGCCTGCATTGATGTAGAAGGCCAGGATGGGCAGCACGGCACCATTCATCGTCATGGAGACGGACATCTTATTCAAGGGAATGCCGTCGAACAGGACCTTCATGTTCTCCAAAGAGCAGATGCTCACGCCTGCCTTACCTACATCGCCTACGACACGCTGGTTGTCGGGGTCATAGCCACGGTGTGTGGGAAGGTCGAACGCTACGGACAGACCTTTCTGGCCTGAAGCGAGGTTGCGGCGATAGAATGCATTACTCTCCTCTGCCGTAGAGAAGCCAGCGTACTGACGGATAGTCCACGGACGGAAGGGATACATCATGCTGTACGGGCCACGAAGGAAAGGAGGAATACCTGCTGCGAAGTTCAGGTGTTCCATGCCCTCGAGGTCTTCCTTAGTATAAACGGGTTGAATGTCAATCTGCTCGGCTGTCTTCCAGTTGGCAGTGATACCATTCTCCTTTTGCCAGGCGTGGCCGTCCTTGGCCTCAATGCCTGCAAAGATGTCTATGTTGTTGAATTGTTTTCTCATTTTGTTTTATTTTTAATGGAACACAAAGACACAAAAACACAAAGAATAATAGACACAAAGATTACCAGTCTTTGATGTAGCTAATGCCTTCCTTGTTTTCAAATGTGCCGTTAATCTTTCTTTTTATACCTTCTTTTAAAACTGGAACGTTGAAGTTGATAAGCAGGCCCATATGAACGCCTGAAAGTTTCATGTAAGTTAGCAATTGCACTTCATGTAAAGGCTTTATTGACTCAACGGCTTTTAATTCCACGATAAACACATCTTCTACCAATAAGTCTATGCGGAAGTCTTTGCCAGTTTCTATCCCTTTATAGATAAGAGGGAAATCTACTTGAGTCTCGACCTTCAATCCCTTCTTTTCGAGTTCAACACGAAGACACTCTTCATAAACTGATTCCAGAAGACCTGGACCCAGTTCACGATGCACTTCAATGGCAGCACCAATGATGGTGTTGCTAAGTGACTGCAGACAGTCGTACTCTTCGCTGGATAAAAGACTTTGTGTCTTCACCCCTTGCGAAGTACTTTGTGTCTTAGTGTCTTTGTGTTCCATAAATAAACTAAATACCTAACTTTGCGTTGTACTCCTTGAGAGTCTCAAGCTGGTTAGACCTTACGTGGATAAAGTTCTCGATGCCTGCTGCCTTGAGGTCTTCTGTGCAAGCCGGAGCGCCTGCTACAACGTAGAGAGCGCGGCCGTTCAGATACTTGAAGGCAGGGATGGCGTACTCTGCATACTCGTCGTCGCTCGAGCAGATGACCACGATGTCGGCACCTGCGGCGAGGGCTGCGTCAACGCCTTCCTCTACGGTCTTGAAGCCGAGGTTGTCGATGACCTGATAGCCTGCAGCGGCCAAGAAGTTGCAGCTGAACTGAGCGCGAGCCTGACGCATGGCGAGGTTGCCGATGGTCAGCATGAATGCAACGGGCACCTTGGCAGCCTTCTCTGTCTTGAGGCGGAGTGCTTCGAAGTCGCTTGCCAGACGAGATGTCTTGATGGCTGGAATCTCGCTCTCGCAACCGCAGCTGTTCTTGCAGCAGCACTCGACGGGTTCCTTGCCTTCGCTCTTCTCGGTGAAGTTGGGGAACTGGTTCGTGCCAAGCAGGAACTCCTTGCGCTTGTCGGCATTGGCATGACGGATCTTGTTTGTCTCGTTGATGGCGTTCTGGACAGAACCAGTCTTAGCGGCAGCGAGGAAACCACCTTCTTCCTCAACAGCGAGGAAGAGTTTCCAAGCCTGACCAGCGAGGGCAGAGGTCAACTCCTCGATGAAGTAGGAACCACCGGCAACATCGACCATGCGGTCGAAGTGGCACTCGTCCTTCAGCAGCAGTTGCTGGTTGCGGGCGATGCGTTCTGCGAAGTCTGTCGGCACTTCGTAAGGCTCGTCGAAAGGTGTAACAACGATGCTCTCTACACCTCCCAGGGCTGCAGACATCGTCTCAGTCTGCGAGCGGAGCATGTTGACGTAGCTGTCGAAGAGTGTCTGGTTGTAGGTTGTCGTGAAGGCGCAGACGTGCATCTTTGCGCTCTCCTTGCAAGCGGTGTACTGACTTACAATCTGTGCCCACAGCATACGAGCGGCACGCAGCTTGGCAATCTCCATGAAATAGACGCCGTTGATGCCCAGGTTGAACTTGATGCTTTGTGCTGCCAGCTCGGGAGCCACGCCTGCCTCTGTCAGCTCTGCCAGGTACTCGTTACCCCAAGCGAGGGCATAGCCGAGATCTTGGTAGCTGTAAGCGCCGGCGTTAGTGAGCTTGTAGGCATTCACAGCGATGGGACGGAACTTGGGATAGGCGGCGAAGGTCTCAACGAGAGCCTTGGCATTCTTCAACTTCTCTGTCGTGTCCTTGCCCTTCATGAGCATCTTCTCCAGCGGGTCGAAGCTGAGGCTGCCCTCAACCTTCTCTGCGTCGGCACCCTTCTTCTGGAAGTAAGCCACGAGAATTTGAGCGAGCTCGAGCGCCTTGCACTGACAGGTGCAGAAGTTCAACTCGACGCAATCCACGTAGATACCTTCGAGCAGTTGCTCGATGTAATCTGCACTCACCTTCTCAGAGGGGATGCAGAAGCCGAGGCTTGTCACGCCCTTGTTCAGGATGTCGAGCGCCTTGGCGTTGGCTTCCTTGGGGCATTCGCACTTGATGTCCTGACGGACATACCATTCATTGTCTGCGGCCTTGTTGCCGCGAACGTAGGGGAACTCGCCTGGGAGAGCGTTGACAAGCGGCAGCTTATCTACATCTTCCTTCAGGTAGAACGGCTCCATCGAGAAGCCTTCGTTGGTTCTCCACACCATTTTCTTCTGATAGTCCGCGCCCTTGAGGTCCACCTCAATCTTGTCGCGCCATTCCTGACGGCTCGGGGCGGTGAAGTCAGAGAAAAGTTTTTCTTTACTATCTGCCATAAGTTGTTAAATAAAATATGTTGTTTGTTGGTTTAATACTTAAAAAGCGCACAAAGTTACAAAGAAAAGAGGAAAGAGGAAAGTGAAAAGTGAAAAATTATTCATTTCTTGACGTTTTTTCATCAAACTATCAACTTTCAACTATCAACTATCAACTATTTTTCGTACCTTTGCGGCCGGATTGAAAGGATAATTCGTAAATTGTAAATCGTCAAATTGTAAATTTAAGATGGATTGGTTGCAAGCATTGTTCACATCGACAGACAGCGTGGCTCACATCATTTTGCTCTACGCTTTGGTCATCTCCGTTGGTATCGGTCTGGGACGCCTCAAGGTGGGCGGCATCTCGCTGGGAGTCACCTTCGTGCTCTTCGCTGGTATCGTGGCCGGACACTTCGGCTTCACGGGAACATATAATGTATTGTCATTCATTCAGGACTTCGGACTCATCCTCTTCGTCTATTGCATAGGCTTGCAGGTCGGTCCGGGCTTCTTCGAGAGCTTCAAGAAGGGAGGCGTACAACTGAACCTGATGGCAATGAGCATTATCTTGCTCAATGTGCTCTGCTGCATAGGTCTTTATTACCTTGTCTTCTATGACGGAGGAGCCTCCGACGTAGCCAATTCGAGCAACCTCGCCATGATGGTGGGCGTGCTTTGTGGAGCCGTCACGAACACGCCTGGCTTAGGTGCTGCCACGGAAGCCTGCAATCAGGTCTTCGGCTCTGGTGCACCGGCCATCGCCAACGGCTATGCCTGCGCCTATCCACTTGGCGTACTGGGTATTATAGGAGCAACCATCGTCCTCCGCTTCCTCTGTCGCATCAAGCTCGCAGACGAGCAGAAGCAGATTGAGGCAGAGCAGGCTGCCAATCCTCACGCCACACCTCACCGCATGACGCTCGTCGTAAAGAACGCCTACCTTGCCGGCCGCACCATCCTGCAGGTGCGTCAGTTCCTCGGCCGCGACTTCGTCTGCAGCCGTATCTTACAGAACGGACATGTCAGCATCCCCAATCGCGACACCGTCATCAGCGAGGGGGACAAGATGTTCATCACCTGTGCCCAGGACGATGCAGAGGCAATACGTGTCTTTATAGGCCCGGAGGAGACGGTCGAGTGGGAAGAACAGGACGTCCCCATGGTGAGCAAACACATCCTCGTCACACAGCCTTCCATGAACGGCAAGACGTTTGGCCAGATGCACTTCAGCTCCGTCTATGGCGTCAACGTCACCCGCATCCGCCGAGGTGATATGAATCTCTTTGCCGACCGCAATCTGCGGATGCAGATAGGCGACCGTATCGTCGTGGTCGGACCAGAGGATGCCGTGGACCGTGTGGCACACAAAATGGGCAACAGTGTCAAGAAACTCGACCATCCCAATCTGGCTGCCATCTTCATCGGCATACTCGTGGGCATCATCTTCGGCTCCATACCCTTCGCCATTCCTGGCGTACCCACACCCGTCAAACTCGGTCTGGCAGGCGGACCCCTCATTGTAGCCATCCTCATCGGACGCTTCGGCTACAAGGCAAAACTCGTGGCCTACACCACCACCAGCGCCAACCTCATGCTTCGTGAGATAGGACTCGCACTCTTCCTTGCCAGCGTCGGCATCAAGGCCGGAGCAAGTTTCGTAAATACTGTTGTCGAGGGCGATGGCCTGACCTACGTCTGGTGCGGCTTCCTCATCACCGTACTGCCCATTCTCATCGTCGGAACGATAGCAAGACTCTTCTATAAGGTGAACTACTTCACCCTGATGGGCATGATAGCCGGCAGCACCACCGACCCGCCAGCTCTCGCCTTCGCCAACCAGTCGGCAGCAAACGACGCACCCGCCGTCGGCTACAGCACCGTCTATCCCCTCAGCATGTTCCTGCGCATCCTCACAGCACAGCTCATCATCCTGCTGCTCTGCCTTGCGTAAGACGCCGGTCAACCGACAGCTCGACGCAAGTCAAGTTTTTACGTTTTTCTATAGCTTTTTTTCTAACCACTTGCAAAACCCTGAAAAATCCTGCAGAGGATTTGCCCAAATCCTGCTGTGGATTTGATGAAATCCTGCTGTGGATTTTGCCAAATCCTCACGTGGATTTTAGGGACGCGTCCCTCTCGCCTTAGGGACGTGTCCCTCTCCTCATAGGGACGCGTCCTTCCCCTCATAGGGACTGTAGCTATAAAAAGGTGAAAAGTTTAAGAGTTTAAAAGTTTAACGGTTGACAAATCCGTTTAATCAGTTCAACCCGTTGTTCTAAATTAAGGTTAAAGTCAAATCCATTTGATGCGGATGAAATAATCAAACACAAAGTCACAAAGACACTAAGTAACTCCCCATGTTGTAAAGACACAAAGGTTCTGGACGGGGCAGCTTTGTGTCTTCTGTTCAGTGGCGTAGATCTT
>JAFUGG010000061.1 GCA_017469525.1 Bacteroidaceae bacterium | reverse complement strand
GAGCGGGGGATTATCGGGATAATCCACAACATATTAGGGGGTCATAATGTCATGCTGCCATATCACCCCAATATGCCAAGGGCTCTCTGCCCTGTGGAACCCGACCAGGAGTGACCCTCTCCTGGACCTCCGCTCAGTGGCAGCACCCCTAAGAACCCTACATTAAATCGTATACGGAACATGCAAATATGCGACAAGCAATACCAGTCGCTGAACATCTCTGCCTCTCCGTCCTTTGCCTCTGCGCAGGGCAGGGAGAACGAGCGCCGTGGCTGGACGAAAGAGACCTACGATGCCAAGAACAAGGAGCCGGGCAACCGCTACGACTGGTCGAGGAAGCATCTCAACTTTGAGATAAGACCTGGCAGGAAGATGGTGCTGCGGAACGGAAAGACCGTGTTCACTCAACCCGTCATCGCCAGACTCGGAACCCAACGGCAGTCATTGAAGGAACGCTATGAGCAACGACTCAAGGAACTGGACTATAAGCTATGGGCGAAGGATGCCCCCAACCAGCCGAACACCTGCATCGACTTCGTGTTCAGCGGCGATCATGACCGCATGACCGAGATTGCCTTTGGCAAGCCGATGGATCTTGACTGGAGAAAGGACAACAGTAAAGTTACGCTGGCCGACAACACGAAGAACTCAGGACAGAAGCAGATTGAGGCAATGGCATGGGACTACTATGGCTTCCTCTGCCGACACTTCGGTGAGGAAAACGTCATTGGCTTGGAGTGCCACTTGGACGAGACAACGCCCCATTTCCATGCGCTCGTGATACCAGTTGCCATGAGAGCAAAGCGCGGACGTGTCGGCGGATATGAGCTGAAGACGGACGCAAAGAGGGCCGGTAAGGAGCGTCTAGAGCATATCACTACAAGGCAGTTCACTCGTCTGACTGAGGATGAGCAGAAGATGTATCAGCCTGCCGAGCAGAAGATGGTGCCGTCGGTCAGCTACTCATATTATTTTGGCGAGACTAAGTTTGCAGCACGGCAGTCGTATAAGCAGTGGCACACAATGCTGTTTGAGGAAGTCGGTGAGAAGTGGGGACTGCAGCGCGGTGAGGACACTTCGCTGATGACTGCCGAGGAGCGGAAGGAGCATCGGAAGAAGAGTAAGCGACAGTTGGAACGCGAGCGGTTGCAGGCTCTTGAACTGGCGGAGGTGGCTAAGAAAGAAGCCGAGGAAGCAGCAAAGATTGCAGAGGAAACCACCCGGAAGAAAATTGAAGTCCAGCATGAGAAGTCGGACTTGGAACGGAAGGTGAAGGAACTGGCCGAGGCCGTCGGCAATCCGAACGAGGTTGCGGATGTGGTCAGTTTTGACAGAATGGTCTTTTCGTACAATCCCGACAGCGACGGAGCCATCATTGCGAATTTGAAAGCGAAAGGCAAGGCGAAAGCCTCGATGATGGACGTTATCCGTGCCGCTTTTGAGGAAATGGACAAGGTGAAGGCCCGCCGCGTGGGGCTATTTGGGAACTCAGAGGAATTCAGGAAGAAACAGGCTGATGACATCCGAAGCATCATGACCGACATGCAGACTATCCTCCGTCACTTTGCCAGCATCCATGCCAAAGAACTGGCGCAAAGGAGCCGTGCCATCGTCAAGCAGGAGCGACGCAGCAATGCCATCGCCATCCGAAAAATCCAGTTGTACGACGAGATGGTCAAGAAGGGTATCAGCGTGGAATCATACGACAAGGCGAAGGAGAAGGCCGACAAGTTTGACAAGGCGCGGAGCGTGGTGGACACGATGTGGAAAGGGGCGTGGGAGGCTGTCGAGGTAATTTCCGACCCGAAACTGGACGAATACACGATGAACGACAACAAGAAGGATACAGTTAGAAAGGCCCTCAGTCAGAACCCTTTGGAACGGCTGAAAGAGACCGGCTGGCTGCTGAAGATGGTGGGCAGCATCCGCGAAATTAAGTCCGAGACAGAGACTGAGGTTTGGGAGATTGGAGCCGAGAAGGGCGTTGACTACCTGAAGCGGCTCGGCCTTGACATGACCGAGGGTGTGGCCGAATACGTGGATGATATGGCTGCAGCCACCGCCTGTCTGTTCTTCGGATACCTTGATGCTGCAACAAACATTGCTGAGACTTGTGACGGCGGTGGTGGTAACAACGAACTGCCCAAGAAGAAGGATGACGAGGATGAACTGGCTTTTGCCAGACGATGCCATCAGATGGCAAAAACTATGTTTGTACCAAGATACAGGCTCAAGAGATAACTTTGTCGTTGATGGTTTCGTTCCCACCACCGAACATCTGGCATCCGTGCGGACTACTCTGCAAAGGTACGAGCCGTCGGGCTTATGTGCAAGGCTGCCCTTGCGGTTGGCTGCGAAAATCTCCACGCTCTGCGAGGTCGTATTTTCGCGCCAAACCTTGCACCGAAGCCCGCTCTATGGCTCGTTCACAATGCGCCGTAGTCTGTGACGGATGCCTGGGGGTGGGAGGGGAAATAATAATTCTGATTAAATACTATCACATTATATGTCCGTTCTTCCTCACCAAAACTGGCAATTACAAAACTGCCCCGCAAATTTACAAACAACTGCTCCCGAATCAGCCCACAAACTACTCACATTCCTTTAGTATCTCGTACAGTTCGTCAGCTGTCAGTTGCTTGCAGCAGCCGGGGGTG
>JAFUGG010000054.1 GCA_017469525.1 Bacteroidaceae bacterium | reverse complement strand
TTATCGGACAGCAATACCGCTAAATACCTTTTGAGTCAAAGAGGTATACCTCTTGAGCCAAAGAGGTAGTGCTCTTGAGCTAAAGAGGTAGTGCTCTTGAAATTATTGCTGTCTGTGGCCTTTCGCACCGTCGGTGCTTTTCCCCAGACAGCAATAATTTTTAACTTTGCAGACCTAAGTCTCTACAAATTTAAGGTTGATGCTTTCTCCTTGATAATAAGTATGATATATCTCCGCTTGTTTTAAGGGCGGGGAATAATCTTTGTAAAATCTTTCTAGTAAACTATTGCTAATTAAGAAATTTGTTGTATCTTTGCAGCCGATAGGGCCTACAAAGGCTGAATAATGTCTACTATTGTAGATGCGCGGTAAACTGAATAGGTAACTAAAATCGCCTACAAAGGCTGAATAATGTCTACTATTGTAGATTGCGACTACCACTATACGAACATTCCTAGCCTACAAAGGCTGAATAATGTCTACTATTGTAGATATACAATCGCGTCTCATGTCGTTTCTTTGCCTACAAAGGCTGAATAATGTCTACTATTGTAGATCATTGTCATTAACCTTATACACCTCATGCCTACAAAGGCTGAATAATGTCTACTATTGTAGATTTCACTATGCCTACATTATGCGTCAAAGCCTACAAAGGCTGAATAATGTCTACTATTGTAGATAGGGGTTAATATTCGAGTGATTCTATTTGCCTACAAAGGCTGAATAATGTCTACTATTGTAGATTTGGTCGCGCGAAGCGACACAATCTATCGCCTACAAAGGCTGAATAATGTCTACTATTGTAGATTGTGTTATCGTTTTCGTTATCGTTAGCGGCCTACAAAGGCTGAATAATGTCTACTATTGTAGATCTCACACAATGCAAAAGTAAAAATCGTCGCCTACAAAGGCTGAATAATGTCTACTATTGTAGATAAATTTGAAGTTTCATAGTCCTTATGCTGCCTACAAAGGCTGAATAATGTCTACTATTGTAGATTTCACATTTTTAATTTCAACGCATTATGGCCTACAAAGGCTGAATAATGTCTACTATTGTAGATCACTTTGTGCTATGGTATTGGCATCTTGCGCCTACAAAGGCTGAATAATGTCTACTATTGTAGATTCTAATTCTTCGTCTTCAATGGCATTCAGCCTACAAAGGCTGAATAATGTCTACTATTGTAGATTACATTTCCTCGTCTGTGTATATCTCCTTTGCCTACAAAGGCTGAATAATGTCTACTATTGTAGATAAATTCTCGTTTTTCCCGCATCTTACAGCCTACAAAGGCTGAATAATGTCTACTATTGTAGATAGGATATATCTAAAGATATATAAAATTGCCTACAAAGGCTGAATAATGTCTACTATTGTAGATTAGAGTTCTGCCAACCCGTCGAGGTTCAGCCTACAAAGGCTGAATAATGTCTACTATTGTAGATAATGAGCCGTATGCTTACGACGTTATCCAGCCTACAAAGGCTGAATAATGTCTACTATTGTAGATTTCATGATCTTCGCCCTCATCTGAATGCCTACAAAGGCTGAATAATGTCTACTATTGTAGATGAACGTCACCCCACTCGTCAAAGTAATAGCCTACAAAGGCTGAATAATGTCTACTATTGTAGATTCGCGGTCGCACTTGGCATTGATACGGCCTACAAAGGCTGAATAATGTCTACTATTGTAGATAGCGGACGGAACAGGCGGTCAACGGCTGCGCCTACAAAGGCTGAATAATGTCTACTATTGTAGATGTGATTGTGCATCATGCGAGTCAGGAAAGCCTACAAAGGCTGAATAATGTCTACTATTGTAGATAATACGAGGTGCAATATCTTTACGTTGCCTACAAAGGCTGAATAATGTCTACTATTGTAGATGTCGCGCCACATACTTAGGCACCAATCCGCCTACAAAGGCTGAATAATGTCTACTATTGTAGATTAGAGGTAGTCCAATGCTACCCTAAAACGCCTACAAAGGCTGAATAATGTCTACTATTGTAGATAAGGTCAAGAGTCGTTGTTCACAAGTGGGCCTACAAAGGCTGAATAATGTCTACTATTGTAGATCCTTTAGCCCCGTGTTTGTTCCGCCAGCCTACAAAGGCTGAATAATGTCTACTATTGTAGATGCTTCTTCGGCTTCACGCTGTGCTTGCTCGCCTACAAAGGCTGAATAATGTCTACTATTGTAGATCGTGCCGAACCATTTAGAAGCCGTCAGGCCTACAAAGGCTGAATAATGTCTACTATTGTAGATTTGTTAAAAGGCTCGCTGTGAAGCGGGCGCCTACAAAGGCTGAATAATGTCTACTATTGTAGATTTTGGTAAACCCCACGCCGACTTTCAGCGCCTACAAAGGCTGAATAATGTCTACTATTGTAGATAGCGATGGCCTCCATACGAGGTAGCCTGCCTACAAAGGCTGAATAATGTCTACTATTGTAGATTGGAGCTGTACCGCGACGACGAGGCAAGCCTACAAAGGCTGAATAATGTCTACTATTGTAGATTGTTTACACTTACAAAGGTTGTTGCTGCACCGCCTACAAAGGCTGAATAATGTCTACTATTGTAGATTGTACTCTTGTCGTTGTTAAAATTGTAGCCTACAAAGGCTGAATAATGTCTACTATTGTAGATTTCGAGTTTTGGTTGCTTGTCTGTGAAGGCCTACAAAGGCTGAATAATGTCTACTATTGTAGATCAACTATGCAATTCAAGAACATCAACACGGCCTACAAAGGCTGAATAATGTCTACTATTGTAGATTTATATTACCCCAAAAATGTGCGATTGCCTACAAAGGCTGAATAATGTCTACTATTGTAGATAGATAGTCATACGCAAAAGGATAGCGGCCTACAAAGGCTGAATAATGTCTACTATTGTAGATTTTCCCCACCGTTTCCCACCTGGGGAAAGCCTACAAAGGCTGAATAATGTCTACTATTGTAGATTTCAAGAAACATCTTTCATCCATAGATGCCTACAAAGGCTGAATAATGTCTACTATTGTAGATGTTCTCAAATTCAATCTGTGTCATAGTGCCTACAAAGGCTGAATAATGTCTACTATTGTAGATGAGCGAAGTACGCGCCATCTTCATCAAGAGGATGTTTCCAGACGTGATGAGAGACATAGAACTTGACAGCATCCGCAACTTCAAGTTCCAGCCTGATACAGGCAGCATCGTGATAGACGAGCCGGACAAGGGTGACTATCACTTCCATTTTGAGTAGATTTTATATTTAAAAATCAGCGAAATTCAAAAATATTTTCTCATTTTCGCTGATATTTAAGTCAAAGTTGCATGAGTTTTGAATGAATATCTCATGCTCACTCACATCTTTATCCTATAGTTTGAACCCTTTCATATACAGACATATTGCCACGTTTTAAGTAAGGGTTCAAGCTCCATCTACGTCCTTCCTCCTTTGATAATATCCCGATAGTGGGCGAAAGCTGATGCCATCGCATCGGTTTTCGCCCACTATCCGTTTTGGTATCTACACTATAAGCATTGCCGCAAGCTCTATTTTCTTCTTTCCCCCAATCATTTCTCCTCTTGTAACCCATATTTTTCCCAATTCTTTCATGTTGATATGATTATTCAAGTTTTGCATGTAATGGAAGTTAAGGAAGTTAAAGGAGTTATGTGGCCTTTGGCCACGGAAATTAAAGACGATTGTTTTGTGAGGTTATATGCTTCAAGGGGCAAAGGTAACGTCTTTAACTCCTTTAACTCCCGCCGCGAAGCGGCATAACTTCTTTAAACTTCCAAGCAGAGCTTGCGAAACTTCAATAAGCTGATTTTTTCGTCATTCGCAGATAAAGCCTTATCTGTGCCTGTTTCCTTTGCCTTTTAAATAAAAAGTAGTATCTTTGCAACGACAAACCTTAAAATGCAGCCTTATACGCATTAAGAATGTCTTTCCTGCCGAATGGCGTGGAACTCATCCAGACGAGATGTAACCTTCCGGCAGGGGTGTCCATCACGAATTGATTGAATTGATTATGGCTAAGAGATATGAGATAAGAAACAGCACCACCGAGTTCCTCATTTTCCAGCTGGAGAATAAGGAACAAGGCATTGAGGTGATGTATGCTGAGGAAACTATTTGGTGTACTCAGAAGGCGATGGCCGCACTCTTCGATGTGGGAGTACCTGCCATCAGCAAGCATCTTGCCAATGTATTTGAGACCGGAGAACTGAAGGAAGAAGCAACTATTTCCAAAATGGAAACAGTTCAGCAAGAAGGTGACCGGACAGTGAAGCGCTCCGTGGTGATGTATAAACTCGATGCCATCATCGCCGTAGGCTACCGCGTGAATAGCATTCGTGCCACGCAGTTCCGGCAATGGGCAACGAGCGTGTTGCGCCAATATGCCATTCGTGGCTATGTGCTCGACAGGAAGCGCATGGAAAACGGAACCTACCTGGGTGAAGACTATTTCGAGCATTTGCTGGCTGAGATTCGTGAGATTCGACTCTCCGAGCGACGGTTCTGCCAGAAGTTGACGGACATCTACGCCACCAGTATGGATTACAATAAGGATGCGCCTACCACACGTCAGTTCTTCAAAATGGTGCAGAACAAGATGCACTATGCCGTGCATGGTCGTACGGCAGCGGAACTGATTATGGATAGAGCCGATGCCAATAAGGAACACATGGGTCTGACTACATGGGAGAATGCTCCAGACGGGAAAATCGTCAAGACTGATGTCGTCATAGCCAAGAACTATCTGAAGCAGATGGAACTGGAGGATATGGGCCGCATCGTAACGGCTGTGCTGGAGTTTGCCGAGAGCCGTGCTAAACGACATATCCCGATGACGATGGAGGACTGGGCAAAGCGCATCGATGCCTATCTGACCAGTGACGAACGCCCCCTGCTTGCAGATGCTGGCAGTGTGAGCCACGAAGAGGCTGTGCTCCATGCTGAGACCGAGTTTGAGCGCTACCGTATCGTACAAGACCGACTGTTCCAAAGTGATTTTGACAGATTCTTGGGGGCATTGCCCTTGGAAGATGATGAATCAGGTCCAACGGAGTGACTTTGATAATGAAAGGTAGATTCCGTAGAGCATAAAGCTTTGTCTCAGTATATTTGTTGCTGCCCTTGACTTTTGCCTTTCTGTGCCTCAATGGCAAAAGTGGGCATTAATGCGCAAAAACAGGTACAAAAGTTTCGTGATGTGGAAACAATTCGCTACCTTTGTACCGAGAATAAACGCTGCGGCGATAATTACAAATCATGAATCAAGGATTAAACAGTAAGACAGTAAACAGCATCATCGACGAGATGGGGCTTGGGGATTTCTCACAGGCCACTATCCGCGACATACAAGCCCTCTCGCGACAGATTGAAGAGAAGACAGGCGAGGAAGTCATTCATCTTGAGATGGGCGTGCCGGGCTTGCAACCTTCGGAGATTGCCCTGAAGGCTGAGGCAGAAGCACTCAAGAACGGTTGCGCCACGCTCTATCCGCCCAATGGCGGCATTCCGCGCATCAAGAAGGCGGCATCGGACTTCGTGAAAGCCTTCATCGGCGTGGACGTTGCGCCCGAGGGCTGTGTGCCGACAACTGGTAGTATGCAAGGCACGTTTGCCACCTTCATGGCCATTCGTCATGCCTATGCCGGTTCGAAGCAAGATACCGTGTTGCTCATACAGCCGGGTTTCCCTGTGCAGACCACGCAATGCGACGTGATTGGCCTCAAGCACGAATCCCTCGACATCTACAACTACAGAGGCAAAGCCCTGACAGAAAAGCTCGAGGAGATTGTGGAGAAAGGCAACATCTGTGCCATCGTCTATTCCAATCCCAACAACCCCTCGTGGGTCTGCTTCACGGAGGAAGAGCTGCAAGGCATCGGAAGACTTGCCACGAAGTACGACCTCCTCATCCTCGAAGACCTTGCTTACTTCGCCATGGACTTCCGTCGCGACCTCTCGCATCCCTTCCTGCCTCCCTTCCAAGCCACTGTTGCCCGCTACACGGACGACTATGTGCTGTGGGTTTCGGCGTCGAAGGCTTTCTCCTATGCAGGTCAGCGCATCGGCGTGACTTGCATCTCCAACAAAGTCTTCCACCGCACCTATGCTCCTCTGAAAGAGAAGTTCGGCGTCGGCACCTTTGGCGACTTCTTCGTCGGGAGGTTGATGTACACGCTTTCCAGCGGTACGACGCATTCCGTGCAGCACGCCATGTCGGCTTTGATGGAAGCGGCCGTCAAGGGAGAGTACAATTTCCTCGACGACGTCAAAGAGTACGGTCGCAGGGCCAAGTTCATGAAGGATGTGCTGCTGGCCAACGGTTTCTACCTCGTCTATGACAACGACATGGGTGCTCCGCTGGCCGACGGCTTCTACTTCACCGTGCAGTACCCGGGCATGAATGACCTGCAGCTGACGCGCGAACTGATGTCCTACGGCATTGCCGTCTATCCCCTCGACACAATGGGCTCCACGCAGCAAGGCGTCCGCATCTGCACATCCTTCTTCCGCCGCGAGCAAGAATCACTTTTCACAGAACGTATCAAGCAATTCCATAAAAACCATGGATGTTAAATCACCTTACCTTCATCCCGAGTACGAAACGCTTTCTCGGGAGGAAATCAGCAAGCTGCAGACGGAGCGTCTGCAAGAGACAATCAACCGATGTGCCCGTGTGCCTTTCTATGCCCAGAAGTTTAAGGAGATGGACATCAAGGCAGAGGACATCAAGTCGCCAGAGGACGTGCGCAAACTCCCCTTTACGACGAAGCAGGACTTGCGCGACACCTATCCGTTCGGATTGGCAGCCGTGCCTTTGACCGACTGCGTGCGTCTGCACTCAAGCAGTGGCACGACAGGCAACCCGACGGTCATCCTGCACACAAAGAATGACCTTGACGAGTGGGCAAATCAAGTGGCACGTAACCTCTGGATGGTAGGTCTGCGTCCCGACGACGTGTTCCAGAACTCGTCGGGATACGGCATGTTCACCGGTGGACTTGGCTTCCAGTATGGAGCCGAGCGGTTGGGAATGCTGACGGTGCCTGCCGCTGCCGGCAACTCGCTTCGTCAGATTAAGTTCATCAAAGACTTTGGCACGACATGTATCCATGCCGTTCCGTCCTACCTGACGCGCCTCTACGAGGTGATGCAAGAGCAGGGCGTCGACCCGAGGCGGGACACGAAGCTCAAGACCTTTGCCATCGGTGCAGAGCCTCATTCGGAGGAGCAGCGGCAGAGGATAGAGAAGATGTTTGGCGTGAAGGCATACAACAGCTTCGGCATGTCGGAGATGTGCGGCCCGGGCGTCGGCTTCGAGTGCAAAGAGCAGAACGGCCTCCACTTCTGGGAAGATTATTACATCGTCGAGATTGTCAACCCCGAGACGCTCGAACCTGTGCCCGACGGCGAGATTGGCGAACTGGTGCTGACCACGTTGAAGCGCGAAGCCATGCCTTTGATAAGGTATCGCACGCGAGACCTCACACGTGTCCTTGGTAGAACCTGTCCCTGCGGACGCAATCATGTTCGCCTCGACCGCATGAAAGGCCGCAGTGACGATATGATGGTGCTGCGAGGCGTGAACATCTTCCCCATACAGATCGAGAAGATACTGATGACGTTCCCAGAACTGGCAAGCAACTACCTCATCACACTCACCACAGACAACGACAATGACAATATGACGGTCGAGGTCGAACTGGCAGAGATGTTTACCGACGACTATGCACGCCTGCAGTCGCTCACGAAGAGCGTCACCCATGCCCTGAAGGACGAGATACTGCTCACGCCCATCGTGAAGCTGGTGCCGAAGGGAACTCTTCCCGTCAGCGAAGGCAAGGCCGTCCGCGTCGTCGACAAGAGAAAAGTATATCAGTAAAGGTGAAAAGGTGAAAAATTGAAAAGGTAAAAGACAGCGCTAAGCATTCCTTTCTACCTTCCTCAATTCTTCACTTTTTTACCTTTTTACCTTTTTAATTTTTACCTTTTTATATGAAACAGCTATCTATTTTCATCGAGAATAAGCGCGGCACGCTGCTTGCCGTGCTGAATGCGCTCAAGGGAGCAGGCATCCAGATAATCGCCTCCACCATTTCCGACACGCAGGACTTCGGTATCTATCGCATTATCTGCGACGATGCTGAGCGTGCCTTCATCGTACTGAAAGAGCAGGGCATCACGGCAACCCTGACCGATGTCTTTGCCATCCAGCTTGAGGACAAGCCAGGCGAGGCCGCCCGCGTGCTGGCCATCTTTGCCGAGGCCGACATCAGCATCGCCTATATGTACTCCTTCCTCCTCTCGGGCAAAGGCATCCTCGTGTTCCGAACGTCCGACACGGAAAGGACAAAGCAAGTCATCAAGGAGAAAGGCCTGAAGACATACATTATATAAAATACGCGCGCGAGGGCGCATGAAAGACAAAAGAATGTAAAATCCAAGTTATACTATTATGAAAAAGTTATTTCTTCTTTTAGTTAGTTTAATTGCTATTCTTCCTTTGGCCTTTGCCCAATTGCCAAAGTTTAATATCTACAAAGGTGGCGTAGTTGTTCAATCTTACCCTGTAAGTGAGGTTGATAGTTTGACGGTTGGTTATGCGCTTGCTGCTCCTACGGTTGTAAACGCGCAACTGAACAACAAGACCATTGTTGTGTCATGGACAGCCGTGAGCGGTGCTACATCATACCAAGTTTATCGCAGCAGCGATGACAAAACCTACAGCTTGCTGAAAGCCGGTATTACCAGAACTAACTATACCGATGCCTCTCCCTTGACGGGCACTAACTACTACAAGGTGAAAGCCATAGGGCAGGGATTAGAAAGTGTGCTTAGTAAGGCTTCTGCACCCATCTCTTACAACGATGACAATGGTTTGGAGAAAGGTCTTTACATGGGTGTCATAGGCTTCAATGAAGACCTGATAGACAAAGGAGACATGAGCCTGCTCGCCCCGAATACAAAGAGCAGTTTCACTTCCTTCGTGAACTCCTTGACCACTAAAAAGAACACGGTTCTCTACTATGCAGTGGACAAAGCATTGGACAAACTGACATCGACGCCTCTCCCCAATAACCTGCGTAATGTATCCATTGTTACCTTCACCGATGGTCTCGACCAAGGCTCGCTACCCATGATAAACTACGACCCTTATGTGTCGAAGGCTGAGTACCGTGCCTATCTCGATACTCGTATTAAATCCACTGCAGTTCAGGGGGTATCGCTCTCTGCATATACCATCGGCATACGTGGCGGCGACGTAACGAATGTGGAGGAGTTCCATAACAATCTTGTTAGTCTTGCAAGTCCGGAGGAGAACGCTATGGAGGTGACAAACATGTCGGATGTAAACAATCGTTTCCAGAAGATTGCAGAACAGCTGACGGACATCACCCAGACGCAGACCATCAGTATCAAGTTTCCTATGCTGGATGATGGACAGGTCTATCGTTTCACCTTCGACAACGTAAGTAATGCCAACTCATCGAAGTGCTACATCGAAGGAACCCTGAATGTGCGCAATAATACGCTGAACAATGTCCGCTATGTTGGCTTGACCTGTAGTAGTGGCACAAGCATACAAGGAACCAGGTATGGAATTAATATATCTTTCGACTTTGTTGATTTGAAAGATGCCAATGGTAATAAGTTATCATTGACTTATGTGAACGAATACTATCAAGACGGTAGCTACTGGCAGGTGAATTCCGAGTTTGACAAGGATGATGACATAGAGGTGACTGTGGAACGCAGCAGTGCTGCCATTATGCTTGTGCTCGACTGCAGTTCATCGCTTTTGTCTGGCAGCGACAGGTTTACGGAGATGAAGACCCATGCGAAGGCCTTCATAGAGACGCTTGCTGCGGCAATGGATGATGCGAACCAAGGTGGTGGCACAGACCCAGACCCACAGCCGGGCGGAGCGCAGACATATACGGTGAATGGCGTGTCGTTCAAGATGACACCCGTGGCGGGTGGCACGTTCCAGATGGGCAGCACGACGGGCGACAGCGATGAGGAACCTGTGCATCAGGTGACGCTCAGCAACTTCAGTATCGGCGAGACGGAGGTGACGCAGGAGCTTTGGCAGGCTGTGATGGTCACAAACCCAAGCAACTTCAAGGGTAACAAGCTTCCCGTGGAGAGAGTCAGCTGGAATGATTGCCAGACGTTCATCACGAAGCTGAACCAATTGACGGGCAAGACATTCCGCCTGCCCACAGAAGCAGAATGGGAGTATGCAGCCCGCGGCGGAAACAAGAGCAATGGCTACACCTACAGCGGCAGCAACACGATAGGCGATGTGGCATGGTACACATCGAACAGTAGCAGCACTACGCACGCGGTGGCAACGAAGGCTCCCAACGAACTGGGCATCTACGATATGAGCGGCAATGTTGAGGAGTGGTGTCAGGACTGGTACGGTTCCTACAGCAGCGGCAGTCAGACAAATCCTACTGGACCAACCACGGGCTCTTACCGCGTGATACGCGGAGGCAGCTGGAGCAGCTACGCTGCGTTCTGCCGTGTGGCGTACCGCGACAGCTACGCGCCGTCGGACACGAGCAATAACCTCGGCCTGCGCCTTGCCCAATAGTTTCTTTCCTTAAAATGGATAATTAAGCGTTTTCTGTTTGCTCTGTCAAAAAGGAGCGGCAATAAAAAGCCGCTCCAAAAGACAGAGCAAAAGGAAAACGCGAAAAAATAGAGGAACACATGCAGATAAAGGTATTTACCATCCCGCTGTCTAATGCGGAAGTCTCGGAGGCTGAGGTCAACGCCTTCATCCGCGGACATCGCGTTTTGCAGATAGACCGTCAATTCTCGTCGGAAGGTGGTGGCTACTGGACGCTCTTCGTGGAGTATATGGAAGGCGACCCTTCGGACAAGGTGCCGCCAGCCAATCGCCGCGACCACCGCGACGCGGCAGCCACGCTCACGGAGGAGCAGAAAGCCAGGTACGAGCGGATGAAGGCCATCCGCCGCACAATAGCCACACAGGAGTCGCTGCCTGCCTATCTGGTCTTCACGAATGAGGAGCTGGCGGTGCTTGCACAACTTCCTGCGGTGAACGAGGAAACTACAAAGCATGTGAAGGGTATCGCTCCGAAGCGGCTGGGCGACTATGTGAAATACTTTTACGATACAACGGGCGATGGTGAAGCGGGTGGGAAACCTGATGGAGAGGATAGCCGACAGGGAGAACCTGAATGAGGCCTTCCTCCGTGCTGCGAAAGCCAAGCGGGGCAGGAAGGCTGTCGTTGAATTCCGCAGGAAGGTGGACGATAACCTGCATGTGATAAGGCAACAGTTGCTTGACGGTACATTCCGCTTCGGGCGGTACCAGTTCTTCACCATCCACGACCCGAAGAAGCGGAGCATCTGCGCCGCTTCGTTCCCCGAGAGGGTGGTGTTCCATGCCATCATGCGCATCTGTCATCCTGTCTTCGACAATTACCAGACCTACGACAGCTATGCGTGCCGTAAAGGCAAAGGGCAATACAAAGCCTTAGAACGAGCGCAGCACTTTGCACGTCGTTACCAATGGTTCGCCAAGCTGGACGTGCGACATTACTTCGACAGCATCAGTCATCGTGTGCTCATGCAACAGTTGTGCCGCCTCTTCAAAGACAAGCAGCTTTTGCTTTACTTCAGCGACCTCATCGCTTCCTATTCTGTCATGGAAGGCAGGGGCATCCCGATTGGTAACCTTACGAGCCAGTATTTCGCCAATCACTATCTGGCCGCTGCCGACCACTATGCGAAAGAGAAGCTTGGCATAAAGGCAATGGTGAGGTATATGGACGACATCCTATTGTTCGCAGAGGAGCAGAATGACTTAATGAAGATGATGGATGGTTTGAAGGATTACCTGCACAATAGTCTGCGCTTGGAATGCCACGAGCCAATCATTAACAAATCCCGACATGGCATCCCCTTCCTTGGATATGTGGTCTATGGAGACAACCTGAGGCTGAACAAGAGAAGTAAGAACCGATATCATACAAAGATGAAGGAATTGGCCGTCAGTATCAACCTTGGGGAAATCTGCGGGGGCGATTATGCTCAACATGCAAGTTGTCTGACATCTTTCATTGCAAAAGCAGATACATATGGATTTAGAAATAAAGTGCTGAACGCAAGAGGAATGTATCTCCACGGGCTCTAACCGCGTGAAACGCGGAGGCAGCTGGAACAACAACGCTACGAACTGCCGTGTAGCGAACCGCAACAACAACACGCCGACGAACACGAACAATAACCTCGGCCTGCGCCTTGCCCAATAGCTCTCGCCTTGACTATAATAGTTCATTGATAGGAAAGAACAAGGTACATGTCCCGTCCGCATTCTAATCGACGATGCGGCGAAATAAGTCGAAGGGCATCCCCGAGTAGTTTGTAATAGGCGAAAGAGGATGCTTCTTCATATTGGTTCGATACAACAACATTTATATTCATTCATTATTATTGCTGTCCGGGGAAAAGTCAGTTACTCATTGTGAAGCCTTCCAGGCTTTTTACTCCTCAGACATTTTCAAGCCCCACTCAATTAGGTTTGACTCGAGAGGACCCTCGCTTTCAAAGGGACAAGGAATCTCCTAGATATTTTAGCGGACAGTAATAAAAAAGGTCCCGGTCGCAAGAAACTATCTCTAAAGAGTCAAGGAGTCAAGGAGTTTTATCCGAAGAGACTCCTATCCTCCTAAACTCCTTAGACAGAAAAAACTTTTTTTTATTATTGTCCCGGGAAAATATCAGTTAGGCATCTTAAGCCTGGAAGGCAGTACCCACAAGCGCTTTATAGTATTGCCTTCCAGGCAGGAGTAGGGGAGGGCTTCACACTTTGTCCGAGGGCTTCGCCCTCGGTTACTCAAAGTGAAGCCTTCCAGGCTTAAGATGTCTAACTGACTTTTCCCCCGGACAGCAATGAACATAAATAACTGATAGCAAGAACTTACGGGTTTACTCGAGAGAACAAATACAATTTAACATTTGTTTCCGTTTTGTTTCTCCTGAAGAAACTTTTTGTTTCTCGTGTGAAAACAAAAAGTTTCTCGTGAGGGAACGGTTTGTTTCTCGTGTGGAAACAGAAATCAAAATGGGTCTGCTGAGAACAGACAAAAAGGAGCCCCGCCACAATGTGGCAGGGCTCCCAAGTTATTGTTTTGTTATTGGAGTTAGTTTCGATTACTTAATTGTAACGTAAACTACACGCTGAGACTCAGCACCTTCAGCACCGTGAGCATTTGCACCGGCAACCTTCACGCCGCGATCCTCAAGATAAGCCTTGACTGCATCGCAACGACGCTGAGAGAGCTTCTGGTTGTAAGCCTTTGCACCTTCGGGAGAAGCATAACCGTCGATAACAACAGTAGCGCTCTTGTCGATAGTGTTCAGCTTAGCCTTAGCAGTGTTGCTGAGAGTAGCCTTGTTCTGAGCGAACTCAACTGTTACGCCACCACCAACGTTCTTGGTGACAACCTTCTCGACAACCTTCTCGACAACCTTCTCGACGGGCTTTTCAACAGTCTTCTCTACGACCTTTGTAACCTCGACGGGCTTAACCTCGGTGAAGTAGTGAGTGCCGTTGCTGGTCTTGAAGTGATAGGTGACACCAGCGGTGATCTGACCGATTGCGTTGTGGCCATAGGCAAGGCAACCATTACCCTTGTCGCATACAACTGCCATGCCTTCGCCAGAGTAGCGAACGGGGTCGTTGTCGCGAGAGGTCTTCAGGATGACAGCGGGACGAACACTGATGGTCCAAGCCTTCTGCTTGCCAAGGTTGAAGTCGAAGTCAAGACCGAACTTGAAGTTACAACGGTTCAGGTCGTTGGAGCTCTCTGTTGTGATGCCGTCGAAGCTGGGCCAGAAGAAGCGTGTGTAACCTACACCGCCACGAGCCTGAATCTCGAAGAGACGGGGAGCACCCTTGTAGCCACCAAACCAGTTCATGAGGTTGATCTTGGTGTTAGCATAAACGCTTACATTGTCAACAACGTTTGCGCTTTTTACAGCCCAGTTCCAGTTGGCGTCGTCGTTGAAGCCAACCTGACCCTGGAATTCCAAACTCAGAACGGGTGTGATACCCTTGGTGAAGTTGATGCCTGCAACACCGCCGTTGGGCTTGTCCCAATCGTGGAGGTTTGTGCTTACGCCACCTTCAACACCAATTGACCAGTTGTCGAAAAACTTGTGACCAGTGTACTGTGCACTGGAAGCCATTGCCATAGCGAACATAGCAATAACGAGTGTAATCTTTTTCATTTGTTTAACAATTGATTAACGATATTTGTTACTTTTCTCTATTTTCTTTTGTAGTTTTAACTTAAACTCGCTGCAAATTTATTACTTTATTTGATATCCTGCAAGAAAAACTTTAAATTTTTATGCATTTCATACCTAAAACTTGCACACTTTCGTTGTTTGTGTGTAAAAAAAACAGGAAAAATCGTTGAAAAGTCCCATTATTCCTCTTCTTTTTGTGGTTTGTCCTTTACGACGAGTATTGAGAGCTCATAGAGCACGTAAAGTGGTATGAAAACAAGCATGAGCGTGAAGGGGTCGCCGCTTGGTGTGATGACGGCGGCTGCAATGAGAAGTACGACGACGGCGTGCTTCTTGTATTCGAGCAGGAAGCTTTTTCTGAGAATACCAAACAGGCTAAGCAGCCAAGCCAGCAGTGGCATCTCGAAGACGATGCCCATGACGAGGATGAGCATCGTGAAGTTGTCGATGTAGCTCTGCAGGTTGATTTGGTTTGTGATATTCGGGCTCAGGTTGTACTCGACGAGGAACCTGAAGGTGAAGGGAAAGACAAGTGCATAGCCAATGGCACAGCCGATGTAGAACATGACCGTGCCGCCCATGAAGGCCGGACGCAAGTGTTTGACTTCGTCCTCGAACAGCGCCGGTTCGATGAACCTCCATATCTCCCAAATGAAATAGGGGAAGGCAATGATGGCTGCCAGCGAGATGGAGGTGGAGATGTGCGTCATGAACTGGCTGGCGACATTGATGTTGATGATTTGCACATCGAAGTCGGGCGACAGCTTCACGATGCCTCTGCCGATGGCGTTGAGCCAACGGTAGGTGAAGAAGTCGTTGCTTGTGGGAGCCAGGATGAAGCGGTCGAAGATGTAGGGCATGGCGATGAATGTGCCCACCATAATGACTGCCAGCACACAGGCGCTGCGGAACAGCGCCCATCGCAGCACTTCCAGATGGTCCCAGAAGGACATGGCTCCCTCTTGGCTCTCCTCTTCTATCTGCTCTGTTTTACTCTTGTCTTCTATTTCCATAACTGAAAGCAATTCATAATTCATAATCCACAATTCGTAATTGTTTCCACAGCCGGACAATCAGGCGTAGCTTTTAATTAAGAATTATGAATTACACTAAACTTACTTGTCGTAGCTTGCCTTGACGAACTTTGCGGCCTTGAGGTAGTCGGCGCAGACCTTCATGCCATCCAGGATGTTGGGTCTGTTGCTGCCTTCCAGCTCGACAATGAGATGCTTCAGGCCTGCGACGTCAGCGTTGTTGAAGATGGCATCAAAGCCAACCATACCGCTTTCGCCGAATTCCTTGTGGTCCTTGATGTGGAGCATTGTGAAGCGGCCGGGATACTTCTTGAAGTACTCGACAGGGCTGACCTGTCCACGCACTGCCCAATAGACGTCCATCTCGAAGAACACCTTGTCGGCATCGGTGTGCTCAACCATGTAGTCGTACCACACCTTATTCTCCACCTTGCCAAACTCGTGCGAGTGGTTGTGGTAGCCAAACTTCATGCCGGCAGCATTCACCATCTCGCCAACTTTGTTCAGATACTTGCAGATGACGTCTGCCTCAGCGAGGGTCTTGGGATAGTTGACGCCAGGGTTCACGATGTACTTCATGCCGGCACGTTTGTGTGCATCAATGCATTGTGCCCACCACTTCAGTGCACCGTCGAATTTACCAGACTTCAGTTCCTCCTCGTTCAGGTTATGCCCGACATGGCTTGAGAGCACCTTCATACCAGCGGCTTCGATGTCGGCCTTGAACTGCTCGGGAGAGATGCCATAGAGCTTGCCGTCGCCATAGTTGGCAGCTTCAATAGCAGTGTATCCCATCTTGGCCAAAGCCTTCAGCGTGCTCTCGTGGTTCTGTGCATACTTCTCGGGATTGCCGATAAGCTCGCGGACGGAATACATCTGGAAGGCCATCTCCTTCTTCTTGGCTTCAGCGTTGATGCCATAACCAAGGAAGGTAGCTGCAATGCAGATGAATATGAGAATCTTTTTCATAGTTATACCTTATATTATATAATAATGTATTACTTGAGTACTTTGACGCGGATGTTGCGATACCAAACCTCGTCGCCATGGTCCTGCATGCCGAAGTAACCTGCATCCTTGCCACAATCCTTCATGATTTCATAGGCAAGGGGCCAGTTCTTCTGGCTGAACTTTGAGGTCTGCACGAGGTCAACCCAAGACTTGTCGGCCAGGGTGTAGCTGAGCACCTTCACGCCGTTCTGGAAGTGAGTGACCTTGCCGTTCTTCACGACAATCTTCACCTTGTTCCATTGTCTGGCAGGGTTGGCGTTCTGAGGCTTAGCGACAATCATGTCGTAGAGGCTTGTGCTCTGACGGATTCCGAGCGTTGCGCCAAGCTTGGCATCGGGATGACGTTCGTTGTCGAGCACTTGACACTCAGGGCAGCTGATGTAGATGGGCTGATAGTTGAGCTTTCCTCTGTTGTCGATAGTCTGTGTGATGGTGACGTTGCCAGCCTTTGTCTCCTCGGTCTTGGGAGCATCATTGTTGATGGTTGCCGTTTCCTTGCCAAGGTAGAAGATGCCGGAGTTACCGCCTTCGCAAATCTTCCATTCAATCTCGAACTCGAAGTTCTTGAATTTGTGGGCAAAGATGATGTCGCCACCTTCGCCGTTGGAAGTGCGGCCATCGAAATGCAGGGCACCGTCCTTGATGTTCCACTTGCTGGGAACATGGTCCTTGCAGTAGCCACGCCAGCCGTTGAGGCTGCTGCCATCGAAGAGGACATAGTAGCCGTCCTTGTCAACCTTCAGCGTGCTGAGGTCAACCTGTGGGTTCTCTATAACGACGTACTGAGGCTGTGCCTGTACGCCTGCCGCAGCAGTCAGAACTGCTGCGGCAAGGATGTTTCTTAGTTTCATTGTGATGTAAACTATGGTGTTACTTATGCAGGCATATCGGGCAGAACATAGCCATTCTGGTACTTAGGCTTGATGAGTTCTGCGGCAAACTCGCGAGCATTGACAGGATCTGTGTAGGTCTTGTTGAACGTGGGGTGTCCATCGTGGATGGAGAAGCCGTCCTTCAACATAGAGCGAACTGTTGCGTTCTCGGGGATGTTGGTGAAGCGCATGTTCTCGCCGTCCCATTCCAGAGTCTGGTTCAGACCTTGCAGACGAGTAGCGACAACGCCCATGGCGACCATTTCGTTGAAGGGACCTGCCTCGCTGAAGTCGGAAGCTGTCTTTGTCCAGTCAGTCTTGCCGGCACGGATTTCCTTGATGGCACGGATCCAGTCGCGCTGGTGACTCTCGGTGACACGACGGCAAACCTTCGGTGCGTCGGGCACACGACCGCTAACGAGGTAAGGCTTCTCGCCATAGCAACCTACTACGAGGGTGTCCTTAGTGCCATAGAAGATAGCACCGCCACCGCTTACGTTGAGGTTCTTGCCTACAGCCAAGCCTTCCGGACGGAAGGGCACGATGCCGCCGTCGCTCCATGTAACGACTACTTCGGGCATTGCAACCTTCGGACGGTTGGGACGAGCGGGGTAGGTGAGCTTGACGACCTGAGCACTTGGGCAGCAGTCGGACATCAGAGGAGTGGAACTGCCTTCAGCCTTGATGGGATAACCGAGGTCGAGAGCCTTGAAGACGGGATGCAGAATGTGGCAAGCCATGTCGCCAAGAGCGCCTGTACCGAAGTCCCACCATCCGCGGAAGTTCCAGGGGTGATAGATGGAGTTGTAAGGACGCTTGGGAGCCGGGCCGATGAAGGCATCCCAGTTCAGAGTGCTGGGGATTTCGTGTACCTCTTCGGGACGTTCCAGGCCTTGTGGCCAGATAGGACGGTCAGTGAAGGCATCAACGCGAGTTACCTCACCGATTTCGCCGTTCCAAATCCATTCGCAAGTCAGGTTCACACCTTCGCCGCTTGAACCCTGGTTGCCCATCTGTGTGGCAACGCCAGCCTTAGCGGCGAGCTTGGTGAGCAGACGAGATTCGTAAACGGTACGTGTCAGAGGCTTTTCGCAGTAAACATGCTTGCCGGCTGCCAGAGCTTCTGCACAGATGATGGCGTGCGTGTGGTCGGCAGTACCGCAGATGACGGCATCAGCCTGATCCAGCAACTCGGCATACATCTTCTTGTAGTCGTTGTAAACCTTCATGTTGGGGAAGAGCTTCTGATACTCTTCGAGGACGCCCTTTGCATACTTGAAGTCCACGTCGCACATGCCGATGAACTCGATGTCGTCATAGACTTCGCCCTTGCCTTTGTAGGTGACGCCGTTGATGTCGGCATGACCACGTCCGCCAACGCCGACGGCGAGGAGCTTGATTTTGCCTGTTGGCACATTCTTCTTTGCCTTAGCCTTACCGAGTACGTCGGTTGGAGCCATTGCGAGAGCTGCAGTTGCTGCGGTTCCTGCCTTGAGGAACGATCTTCTTGACATGTCTTTCATAAGAGATGTTTCTGTTTGGATGGTTAAACTTATGTTATTTGTTTTGCGTTTCTTTGATGCTTTAGCACAAAGGCGCGCTGTTAAGGGCGCGGATCGTCAATCTTTTCAGGTTCGGCATTGATTTCGTCTTCAATGTCTTTCATGCCTTTCTTGAACTGTGATACGCCTTTGCCGAGGCCGCGCATGAGTTCGGGAATCTTCTTGCCTCCGAAGAGGAGAAGGATAACGAGGGCGATGATGATGATTTCCTGGCCGCCCAGTGATCCAAAGATGAGGGGAATAAAGAGTTGATGTGTCATAGTTTAATAGGTTATATAGGAGTGAATGATTAGTGACAGTATTCGTCGGAGTAGTGAGGATGGTCGAGCAGTCCGTAGCCATTAGTGGCGTGGGCACGTCGGTAGTGAATCTGTTCCAGTTCCTCGGGTGTGCCTTTGGCAGGGAGGTCGTGCTGGCGTGCGTCGTCGAGCATCTTCCAGGCATATTCGCTTGCTATGGCTGCATCGCGGAAGCGGGGTAGGGACTCTGGACGCTTGCCGGTGAGGATGGCTTGGCCCATGAGCTGGCAGAGGCGGTCGATGTTCTTGTCTCCGTAAGGCTTTTCGATGCGCTCTGTGATGTGTTCGCCATGCATCTCCACGACAGCCGTCTTGAAGTCGTGTGTCATGCGAACGAATCCTTTGCTGCCGATGAGCTCAGTGTAGGAGTTGTGGGTTTGGTCTTTGGCGAGTTGTCCATAGACGAAGCCCTGCGTGATGTCATAGACGATGCCGTTCTGGAAGGTGCCGTGACACTGGAGCCACCATGGGTCTTTGTAGTCCCACATGCGTATGGCTTGGGCATGTCCTGTCTTGTATTCCGAGTCGGCATACCAGCGGGCGATGTCAACGTAGTGCATGCCGCAGTCGTGGAAGGAGGGTCCTTCGTATTCATGTCCTTCGCCAGGGGAGAGTCCCGGGGTCATGTGGCAGATGCGTATGATGGCCAGTTCGCCTATCTCGCCTGAGCGGACGAAGTCCTTCATGGCTTGTGTGTACCAGGCGTTGCGGAGGTAGAGGTTGACAGTGCAGAACTTGTTCGTTGACTCTTCGAGGCGGACGACGTCCCATTCTTCGCTGAGTTTGTAGGCGAGCGGTTTCTCGCAGATGACGTGTTTGCCTGCTTTGACAGCTTTCTCGATGCGGCTAGCACGGGTGTCGGCCAATGCAAAAAGACCGACGCACTCCACTTCTGGGTCGTTCCAGATGTCGTGTTCGTCGGTAGTGAAGATGGCATTGGGAGCTATCTCGTGAGAGTGCTTTGCCTTTTCGGGGTTGATGTCGCAGGTATATTTCACGTCCCAGTAGTCGCAGGCCACAAGTTCCGTGAGGTGCTTGCGTCCCATCCTACCGAGTCCTATGATTCCGATTTTTATTCTATTCATTGTTGAATTGTGCCTGTTTTGCCCTTGTTTTGAGGCATTTTCGCACTTTCAGTGCGTAAAGTTACTAAATTTTCTTTAGTTTGACAAGGGTTTGGACTTTTTTTTAACCTTTTTTACAAAAGACGGTGCAAATTGAACTAAAAAGCCCGCCATGCGGTGATGCATGGACGGGCTTTTTGTTGGAATTGTCGCGATACTCCTGAACTTTGGAGATGCCCAGGGTGTCCTGATTACTTTCCTCCGCCTTTCCAGAAGTCTTCTTCTGCCTTCTGGCGAGCCTTGAAGTCGTTGTATGCCTTCATGGCAGCGGCATTGGCGGCCTGGCTTGCCTGTGCCTTTTGGATGTTTGCCTTGAGTCGGTTGGCCGAGCCGCTTACTGTGATGTCGGCATTGCTGGCCTTGTCGCAGTAGGCAACTGCTTCGCCGTACTGACCGAGCAGTGCGTTGATGTTAGCCATCTTGAGGTAAGCCTTGCCGGTGAGGTCGTCGTTGTAGCCGATGGCCTTCTCCGCGTAGGTCAGGGCGCCGGTATATTGCTTGGTTTTCGTCAGGCCGTTGCAGATGTTGAGGCAGATGATGCCGCGGCGGCTGTCGTTGGAAGCGAGTTCGAGTGCCTTGTTGTAGTACTCGAGCATCTTGGCTGCCTGTCCGTCCTTCTGAGCCTTCTGTGCCAGGCCGATGGCGCTGGTGAAGGAGGGCTCCAGGGCATAGGCTGCTTCGGCATACTGATAGTAGATGTCGCTTTCGTCGCAGTCGTTGTTCTGCATGATGTTGAGGCTGGAGTTGAGCTTGTTGATGTCGGTCTTATAGTCCTCGAACTTCTTGGTGTAGATGGCGATGAGCTGTGCGCTGTCGGCAGCTCCGCTCTGTGAGAAGATTTGTTCGATGGCAGCGAGCGGTGCGTCGTAGGTGGCCACGAGTTGCCTTGCCTTGACGGAGTCGCCGTTCTGCTGAGCCTCCTTAGCCAGCTGGAGCATCTTCTCGCAGGCATCCTTGCTGTCCAGGTAGTCCTGCAGATACTGCTCTCGGGTGCCGCCTTTGGTAGCCTTGAACACAGCGTCGCTCACCAGGAAGAAGGTCTGGAGGAAGGAACCCGTTATCTCGCGTCCGCCCTGCTCGTTGACCATCTTGATGGCTTCTGAGAAGTTCTTGTAGCTCTCTCGCAGGTCGAACTTGTCGCCCAGGGCAGCAGGAGCCGTCCAGTTGTAGTACTCGGCCTTCACGCTCAGTACGTCGCCCAGGGTGCTCTTCGTCTTTGCAAAAGAGTTCAGGGCGTCGAGGTTCTTCTGACGCAGGTCGAAGAGTTCCATCATCTCGTCGAAGTATTGCTTCTTCTTGGCCTGATCCTGTTCTGTCGTGATGAGGCTGTAGAACATGAACGGGCCTTGCGTGTAGATGCCGTTCTGCGCGAAGGGCGCATACTTCTTTATCCACTTGAAGTTCTCGTACATGTCCTGATAGTCCTTGTTCGCATTCGTCTGCTGGAACATGGTGATGTAGCCCTTGGCGGTCTTGATGGAGTCCTCGTTCTGGCCGGTAGAGTAGGCGATGCGTTCTTCAATGGTGCTGCCTTCGAAATTCTGTGCCATTGCAGTTGTCCCGATGAGTGCGAGCAACATGGCAAGTGTGAGCTTTTTCATCTTCTTATTAATATAATAATGTAGTTTAACTTCGTTTTCCTCCGTACGCGGCAGTGGCTGCCTTGCACTTCGTTTTCGTGTGCAAAGGTACGCATAAAACTACATTCCGCAAAGAAAATGTATCTTAACGAAACTTAAAAAGCGAGAAAATGGACAATCTACACCCTAAATGTTATATTTCTATAAACCGATTTCACCTTTTCGGTTGTCTGTTTTGACGCCTGAACAGTGATGACCGAGCTCATGCTGGCACTCTGTTTGCAGCGGGGAAGCAGGGAGCCGTTCCAGGCCATCCGGCGAGGCGATTTTTCGAAGGCTTTTTTTCGACCCGTCGCCACTGCCTTTTCCGCCCTGCCTGCCGTGCTTTTTTGCCCAGTTTGGCACAGGGGAGAGTTTGCACGTACATGTAAATGCAATTGCATATACATGTAGATGCAATTGCATTTACATGTTGATGCAAACAACCCATTATGCTTTTTCGGCAAAAACGACGTCTCGGATTGCGTCATCCAAAGTGCAGGATTGTGCTGCAAAACGGCCTTCCTGAGCCCGCATTTCTGCCATTTTGATGCGCTTTTGCTGCAAAGCGGGCTTTTTATGGGCCAAAGTTTTTCCTTATTTCAGATATTTTTCTTATATTTGCAGGCGAAATATATGCGCGGGCGCGACGCCTGCGAACATTTATATATAAAATAATATGATACTTGAGATAGTTCTGATAGTGGTAAGCATTGCCGTCGTGCTTTGGGGGGCGGACCGTTTCACGGACGGTGCCAGCGGCCTGGCCAGACGCCTGAAGGTCAGCGAACTCGTCATCGGCCTGACGGTCGTGGCGCTGGGCACGAGCCTGCCCGAGTTCATGGTGAGCTTCATGAGCGTGCTCAGAGGCAGTTCGGATATGAGCGTGGGCAATATCATCGGCAGCAATGTGTTCAATATCCTGGTCATTCTCGGCGTGTCGGCCATCATGAGGTCGATGCCTGTGGAGAAGACATTGCTGCGGCGCGACTTGCCCATCTGTCTGGCTTTCTCCGTCCTGCTCGTCACTTTTGCCGTCACCGGCGACGTGATAGCCCGCTGGGAAGGCCTGCTGCTCGTCTGCTGCTTCTGTGGCTATATGTACTTGGCCTACAGGATTGCGATGCAGGACAGGAAGGCCCCCCTCCCGACCTCCCCCAAGGGGGAGGAGAAGGTAGAGGCCAGCTTGTGGCGTTGCCTCCTGCTCATCTTGGTTGGCATGGCGGCTCTGGTGGTTGGCGGAAAGGTGCTGGTGGACAATGCCGCTGCCGTAGCCCGCGAGTGGGGCATCAGTGAAAGCGTCATCGGCATGACCATCCTGGCCGGCGGCACCAGCCTGCCCGAACTCGCCACGAGCGTCGTGGCCGCCCGTAAAGGCAGCCTTGGCCTCGCCTTCGGCAACGTGGTGGGCAGCAACATCTTCAACATCGCCTTCGTCGTAGGCACGTGCGGCTGCATCATGCCGATGCCTGTGACGGAGATAACCCTCATCGACTGGGTAGCCCTCATAGGCAGCTGTATCCTCCTCTGGCTGACAGCCCTCACCAGCCGAAAGCTCAGCAAGGGAGAAGGCATACTGCTCGTCTGCTGCTACCTCTCGTATCTCTCGCTCCTCCTCGCCAGATAAACGATAGACATCAATGCAATAACTAAAACCTAACATATTATGAAAACCTTTATCAAATCATTATTTGCATCCTTTTTCATGCTCCTCGTTTCCAGCCCGATGGCTTTGGCACAGAGCGACCTTGCAGGAAAAATCATCAACCTCGGCAGCAGTGCAACCCAACTCGAGACGGGCACATGGTACGTCCTCTACAATGCCTCGACAAATGCTTACGTCCAGGAAGGCACGGGAGGTACGCTGGGTGTCGTCTCAACCTCGCCTCACGGTGCAGACGCTGCCAACAATGCAGGCTATCTCGTGCAGCTCGAAGACGCAGGAGACGGCAAGTATTACCTCAAATCAGGCCTCGGCAACTACTATTGCAACGTATCGACCACGAAGAACAACGGCACAGATGCCACCGTTGCAGCCAAGTATGCCTACACCATCACCGCTTTCACCACCGCAGGCCATTGGTCTTTGCGCAGTAACCTCTACTACCTGCAGAACTCTAACGGCAAGCTGTTGGGAGCATCGAGCAAGGGTTCAGAGAACTCCGACCGCGACTGGGCATTCCGACAAGTGACGCTCTCCGACATCAGCGACCTCACAGGCAAGGCCTACGTCAACTACGTGCTCAGCAGCACCAATATCGTCCGCCTCACCAGCCGGCGCAATACGAGCGTCCGCCTCTCTGCCGGCAACGAGAACCAAGAAGGCGCAGGTGCCAACAACAACACCCTCGCGCAAGTCTGGATTATTGCCAAGTCCGGCGACGGCTACATCCTTCGCAATGGTAACACCGGTCGTTACCTCGGAGCCGACGATAACTTCCGCTCGCCATCCTCTACGTCAAAGAAGCTCTACATCCAGTTCAGTCCCAACAACGGAACGAACGACGCCTTCATCAACATCTCAGAGAAGAGCGACTTCAGCGGCAATTCATGCCTGAATCTCGGCAACGACGGCACCACGCTCTTCAAGTGGTCCTGCCAAGGAGACAGAGGAAGCGACTGGAGCATAGCACTCGTTGACAACTACACCATGCAGGAAGTGGAGGAAAACCTTCTCGCTCAAAGCGACTTCACAGAACCAGCCGCAGGCAAGTACTTCCGCATCAAGAACGCCAACAAGGGCAGCTACATCAACGAGAACTTCGCATCCAACGTCCTCAGCTGCGAGGGTAAGGATGCAAGCAAACTCTCTCAATACTGGTCACTCGTATCATCGTCGAACGGCACCTGGCTCCTCCAGAACGTCTGCACACAACGCTTTGTCTCCCTCCAGAACGGCACCCTCAGCACGCAGTACCGCACCTCTGCAACGAAACCCAATACCGGCTTCAACCTCCAGCGCACAGACGATCCGCTGACCCTGACCTACTATATCCTCGACACCCGCAGCATCGGCTTCCATTGCGACGCTGGCAATAATGTCGTGGGCTGGACTTATAACAACGACAACAGCGTATGGGGCTTCGAAGAAGCTGAGCTGGACGACGACTTCATTGCCGAAGGACGTGGCAAGCTGAGCGCCTATTACACACTTCTTCAGAACTTTAATACCTACAAGGCCTCCCTTGCCAACCTCTTCCAAGACAATGCCTGCACCGTCCTCAAAGACGAGATACAAGCCCTGAGCGACGAAGCACTCGCCGAGAACGCAGACTTCTCTGCCCTCAACGCAGACATGCAAGCCATGGTGCTCAAGGTTAAGAACAACACATGGCAGAGCTTCACATCCTCAAGCGGCTACACTCGCGAAGGCTTCGAGAAGTTCTTCCGTGTCCGCGACGACTTCAACGTCTACAGCAACTTCCAGAAGATGTCGTGGAACGAATACGCCGGCATGAGCTACAGCTTCGGCCGCCTCTCCGGACCTACCGGCATTGTGGGAGGCACAGGCGACATCATCTATATCTACCTCGACGAGGAACCCAGCACGGATTGTCTGCTTCAGGCAGAAGTCGTAATGGACAGCGAAAGTCCGGGCGACCATCAGACAGGTTCCACCACAACGCTTCATGCCGGCCTCAATGCTGTCTTGCTCGGTCAGGCAAGCACACTCTACATCTTCTATCAGCTGAACGACCCGACCAAATACCTTGCCGACTATCCTGCCATGAAGGTTCACATCGAGGGTGGTCAGCTGCAAGGCTACTTCGACTATACCCGCGGCATGACCAACGACGACTGGACGCTTCTCTGCGAAAAGATGCTCAATAAGAGCAACATCGTCAACCTCAAATGCGACCGCATCGTCTTCGCCATGCTCAACAACCTTGTGCAGAACGCTACGGGCAAGACTGGCAACATGGAAGGCCTGATGCGCATCTGGAACAACTTCATCGAATGCGAGGAAGACCTCATGGGCTTCAAGGAAGACCTGGCAGGACGTTTCCGCAACGTCTGGAACGCCTTCTCCGTCAACCACGGCTATATGTACGCCTCCACCTACGGCACTTATTACAGCGACGGAACCATCTCTACCATCATGAACTACGACACGATGACTTCAAGCGGCGGTGCCATCTGGGGACCCTCGCACGAAATAGGCCACAACCATCAGGCTTGCTTCAATATCGTAGGTGCAACGGAGGTGAGCAACAACCTCTTCTCCAATGTCAACGTTTTCCTCCATGGCATCTCTACAACCCGAGGAACAAAGGTGACTGATACGCTCAACGACTTTGCCAATGGCGTGGGATGGTTCGGCATGAACATCTGGGAGCAGACACGCTTCTACTTCCAGCTATACCTCTATTTCCATGCACAGGGACATAAGCCAGACTTCTATCCCACGCTCTTCAAGCTCCTGCGTCAAGACCCCATCAAGAAGCGTTCGGGCGTCTATGATGCTTCGCTCGTGAAGGATGGTGAAACCGTAGGCGGAACGTTAAGCTATGGCCGTCAGGACTATCTGCACATGGCCAAGAAGATGTGCGATGCTGCCCAGCTCGACCTGAGCGAGTTCTTCGAGGTGAACGGTATGTTCGTGCCTTACGACAAGTTCTATGTGGGTGACTACGGTGACTATTGGGTAACAACTACCGAACAGGACATCGCAGACGCCAAGGCCTACATGGCTCGCTACCCGAAGGCTCCCAGCATCTGCTTCATCGACGACCGCATCAAACCCTCTCCCTCTACCGCCGACGGACCTTTCGAAGGCAAGCCGAAGGGTGAGTACCGCGAGGCTTACGATGCAAACGAAGCACCCACAGGCTATGCCGACGTAGGCCAATGGAGCGACTTTGTGGACGAATATCAGACTGATGGCTACTACTACACGACCACCACCAGCCAAGGCGTGACTACCTATACTGTGAACGGCACAGGCGCCATCGGCTTCAAGGTCTATGACAATGACGGCAACCTCGTCTTCCTCTCGAACAAGAAGAAGTTCTCTATGCCTTCCAATGTAACTGCGAAACTGACCGACGGCTTCACCATCGTGGCTTGCGAGGCCAATGGTTACGAGGTGCTCGTGCCTTACGGGCCGGCCTTGTACCGTGGCGAAATGACGGTCTACTACGAAGGCGACACGATACCCCACAAGGTCCACTACTATGGCACGGGCAAGGATGGCAAGAGCCTCATCAGTCCTCTCCCTGCCAACTCTATCGCTTACGTCAAGCCAGGTCAGAGCACCAAGAAGCAACCCACAGAAGAGCTGCTGGCATTTGCGAACGTCGTGGACGGCGAAGGCAATGCCCAGAACCTTGTCATCGATGGTGACAAGCCCTTCTTCATCCCAACTGACTTCACAGCATCTTCCCTCACCTTCACCAAGAGCGGCGAAAGCTATCAGGCACTCCGTCTGCCCTTTGACACATGGGCAGGTGAGGGCATCGTCAATGAGGATGGAACCATCGACAGCACTCCTGAGACGTATGAATCTGGTCAGCCAGTTGCTTTCCAAGGGAATGTGAACATCACAGAGAGTGGCAGGACAATCCATGCCGGTACATACACCGAGACGGAGAACGGCCTCGTCCTTGACTCGGATGGCAAGTCGTTTACCTATGCCGAGAACATCTCTCCCTTTACCTACGTCTGGGATGCCTCCGACGGCATAGGAGACATTAAAGACTCGAAGGGCCTCAGTGACCTGAAGGATTCTAAGAATCTTATCTACAATATCGCCGGCCAGCGCGTCAGTAAGCCCACAAAGGGTCTCTACATCGTTGGCGGCAGAAAGATAATAAAATGAGTAAAAAACCTTTGAAACAACCACAGCGGGTGGTACATCCCAAGCAGGCTGCCTCCTCTCAGAGGAAGAGGCAGCCATTGCCTGTGCTGCCCATCTTCTTCGTCTTGACTTGGCTCTGGGCAGCCTGGTACTACGGAAGTGTCTTCCACATCAGCAGGGAGTATAGCTTCTGGGTGCCGGATACACGCATTATGGAGTTCATCCTCAGCCAATCCTACGGTATCCTCCGCTACATTGGACGCGCCATGTTGCAGCTCTATCGGTTCCCTTGGCTGGGTGGCTTGTTTATGGCTCTTATGCTTACGGCGGGAAGCTGGCTCACGGGCTATTGCATGAGGCTTCGTCCATCGTGGCGGTCAGTGCAGTACCTGCCTGCCTTGTTCTACATAGCAGTCGTCACCTGGCATGGCCTCGACATCTTCTTCGAAGCGCGGACAGGCCTCATCTTCGGCATTCCGTTTGCTGCTTTGGTTGTGCTTTGCATCTGGGGCATGATGATAAAGAGCTTCAGCCGTAAGCCTGTTCCGACCCTAATAGGCATCCCAATGGACGAGACACCACGGCAGAACGGCATCCAGTTTGCTGTCATTGCTATCTGCCTGGCAGCCATCATCGGCTTCGACATGTGGCAACGGCCCTACGTCCGCGTCATCTGTCGCTTGCTTGATATGGAGTACAGGCAGGACTGGAATGGTATTCAGAAGCTTGCTCGCGCTAATGCTAAGATGAGTAACCGCCCGATGGCATGTGCCTATGCCATTGCCCTCGTCCAGACGGGGCAGATTGGCGAACGCCTTTACGACATCCGGCTCGATTACGACTCGCTTCATATTCACGGCATGGACGGTGCACACAACAACGCCAGCTGCCTCTATGTACCCGAAGGCAACTATTATGGTGGCTTTATTGAGTCGTCGCTCCATGCTTCTATGGAGCAAATGGTGATGACTGGTCCCACCATCCGTCTGCTCAAGCTCATGACAAAGTGTGCCCTGATGCGCGAGGAGTGGGAACTGGCCGACAAGTACCTGACGATGCTGCGGCGTGTCCCATTCGAAGGAGCGTTCTGCAAGAAGTATGGTGCAATGCTTCGCCATACAGACAAGATCAATTCCGACCCAGAGATGGCACGGATAAGGCTGACCGAACCTATTCATGACAGTTTCGAGAGCCAGTACCAGCAGCCCCTCTTTATGGGCTATAACCTCATGCTCATCGAAGGACGCAGCAAGGAAGCACTCGTCAACAGCCTTAGCGTCTGCCTCTATACCAAGCTTATGCCCCAGTTCGTGGAGCGCCTTGAGCCTCTTGTAGGCACAACACCTCCCAGCATCATCATGGACGGCATCATGATTGCGGAGAACAAGAACCCCGGCATTTCACAACATTTCAGCGGCATGAACTTCCGACAGCCGCAGCTCCAGACCTTCCTACAGAATATACAGCCCTACATGAAGGATCGTCCCGGCCATGCCTATGAACTATTCCCCAAGTACAAGGGCTACTATCCTTATTACTACTTCTTCGGCAATCTCAAGGCAACCAAGAAGGGATATACCACTCTGTCGTCAAGTAGCTCAGGTGTAAATTAATGATTATGCGCTATACATTATATATATATATAATAGCAGCCACAATGCTGCTTTCCGGTTGTAAGCCAAAAGCCAAATTGCCAAGCCAGTATGCCGAGGCAGGAATGGAGGTCAATATCTATCCCGATTACAAGGATGTCGTCGTGCCTCCCAATATTGCGCCGCTCAACTTCATCGTGCGCGACTCAGTCGGCACAGAATATGTCGCTCACTTCAAGGGAAAGGAAGCCGAGCTCGTTGCAGCAGCCTCAGCAGGAGGTGTCGTCAAGTTGGACACCACCCAGTGGCGGGCGCTACTAGTCTCGAGCAAGGGAAGCGACGTCTCTGTCGATATTTATGCCAAGCATCCCGATGGTTGGGTACGCTTTAAACCCTATGCTATCAGCGTGGCAGAGGAGCCTATCGACGCCTTCCTAAGCTATCGTCTCATCGAACCAGGCTACGAGCTCTACCGCCAGCTGGGCATCTATCAGCGCAACCTGACGACCTTCGACGAAGTGCCCATCTATGAGAACAACCGCGAGTACAGCGACGGTGAGAACCACTGCGTCAATTGCCATAACTATCGCATGGGTGATACGGAGAGCATGGTCTTCCACGTGCGAGCCAACCATGGTGGCACCATCGTCGTGCAGGACGGTAAGGCACACAAGGTGCAGCTCAAGGACAGCACCATCATCACCAGTGGCGTCTATCCCTCCTGGCATCCCACGGAGAACCTGGTGGCTTTCTCCACCAACAAGACAGGGCAGGCCTTCCATCTCTACCATGCTGAGAAGATAGAGGTGATGGACGAGTCGAGCGACCTCCTTCTCTACGATGTCACGAAGAATGAGGTGAGTCACATCATCCGTACCACTTCCGACCTTGAGACCTTCCCTTGCTGGGCTCCCGACGGACGCACATTGTATTATTGCTCGGCCAATCGCAGTCGTCTTCTCGACTCGTCTTTGCCCGACAGCCTTGCCGGTCAGCAACTTCTGTTGAAGTACGACAGCATCCGCTACAACCTCATGTCCCTTTCCTTCGACCCCAAGACGCGCAGCTTCGGCAAGCCGCAGATGGTGGTCGATGCCGTGAGCGAAGGCAAGAGCATCTCCGTGCCTCGTGTCTCGCCAGACGGTCGTTTTATCCTCTACACGCAAGGCGACTATGGGCAGTTCCACATCTGGCACAAGACGAGCGACCTTTGGGTGAAGGACCTACAGACAGACAGCTGCTATGCCTTAACCGAAGCTAATTCCCCCGATGTTGACAGCTTCCATTCCTGGAGCTCGAACGGCCGTTGGTTCGTCTTCAGTAGTCGCAGGATGGACAGCAACTATACGCGTCCCTTTATCGCCTACTTTGACAAGCAAGGCCATGCTCATAAGGCTTTCGTGTTGCCGCAGGAAGATCCCGAATGGAACATCCTGCTCTTGAAGAGCTACAATGTGCCCGAGCTGAGCCGCAATGCCGTGAGCATCTCCGAGCGCGACCTCCATCAGTGCATCTATGATACTGAAGGGGAGAACGCCACATATAAAACCAATCCCACCGCCATAGTCAACCTCGACGGCATGACGGGGGCATCGCCAAAGAAACCTGTTGACGGCACCTCTGGAGCCAGTCCTAAGAAACCAGAATAACTATGACACACCGCACCATTTTCTCTTCCATTCTCTTTTCCCTCATCTCTATCCCTGTCTTTGCTGAGCAGGTACGTATCTACACGACCACTGCCGACGGCAAGAAGCAGATGGAGTACACCACGGCACAAACGTCGCGAGTGAAGCTGACGAAGCACATTACGCTCACTCCCGCCACGACCTATCAGGAGATGGACGGCTTTGGCTATGCCATTACCTACAGTGCCAGCTATAACCTCATGCAGATGGCTCCTGCCGACCGCCATGCTTTCCTGAAGCGAACCTTCTCCAGGACGGACGGCTATGGCGTCAGCTATGTCCGCATCAGCATCGGTTGTTCCGACTTCTCGAGCACCGAGTATTCGCTTTGCGACAAGGAGGGACTGGAGAATTTCCGTCTGCATAACGACGAGACGCAGTATGTCATTCCCATCCTCAAGGAGATACTTGCCATCAATCCCGAGCTGAAGATTATCGGTTCGCCTTGGACTTGTCCCAAGTGGATGAAGGTGAAGAGCCTAAGCAATAGGGTGGGCTACGACTCGTGGACCAGCGGTTCGCTCAATCCCAACCACTACCAGACGTATGCCGACTATTTCGTCCGCTTCGTCCAGGCCTTCGAAGCAGAAGGCATTCCCATCTATGCCGTGACGCCGCAGAACGAGCCTCTCAATAAAGGCAACTGCGCAAGCCTCTACATGCCGTGGGATGAGGAGGCGGCTTTCGTCAATAAGCTTGCCCCGGCCTTCGCCCATGCTGGCATCAAGACGAAGATTTATTGCTTCGACCACAATTATAATTACGACAACATCAGCAGCCAGCAGGACTATCCCATCAACTTCTATAATGCGCTCGACCCGGACATGGACGGCAAGGAACTCGTTGTGGGCAGTGCCTGGCACGACTACGGAGGCAGTGCCTCCGAATTGGACGACATTAACCAGAAGGCACCGGACAAGGAGGTCATCTTCACCGAGACGAGTATCGGCACATGGAACGACGGGCGCAACCTCTCGTCGCGACTCCTGACGGATATGAAGAATCTTGTCTACAACACGGTGACGCGGCAGAGCAAGGCCGTGATGGTGTGGAACTTCATGCTCGACCTCAACCGTGGCCCCAACCTCGATGGCGGTTGCCAGACCTGCTATGGGGCGGTGGATATTGACCAAAACGATTATCACACCATAACGTACAACTCCCACTATTTCGTCATGGCGCACGCCAGTCTCGCCGCTCATCCTGGGGCGCATCGCATTGAGGCCAGCATGTCGGGCACCTCGTCGGACATCAGCTACATTGCCTTTGCCAATCTCGACGGCACTTACGGTGCTGTGGTTTTCAATACGGGAGGCAGCAGCTATCAGGTGTCGATGGCTGCCGAATCGACGGCTGTGGCAAGCTTCACCTTGCCGGCGAAGAGCATCGTGACCGTCGTCATTGGCGGCGACGAGGAGAAGAAGGTGCAGCTGGGCGGCAAGAACCTGACCTCCACGAAGCAGGTGGGATGCTACAAGGGAACCATCCAGGCAACACAACTCGAGTCGCTGACCCAGAACTTCATCGATACGCCAGAGGCCTGGCATATTGACTGCGACTTCTTCTGGTATGAGGCTTCGGACGGGACGCTCACCTTCCTGCCTGTCGACGGGAAGTACGACGTGGAAGTGGACATGGTGGCACAAACCCTTCTGTGCTCTCCCACTAAAGAGGGACTTTACATCTGCGGACCAGCAAAGAGTGTTGGCCGCGTTTTTTTTTATCCCAGCACGGAGACGCTTCCAGAGAACGCCATCGCGATGGCCGAGGTGGAGCTGGGACTCTATGAGTACACCTTCACCATCGGAGAGCAGCTGAACGATGAAGCCATCGACATGGCTTTCTATCTGAAGTCCGACCTCTCTGAGATGTTCTCCGGCAAGTCGACGGCCGAGTCTTCCCTTTCTTATGATACGACAAATGGCAGCAACCATTTCAACCTTGGCAGAGGTACGGCAGCGCATGCCGATGGTCACATCTACAAGCGTGTGGCGAGTCGTCGTATTCCCGAGGGCAGCCGGTGGACAGCCGTCGTGGACGTACGTGACGGACAGAAGAATGCTCCTGTCTATATCAAGGAGTGGGAGATGCCGACAGGAGTGGACAGCCCTCTCCAAGCCTCCACGAGGAAAGGCTCTCATGGCATCTACGACCTCGCCGGCCGCCGTGTGCAGAACACCGGCCGCCGTGGCGTTTATATCATCAACAATCAGGATGGTAAATCCAACAAGGTATTAAAGCGTTGACAAGAAAGCTGTTCTGACAGCTTCGACAAAGGCGGCGGGACTTGCTTCGATGCAGTCCCGCCGCCTTGTCGTCTGAGTACTTGTTCTGTAGGAGCGCAAAAAGCCATGGGTTGTAGCATACAAATGTGGTACGACTACGGATAATCATTAATGGTTTTTACATTTCGAGATGCCTCAGGTTGCAGCATGGGTTGATTGCACATACATGTAGATGCAATTGCATCTACATGTATATGCAATTGCATCTACATGTATGTGCAATCAACCCTCCCTGTTGTGTTGGGTTTCAGACACAAGAAAAATGGATGCAGAATCATCGTGTGTCGACAGACACATGGTGCTGCATCGGCCTTTGCTCCGTGGAGCGTTTTCCGACTCCTCTGAGAGGTCAGACGTAATAGTTGTGCAGTTTCTCCTCGCCGATGGTGGTGCTGGGGCCATGTCCGCAGAGGACGACGGTCTCCTCTGGCAGGCTGAAGAGCTTGTTTCGGATGCTATCCAGCTCAGCCTCGAAGTCGCCTCCGGGCAAGTCAGACCGCCCTATGCTCCCCTGAAAAAGCGTGTCGCCGCTGAACAAGAGCTGGGCGTCGGGGATATAGAGCGAAGATGAGCCTGGCGTATGGCCTGGCGTATGGATGAAGCGTATGGCAGTCTGGCCCAGGCTGACCTCGTCGCCGTCGTTCATAAGCCGTTCTATAGGAGGCATTCCGCCGCCGATGTTCAGTCCGAACTGCGCAGCCATGCCGGGCATCTGACGGTAGGTGTCGGCCTCGTTGCAGTGCATGACGGGGCGAAGTCCGTAGGTGCGGTGAATGAAGGGAAGTCCGAAGGTGTGGTCGAAGTGGGCGTGCGTCTGCAGGGCATACTTCATCTTTAGTCCGTGCGCCTCGATGCAGCCGGCCAGCGACTGCTCCTCCTGGCGGTTCCACGCGCCGCAATCTACGATGGCAGCCTCGAGCGTCTGTTCGTCCCATATTAGGTAACAGTTCTCCTGTATGGGGTTGAAAGTGAAAGAGATGTACTTCATAGTGGCAGATATACCAGTTTCTTTGTCTCGAAGAAAGGTTCTTCGAAGTATTCGCTAAGTGGGATGATCTCGGCAGCCTTGCCGAAGGGACGGGCTTCCTGCTCGAGTTCTCCGCCCTTCAGGCAGATGAGTCCGCCCGGTAAGGCATTGATTTGCTCCTTGCAAATGCTTTTGCGGACTATCTTCACCAAGTCGGGTAGGGGCATCACGGCGCGTGATACGACGAAATGGAACTGCTGCTTCACCTCCTCCGCACGGCTCCATTGGGTTGTGACGTTCTTCAAGTCGAGTGCTTTGGCGACCTCCCCGCAGACACGAATCTTTTTGCCGATGGAGTCGACAAGGTGGAACTTCGCCTCCGGAAACATGATGGCCAGCGGAATCCCTGGGAAGCCGCCGCCCGTGCCCAAGTCCATGATGCTCGTGCCAGGCTTGAACCGAATCAGTTCGGCAATGGCGAGCGAGTGGAGGACGTGGTGCTCGTAGAGATTGTCGATGTCCTTCCGCGAGATGACATTTATCTTGCTGTTCCAGTCGCGATAGAGCGCGTCGAGTGCCGCAAACTGCTCCTTCTGCTGGTCAGTCAGGCTGAAATACTTGTTGATGAGTTCCGATTTCATAGTTCTGATATGACGTTGTCCGGCTTTTCCTTCAAAACTTCCCCCTTCCCTTCAGGGGAGGGGTTAGGGGAGAGGCTTATGTAGATGAGTGCCACTACTCCCAGGATGTATGGATAGTAGAGGTAGGGAATGATGTCGAGAGGGTTGACGGCAGCCAGTCCGCTTGCTATGAGCATCTGTGCGCCGTAGGGGATGATGCCCTGTGCCATGCAGCTGAAGGTGTCGAGGATGCTTGCGGCACGCTTCGCGGGGATATCGTAGCGCAAGGCAAGATAACGTGCCAAGGGCCCGACGCTTAGTATGGCAATCGTATTGTTAGCGGTGCAGAAGTCCGTCAGCATCACCATTGCCGCCATGCTCAGCTCTGCTTTGCGTCGGCTGCCTTGCCGCTGTCCGAAAAGCTGCATGAGCCAATCGATGCCGCCTGCCTTTCTGATGACCTGCATCAAACCGGCCGCAAGGAGCGTCACAATGATGAGTTCGCTCATGCCCATAATGCCGTCGTTCATCGCCTTGAGCCATCCGAAAGGCGACAAAGCACCGGAAGCGATGCCTGTCAAGCCGGCAAGCACTGTCGCAGAAGCCAGCACCAGCATCACATTCATGCCAGCCAGGGCCGCCACTATAATATATATATAAGGTATAATAGCAGGGTAGAAGACCTCGCCCATGTCATCTGGCCTGACGCTGACGGCAGGCAGACAGGCATATAGCACGAGGCAGATGACGGCGGCCGGCAGGGCAATCCAGATGTTGGCACGGAACTTGTCCTTCATCTCGCAGCCTTGCGTCTGCGTAGCCACAATCGTTGTGTCGGATATGAAGCTGAGGTTGTCGCCAAAATAAGCGCCGCCAACCACTATCGCTACCATCATGGTCGTACCCGTCCCCGTCTGTTCGGCCATGCTCCCAGCAATGGGAACGAGCGCGGCAATCGTGCCGACGCTGGTGCCGGTGGCAAGCGAGATGAAACAAGCTGCAAGGAACAGGCTGCTCAGCACAAAGCCTGGCGGAACAGCGGTCAGAGCAAGATGTATCGTCGCATCAATGGCTCCCATCTGCTTCGCTGTCGCAGCAAAGGCTCCCGCCAGAATGAATATCCACAGCATCTGCATGACGCTGGGCGAGGCCGCGCCTTCTGCCAGACGCTCGAAACGCTGACTGATGGAAAGCCCTCGCATGATGAACAGACTGTAGAGCGATGCAGCAAGGAAGGCAACGGTCAGCGGAACCGCATAGAAATCGTCGGCTGCAAGACTCAGGAACAAGTATAGCAGCAGAAAAACGATGAGCGGACTCAATGCAAGCAGCCCTCTTTTGTTGGAAACGCCTTCTTTCACGCCGCGAAGTTACAACATTTTCCCTTGCCAAATCCTCTTTTTCGAATAAAAAAACAACTTTTGCCGAAATTAATTGCATTATAGTATTATCTTTTCCAAAATTAATCCTTATCTTTGCACAAGATAACATCAATAGAAGAAAGAATACACATCGAAATATGGCAAAGATAGTAACAATGGGGGAGATTATGTTGCGCCTCTCAACTCCGGGCAACAGCAGATTCGTCCAGTCCGACAGCTTTGATGTCAACTATGGAGGCGGCGAGGCGAATGTCGCAGTCAGCCTGCAGAACTATGGCAACGAGGCTTTCTTCGTCAGCAAGATACCAACACACGAGATAGGGCAAGCAGCCGTCAACAGCCTTCGTCGCTTTGGTGTGCACACGAGATATGTTGCCCGGGGCGGAGAGCGCCTGGGCATCTATTATCTCGAAACGGGCAGTAGCCTTCGCCCCAGTAAGGTTATCTACGACAGGGCACATAGCAGCATCAGCGATGCAATGCCGGACGATTTCGACTTCGACACCATTTTCCGCGACGCCGATTGGTTCCATTGGAGCGGCATCACGCCTGCCTTGTCGAAGAGTACTGCCGAGTGTGTCGAGAAGGCTTGCATCGCGGCCAAGAAAGCTGGTGTGACCATCAGTTGTGACCTCAATTATCGGCACAAGTTGTGGAGTGCTGAGGAAGCACAGAAAGTGATGCGTCCACTGATGCAGTACGTCGATGTCTGCATCGGAAACGAGGAAGATGCTGAGAAGTGCCTTGGTTTCCGTCCCGAGGCCGACGTCGAGAACGGCAAGACAGATGCCGACGGCTACAAGAATATCTTTCAGGGAATGGCAAAGAGGTTCGGTTTTCAGTACGTCGTAAGCACGCTTCGCGAGAGTTTCAGCGCGTCGCATAACGGCTGGAAGGCCATGATTTACGATGGCAAGGAGTTCTACCTGAGCCGCCGCTACGAGATTTGTCCCATCGTGGACCGCGTCGGTGGTGGCGACAGCTTCTGTGCCGGACTCATTCATGGCTTGGCAAATGGCAAGCCGATGCAGTGGGCGTTGGAGTTCGCGGTTGCCGCAAGTGCCTTGAAGCACACGATTCCAGGCGACATCAATCTCGTCTCAGTCAGCGAGGTGGAGAGCCTCATGAACGGCAACGGCAATGGAAGAGTGGAGAGATAAGCCTCTCCTAAATCCTCCCCTGAAGGGAAGGACTTAAATAAGAATAGGAATAATGGCTAAATTCGACAAGATACAAGTCCTGCAGAAGTTGCAGGCGACGGGCATGGTGCCTGTGTTCTATCACAAAGATGCCGAGGTCGCGAAGCAGGTGATAAAGGCTTGCTACGCTGGTGGTGTGCGGGCTTTCGAGTTTACGAATCGTGGCGACTTTGCTCACGAGGTGTTTGCTGAATGCGTGAAGTTCGCGGCGAATGAGTGTCCTGAGCTGGCGATGGGTGTCGGCTCGATTGTGGATGCACCCACGGCTGCCCTGTATATCCAGCTCGGAGCCTGCTTCGTGGTGGGGCCGTTGCTGAACCCTGATGTGGCTCGCGTCTGCAATCGTCGGCTTGTTCCTTATGTTCCGGGATGCGGAACGGTGAGCGAAATCGGCACGGCACAAGAGTTGGGATGCGACGTGACGAAGGTCTTTCCGGGCGACGTCTACGGTCCTGCTTTCGTGAAAGGCATGATGGCTCCGTGTCCGTGGAGCAAGATTATGGTCACGGGAGGCGTTTCCCCCGACGAAGATAACCTGTCGGCTTGGTTCCGGTCCGGTGCCTTCTGCGTCGGAATGGGCAGTAAACTCTTCCCGAAAGAAAGGATAGAAGCGGCGGACTGGCAGTATATCACCGACCAATGCCGCCGCTCCATCGCCTTCATCGCCATGGCCCGTTAGCTCAGAAGCCTACCATCAGGCCCACGGTCATGCTGCTGAACTTGGGGCCATAGTTGCTCTTCAGGACGTTGAAGGGATTGTATTTGTAGTAGATACCAAAGTGGCTGATCATGATTTCGGCTCGCACGCCGAGGGTCACGACGCTTTGGTGGATGTTTCCTGCCGTTAGTTTCCGTTTCTCGCCGTCTTCGTAGAAGCGTGTCTTGAGCGAGCCATAGGGCGTGATATACAGTTCTGGACCGACGGCGAAGCGCACCTTCTTGTTCAAGTAATGACAGTATTGTATGGGAAAGGTCAGGCTGAACGTGTGGATTCGGCTGAACTTTGGTTCCGTCCCCTCGGGGTAATTCTGCATGGAGATGATGCCGTGTTCGTCCTTTTGGAACATCTTGTAGTCCGTCACGCGGTAGTTTCTCCAGTCGAAGCCCAGCCCGACGTGCAGGAAGTCGTGCTTGCCGATGCATACGTCGTAGCTGAATGCGTCGCCCCATTCCAGTTCGAACGACTGCCCCATGTCTATGTCTACGTCTTTTGCCTCGTTGATGCCGGTGATGAAGCCAAAGCCGAAACTGCCGCCGAAGCTTATTGTTTTTTCTCCTATGACATGCTTTTTTGCTTTTCCCACCTTGAAGGATGGCAGTTCGAAGTCCCATCCTCCGGGCTTTTCCTCACTCTTTGTGTCTTGTGCCTGCACGCCTTGCAGGGCCATGGCCAGCAGGATGATGGCCGTAAGTGTGTGTCTCATTGTCTGTTGATGTGTTAGGTTATTTCTTTTTGAACGTATTTCTGAGGTCGCAGAGGCTGGCTTTTCCTTCCATATAGACGAGGGTGATGCCGTGGCCGCCCGTCGTCTTTCGGCATTGATAGCAGATGTATCGGTGCTGACCCTTGCGGGTGTCGGTGAGCTGGACGATGGCATAGTAGAGGTGTCCGTCGCGGTATTCGAGCTCGAGGTTCTCGTCGTCTTCGGAGAGTCGGCCTTTCATGTCTTCCTCGAAAAGCGCCTCCACCTCGTCGCGACGCGAGTCGCCGACGGTGAATTTGGCTGTATGGAGTACCCGCAGCTTGTAGGGCGCGAGGTTGTCTCCCTTGACAAGGCTTTCCTTCATGGCCTTTTCGTTGACGACTTCGCCCTTGAATATCTTGTTGATTTCCAGTCCGTCCTGAGCCGCGAGGGGTAGGGCGAGGGCGAAGATGATGAGTGATAAGAACGGATGTTTCATGGCTCGTTGAATAGTTCGGTTAGTTGTTGTTCCTGATTTCCGTTGCTGAAAATCTCCGTGAGGGCTTCCTGTCCCATCTGCATGGCGAGTGTCTGGTCGGCGAGTTCCTTGCCGTCGATGTATGCGATGGCGAGGTTCTCGTCCGCCTTCTGAGGCATGAGTAGGATGAAGGCAAAGGCGGCGATGCAGGCGGCGGCAAGGAGAAGGACTCTCCGCACCAAGACCCTCTCTAACTCCCCCTTAAAGGGGGAGAACCTTGCAGCGAAGGAAGCCTCCCCTTTAAGGGGAGGTTTGGAGGGGTCTTGGCCTTTTGCAAAGTGCTCCAACGCCTTTGCTGTCGGCACTTCCGGCCTTTCGCCGATGAGGTCGAACATCTGCTTGTAGGGCTTCATCTCGTAGGGCAGCGGGTCGGTCTGCCTGAGATATTCGGCGATGAGCCGTTGCTCTTCCTGTGTGGTCTCACCCTCCATGTAGCGGGCAAGCAGGTCGTTGATGTCTTCGTTCATAGTGATGAATTGACTGAAGTCTTGAAGTTAAAGTGGAAGTTAAAGTGGAAGTAAACTCGCTACGCTCGTGGGAGTTATATAAGGACAATACCATACGGGCAGACAGCATCCAAAGCTATCGTCCAGCCAACTTGTTGGCTTAACTTCCTGCGCGTAGCGCATAACTTCTTATTTAACTCCATCTTATAACTTCTTTACTTAAATGAATTAAGAATTATGCTTCATGAATTGCTGGAGGAGCTTTTTCCTGGCCTTCGAGAGGGCGGTCCGGACGGTCGTTTCGCTGATGCCCAGCAGCTCGGCTATCTCGCTGTTCTCGAGGCCGTCCTGTTGGCTCATGCGCAGGATCTGCATCTGTGCGAAGGGCAGCTCCCCGATGCGCTGCTCCAGCCAGCGTGCGTTCTCCTCGTCCTCGAGCATCCACGCCGAGTCGTGTTCGCTTGCGAGTCGTATCTCGTCGCTGAGGCTCAGGGGAATCGTCTTGTGGCGGCGGAGCTTGGAGATGCAGAGGTTTCGGCAGATGGCGAAGGTGAGGGCAGGCAGCGAACGCACCTCGTCGAGCCGATGCCGCACGCTCCAGAGCCGCAGCAGCACGTCCTGTACGTTGTCCTCGGCCTCCGTCTCGTCGCCAAGAAAGCGGCGGCTCAGGGCCATGAGGTCGGCTCTCATCTGTCGGGCAAGCTTGCTGAACTCTTCTTTCTCCATTTCGACGTTGCTCTATTCTATAGACGCAGAAGTGCGCGTTTTGTTCCTCCTGAAGTGAAAAAACTTTGCAAATATACGAAAATAATGTACAATGACGCGTGATTCCTACCACGAATTGCGCGAATTGCGCGAGGGGCGGGACGATATTCCCTGTGTGCGGAATGTAATTTCGCACGAAGAAACGGGACATTATTGGCAGCCGTATGGGCTTTCGTGACATTGTGGAGATGCGTGACAGGAAGGTGATGTCGGGCGATGCGGCAGGGTGGAGGGTTTGCATGTACATGTAGATGCAATTGCATCTACATGTATGTGCAATTGCATCTACATGTACGTGCAAACAACCCCTTATGGTGTAATGGCCGTCGGGGCTTGTCGGAACGGGCAAAAAAAAGGCCAGGGCTGAGTGCCTTGGCCTTTTGTGTATCCGTGCGTTTGCCTTTTCAGGTGCTTCAACGGTAGCATTCGAACATCTTCTCGACGTAAGCCTTCGGCAGTTTCGGGCTGACGATGCTGCATATCCACACTACCGGGAAGCCTCCCAACATGGCGATGGCGCCGCAGTTTATCGGGTTGATGGGGTTGCCCAGGAGCATGTTGACGACCGTCAGACCGACGCCCCAGACGAAACATGCCCAGACGGACGAGCGCGTGACACCTTTCCAGTAGAGTCCCAACATGAAGGGCGCGAGGAAGGCTCCTGCGAGGGCTCCCCACGAGATGCCCATCATCTGGGCGATGAAGGTGGGCGGATTGAGTGCCAGCATCAGACTGATGACGATGAAGAATACTATCAGGACGCGCATCACGACGACCTTTCGGCGCTCGATCCGTTCGGCCACTGTGTCGTCGATGCTGCCTTCCTCCACCTCGCCGGGCAAGGATTTCTTGTCACGATAAATGAGGTCGAGCGTCATGGTGCTCGATGAAGTCAGCACCAAGGACGCAAGCGTGGACATTGATGCCGAGAGGACCAGCAGCACGACAAGCGCGATGAGGACGTCGGGCAAAGTGACCAGCATCGAAGGAACAATGGAGTCGAAGTCCAGACGGCCGTTCGGCAGGACCGGCGGCATACCGAACAGACGGCCGAAACCGCCGAGGAAGTAGCATCCGCCTGCCACGATGATGGCAAAGACGGTGGAGATAATCGTGCCGCGACGTATGGCGCTCTCGTCCGTGATGCTGTAGAATTTGCCCACCATCTGCGGCAGTCCCCACGTCCCCAGCGAGGTGAGGATGACCACGCCGATGAGGTTGGGAACGTCCGGACCGAACCATGAGGCGAAACCTCCGTTGACCGTCGGGTCGTCATCAGCAGGCAGGGCGGCCATCTTGCTGACCGCTTCCGTCAGTCCTCCCTGCGAAGAGAGCACGGCACCAATGATTGTGACGATGCCGAAGAGCATGATGATGCCCTGGATGAAGTCGTTCATCGCCGTTGCCTTATAGCCTCCGAAGATGACATAGACAGCCGTGAAGGCCGCCATACCGATGACGCAATACTCGTAGGGAATGCCGAATCCCATCTCAAAGAGCGTCGATATGCCCTTATAAACGCCAGCTGTATAGGGGATGAGGAAAGCGAAGACGATGACAGAGGCCACGACCCTGAGGCTCTGACTCTGGAAGCGTGTGCCGAAGAAGTCGGGCATCGTGCGGCTCTCGATGTGCTGCGTCATGAGTTTCGTCCTGCGGCCCAGCACGATCCAGGCAAGCAAGGAGCCAATCAAAGCGTTGCCGATGCCTATCCAAGTAGCAGAGAGGCCGTACTTCCAGCCGAACTGTCCGGCGTATCCCACGAAGACGACAGCCGAGAAATAACTTGTTCCGTAGGCAAAAGCAGTGAGCCATGGACCCACAGAACGCCCGCCGAATACGAAGCCGTCCACGTTGGCAGCCTGCTTGCGGGAATAGATTCCAACCCCGACCATAACGGCGAGGAAGATGATGGTAAGTAGGATTTTGGTAATCATAGAACTATGGTGTATTTGGTTGCGTTATGACGTTATGACGTAATAACGTTATGACGAAATCGATTAATAATTGTTCTTTTTAATTGAACCTCACTTGCAACTGGCATTGTATGCCGTGGTTGGCGCCGTGGACGAACTGGCCTTCAGCGATGAAAGCACTTTTGTAGACGTACTGCACCTGCAGGCGGCACTTCTTGTAGAACCAGTATTGCAGGCCTCCGATGGCTTTGTGTTGGTCCATGCCAAGGTCGGTGTTGAAGTTGAAGAAGTCGTAGGAAGCCACAAGCTCCAGCCTCTTTCCTAATTCCGGCGAGCCGAAGCGTGCCAGGGGGACTGCCCCCGTGACGTAGGCGCCCCAGCTCTTGGCCGGTCCGTCCCAGCCTTGCATAGCCTCGCCATGCACGTTGAAGGCCTTCGACTTATAGTCGGCACCGGCTGTCCAGCGGTGACGTTTGTAGTTTTGACCTATCTGTATCGTCGGATTATACAGAGATGTGGCGACGGCGTGACCGCGACCTATCTGTCCCGTGGCAACGATGTTGAGCCCTTGAACCGGCCTGTATTCGATGCGGCCTATGAAGTCTTTGAAGTTGTTCCCGTCCTTCTTGTTGATGCCCTGCCCGTTCATCACGTCAAGCTCGTAGCGGAACTTGCCGTTATTGGTTTGTCCAAAAAGCGAAAGACCCAGGTCGCGACCGTACTGGACGCCAAGGAGTGGGTCGCTTCCGCAACCGGTCAGGAACGTCACAGCCTCGCTATAGACGTCGATGGCCTCCATTGAAGTAGGGGAGAGAGGGTTCTCGAGCGACAGACCATTCTTGAATTGTCCCACCCTGACGGTAAGGGCGTTGTTGCGCGTGATGCGGTAGTCTGTGTAATACTCCTGCACGACGCTCGAGAAGTCGTGCATGAAAAGGAACGACCAACGGTCGGTGATGCGGGCTTCCGCCCAGAAGAGGACCCTTTTGAGGTCGAAGGTGTTGGTGGTTTCGCCGTTCTTGTGGCTGTAGGTGTACCCGGCTTGTGCGTAGCCGTGGAGCTTGATGCGGGAAGAAAGTTCCTGGAACCATGGCTTCTCCGTCAAGGATTTCACCTCATTTTTCAACGTCGATTTCTCTTTTCCGGCAGGTTCTTGCCCCATCGCTGCCGTGCTGCTGAAGATAGCCAGGCAGGCAGCAAGTGTCGTTTTGATGTAATTGTTCATTTGATTAATAACTTTGGTTAACTGTGTTATCCGAGTACAAAAGTACAAAAAACTATGGACTATGGACTATGGACTCTGAACTTTTTTGTATCTTTGTCGTGTAATATGCAGAAAAAAGCAACATTCTGAAAGAAAATGCGGCTTTTGATGTTACAAACTGATGCCTTTGGCGTTATATGATAAAGAATGGGTGGTAAATGAGTAAGAACTTCCTGATAGCGGCATACGAAAGGTTGCAGGCACGGCTGAGGCGATACAGTCTCTCGCATTCAGAAGAGGATGCCTTGCACGACGCCTTTCTGAAGCTGTGGACGGGGAAGTATCATCCGGCCGACGAAGGCGAGGCCAGCAGGTTGCTCTACACGGGGATGCGCCGCCGACAGATAAGCCTTTGGCGAAGCGAGAAGCGGCATCCGAAGATACCCGCCACGGAGCTTCAGATAGCGGAGCCGCCTCCCGAAGCCGACGAGGAAAACATTTTCCTCAAGATAAACGAGCTGGTGATGACGCAGCTCACGCCCATCGGCAAGGAAATACTCATAAGCCACGACGTGAGCGGCGAGACGTACGAGGAGATAGCAAAGCGATTGGGAATGCAAGAGGCAGCCGTCAGGATGCAACTCAGCAGGGCACGAAAGAAGATAAGGGATATTTACAAACAGACAAAGCAATGAAACAGCGCGACTTATCATATTGGGAAGACCTGGCAGAACGCTACTTCCTGGCAGAGACCACCGAAGCGGAGGAGGCTCGGCTGCGCAGGTTTCTTTGCTCCGAAGAAGCCCGCGACGCCCGCTTCGACGAGGTCCGGGCCACGATGTCCTACCTGTATGCAGCCACTCAAAAGCACTCCTCCAAAAGGGGAGCGGGGAGGGGGCTTGCCATCGCCGTTGCTGCCAGCCTCCTTGTTGCCTTCCTCGGATGGTACCAATACCAGCAGTATAACATCAGCACCGTGCGTATAGCAGGCCAAGACATAGAGGAGGCCGACGCTTCCCTGCTGATGCAAGAGCAAATGACCGCTATGTTCAACCCCCTCGACCAGTAAGTAAAGATGAAACGCATACTTCCCCTCATACTGACGCTCCTCGGCCTGTGCTTCGAGGCTCATGCCCAGAAGGGACTCGCCATACAGTCGGCCTTCGACGAGCTGGCTGTCAGGCCGAACGCCACGGAAGTGGTGATGGGAGCCGGCAGGCTGAAGAAGTACCGACTGAGCCTCTTTCATAGCCTCGAGATAAAGAGCCCCTCGGCCTCCGACCGCACTCGTATCGAGGCTCTCATACAGAGCGATGCAGCCCAAGCGATACGCCACGAGGAGAACGGCGGCCATAGGCTCTGTGAGCTCCCCAACGTCAAGGCGACACATCGCTACATCTTCTACCGCCTGGGCAGCCAGTCGCTCACCCTTATATATATAGAGGGAAAAGCCAGCCTGGAGCAGATAAAGTCCCAATTCCTAAAGAAACAGAAGTAAGCTCATGATACTTCATCACACCTCATCCACAGCCAGGCAGACACCCGCCGGCAGCTACATCAGCCGTCCCGACAGCCTTCTCGGGCCATCCTGCCATGCGTTCCAGAGAAAGAAAGCACATAGAATCGTTCGACCCATGCGCATGGAACCATCGACCCATGCCCATCGTTCCATCGACCCATGCGCATCGGTCGAACAACTCAGCAGGCCGCGTCCGCTCGTTCGGCTCATGATGCTGCCTCTGCTCCTGTTGCTGTCCATGTGCCCCGTCAGCCTGCATGGGCAGACGGACAGCCTTCAGTGGGACTTCGACGACATCTTCCAGGGGACAAAAGAAAGCCCGTCGCTGCCCTCGTCGCTCGAGGGATGGAAGGAACACCTTGACCTCTTCGGCCGGAACGTACCGCAGGAGGAAGTCTTCCTCCACTTGGACAACACCTGCTACTTTGCAGGCGACACGCTCTACTTCAAGGCGTATGTACGCCGGAGCGACACGGGGCGGCTCACCAACCTCAGCCAGCTCCTCTATGCCGAGCTGTGGAATCAGGAAGGATATATGCTCGAGCGGCATCTCGTGAAGCTGAAGGACGGACAGGGCACAGGGTCGTTTGTGCTCTCGGATTCGCTCTACGGAGGCTTCTACGAACTTCGTGCCTACACCCGCTGGCAGCTGAACTGGGGCGAATATCAGCATCCTCACACCTGGCCCGCAGAGCAATGGTTCTTCAACAAAAAGATGGCGAAGGAGTTCTACCGCGACTATGAGAAGCTCTACTGCCGCATCTTCCCCCTCTACGACAAGCCCGAGGTGCCAGGGGTCTACAATCATGACATGACCGAACGACCCCACATGCGCTACTTCCGAACAGCGGTGAAGAAGGCTCCGCCCGTCGTGAACCTCTATCCCGAAGGCGGCGTCATCGTGGAGGGCACAAAGGCACGCGTGGCATTCGAAGCCAATGAGGCCGACGGAGAACACATCTCGGGTACCATGCGCCTTTATGGAAAGGGCGGGCAGCTGCTTCAAGAATGCCGGACGGAGAACCGTGGACGCGGTACACTTGAGTTCAATCACGAGCCGGACATCACCTATTCCACCGTCTTCACAAGCGATTCGGGCGCCGTCATAAGGCAGCGAATGCCCAAGGCCGAGAGCGATGGATGCGCCGTCCGCGCCGACGTGAAGGCAGGTAGCCTTACGCTCACCCTTCAGCCCCGTGGCGAAGCGGCTGGCGAGACATTGGGCGTCACCGTCATGGTCGGCGGGGCTTTGCATTACTTCCATAAGTTTCGTGCCGAAGACACACAGATAAGCATCCCCACCGACTCGCTGCCGACGGGCGTGGCACAGGTGACGGTCTATAATGCCCAAGGGCGCGTCTATAGCGACAGACTTTGTTTCATCCGCCATGAGCAGGACATCCGGGATGCCGACGTACAGTTCTCAGGCATCAGGGAAACATATGAACCCTTCGACCCCATCAACCTTTCCATCGAGAACCCACAGGCCGCTGGCTCCACCATCTCGCTGGCCGTGAGGGATGCCTCAACCTCGGAGTACCTCTACGACAGCAGCAACATCCTCACCGAAATGCTCCTTTGCAGCCAGATACGTGGCTTCGTGGAGCAGCCCGACTATTACTTCGAGAAGGACGACGAGGAGCATCGCCGCCACCTCGACCTCTTGCTGATGGTGCAGGGCTGGCGCAAGCACAACTGGATAACGATGGCAACGCCCGGCATCTTCCGCATCAACCATCCCTTCGAGAAGACCCCCGTCTATTTCGGTGCAGTCTATCGCTATGTGGCCATTGGGCATGAGGGCTACGCAGGCTGGGGCAATATGATGGAACAAGAAATAAAGCACTACGACTTCTCGAGGCCTGTGGGCGGGGAATGGTTCTCCCGCAACAACAAAGGCAAGCTGCAGGGCGTAATCCCCCTGCTGGGTAATGCCGGCGAGGAACGAGACAAACACAATGCCTACAGTTATCTGCTGAAGGACAACGAGTCGGCTTCTTTCGACGGACGTAACTACTACGACGAGGGCAACCTGAGGCGAGAGGTGCGCGTCCATGCCGAGTATCGACAGCCATCAGCAATCGGTTTGAAAAGTGTCTATGGTGACATCACGACGAAGAACGGCCGCTTTGTCCTGGAGCTGCCAGGCTTCTACCATGATTGCATCTTGGACTTGGCAGCCTCCGACACGACGAAGTGGAAGATGGCGAAACCCCAAAGCAAGAAGGCAAAGCGTCTGTTGCGCAAGCGAAAGAAGAAACTTGCCAAAGGTCGTGCCGTTCCATCGCTGGAACATCAATGGATTATGCCTTCGGAGACAGAATACCCCGAGTTCTATGTGCGCCTTACGCCTTATTATCCCCGCTTTTGCAAGCCCTTCAGCTATTACCATACGCATGTGGCACCAGCACGGGAGGGTACTATGCTCATTCCTTCCCTGCGCGACGGCAGGACTTTGGCACAGGTGACGGTGCGTACCAAGCATGGCGGCCTTCGTGCTTATGACCCCAACCATCCGGCTATAGTACGCGACGCCTACGAGGTGTTCAATGAATGCATCGATGCAGGCTTCACACCGGGATGGTTCCCCGGTGGACAGTCCTTTGCAGAGTGGACGAAACGCTTACTTGTAGGCGATATGAACATGTATCGCGACTACATGACATACTACGAGTACACCTATCCCTATCGTGAGGTGGGATGGAGTGGTTCTAACTACAATTGGAACAGAAGGAGCGGTGATCCAAGAGACCCTTATCATGGTGCAAGATTCCTGGGTGGCACGGTTCTCGACAATTCTCAGTATCATCCAGTAACTCGTGATGATATGATGTCTTTGCGTTACAAATGGAATGACCCTGCCGACATTGTGCCCTCATTCAGTTCATTTCCTTTTCGCTTTGCTGGAGACTGGAGTACTTCCAATATGAGGGCATACTCTCATACCGGGCTCGACGACATGACGCAGTCGCTCAACTTCCTTCGTTCGCTAAGTTCGGTGAAGCTCATCACGGACTATGCCCCACGCATGGAGGGTAGTCGTCGTTACTTGGGTGACAATCAGCCTACAGTGGATGTGGGATATGGAATGCTTTCCGGCACGCGTCCCACTTATCGCGACCGCCATATTATCTTGCACGGCTATGATGTCAGCGAGGAGTTCTACTGCCCCAACTACAGTCAGCGTCCGCTTCCGTCGCTCAAGGATTACCGCCGCACGCTCTACTGGAATCCGAACCTCGAACTGGACGATAATGGTCATGCCGACGTCACATTCTGGAACAATAGTCTTTCCACAAGCATCACCGTCAGTGCAGAAGGCATCACGCCCAAGGGCAAGATACTGACAGGCATCAGCTATCCGGAAGACAGAAGTAGCGAACCATGAAGAATTACATATTATATATTATAATGTTCTGCATGCCGGCTCTTCTTCTTGCGCAGATGCAGCTGGACACCTTGTCTGCCGTCGTCATAGATTGCGAGACGGGGGAGCCTATTCCTTATGCCAACGTCTATGTCTCATCCTCGTGCGGCACTATATGCAACTACGATGGTGAGTTCTCCTTGCAGTGCCTTCCCTCCGACGTGCTCCGCATCTCGAGCATAGGCTACCAACGTGTCAGTCGCAAGTTTTCCGAGCTTACTGATACCATCTTCATGAAGCCCATCGCTTCCACTCTGCGTGAGCTGACGGTTGTGGGAACCGACGATATCCTGTACCGTCTGGTGCGTAAGATTCAGAAAGAAGCAGGGAAGCACAAGAAAGCAGAGGCAAACTACTTCTTCCGGCTGACTACTCAGTACCCAGGGACAGACGAGCTGGCCGAAGCCTTCCTGAGTGCCAAGTCGTGCGTGCAGCTGCGCGACGTCACCTTCCATAGCGGCAACCGTGGCATACTGAAGGAGTCCGGTGTACTTAGTACCCCCGATTTGAAGGGCTTGGCGCGTACTAACATACATGTCTTCCTGCACCTTGCTCCTGTCCTCGCTTACTACAATGAGTGGGAGTTCGCCCTCGTTCCGGCAGACATCGTGCTGAGCAGAAGAGGGAAACTCTATGACGTCTCGTGTGCGGCATTCAAAGATGAAGACGGCACGGAGATGTGCATGATACATGTCACAGGGAAGCCTGCCAGTGCTTCCTATGCTATTCTTGAAGGCACGCTCTTCATCGATTACAAGAAATGCCGGCTCTTACGCTTCGACGGCGAGATGCAGGGACTGCGTCTCAGGGCATACGACGATGCACGCAGACGTGTATCCACCGATAGTGTCAGGTGTGAGCTGCATGTCGATTACCGCCATGACCATGGTTTTACCGAGATAGCCAACATGTCGGGGACAATTGTCAGAGACAAGATGATGCTGAGGTATCTGTTGTTCAACCTTGGCGACAAAGAGATGTCGTTCACGAAATCAATGCGTGTGGGCAACAACATGATGCAAACGATTGACGAGGTAGGGTACGATTCCATACAATGGACCTCGACAGACATCGTGAAGCGCACCAGGATGGAGGAGCGTATTGCCTTTGGAGACAGTACTTTCTTCATGCATGACAAGTCGAAATACGAAGTGGCACCCTCTCCGCAGGAGGCAGGAGCCAATGCATATCTGATGAATGCCATGCGTCAGCTTAAAGGCAATACTATGCAGATGCACCGCGGTCTGCCTCGGAAATAAATCATGATGAGAAATGCAGAAAATGAAAGACGTAGGAAATAAGATGTTGATTTTTTTATAACGTCATTCTTTCTTTATTTCATTATTTCTTCGTACCTTTGCAGTCGATTTGCAACAAAGCGCTCGATGACAAGCAAGAAAAAGAAGAAGCAAAGATGGTTCGTGCCGGCTGGACTTGAGCCCACGGAGATGGACCTCAAGATAATGGAGTGGGAGAGCAAAGGGAAGCTCGTGCCGACTCCAGACCTGATTAAGACGAAGGAACAGATAGAGGGCATCCGCCGTGCAGGTGTGCTCAACACGGCCGTACTCGATGCCGTCCAGGAAAAGATACGCGAAGGCATGACCACTGCGGAGATTGACCGCATCGTCTATGACTATACAACAAAGCATGGAGGCATCCCTGCACCGTTGCATTACGAAGGCTTTCCCAACAGTTGCTGCACGAGTATCAACGATGTGGTGTGCCACGGCATACCCAGTGAGGACGATATCCTCGAGGAAGGCGACATCATAAATGTGGATTGTACGACTATCCTCGACGGCTATTATGCTGATGCCAGCCGCATGTTCATCATAGGAAAGACGACGCCCGAGCGGCAAAGGTTGGTCGATGTGGCATGGGAGTGCCTGAAGATAGGCGAAGAGGTCTGCAAGGAACCTTACGTCTTCGTGGGCGACCTTGGCAATGCCATCGCCAAGCATGCCCATAAGAACGGCTATACCGTGGTTCGCGACCTCTGCGGACATGGCGTCGGGCTCCAGTTCCACGAAGACCCTGATGTGGAGCACTATGGCAAGAAAGGCACGGGCATGCTACTGGTGCCCGGCATGACGTTCACCATCGAACCTATGATTAACGGCGGCGACTGGTACGTCTGCGGTGATGAGGAGGACCCGACAGAATGGATTGTCCTGACCGAAGACGGCGAGGACAGTGCCCAATGGGAGCATACGTTCCTCATGACTGAGAATGGAGTGGAAGTGCTGACGCACTAGAAGCCCCCCTCTAACTCCCCCAAAGGGGAGAACTTAAAAGCGAATGAAAATATAATATGAAAGACGATACAGGAAATAATTCTTCTCCGAAGAACTCCTCCCCTTTGGGGGAGGCTGGGAGAGGGGCTTTCATTCTCGGCATCGAGAGTAGTTGCGACGATACTTCTGCAGCAGTCTTGAGGGACGGCATTCTGCTCTCGAACGTGACGGCCAGTCAGGCTGTGCATGAGGCATATGGTGGTGTCGTGCCAGAACTGGCGAGCCGTGCCCACCAGCAAAACATCGTGCCTGTGGTGGATGCTGCTTTGAAGAGGGCAGGCATCGAACGCGAGCAGCTGAGCGCAATTGCTTTTACGCGTGGCCCCGGACTTCTTGGTTCCCTGCTCGTCGGGGTGTCGTTCGCAAAAGGACTGGCAGCCTCGCTCGGCATTCCCATGATTGACGTCAACCACCTTCACGGCCACGTCTTGGCACACTTCATTCATGCTGAGAACGATGATTACATTTCGCCTGAGTTCCCTTACCTCTGCCTTTTGGTGAGTGGAGGCAACAGCCAGATTGTTCTCGTCAAGAGTTACAAGGATATGGAAATCATCGGTCAGACCATCGACGATGCAGCTGGAGAGGCGATTGACAAGTGCTCGAAGGTGATGGGCTTGGGCTATCCTGGCGGACCGATTATCGACAAGTTGGCGCGTCAAGGCAATCCTGATGCGTTTACCTTCTCCAAGCCCAACATCCCTGGCTACGACTATAGTTTCAGCGGCTTGAAGACCAGTTTTCTCTACAACCTTCGCAACTGGATAAAAGACGACCCAGACTTCATCGAGCACCACAAAGCAGACCTTGCTGCTTCGCTCGAAAAGACCATTGTCGATATCCTGATGAAGAAGCTTCGGCTGGCTGCTAAAGACTTGAAGATTAAGCAAGTAGCCGTTGCTGGTGGTGTTTCTGCCAATACAGGCTTGCGCAATGCTTTCCACGACTATGCCCGTCGTTATGGCTGGAAGATTTTCATTCCTCGCTTCAGCTACACCACAGACAATGCCGCCATGATTGCCATTGCAGGCTACTTCAAGTACCTCGACAAGGACTTCTGCCCCATGTCAGCCCCAGCTTACAGCCGCGTTGCAGAAAATTGCTAGTGAAGCTTGAACTAAATAATCTGCAGATTTCTTTGTCCGTATTGAGAAATTTGCTAACTTTGCAGGCAGAAATTGCAAATTAAGGACGGTTATGGATCCAATCGTAGAAAAGACATCAAGAAGAGTCACCGTCAGTATGAGTACGTGGCGATGGAATAGGATGTTGCGATTGGAAGAGGCATATAAACTGGCTCGTGTCATCAAATGCAGTATGAAGCAAGTAGTGTCAGAGCCAAGCTTGACTCCAGATGAAGCCATGGCAGCACTCAGAGCACTATGAGGGTAAAGATGTCTATCTGCTATATGCTATGAAGCGCATGGAAATATAATCATCATAAAATCATAACGTTTCTTTATTAATTGATTATTTTTTAACCATTCATGTATGACATAAACAAAGAAGATTAGACATAATGGACAGAAAGCGTTAGCTTATATTCTTGTTCTTCGATAATCGCCAAATTATAAAAGAGCTACGAGAGTAATAGACTAATGTTCACGTCGTTTGACGTGGGCTTTTACTCGTTGATGTAGCAATGGTGTTTGGCGATACCTCGAAGAGCGTAGACGAGAGAGGTCCACGTTTTTCTTTTTATGTACCTGAAGACATAACTATCCAAACAAATACATTAACAATGGAAAAAAGAAGTATCCTTGCATCCTTGCTGCTATTGGTGGTAGGTTTGCAGACAGTGAGAGCCCAGGGTTTCCGCGTGTACAAGAGTGATGGCACGGTAGCGCAGTTCAGCCTGCGCACGGATAGCATCGTGTTCTATGATGGCATCGGTACAGATCAGGATTTCGGTCCCTTTATGCCCGTCAACCAGTGCATCGTCGGCACGTGGTACAAGTCGAAGAACGAAGTAATTATTTTTAATGAGAATGGCACGACGAACTATATGGAAGGTGCCACATATGAATTCTTCCCATATCAGGGTACTGTCATTATCAGTAATGCCAGTGGTGCACCAATTAGCTATTTCAAGGTGCTTAAGGTGACAGAAGAGCAGATGATAGTTGCCATGCCTGGCAGCGAAAAACTGAGCATATATAGTACAAAGCCTGTGCAGTTTGTGACGGGCATCACGTTGAGCGAGACGTTCATCTCCCTTCAGCCTGACGAATCGAAACGCCTAACTGCAACCGTTGTGCCTGCCGATGCTGATAATCCAGCAGTGACCTGGACAAGCAGTAACGAGGCTGTTGCAGAAGTAATAAGTAATGGTTTGGTGGTGGCCGTAGCAGCCGGTAATTGCACCATTACCTGTGCTGCTACAGACGGCAGTGGGGTGAAAGCTGAGTGTCAGGTGAATGTGGGAAATTTAGATAACGAAATTACCTTCAATATCGGAACAAGGGCTTTGACCCGTGCTGACCTCTATGGAGGTGATGCTGCAGCCAAGTTGACTAACAAGTTCGTAGTTTATGGTACAAAGCATGCTGATGCTGAGGCTGCTGATGCGAGCAATGATGCTGTAGTATTCGACAACTTCCAGGTTGGTTATACTGCAGGAACAGCTGGTACCACAGCTTCTAACTCAAGCGACTGGGAATATGTAGGCAATACTGCATATACCTCTGGTATTTCCTCTCAGGCTATCAAGTACTGGGACTACAGTGCAGCAGCTGGTTACACTTTCTATGCATTCTCTAGCACAGACATCAGCTATCCTGCTGGTGCTAGCGACAAGGTTGTTGTAACCAAGGTTACTACTGATGCTTCAAGCCTGTACAACAAGGGTTATCAGGTGACTGTTAAGGACGGTGCTACTCTCAACAACCTGTACTTCTCTGACCGCGTAGAGGTGGCTAAGGCTAACTACGGCAAGACCGTTGACCTCGCCTTCCGCAACGTTGGTTCAAAGGTACGTGTAGGTTTCTACGAGACCATCCCCGGCTACAGCGTGAAGATTGACAAGTTCTACATCGATGACGCTGCTGCAGCTGCTGTTACCACCTTCCCTGCAATGAACGATGCCAAGACCGACGGTTTCTACGCTTCTCTCCAGAACGTAAAGAGCGCCAAGACTGGTACAGACCAGACTCTGAACGTTACCTATTACTCTGCTACAACTGCTACAGAAGTAATCAACCGTCCGAAGCTGACCAACCCAACAGCTGGTTATGACTACACTCTGCAGGTTGGTGATGGCACAGGTTTCATTGGCACAACTCTGGGTACTTCTGCTAACGCTCCCACATGGGCTGTGGCTGGTGGCGAATACACTCCTGTATTCCCCTTCGAAGGCAACACGAATCCTATGCTTATCAAGCTTGACTTCACTTTGACACCAGATGACGGTACTACTGCTGAGATTCATGTTCGTGGCGCACGTGCTATCGTTCCTGTACAGTATGTACAGTGGAAGAGCAACTTCGCTTACACCTACATCTTCAAGATTTCCGACCTCACCAACGGTACTACAGGTACAGTTGATGGCAATGGCGATCCTACCGACGACGAAGGCCTCAAGCCTATCACTTTCGACGCTATCGTTGTTGATGTAGCTAATGAAAAGCAGGAGACCATCACAACTGTTGCTACCAACAGCATCACCACTTATGCTGAGGGTGCTATCGTTAACGAGTACACCAACGGAACAGACATCTATGTTGTTATTTCTGACGACGCTACACATGCTGTTCTCACTCCTTCTGCTATCGGCACTGCTGCAGGAAATGCTCAGGTTTACAAACTCGACAAGGCTGCTTCTGAGGCAGAGGTTCTGGCTCAGCTGACAGGCTCGCCGATGGGTATCACTCTCACTCCTGTTACTGCAACAATTGGAACAACCGTTCCTTTGACTGACGGTACAACACCTTCTATCGCCAACGTTAAGTTCACTCCCTCTGCAGCAGGTACATATGCATACGTTTACACACGTACAGCTTATGTTGCTCCTACTTACGAAATCCAGACCTCTGGTACGTACGCCTCAGGCAACATATACTACATGCTTGGCGGAAACGGAACTTACTACGCAGTTACCGTTCCCACAGAGGAAGTTTTCAATGCAAACAAGGCCAACTTGTATCTCCAGACTGCCGCTGGCACACCTGGTGTATATGACGTGAAGGTTATCAAGGTTGAGTGATTTCCAAGACAGCTATTTCTTCTTCTCTTTCTTCTTTGCTCGATGGAAGAGTTCCTGCCAGCGGCTGAAGTCGCGTTGGAACTTGATGCCGATGCCTTGAGTGGTGAGCGATGATTGGGTGAAGTAGCGGTCGTTGGTCTGGTTGTAGGCTTTCAGCGAGAACGGACTGCGAGGCGAGAGTCGGTACTGGATGTCGAAGTCGCCAATGAAGTTGTTGCTGTTCATCTTGTACTTGTTCTCGCGATAGCCGAAGTTGCCGTTGAATTGCAGTCTGCCACTCAGCATCTTGCCGCTCACGAGTGCTTCTGCATCCAATTCCTGCCAGCCTTCTTCGCCAGTTCGGAGGTTCGTGCCAAACGTCCAGCCTGTTCCACCAAGGGCTTGCGACATGATCTGGTTGAAGCGTGAACTGAGAGCGCTGCTCAGGACGGAGTTCATCGCCAGTCCACCTTGCGTTTGTTTCTTGTCGAGGAAACTGCCGTAACTGTAGAACCTGCCCACGCCAAGCAGATAAATCGCTTGCATGTCGCGCTCTTCTTCGCTGCTCAACATCGAGCGTACCATCTGCTTCTCGTCCTCGTTTGCGTTGGGGATGTCGAAGTCGAAACTGATGACTGGCTCTCGTGCAATGCCTCCAATGTTCATGATGCAATCGACGCGAGTGTTCGAGAGCCCAAGACCTGTGGCTGAGAGGTCGTCGAGCGAGACGTTGGGTACCGTGTGTTTGGCAGTCAGATTGAGTGCAGCCTGCATCGCGTCACCACCAAAGACGATGGTTCCGTCGGGCTGGAATGTGAAGTCTTTGCGGATGAGGTCGCGGATGGACATGCGATAGTTGCCTTCCGTGACGCGATAAGTGCCAAAGAGCTGGAAGCGGCCCTTGTTGTAGTAGTTGGCTCTGAGACGTCCATTGCCGTAAAGCGAGATGTTGTCACCCGTTCGAGGGTCCATCAGGATGCGTATCTGGGCATTTGGATTGGCATTGATGTCGAAGTTGATATGCATGTCGGCAGAGCCTGTTTCCTGTTCTGCAAGGCTTGCTGTGGAGTGGGTCTGCGTCGTATCACTCTTGGAATAATAGGTGATGAAGTCCGTCTCTGCAACCGTTCCAGTTGTCGCCGTATTGTAGTTAATCGTGGTTCCAGGCATGGGTGTCGCAGCTAAGTCGATGTTCACCTTGCCCGGCTCGCCGCTCAAATGCACTTGGGCATCGGCATAGACTGTGCCAAAGAAGCTCATGCTGCCTTGAGTGGGGAAGTTGTAACCCAAGATGTTGTGGCCATCGATGTTGACGTCAAAGCGCAGATTCTTGAGCGAGTTGTGCATCAGATGTGCATCGACGAGGGCAGTATGCTCGCTCATGCCAGGCATTCCCAAGTAGTCGTAGAGGCGGGCTCCACGTATCCAGATGTTATCTGGCCGCAAGATGACGCTGTCACCAGCAAGGTGGTAGTCCGTTCCAGTTGCCAGGATGTGTGTCTTGAACTCGTTGATGAACATATCACCCTCAAGGTTGACGAACTTGAAAGGACCATAAACACGCGTCCATCCTGAGGCTCGTCCCTGCAGATTGCTGAAGATTCCACCCGTATATTTACTAAGGAAGGAGAGGTCTATGTGGCTTGTCTGGATGTTCAGGTTCAGTCCGTCGTCCATTCCTTTGCCAGGAATGATGGTGCCACTCACTTGTGTTCTGTGCTGAGGCAACGGCCCTCGCATGTCAGCCTCCAGTATGACGGCTCGTTCTTGCTTGCCCCAATTGCCGTAGAGGTCCATGTTTCCGAGGTTGGCAGCGTTGAAGGTGAAGTCTTTTACCTGCAGGAAAGCGTCAGCAAAAGGCTTCTTCATGAGCGATGTGGCATAGATGCTGCCCGTCACTCGTCCGTCGAAATCCACTTTGTGGAAGTTGACGAGGTCCATGATGTATGAGATGTCGATGTCTTGCAACTCAGCACTCAGAGTATCGGAGGCAAGGTCGGATACTCTTCCGCCAAGCTTGATGTGTCTGTCGCCTTGGCTGATGGACAGATTCTCCACATCGACGACCTTGTCGTGATACTTGATGGTGGCTGGTTTGATGCTCCAAATCGAGTCGCCAATCACGATGCTCGACTTGTTTATCCTGGCATCGATGGCAGGCTGGCCAGCAAGGTCGCGACGGATATTGCCGGTCAAGCTGATGTCGCCTGCATTCGAGATGGCTCCCTTGTTGTCCCAACGCAACCTGGACGTCACTTTGTCGTCCTTCGCATAAGCATCGAGGTTGATTTCAACAGGCTTTCCCTTGATGATGCGTTCCCCTTGAAGACTGGCTTGAATGGCTGAGTTTCCAGCTTCAGCACGACAATCAATGTTCTGCAAATCCTGCCCAGCAAACTCGAGTCTGGGAATGTGCATTTGCAGGGCAATCTGTCCAATTGCATCATTTATCGTGCCTTCGAAGGTGCTTCGTGCTGGCAAGCGCAGACTCGAGCCCAGCAGCCTTTCCGCAATTGCTGTGTCCTGAACCTGAACGAGGAAGCGGAAGTCGTTTCCTGAGGACTGTTTGTGGCCTTCGCTTATCTTGAAGAGGCTGGGCAGATTCTGCTTCAAATGTCCAGAGAAGGAAGCTGGCAACGTCTTCCAATTGATGTCGCCATCTGCTTTGACGCGAAGGAAGTCGCTCTCCAAAACGAGATGCTGACCGCTTTCCGACTTGTAACTTTCGAGCCCGATGTTGCCCACCTTCAGCGTTCCCTTGTCTTCCGAAGTGACGGTCAACTCGCTGAGTTCCATGTTGCCTTGCAGGTTGTCAAGGCTTAAGTCGCTGTAATTCGCCTTGATAAGGCCGCTGAATCTTTCGCCTTCATACTTTTTCGTGAGGCCCATCTTGTGTGGCTCGAAGTCTTCCAACTGCGCTTGGCAGAGAAGCGAACGTTTTCCATTGACCGTTGACCATTGACCATTGACCATTGCCAACCCGTTGGGCTCGTCAATCTTCAACTCTCCGCCGATTGATTCGCCGTCGATGGTAGCCGTAAATGGTATGTTGCGATGTTCGTATCCCCTGAAGATGAGGCTGTTAAGCAAACCTTTCGCCGTGAGTTTAGGCTGCCTTCCTTTGCCTGGAAGACTGCCTGAAACGTGCGTTTCTACAGAAAATGTCGTATTTTTTCCGTCGCCTTGCAAATCGAGCAGATTGCCCAACCGGAAATCTTTGGCTGCAACTATCGCATCAACAGTCTGCATGTCCGCAAGACTTCCTTCAATCGAGACGCTTCCCTGCTCACTTTCCGTCAGCAGATTCGTCTGCAAATGCTTGTGCTGCCAGGTAATCGAGCCAGTCGTTTTCGTGCTTCCAAGTCGAGTGAGAATGGGGCTGAGTTCGCGAGCCTGACCTTGCAGATTCTCTGTCATGAACTGCTGGAACGCTGCTCCAGTCCTGAGTTCCTTGATGTTGGCAAACACCGAAGGATTGTCCTTGATGTCCTGAATCGTAGCGTCACAAAGCAGAGAAATATTGCCCTGATTGTCTGAAACAGAGACATTTGGCAGTCGAATGATGTTGTTCGACAGGCTGGCTTCGGTCGAGAGATTGATGATGTCGCCAAAGTTGGCCAGTTTCGGCACGAAGCACGACAGGTCGCGCGGACAGAGAGAACCTTTCAGCATTGAACATTGACCATTGACCATTGACCATTTTTCTGGCGCGTGGACTTGAATATTGTCAGCGGTTATGTTCGACTTAGGCAACTCTAACAGGAAGTTCTGAACGCTTGCTGAATGCTTTCCGGCTTCTGCTACGAGTGAAAGATGCTGGAGATGCAGCCCGCTCTGCTCGCGGAATGAGAGGTTTCTCAGGTCGAGCGAGAGCGAATCAGGCTTGATGAAATGCACCTTTGCCGTTAGGCTTAAGTCCTTCAGATGCAGATGGTTCATGTCGAACCCCCTTCGCTCGGGTCTCTCCCCCTTTATGGGGGAACTGGAGGGGGGCTTGTCGAACTGCAACTCTCCTCGTCTCACCACCAAAGCACCTATTTTGAGGTCGAGCGGGGTAGTGGTCGTGTCGTTCTTCGAGAAAGCGTCTATGAGGAACTGGAAGTTGAAGGGCTCGTCGCCGTCCTTGTAGATTTTGGCTTTAGCGCCGATAAGCTGCGCCCCGCTTATCCTTATCTTCTTCTCGAAAAGTGGCATGAAATCCACCTTCGCAGCGATTCGCGAGGCCTGAAGCATCAGCGTGTCCCGACGGTCGTATAGCTTCACGTTGTCCAAGACGATGCGCCCCAACATGTTCAGTCTCAGTCTCTTGATGCTGACTTCACTCTCCACTTTCTTCGACAACAAGCGCGACGCCACGCCTGCACTCCAGCTTTGGAAGGCGGGGAGCGACGTCAGCAGCAGCAAGGCCAAGTAAGTGCCGGCCAGCAAGCCAACGATGATGCGGAATATGTATTTAAGTGCTCGGATAAGCGACCTGCGTTAACGGTTTCAATTTGCAAATTTACGAAATATTCGTCGCAACACAAAAGAAAACAAGATTTTCTTTTGAAAAATGAGTAGGATTAAGTTTTGAAATGAAACTTAAAACGTAATAATTGTTCGAAAAACCTTTTACAAAAACCGCTTTTTCGGCACTCGAAAAATGATTAAAAATGTTGTAAAGATTTTTTCCTCGAGTCAAATTTTCTGCCTCGAAGTGAAGATTTTTCCAACTTCACACGTGAAGTTTTCAAAGTTCACACGTCGATTTTACCAACTTCACACGTCGAATTGACCCACTCGACACGTCGAATTTCTGCATAAAGCACGTCTAATCCCCCACTTTATGCAGTCATATTTATGCACCACATTGATTAAGTTCCTGATTTTGAGCAAAACCTTATGCGCTCTGAGAATCGAAAAAATTCAGCCTCCACTCGACTCGCTCGCAAATAAGCGATTCTCAGCGTGTCAGTTTCTGCAAAAATCTTGACAAACGTGAAGCGTGTCTGTGAATGAATTAGCCATTGAGAGCAACAACTCGACGCGTTTTCTTGCATAATTGCTGCAATTTTCCTACCTTTGTAAACGATTTGCCTCCAAGCGGTAAAGACTTATGTCATAGAGAATCAAGCAATGATAAGCAGAACTTACTATAAATACATTTGGCTCCTGAACACGTTGCTCCAGAAGGAACAAAGCCTTCAGGAGATAGACCTCCTGTGGAAAAAGCAACACGGCAAAATCTGTCTTGTTCTAAATAATAATGTATAAGTTTAGATTTGCAAGTGTGTTATGATGCTCTTTGCCCCTAAATCTTCTTTGTTGGTAATGTTTTCGGTGCGAAGATTGCTAATTAAGCGAATTAAAAATAAAAGTTAGAAGAAATTTTGTTGTATGCTCGTTTTTTTTGTAACTTTGCACTTAAATGGCAAACAAGAAAGAAAATACTAAAACCAAGTTAAAAGACTTTCCCGAAGAGATAACCGAGGATGGTCTGAAAATATACGGCGAAACGTCGTACGAAAACCAAATGGCAGTGCTGAGCCACTTTCTGCACAATCACCCGAAACGACTGGACAAGGAGCAGAAAGAGGAGATTGTCTTGGCTGTCCGCGAATTCCTTTCCCGAAAAGAGTTCCGCCAAGGTTTTGACAAAGACGAACTGAGCGACCAAGAGATTTTGAAAGCAGCCGAATCTCCTCTGCAATATGACCTCTTCTCAGACTTCTTCGATGTGCCCTTTCCTGCACCTAAGAAGCCAAAGTTTACTTTCATCGACCTTTTTGCTGGCATAGGGGGATTCCGCATTGCGATGCAGGAACAAGGTGGCAAATGTGTCTTTTCTTCCGAATGGAATGTATATGCACAAAAAACATATTTTGCAAACTTCGGAGAAATGCCTTTTGGCGACATTACGAAAGAGGTAACAAAATCTTTCATCCCAGAGCATTTCGACGTGCTTTGTGCAGGTTTTCCATGTCAGCCATTCTCGATAGCAGGCGTTTCCAAGAAAAAGAGTTTGGGACGTGAAACAGGTTTCAAGGACAAGACTCAAGGAACGCTTTTCTTCGATGTGGCCGACATTATAAGTCGTCATCGCCCTAAAGCCTTCTTCTTGGAGAACGTGAAGAACCTGACCTCACACGATAAAGGTAAAACTTTCCGTGTCATTAAAGAAACTTTGGAGGAACTCCGCTATTCGGTTCATGCTTTAGTGATGGACGGACAGACATACGTCCCCCAACATCGCGAAAGAATCATGATAGTAGGCTTTGACAAGGATATCTTCGAGGAAAAGGAGAAATTCACTTTCCCAAAACAACACAAGGCAAAGCGAACCGTAAGCGAAATACTCGACCCGAACATCGACCCGAAATACACGCTTAGCGACAAGCTGTGGTCTTACTTGCAGAACTATGCCGAGAAGCACCGTGCAAAAGGCAATGGCTTTGGTTATGGCCTCGTTGACCTGAATGGAATAACAAGGACACTTAGTGCCCGATATTACAAGGATGGTTCGGAAATCCTGATTCCGCAAGGCGAAGGCAAGCCCCCACGCCGTCTTTCTCCTCGCGAATGTGCACGACTGATGGGCTATCCAGACAACTACATTTTGAATGCCGTTTCTGACGTACAGGCCTATCGCCAATGCGGCAACTCTGTAATCGTGCCACTCATTACTGCAGTATCAAAGCAAATAATAAAAACCTTAGAAAGTGCATAATTTATGAATGAATTATTGTCATCAGCTATTCAAAGCGTAACACAATCAAAAGGAGCATTTTGTCGTTTCCTTTCTGCCAATGATACTCATGCTACAGGTGGACATCAATATGGATTCTTATTGCCTATTGCTGCCTATTCAATTATATTTAATCAAGACAAAGTAAAAGGAGAGAACAAGGATAGAATTGTGAAGATCCGTTGGCAGAACGATTTGGAAACGGATAGCCGGATGATTTATTATGGTAAGGCAAAAAATGAGTTACGCATTACCCGTTTTGGAAATGATTTCCCATATTTTACTGAAGATCATGTTGGTGATTTGCTGATTATTTCAAAACAGGCAGACGATGACTATGAGGGCTTTGTGTTGAGTACTGATGATGACATCGATACGTTTATGTTGCACTTTAACCTCACGGCAAATTGTCCTGGCCAAATAATTGATGTCATATACAAACAAAACGAAAACGTCCTCCTTCAGACTGCAATTGACGAAGCAATCAAGAATCTAAATGATTTCCCTTTGACATCTGAAATGGGGAAAATGGCTCAAGATTTGTTTAATAAGTTGCACAGAATTAATGATAAGATAGTGTGTAAAACTCCAGACAAGATACTTCTCAACTGGTATGATACAGAACTTTCTATGTTCCGTTCCTTGGAAGAAAAAGTCTATAATCCGATATATTCAAAACCATTTTCTGATTGTCAGTCATTAATCGAATTTTCTAACAAGATACTTAATCGTCGCAAATCACGAGCAGGCAAATCCTTAGAACATCATCTCTCAGCGATATTTACAGCCCATAAACTCATTTTTGAAGAGCAAGTTGTTACGGAGAACAAAAAGAAACCAGACTTCCTGTTTCCTAATGGCAGTTGTTATCATAATTTTGAGTTTCCAACAGATAACCTTACTGTTCTTGGAGCAAAAACGACATGTAAGGATAGGTGGCGTCAGGTTATAAACGAGGCTGATAGAGTTGATGAAAGGTATCTTTTCACGCTTCAACAAGGAATTTCAAAAAATCAACTTAAGGAGATGGCAGATGAGAATGTTAAACTCGTAGTCCCTCAATCTCATATTGATAGTTATCCAGAAGAGTATCGTGATAGCCTCAATACATTAAGTGGTTTTATCGAGATTGTTAAGGGAAAACAAGAAAGAATACCAAAACATTTCTTGATGTTATAATTGTGATGGATCACCTCACTCCACAGCAACGGCACAATTGCATGGCTTCCATCCGCTCGAAGGACACGAAACCTGAATTTATCGTGCGAAAGGGCTTGTGGGGTAGGGGATTCCGATACCGTCTGAATGATAAACGCCTTCCCGGGCATCCTGATTTGGTTTTACGCAAGTACAGAACTTGTATCTTCATAAACGGCTGCTTTTGGCACGGGCATGAGGGATGCAAGTTCTATACCATCCCAAAGACAAACAGAGAGTTTTGGGTGGCAAAGGTAAAACGGAACAAGGAACGTGACAAGGAGGAACAACGCAAACTTGCAGAAATGGGCTGGCACAGCATCGTCGTTTGGGAATGCGAACTGAAGCCAAAAGAAAGAGAGAAGACTCTGGAATCAATAGCCTTTACTCTGAACCACATCTGGCTCAAAGACAGAGGGGCTTATCCAGAACCTGAAGTGACCTATTTCCAAGTAGCAGAAGAATAGTCCTCAACCGTAACAGCCGCACCAAGCGAATTTGATACTGTTTAGACGACAGAAATGCCGCCTAATTTTTTTTGTGCAACAAAAACAACAATCCTTTTCGACACACATTTCATCGGAAAAAGTTCCTTTCGCGGGAAAATATCGTGAGAAATATGGTTATCTCCCATTTTTTTTGTACTTTTGCGGCGCGAAAATAAAAAACACATAACATTATTAATCCCAGATATGGCAAAAGTAATTAAGTTACGCAAAGGCCTCGACATCAATCTCAAAGGCAAAGCCACGAAGGAAACCGCGACCGTAAGTTGTCCGGGCGAGTATGCACTCGTGCCCGACGACTTCTATGGCGTGAAACCCAAAGTGGTGGTCAAGGAGGGTGATGCCGTGAAGGCTGGGGATGCCTTGTTCGTTGACAAACTGCATCCCGAAGTGAAGTTCGTGAGCCCTGTCAGCGGAACAGTCAGCATGGTGGAACGCGGCGACCGTCGCAAACTGCTGAGCATCCGTGTGAAGGCTGACGAGAAGCAGGAAGCACGCCAGTTCGACAGCCAGGGTGACCTGAAGGCGCTCATGTTGGAGAGCGGTCTGTTCGCTTTCCTGCGCCAACGTCCCTACGATGTGGTGGCAAATCCTGAGGACGCTCCGAAGGCTATCTTTGTGAGCGCGTTCAACAGCATGCCGCTGAGTCAGGACTTCGAGTACGTCCTCCAAGGTCAGGAGGAAGAGTTCCAGGCCGGTCTTTCCGCTTTGGCAAAGTTGGCAAGGGTTTATCTTGGCGTGAGCGCAAAGCAGACTGCTAAGGCTCTGACCGAGGCTAAGGACTGCGAGGTGAACATCTTCGACGGTCCAGCTCCTGCAGGTAATGTGGGCGTTCAAATCAATCACGTCTGCCCCATCAACAAGGGCGAGGTGGTTTGGACTCTCGGAGCTGAGGAGGTTATCTTCCTGGGTCGTCTCTTGAAGACTGGCACAGTCGATTTCACCCGCACCATCGCGCTTGCTGGTAGCGAGGTGAAGGCGCCCAAGTACTACAAAGTGAAGGTCGGCCAGAAGTTGAGCACGCTCCTCAGCGGCACGATTAATGCTGAAGGTGCACGCATCATCAGCGGCAACGTGATGACGGGTCTCAAGACCACGGCCGAAGGTTTCCTCGGTGCTCATGCAACCGAAGTGAACGTCATTCCCGAAGGTGACCACGCAGACGAGATGTTGGGCTGGATCATGCCACGCTTCAACACCTTCAGCACCCATCGCAGTTACTTCAGCTGGCTCTTGGGCAAGAAGAAGGAATACGTCATCGATGCACGCGTCAAAGGTGGCGAACGTCACATGATTATGAGCGGAGAGTACGACAAAGTCTTCCCGATGGACATCTATGCAGGCTATCTCGTGAAGGCCATCATTGCAGGAGACATCGACCGTCAGGAAGCTCTGGGCATCTACGAGGTTGCTCCCGAGGACTTCGCCATCGCTGAGTTCGTGGACAGCTCGAAGCTTGAGTTGCAGCGCATCGTACGCGAAGGGTTGGACATCCTCAGAAAGGAAAATGCATAATAAAAAATGAAAAAATGAAAAAATAAAAAAATGAAAGCGAAATAATAAAAATGAAATAATGAAGAGCTATTGCTTTCCGAAAAACAGTAAGTTCCCGGATGGGTAGCAAATATTTCATTTTTCATTTTTTCATTATTTCATTATATATAGTATATTATGAATCCAATAAAGAAACTATTCGATAACATACATCCCTACGTTGAGGAAGGTGGCAAGTTCCATGCTTTCCGCTCGTTGGTGGACGGTTTCGAGACGTTTGCTTTCGTTCCGAACACAACAAGCCGCGTAGGTAGCGTGAACATCCACGATGCTATCGACAGCAAGCGCATCATGAGTTTCGTGGTGATTGCTCTGCTGCCTGCCCTGTTCTTCGGCATGTACAACGTGGGTTATCAGAACGCTCTTGCCGCAGGTCATCTGGCCGATGCAACGTTCTGGGGAATGTTCTGGTACGGCTTCCTTGCCGTCCTGCCTAAAATTATTGTCAGCTACGTTGTCGGCCTCGGCATCGAGTTCGTCGTAGCTCAATGGAAGAACGAAGAAATTCAAGAAGGTTTCCTCGTATCGGGTATCATCATTCCAATGATTGTGCCCGTCACTTGCCCGCTTTGGATGCTCGCCATCGCCGTTGCCTTCAGCGTTATTCTCGCTAAGGAAATCTTCGGCGGAACTGGCATGAACATCTTCAATCCTGCCCTCATCACCCGTGCTTTCCTGTTCTTCAGCTATCCTTCTGCCATGACAGGCGACGCGACGGTTTGGGTATCTCAGGACACCATCCTTGGTCTTGGCTATAAGGCAACCGATGCCTACACCGCTGCCACTCCTCTTGGCGAGGCAGCACAAGCAGGCTTTACAGGCTTTGCTCCCGAGACAATCGAGAATGCCATCACGGGACTCATCCCTGGTTGCATTGGTGAGACCAGCGTAATTGCCATCGCTTTGGGCGGTTTGCTGCTTCTCTGGACAGGCGTTGCCTCTTGGAAGACCATGCTGAGTGTCTTCGTTGGCGGTGCTTGCACAGGTTACCTCATGCAGGCTCTTGGCCTGACTCACATCCTTTGGTACGAACATCTTGTACTTGGCGGCTTTGCCTTCGGTGCAGTCTTCATGGCAACCGACCCCGTGACGTCGGCCCGTACAGAATGCGGCAAGTACGTCTATGGTCTGCTCATCGGCTTCATCGCAGTCTTGGTACGCGTCCTCACCCCCGGTTATCCCGAGGGCATGATGCTTGCCATCCTGCTGATGAACCTCTTTGCAAGCCTTATCGACTACTGCTTCGTGCAGAGCAACATTAACATGCGTGCTAAGCGCGCCACAATAAAGTAAGGAGGACGACGATATGAAACTGAATACAAACGGAAATGTATATACCTTCTGCTATGCAGCAGTAATGGTTATCATCGTTGCCTTCCTGCTGGCATTCGTGGCTTCTGCATTGAAGGAGACGCAGGATGCCAACGTGGCAAACGACACGAAGGGACAGATTCTCTCTGCCCTCGGCTACGACAAGGCAACCATCGACGTGGCTGCCGAGTATGAGAAGAACGTCAAGGACAATGTCTTTGCCGACGGCGAACTGAAGCCCTATGAAGGTAGCTTCAACACGACTTACGGCTCTCTCATCAAGAACGGCGAGCTGCATGTCTTCACCGCTACGACAGCTCAAGGCGAACAGGCTTATGTGATTCCAGTCGTAGGCCGTGGTCTTTGGGGTGGCCTTTGGGGTTACATCGCTGTGAACGAGGCGAAGGACAAAGTGCTCGGCACTTACTTCTACCACGAAAGCGAGACTGCTGGTCTCGGTGCCCGTATTGGCGAGAAGTGGTTCCAAGACCAGTTCATCGGTAAGCCCATCTTCGGTGAGGACGGCAATGTCGCTCTCACAGTCACAAAGGCTGGTGCTGCTCAAAGTGAGTTCGAGGTGGACGGCGTGACCGGTGCAACCCTTACCAGCAACGGCGTTGCTGCAATGGTCAAGGACGGTCTGACAGCCTACAAGGAGTTCCTCGGCGCCGCAGCAAGCGAGCCAGAGGCCGAGCCTGTGGCCGAGCCTGAAGCAGAAGAGAGCGAAGAAACCAATGTTGAACAATAAGAAAAGAGGAGGAAAAGAATATGAGTAAATTGTTTTCTGACGAGAATAAAGCCGCATTCACTGGCCCCCTTAACGTGAACAACCCCATCACCGTCCAGGTGCTTGGTATCTGTTCGGCATTGGCTGTGACGAGTCAGCTGAAGCCCGCCATCGTGATGGGACTCAGCGTGACAGTCATCACGGCATTCTCGAATGTGATTATATCTCTGTTGCGCAAGACCATTCCCAACCGCATCCGCATCATCGTGCAGCTGGTTGTGGTGGCTGCGCTCGTAACGATCGTGAGCCAGTTGCTCAAGGCATACGTCTATGACGTGAGCGTGCAGCTGAGTGTCTATGTGGGCCTCATCATCACGAACTGCATTCTGATGGGTCGTCTCGAAGCTTTCGCTATGCAGAACGGTCCTTGGCCTTCGTTCCTCGACGGCATTGGCAATGGCCTCGGCTATGCTGCCATCCTCGTCATCGTAGGCTTCGTTCGCGAGCTTTTCGGCTTTGGCACATTGTTTGGCTACAGCGTCATCCCCGAGAGCTGGTACGTCTCCAACGGAGGTTGGTATCAGAACAACGGCATGATGGTGATGCCTGCCATGAGCCTTATCATCGTTGGTTGTGTAATCTGGGCACATCGCTCAATAAATAAGGAGGAGAAGTAAACTATGGAACACATGATTAGTCTCTTTGTCCGCAGCATCTTTGTGGACAACATGATATTCGCCTTCTTCCTGGGTATGTGCTCTTACCTGGCCGTATCCAAGAATGTGAAGACAGCCCTTGGTCTGGGCGTTGCAGTCACCTTCGTGCTGCTCGTTACGGTGCCCGTGGATTATGCCTTGCAGACGTACGTCCTCGGTCCTGACGCTATAGTTGCAGGCGTTGACCTGACGTTCCTTGCCTTCATCCTGTTCATTGCCGTCATTGCCGGCATCGTGCAGTTGGTGGAGATGATAGTGGAGCGCTTCAGTCCCTCGCTCTATGCAGCCCTGGGTATCTTCCTGCCTCTGATTGCAGTAAACTGCGCCATCATGGGTGCTAGCTTGTTCATGCAACAGCGCGTCACGATGGAGCCCACCAATGCTCAGTTCATCGGAGGCTTCGGTGATGCCATCGCTTATGCACTTGGTTCCGGTATTGGTTGGCTGCTGGCCATTGTTGGCCTGGCCGCCATTCGCGAAAAGATGGCTTACACCGACGTTCCCAAGCCCTTGCAGGGTCTCGGCATTACATTCATCACAGTTGGTCTGATGGCACTTGCTTTCATGTGCTTCTCTGGCCTTAACATCTAATAATAGGAGGAACAGAATATGGATATGAATTTGGTTTTAACCAGTATAGGAGTATTCCTTACTATTATTATGATACTGGTGGCAATCCTTCTTGTTGCGAAGGCTTATCTGTCACCAAGTGGTAACGTGAATGTAACAATCAACGGCAAGGACACGCTCTCTGTTCCTCAGGGTGCTTCTCTGCTGAGCACGTTGAGCCAGGAGGGAGTCTTCCTGCCTTCGGCTTGCGGCGGCAAGGGTTCTTGCGGACAGTGCAAGCTGCAGGTAGTGTCGGGCGGTGGCGAGATCCTCGACTCTGAGAAAGGCCACTTCACCCGCAAGCAGATCAAGGACCACTGGCGTCTCGGTTGCCAATGCAAAGTAAAGGGCGACCTCGAGGTTAAGGTTGACGACTCAGTAATGGGCGTAAAGGAATGGGAATGCACCGTGATTGGCAACAAGAACGTGGCGACCTTCATCAAGGAGTACAAGGTGGCTCTGCCCAAGGGCGAGCACATGGACTTCGAGCCAGGCTCTTACGCACAGATCAAGATTCCTGCATTCGACTGCATCGACTACGACAAGGACTTCGACAAGAGCCTTATTGGCGATACTTATCTGCCCGCTTGGGAGAAGTTCGGCTTGTTCCCCCTCAAGTGCAAGAACCCGCAGGAAACCATCCGCGCATACTCTATGGCCAACTATCCCGACGAGGGCGACATCATCACCCTCAATGTCCGCATCGCCACGCCTCCCTTCAAGCCGAAGGAGCAAGGCCCTGGCTTCATGGACGTCAATCCGGGTATCGCTTCGTCGTACATCTTCTCGCTGAAGCCCGGCGACAAGGTCATCATGAGCGGTCCTTACGGAGAGTTCCGTCCGCAATACGGCACAGGTCGTGAGATGATTTGGGTTGGCGGTGGTGCCGGCATGGCTCCCTTGCGTGCTCAGATTATGCACATGTTGAAGGGTCACGGCGTGAAGGACGAAGACCGTCAGCGCCCCATGCACTACTTCTACGGTGCCCGTGCGCTGGAGGAAATTCCTTTCCTCGACGACTTCCTGCAGCTCGAGAAGGACTTCCCCAACTTCCACTTCCACTTGGCACTCGACCGTCCCGACCCCAAGGCAGATGCAGCAGGCATCAAGTACACGCCGGGCTTCGTGGCTCCAGTGATGGGCGACACCTACCTCAAGGCTCACGAGGCACCCGAGGACTGCGAGTACTACCTCTGCGGACCTCCAATGATGGCCAAGACCGTGCTCGACCTCTTGCACTCTCTCGGCGTAGAGGACGACATGATTCGTTTCGATAACTTTGGCGCTTAACGAGAGCAGAGCTGTAAGCCATCGATTTGATGTCTTATGAGCTATGCTGAGTGTAGCCAAAGTCAACGTAGTTAACTTCGGAGGTTAACAGACCTCTATCTGCAATAAAGGCAGGTTCCCATGCTCGGGAGCCTGCCTTTTTTCGTCTTGCGCCAAGACTTCCATTCATACGTATGATTTGTTTCATTCATACGTATGAAGTTCTTTTCTGACAATTATTTGGCAAAACTTTTTGCCATATCAAATGAAATTCATACTTTTGTGGAGACATAACTTAATAAAATACTGCGACAATGAGAACAAGAAGCATTTTGTCAGCCCTCTTGCTGATGGCTGTCATTCAGACGTCGATGGCACAGTCCGTGGTCATCAACTATTCCAACGGTACACAGGAAAAGCATAGCGTCTCTTCGATAGAAAGCATCACTTTCGAGGAGTCTTCATCCCCTTCCTCACCTCTGTGGGTTGACCTCAAGTTGCCGAGCGGCACGCTTTGGGCCACCTGCAATGTGGGAGCCGGAAGTCCCGAGGAGACAGGTGACTACTTTGCCTGGGGCGAGACAGAGCCTAAGCAGCTCGGCTATTGGTGGGACAATTATAAGTACTGCGTGAGCAACAACGAGAAGTGGCTGACGAAGTATGTGCTCGACCCAGGCTGGAGTTATACTGGCGACCCCGACTGGAAGTCGGAGCTCGAGGAGACTGACGATGCGGCGGCGGTCAACTTGGGAGCCGGATGGCGCATGCCGAGCATGACGCAGCAAGACGAGTTGTTCAACAGCAGTAATACCACACAGGAGTGGACCGCCTCAAACGGCGTATCCGGTCTTCTGATAACGAGCGTGAGGAACGGAAAAAGCATCTTCCTGCCGGCAACGGGTTTCTGGTGGAATGGCGAGTTGACGGCGACAGAAACCGGTTACTATTCTTCGCGTACGCTGGATACCGAACTCGACACGGATTCCTGGTTCATGTGTGCCGACGAGCGGCCAGGCAACTGCGGAACATTAAGCGGCAGCAGATGCTTCGGCCGCCCTGTACGTCCTGTCTATGACAAGGCAAGTGCCGAACAGACCTATACCGTAAATGGTGTGTCCTTCACGATGATTCCTGTCGTTGGCGGCACGTTCCAGATGGGCAGTACCTCAGGTGAAAATGACGAGAAGCCTGTGCATCTGGTGACGCTCAGCAGCTTCAGCATTGGCCAGACAGAGGTGACGCAAGAGTTGTGGCAGGCTGTGATGGGCACGAACCCGAGCAGATTCAAGGGAAGCAATCTTCCCGTAGAAATGGTAAGCTGGAACGACTGCCAGACTTTTATCACAAAGCTGAATCAGCTGACGGGCAAGACGTTCCGTCTGCCCACAGAGGCTGAGTGGGAGTTTGCAGCTAGCGGCGGCAAACGGAGCAGGGGCTATACCTACAGCGGCAGCAACGTGATAGACGATGTGGCTTGGTACTATGACAACAGTAGCGACAAAACCCATGAGGTGGCCACGAAAGCACCGAACGAACTGGGCATCTACGACATGAGCGGCAATGTTTATGAGTGGTGCCAGGACTGGTATTCTGATAAATACTATTCTGAGAGTGTTGCGAACAACCCCAAGGGTCCGTCTTCAGCCTCTTCCCGCGTGAATCGCGGAGGTGGCTGGTCCGGCAGCGCTACGTACTGCCGTGTGGCGAACCGCGGCGGCGACACGCCGTCTCTCATCGTCAGCATCCATGGCCTGCGCCTTGCCCAATAGTTTCTTCCTTGTGCTGTCATGCTGCCAGTACTTACACAAGAAAACTCCAGTACTCTCACGTGAGTACTGGAGTTTTCTCTGGAGAGTACTGGAAACATCTCATTAGAACTCTGCCAGTGTGATGTCGGAAGACATGCCGCCATAGCGGCGCATTAACCTGTGACCTTGTTAGCCTTGAATCCGATGCTTTCCACGGCTTTTATTATGGCCGCTTCGTCGGGTGAGCCTACGATGCTTGCCTTTCCTTCGTGCAGGGAGACTTCCACATGCTCTACGCCTTCTACCGAGGCGATGGCTTTCTCTACGTTCGCTGCGCAGTGATTGCAGTTCATTCCCTCTACATTATATATATATGTTGCCTCTTCCGCCTCTTCGTGATGATGATGGTGATGGTGATGACCGAAAGGCCATAGCGCCCGGACGAGGAGGATGAGCAGCAGGGCGGTGCAGATGTAGGAGAAGATGCCGATGCCGCCTTCGTGGCAGGCTGCGTGCTGCATGACGGGGACGGTGAACCATTCGCGGGGCAGCAGATAGTCGATGCCGAAGCCGAAGAGGACGGCTCCCGTGATGATAGAAAGAAGATAGATGAACATCGTTCGCTTGCCAAGCACTTTGCCCACGACGAGTATGCTGGCAGCGTTGCTTGCAGGCCCAGCCATGAGCAGGACGAGGGCTGCACCGGGCGTCAGGCCTTTCATCATGAGAGCCAGAGCGATGGGTATGCTGCCAGTGGCACAGAGATACATCGGTATGCTGAAGGCAAGCACGAAGAGGATGCTGTAGAGCGTGTTGTCCTGGAAAATGGTGAACCAAGAGTCTGGCACGGCGGCCGTGATGATGCCTGCCACGATGAGTCCGATGGCAAGCCACTTGCCGATGTCCTCCATCATCTCGCCAAAGGCGTATGCGAAAGCACGGCGAAGCCTTTGGAGGACAGAGCCGCCCTTACTCTCAGCTACGCTATGCTGTTCCTTTCGTGCCACGATAATTTCATCGTCGCTTTCAAACACATTGCACAGCACACCTCCGAAGACGGCCGTCAGCAGAGCCACGATTGGGCGGATGATGGCGAAGGGCAGTCCCATGAGGCTGTAGGTGGCGATGATGCTGTCGACACCAGTCTGCGGTGTGGCGATAAGGAAGGAGATGGTGGCTCCCTTGCTTGCTCCTTCGCGACGGATGCCCATGGCCGTTGGGATGACACCGCACGAGCATAGCGGCAAAGGCACACCGAAGAGGGCTGCCAGCACGACGCTCCGTAGCGAGCGGTCGCCCAGATATTTTGTGTAAAGTGTACTTGGTACGAACTCATGCATCAGTCCTGCCAGCAGGAAGCCCAGCAGAAGGTAGGGCGACATTTCGCAAAGCAGCGACCATATTTCTGTCAGAATAGTCATATCTTCTTCTTATTTTACTGCAAAGTTACAACTTAATTCATAATTCATAATTCATATTTCACAATAATTTGCTAATTTTGCAGCCAAAATCATTGTTAATAGGTATGCGAAAGACAATAGGAGTGCTGACGGCCATGAGTGTGGAATATCGCCAGGTGGCTGCCATGATGCACGATGCAGAGACTGTTAAGTCCGGTCCTCAGGAGTTTCTGGTCGGCACGATAGGAGAGAGTAGGGTAGTGTTGCTGCAATGCGGCATAGGCAAGACGAATGCGGCAACGGGCGTGACGAACCTCATCATGACGTTCCATCCGGATTGCGTCATCTCGACGGGTGCTGCCGGTGGCATCGATACGAGGCTCGACGTGATGGATGTCGTGGCAGGCAGCGAGGTCTGCTATCACGATGTCAACTGTGGCGACAATTGCGACCCGGGACAGGTGCAAGGCCTGCCCAGGCTCTTCAAGAGCGACGAAAGGCTGGTCTCCATCGCTACGACATTGCAGACAGACATCCGCGTCGTGCCCGGCCTTATCTGTACGGGCGACCAGTTCATCACGAACCGCGAGGAGCTCGACCTCATCAAGGAGAAGTATCCGCAAGGCCTTGCCGTGGATATGGAGAGTGCATCCATTGCACAGGTGTGCCACCTCTGGCAGATGCCTTTCATCAGTCTCCGCATTGTCAGCGACACTCCAGGCATCAAGGGACACTTCGACCAGTACCTCAACTTCTGGGAGACGATGGCCGACAAGAGCTTTGCCGTAACGAAAGAATTCCTGAGCAGAATATAAAGTCCCTAAAGTCCTTAAGGTCCTTAGGGTCCTTAGAGTCCACAGAATCCTTATGTCTGGTGAACTTCTTTCCCTCCTTGTGGCCGTGATGTGGACCTTCACGGCCATCTTTGCTGAGATAGCCAGCAAGCGTATGGGCACGCTTGTGCTCAACGTCTGGCGTATGATACTGACCATCGTCCTGCTTGGTCTCCTGCTATGGGTGATGTGCGGCAAACCTTGGCCTCAGCACACCACGCCCGAGGTGTGGAAATGGTTCTTGGCGAGCGGCTTCATGGGCTTTGTCTTGGGCGACTACTGCCTGTTCAATGCCTATGTCGTCATTGGCAGTCGTTATGCCCAGCTCTTCATGACGCTGGGCTGTCCCTTTGCTGCCATCACCGCCTGGCTTTTGATGGGTGAGACGATGACGTCACTGGGCCTTCTCGGCATGATGGTCACGCTGACGGGCATCGGCATCTCCATTATGGGAAAAGACGATACGGGCAGTCGCCGTGTCACCCTTCCGCTTCGCGGCATCCTGCTTGGCATCGGTGCTGGTCTTGGGCAAGGCGTGGGCATCGTGCTCAGCAAGCAAGGCATGCTGCACTATACAGCCGCCGTCCCATCTGAGGCCACAGACGTGGCTTCGATGATGCCCTTTGCGGGGACGCAGATAAGGGCTGTGATGGGACTTCTGGCCTTTGGCTTCTCGCTCCTCATGGCCCGAAAGCTCGGCAATTTCTTCCGTGCCGCCACTGACCTCAAAGGTGCAGCGGCAGCAATGGGAGCTGTCCTGCTCGGTCCTTTCTTCGGCGTCAGCTTCAGCCTTCTGGCCGTCAGCATGACGAATACCGGCGTGGCGCAGACGCTCATGTCGCTCACGCCTGTCCTCATCCTTTGGCCCTCCCGACAGATTTTCGGCAAGAAGGTCAGCATGCAGGAGGTCGTCGGAGCTATCATCGCAGTGACGGGAGCATCACTTTTCTTCATTTAGATTTGCTGAGTTCAAAAAAAAGTTGTAATTTTGCAGCCGCAAACGGAGAGATGCCAGAGTGGTCGAATGGACCGCACTCGAAATGCGGCGTACTCTTACGGGTACCCTGGGTTCGAATCCCAGTCTCTCCGCAAAGAAGGCAACCTTCATGGGTTGCCTTCTTGCTATTATACTGGGTTCTCACCCAGGGGTTCTTCGCTTCGCTCAGGCGGCAGAGCCGGAACGAATCCCAGTCTCTCCGCAAAGAAGGCAACCCATGAAGGTTGCCTTCTTGCTATTATACTGGGTTGCTGTTGATGTCTTGAACGACAAGGCCGGCCAGCGTCATGCCGAAGATGGCTGTGATGTGGCAGAGGGAACCATTCGTCTGCACCTTTGTGAAGGTCTGGCTACCGTCCTGAAGAGCTTTGCCAAGATTGGGCAGGGGCTGCTCCTCGCTGTGTACGCAGAGGAACTTGCGGGCTGGGAAGAGCTTGTGCCTCCGCATGGCCGAACGCATGGCTGCTGCCAATGGGTCGCCTTTCACTTTCCAGAACTCCGACACCCTGACCTTTGTCGGGTCAATCCGCAAGGCGGCGCCCATCGAGGAGAAGAAGCGGCCTCCCCGACCTCCTTTAGGGGGTGTACTTGTTGCTTGCAGGGTGAGCTCTATCTTGTTCTTGAGCGAGTCGATGGCATCGATGACGTAGTCGTACGCTTCTATGTGGAACTCCTCGGCGTTCTCCTTGCTGAAGTTCTTCTGCAAGGCAACAATCTCAGCCTCAGGGTTAATATCAAGCAGCCGACTCCGCAAGGCTTCCACCTTAGGCTGTCCTATGGTCTTGGTTGTTGCCATCAACTGACGGTTGCAGTTCGTGACGCAGACCACATCGCTGTCTACGAGCGTCAGATGCGTGATGCCTTCCCTCACCAAGCACTCGGCACACCAACTGCCCACGCCTCCCACGCCGAAGATGATGACACGCTTCTCCCGAAGTCGCCGCATCCCTTCCTCGCCTAATAGCAATTCTGTCCTGTTGAATAGTTCTTTTATCATAGCCTATCTGAGTTCTACCACCGTGATGCCGGCACCACCGAACTGCACATGTTCGTCGTGGAAGGAGACGATACCCGGGATGGTGTGCAGGTACTGGCGGATGGCTTGACGCAAGGCTCCTGTGCCTGTGCCGTGAAGGATGCGGACGCGTGAGGCATTGACTAAAAAGGCATCGTCTATAAAGTAAGTAACTGCCTGCAAAGCTTCATCGGCTCGCATGCCACGAACATCAATCTCCTGCTTGAAGTCGAGATGCTTCTGGCGAATGCTGTCCTGTGTCTGACGGCTTACTACTACGGTCTGAGACTCTTCCTGCTTAGTGGTGTCTTCGGCAGCTTCCAGTCTCTTCAAGTCCACAAGTGTGCGCATCATGCCGAAGGTGACGGTGGCTTGTTTGCCTTCAATTGCAGTTATTGTGCCTACGGACGTCTGTCCCTTGATGCGGACGTTGTCGCCTATAGCGAGAGGAGTAGGGATGAGTGGATTGGATTTAAGAGATTTCTTTTTCTCTAATTCCCTACTTTTCTCATTCTCTTCTTTCTTTTTTGCTTGCCTCTCAGCATGACGTTTCCGTCGTTCCTCTATCTGCTTGCGTTTCTTCTCGACATAGGCATCAAGCTCTTCCTGACTCATCTGCCCAACTTCTTCGCGGAAGGTCTGCAACTGTTGGCGTGCAGAACGTGTTCGTTCCTTGTCGGCCTGTGCCTCTTTGATTTCGCGGATGGTGTTCTCTATCTGAGCATTAGCGGCGGCGATGATTTTGTCTGCTTCAGCCTTTGCCTCACGGATGATTTCCTTTCGCTTGCCACGCAGTTCTTCTATCTCCTTCTCATAGTGTTCGATGGTCTGCACCATCTGCTTCTCCTGCGAATGAATCGTCTGGCGCTTGCCTTCCCAGTAGCGTTTGTCGCGCGTAATGTCGAGCAGGTACTTGTCGGCATTAACATATTCTCGGCCCACAAGCTCCGTGGCGTCGGCTATCACCTCTTCGGGGATGCCTATCTTACGTGCAATCTCTACGGCGAAGCTGCTGCCCGGGTTGCCAATCTGCAACTGGAAGAGGGCCGCCATTCTTTGGCGGTCGTAGAGCATGGCTCCGTTCACCACTCCCGGCGTGTCCTCGGCAAAGTGCTTGAGATTCTGGTAGTGTGTCGTGATGACGCCAAAGGTGCCTTTCTCCACGAAGCGTTTCAGCACGGCTTCCGCTATGGCGCCGCCGATGGTAGGCTCTGTGCCTCCGCCAAACTCGTCTATTAATAATAATGTAGAAGGCGTGCAACCTGCCATCATGCGCTTCATGTTGAGCAGATGACTGCTGTAGGTGCTTAGGTCGTCGTCGATGCTTTGTTCGTCGCCGATATCGATGAATATCTGACTGAAGATGCCAGCTCTGGAGCCGTCGGCCAAGGGAATGGGCAGTCCGCATTGCAGCATGTACTGCAACAGGCCGACGGTCTTGAGGCAGACGCTCTTGCCGCCTGCGTTCGGTCCGCTGATGATGAGGATGCGTTGCCGCTTGGTGAGCGTGATGCAGAGGGGCACTATTTTCGCGTCTCCTTGCTTGCGGAGCTTGGCTTCGAGTAGGGGGTGGCGGGCATCGAACCAGTCGATGAGCGGCGTGGAATATATTTCGGGCGAACGTCCCTCGATGGCTTTTGTCAGCTGATGCTTGGCGAGGAGGAACTCGATGTCTGCAAGGAATTCGAAGCCTCGCAGCAGTTCCTTCAGGTTCGGTCGCAACTGTTCCGTGAACTCACGAAGGATGCGGATGACCTCGCGCTGCTCTTCTGCCTCCAGCTCGCGTATGCGGTTGTTGGCTTCCACCACTTCGGCCGGCTCGATGAAGACGGTCTTGCCCGTTGCACTCTCGTCGTGAACGATGCCTTTGATTCGTCGCTTCAAAGCCGGAGCTACAGGGATGACGAGGCGGCCGTCGCGCATGGCAGGCGCCACATCCTTCTCCACCAGTCCTTCCGCTTGTGCCGATTTGAGGATGCCTGCAAGGGTACGGCTGACGCTACCCTCGGCTCGTTTCAGTTCCCGACGTATGGAGGCGAGTTCGCTGCTTGCCTCGTCCTTGATGCGTCCGTACTTGTCGAGAATCTGCTCCAGACGACGGGTGATGGTGTGGAAGGTGAAGACACCTTCGGCAAGCTTCTCGAGAGCAGGAAATGGCTGCACCTCCTCGGACGGGTCTCCTCTCACAATCCGGGCCCATGCATGAAGCGTCCGGAGTGTTCGCAGCAGTTCCCAGAGCGATTCTTCTTCGAGGTAAGCGCCCTCGATGCGAATGCGATGGATGTCGCTGCGCAGGTCGAAGAAGTCCTGTTCGGGTTGCTCCGTACTTGTCTGCAGGATGTAGTTCAGCTCGGAAAGCTGCTGGTGAAGTGTCGTGACGGCCTCATGCTCAGCAAGGAATTGCATGGCATCAACACGCTCATGTCCCAAAGGACTGAGACAGTAGCCGTGCAACATTGCCCGAACCTCGTTGAATCCTATCTTTTCTTCTAAACTCATAATCAATCAGTTATGACGCTCCGCAAATGTACTCCAGAGAAGTTGCCGAACTTCTCTAGTGAACTTCGCAAACTTCACGTGAGAACTTCGCAAACTTCTCGTGTGAAGTTTTCTCAATCCTTGTGAGGCGTAAATTCCTTCGTGCTTGAGATATGGCAGAAACGTACATAGTCGGCTACTTCAGGTTCTTTTCGGGATACATCGTGTTCCACCAGGTTGGGTCGTCCTGCAGCCACTTTGCGAACCATGCCATAATGCTGTCGTGCCAACGGATGCGCTTGTTGTAGTTCAGGATGTGATGGTTCTCGCCATCGACCGTAATGAAGGCACACTCGCGGCCCAGCAGCTTGAGGGCTGTGAACATCTGGATGCTCTCGTTGATGGGTACATTAGTGTCAGCGCCGCCATGCATGAAAAGGATAGGCGTGTGCACTTTGTCGGCATTGAAGAGCGGGGCGTGGCCGCTATAGAGTTCCATGTTGTTCCATGGATAAGAGTTTGCCGCTGAGGTTGTACTGTAGGAATAGCCCCAATAACCATAGCCCCAATAGCTGGCCGGATTGCTGATGCCGGCATGACTCATTGCAGCTGCAAAGATGTCTGTCACGGTCTGTAGGTACATCGTCATGAAGCCTCCGTAGCTTGCCCCAAGGCAACCCACCTTGTCGGCCTTGACGAATGGATGCTCCTGACAGAACAACTTGGTGCCCTGAATAATGTCATCGGCCGTATAGTCTCCGTAGGCATTGACGTGGCGGGAGGCGAACTCTTGGCCGAAGCCACTGCAACCAGAAGGCTGGATGAGGTAAACCACATAGCCCATCGCTGCCCATTCCTGGAAGTTGTAATAGCTGTCGAGCAACCGCCCCACGGGTGAACAGCCGCCATAGTAATAGACGAGCATTGGGTATTGCTTTGTTTCGTCGAAGAAAGGCGGCAGGAAGTAGCAGCCATAGATGGTGTCTCCACGCTCGGCCCTAAAGTTCCAGTCGTGGCATTCGCCAAGCTGTATGTCTTTGAGCCTTGTGGGGTTGAGGTCGCAGAGCACACGTTCCTTGCCCGATTTGAGGTCACGAAGCCAGCAACGGTCAGTGCTCATGCTGCTCTCACCTATATAGGCAAGGAAAGGCCTCTCTTCTGCTAAGCTGAAACTACTGTATATATATGGTTCGGAGAGTAAGACCCTCTCTATCTCCCCCTTAAAGGGGGAGGACTCCCTCCCTTTAAGGGAGGGGTTGGGGGTGGGTCTGGGATTGATGCAGTAGAGGCTCTTCGTGTCACGGTTCTCACACAGGGCATAAATCATGCCGTCCTGCTCCGACCACTGATAGGACGTAACGGAAGGGTCGAAGTCGCGCGTCAGGCAACGCACTTCCTTTGTCTCAAGGTCCATGATGAACAGCTCGTACTCATAGCTGCTGGGGATGACGTCCTTGGGAAGGGTGTTGCCTATGCCGCCCAGAGCCTCTGGACTTCCAGTCAGGGCAAGGTACTTCTCGTCGGGCGAGAAACTGAAGTTGCTGATGAAGCCATCGTGGCGAACCAGCGTATCCGCCTTGCCTGTCTTCATGTCGAGCAGGAGGATGTCGGTGAAGGTGAAGGGACGCTCCGTGAGTTCTTCCTTGTAGATGGACACGAGGAAACGGCTCGCATCGCGGTTCGGCGTGACATAGACCTTGGCAGCTCCCTTCGTGATGGGCGTCGTGATGCCCGTCTCGATGTCGTAGAGCGAGTAGTTGCGGCGGTTGCGATAGCCGGGTTGACGGTCATCGGGCTGGAGGATTTGGTGTACGTCCTTGTTCTTCTCCTCGGGCACTTTCTCGTCGATGGACACCACGAAGTGCTTCAAGTCGTCGGTCAGCCAGGCATTTCCCTTGCCGCTATACTTGCCGACGGGTGTCTTCTCACCGGTCTTCAAGTCAACCGTCTCGTAGCACCAGGTGCCTTCTTTCTCTCTATAACTACGCAAGTAACGGTCTCCCTTGGGTAGCCAACGTTGGAATCCGTCGAGGCTGAACTCCTTTCCCGTTGCCGTCTCGATGAAGATGTCCTTGCCAGCCGTATCTCCTCCCTTGTAGGTCGTGCTCTTGTGGATGCGGACGTACTTGCCCGTGCTGGAGAGTTCCACGCCGTTGATGCGCTCGCCGTGCATCATGTCGGCATTCGTCCAGTAGCGTTTCCCATCAGGATTTACTTCGATGGACTGCTCGCTCTCCACGGAAACACGAAGCGTGTCGGGTGTCTCGCCTTTCTGCAACAGTTTGATGCAGACCTCGTGCCTGCCGGGAACAAGCTCAAAGTCACTGCCTTGCTCCTCGCCGTCAATGAAGAGTTTGTGCTTGCTCTGGCATTTTACATTGATCTTGCCCTTGGCAAAGCCCGTGTTCTGCATGGTGAAGGAGGCGAAGAAGAGCGACTGGTCGGCCCCATCTCCGCTTCCCTTTTGCGGAAGTGCCACAAAGCTGCTGTCTTTGGAAATGCATTCCCCAGCAGGAGAAGCGGGGAGGGGACTTTCCATATATACTTCGTCCAAGTCAATCTTGTTGCCCTCTGAGTCGAGAGTGTCTGTCATGAAGGGCTTCATGATAGGGTAGGGACCGGCCAAACGGATGCCGGTGATGTCTTTTGTTTCTGCTGCCATCATCAATGGCAGTGTGAGAAGGGCAAGCTTGAGCCCTATAGTTTTAGCTTCTTGATACATTCTTTACTCCTTTTACGGTTTTCAGTTTCTTGATGAGTTGTGTGAGGCGGCTCGCATCGTCCAGCATAACGGTGAGCGTTCCGTTGAAGAGGCCGTCGTGACTGTCTATGCTGATGCTGCGCAAGAGTATCTTCTCTTCCTTACTTATAATGTTGGTGATGTTGTTGACAATGCCGATGTCGTCGTTGCCGATGACGCGGAGGGTGATGGGGTACTGACTGCCTCGCTTGCCTGCCCACTTCGCCCTGACGATGCGATAGCCGAAGCGTTGGCGCATCTGCGGAGCGTTGGGACAGTCGGTGCGGTGTATCTTGATGCCTCCTCCGCTTGTGACGAAGCCGAAGACATCATCGCCATAGACGGGCTGACAGCAACGGGCCATCTGGAAGTCAAGCCCTTTGAGATTCTGGTCGATGACAAGAACGTCGGAAGACCCCTCCCCGCTCCCCCTTTGGGGAAGTGCTTTGTCGGGCATGACGAACTGGTCAGCGCTTTGTGTAGGAACGGTCTTCTCGGCCTCGCCGTGGTCGAAGCGTTGCTGCTGGGCGTATGCCTCGAGCACTGCATTCATGTCGAGCTTGCCGTCGGCCAGAGCAGCGTAGAAGTCGGTGACGATGCGGTAGCCGAGCTTTGTCATGGTGTGCATTAGGACAGGCTCCTCGTAGTCCAGCTTCTTGTTCTTCATCTTGCGCTCCAGTTCTTCCTTGGCCAGGAGCGCCTGACTGCTTTCCATTTCCTTGAGGCTCTGCCGCACCTTTGCCCTCGCCCTGGTGGTCGTGAGGATATTCAGCCAGTCGCGTTTGGGTGTCTGGCTGTTGCTTGTGAGGATTTCCACTTGGTCTCCGCTTTGCAGCTTCTGGCGGATGGTGACGTTCCTGCCGCCTATGCGTGCTCCGACACAATGGTTGCCCACCTTGGAATGAATGTGGTAGGCGAAGTCGAGCACCGTGGCTCCCATCGGAAGTTTGAAGATGTCGCCCTTGGGCGTGAAGACATAGACCTCGTCCTCCTTTAGGTCGAGGCGGAACTGGTCCATGAGCTGGGCGTCATCGTTGGCTTCCAAGGCGCTGCGAACACCAGCCAGCCATTCCTCCACGCCGCTTTCGCCAGAGCGAATGCCCTTGTATCGCCAGTGGGCTGCAAGGCCGTGCTCGGCGATGTCGTCCATGCGTTCCGTCCTTATCTGCACCTCCACCCACTTCTGCTCAGGGCCGAGAACGGTGATGTGAAGGCTTTCGTAGCCGTTACTCTTAGGCACCGAGAGCCAGTCGCGCATACGCTTCGGGTTGCTCTGGTACATGTCTGTGATGATGCTGAACACCTGCCAGCACTCCATCTTCTCGCGTTCCGGGGCTGAGTCCAGTATGATTCGGATGGCAAAGAGGTCGTACACACCATCGACATCCACATGTTGCTTCTGCATCTTCTGCCAGATGGAGTGGATGCTCTTGGTGCGGCCTTTCATGTGATAATGCAGGCCGGCGGCCTGCAGCTTCTCGTCAATGGGCTTTGTGAAGCGCTCTATGTAGGCGTCACGACTGCGTTTCGTTTCGTTGAGCTTCTCCTTGATGTGGTAGTAGGCGTCGTGCTCAAGGTACTTGAGACTAAGGTCTTCCAGCTCGCTCTTCAGCTTGTAGAGCCCGAGCTTGTGGGCCAGCGGCGCATAGAGATAGGCTGCTTCCATCGAGACCTTGCGCCTGGCCTCGACGTTCTCCGTGTCCTTTATCTGACGCATGATGCAGACGCGGTTGGCAATCATGATGAGGATGACGCGCATGTCTTCGGCAAAGGTGACGAGCAGGCTGCGGAAGTTCTCGCTACTCACCGTCGCGCTCTTGGCATAGACCTCGCGGATGCGCATCAGGCCATGCAGGATGTGTGCCACCTCTTCGCCGAAGTCCTTGCGGACCTTGTCAATCGTAACTGCACCGCTCTTGACGATGGACCAGAGCAGCACGCTCAGCACGCTACCTCTCGACAGGCCTATCTCTTCGCCCACGATGAGGGCCGTCTCCAGGTCCTTGACGATGGGGTTGATGCCAAAAGCATCCCTTTGCAACATTCCGCTCTCGGTAGCCTCACTGAGATAGGTGCGCAACTTCTCCTCGTCGCCTTCCTCAATTACTCCGGCAGCAAGGGCAAGTATCTGGTGCTGAACTCTTTCGATGCGCTCGCGCTCTTCGTCGGTAAAAAAGTTTGTAGTCATCGTCTTCATGCCTAAGTTTTTCAGAATGCAAAGATACAACATTTTTAGAAATTGAGAAAGAGGAACGATGTTTTTTATAGCTGAATGCTTGCCTGAATAATGCACAGGATCTGTGAGAAAATCTTTACAACTTTTTTGACTCACCATGTCGGAAAGGGAAGGAAAACGTGGCATTTCGCTCCTTCCCCTACGTCGCTTCAACAAAATCGACAGGTCGATTTGTTCATATCGACACGTCGATTTTCTTTTTCCGTCAGCCTTTGTCGGCCGAAAAAACACGCCATTTTTTTGTCCTTAAACGTGCATTATTGTCCCTTTCTTCCAGTCTTGTCTTTTGTGGCGACATTTCATTCCTTTAATTCTCAGCCAGTTGCAAAAATCGAGAAAATGCCCCTCAGTCCCCCTTTGCCCTTGGGAAATGCCGTTTTTCGAGACCAAGTGACGTGTTTTTGCGAAAAATCTTTACAAAATCGAACAGATTGCGACCATGATACTGCCGTCCTGATTTGTTGTCCCTCGGTTGCTCAGGAATAGCCGCTCTGTTCCCGTTGCAGCCGAACAATCGCCTGTAAAATCAAAAAAGACGTTCTTCTTTTTGCTAATTCCTTGCTTTTTCGTAAATTTGCAGCGTAAATCTACAATCTATAACATCTAAAGAAATATGTTCAGCAAAGAAGACATTCAGCAGATGCAGCAGAAAGGCATCAGCCAGGCGCAGATAGAGGCGCAGTTGGAAAACTTTCGACAAGGGTTCGACTTCCTCAGACTTCAGGGTGCAGCAGCTGTAGGGAGGGGCATCATCGCCCCTTCGGAAGAGGAGGCGGAGGCTTATGTTCAGGCTTGGAAAGACTATAAGGCAGAGGGGCACACCATTACCAAGTTCGTGCCTGCCAGCGGTGCCGCCAGTCGTATGTTCAAGAATATGTTCGAGTTCCTCGATGCCGACTATGACGTGCCCACCACCGACTTCGAGAAGATATTCTTTGCCCACATCCACAGCTTCGCTTTCTTCGATGCCCTGAACGATGCCTGCTTCTTGAATGAAGGCAAGGGCGTGGACGCCCTCATCGAAGAAGGAGACTACAAGTCCATCGTGGCGAATATGCTTGGCGCTGATGGTTTGAACTACGGCCAGCTGCCGAAGGGCCTCCTGCAGTTCCACAGCTACGACGACTGCGCCAAGACGCCCGTTGAGGAGCACCTTACGGAAGCCGCTCTCTACGCAAGCAGCAGGGGAGAGGCTGAAGTGCATTTCACAGTCAGCAACGAGCATAGGAAACTCTTCGAGGAACTCATCGAGCGCGTCCTTCCAGAGGTTCAGGACAAGTACAAGATAACCTGTAAGGTCAGCCTAAGCGAGCAGAAGCCCAGCACCGACACGATTGCCGTGAACATGGACAACACACCGTTCCGCACTGCCGACGGCAAGCTCCTTTTCCGTCCGGGTGGTCATGGGGCGCTCATCCAGAACCTCGACGACCTCGAAAGCGACATCGTCTTTATCAAGAATATAGATAATGTGGTGCCGGACCGCTTGAAGGCCGACACCGTCCTGTGGAAGCAAGTCATAGCCGGCGTACTGGTGCAGGCACAAAAGCAAGCCTTTGCCTACTTGCGTCTGCTCGACAGCGGTAAATACAGCCATGCAGACCTGGAGGATGTGATACGCTTCGTGCGCCACACCCTTGGTTGTGATATGCCTGGTTTGAAGGACATGGAGGATGCAGACCTCACCATCTTCCTTCGCCGGAAACTGAACCGTCCTATCCGCGTCTGTGGCGTGGTGAAGAACGTAGGCGAGCCCGGCGGCGGTCCCTTCCTGGCCTATAATCCCGACGGAAGCGTCTCCTTGCAGATTCTCGAGAGCAGTCAGATAGACAAGAACAATGAGGCCTACATGAAGATGTTCACAGAAGGCACACATTTTAACCCCGTCGACCTCGTCTGCGCCGTTCGTGATTACCAGGGAAAGAAGTTCCATCTGCCCGACTATGTTGACCCCGCTACGGGTTTCATCTCATATAAGAGCAAAGATGGCAAGGAACTGAAAGCTCTCGAACTGCCCGGCCTTTGGAACGGCGCCATGAGCGACTGGAGCACCATCATGGTCGAAGTGCCCCTCTCGACCTTCAACCCCGTCAAGACCGTCAACGACCTCCTGCGTCCGCAGCACCAGCCGGAAGGCTGAAGACAAGCCGTCTGTGCCTGCCTTCCCATTTAGAGGCCAGTCACTTTCTTAATACATAACAATAATTAACTTTGTA
>JAFUGG010000053.1 GCA_017469525.1 Bacteroidaceae bacterium | reverse complement strand
GGCAGGGACAGGAAGGTGGTCTCTGTGTTCAGTCCGAGGGCTTCGCCCACGGTTACTCAAAGTGAAGCCTTCCAGGCTTGAGATGCTTTCCCGACTTTACTCAGCTAAAGCAGTCAAGTTGTTTTTTAGCGGACAGCAATATAAGAATATAAGTAGCTGTTGATTCAAACCTAAATCATACATATTCGCTTTTGCGGGTACAATGGATACGACAAAAAGTGAAGGATCTGCTTTCCTTCACTTTTTGTGTGTTTTCAGGGGGAAAAGGAGATAGAAGATTTGCTCCTCGGCGAGCGGACGCTTTCGCGGCGCGTCCCTATATGGACGAAAAACTTCACACGTCGAGTTAGCCATCTTCACGCGTTGAGTTTTCACGGCTTTCATATTTCATTCTTTCATTTCTTCATTTTTTCACTTTTTTTTCGTACCTTTGTCGGCGAAAAGAACCTCATCCGAACATGCTTACGCATCTGACCGACATCCTGACCTGCTACGTCCTGCCCGGGCTGATACTTGCTTTCGGCCTTTGCTTCCTGTTCGTCCATGTGCCGCAGGACGAGGCTGGTCTGCGAGGCTACCGTATGGCCCGGCGCATGATGAGCTATGCCTATCTTGCCTTCTTCGTGGCGCTCGTGGTGGAAGCCATGGGAGTCAGGCTCAACGTGCCTCCTGCACAGCAGCAGATGATGATGGTGGCCATGGGTATTGTCCAGGCTTTCCTCTTCACCATGGCGCTCACCACGCTCATCGACGTGCAGTTCTTCACATGGCAGCGCTTCGGGCGAGAGCTGTCGCTGATACTGCTGCCCACGGCCCTTGCCTTTGCGATGTACCACCTTTTTGGACCCTCTAAATCTCCCTTAAAGGGAGACTTCCTTCCTTTCTTCTTTAAAGAGGAGTCAGGCGGAGTCTTTCTGCTGACCGTATTCTATGCCGGCATCCTCGCCCGCTACGTCGTCCTGTTCCACCGCCGCTACACCGACTACAAGCGCCGCATGGCAGGCTACTTCTCGGGCGACGAGTGGGAGCGGCTCCGATGGGTGAGGCGATCCTTCTACACGGCTTTCTCCATCGGACTCCTTGCCTTGCTCTATGCCTTGCATCCCTCCTTGCTCACCAACCTGCTCTTCACTCTGGTGCTGGTGGTGTATTACACTGTCTTCTGCCTGCGCTTCGTCAACTATGCCTTCACCTTCCATCAGATTGAGCCGGCGATAACCATCGACCATTCTCCATTGACGGTCGACCCTTTGGCAGCGTCCCAGGATGCTCCTTCCGATGATAATGACGGGTGGTCGGAGTTGATGTCCCGCCTCACCTCGCTGATGACCGAGCAGCAACTCTTTACGAAGCCCGACCTCACCATCGAGGAGGTGGCGATGCAGGCAGGGGAGTCCTATCGCAACGTCTCGGCTGCCATCAACACCTGCATGGGCATCAGCTTCAGGACATGGGTCAATACCTACAGGATAGAGAGGGCCAAGCGTCTCATTGCCGAGGGCTACCTGCAAGACCACGTCATGGATGCCTTGGCACAGGCGTCGGGCTTCGCCGGCCGCGTCAGCTTCTACCGTGCATTCAAGAAGCACACTGGCCATTCGCCCACAGACTTCAGTTGAGGCGAGTCACTCTTTTATTCCGCCTGTTGTTTTGCCGTTTTGCGGACGTGCCACGGCACGTCCCTATATGTTTTGCTCCCTTTTTCCTCGGAAGGCATTTGCAAAAAACGCCCATTTCATCGGGATTTTTGGTCAAACCTGTTACACTTTGCACGTTTTGTAACAGGCCCAGGCAAATTTTCCTTTTTTGTTTGAGACATCCTGATTACCTTTGCGACGTGTAACGTAGTCAGCAAACGATAATCCCTAATTCTATAAAAGGTATGAAGAACTTTACGCTTACCAACTTGCGCAGGCAGGCAGCCATGCTGCTCGCCCTGCTGTGCCTCCCTGTCATGGCGCAGGAAGAACTGTCCTACATCGACCTCACGTTTGCCGGTCGTGGCGAGTCCACAACGGTGGAAAGCGTGACGGTGACGAACCTCTCGCGCTCCGACGTTGCGCCCGTCACGCTCAGCGGCACCGACATCCTGCGCCTTGCCGATGCTGAGACCATCACTCCCGTGGAGCGCATTGCCGAGAGCATTGGCATCGTTCAGCCCATCCTCACGCCCAATCCTTCAATGGGCGACGGCACACTCATCTTCGACGCCAAGCAGGAAGGACCTGTCCGCGTGGGCATCTACAGCACCAACGGTATGCTCATGGAGAGTGCCGTGCTCGATGTGCAGAAGGGGCGCAACACGGCCCGCATCCCAGGGCAAGCCCCGGGCATATATATAATAAAGGTAGAGGGCCAGGGCCTCAGTGCGAGCACGCGCTGGATATGCGGCGGCTCGAAGTCCTTCAGCGGCATCGCCCTCGGCGGCGCCAACCAGTGGAACAAACCACTTCCTATAAAGTTGCAGTTACCCTCGAAGGTGGAGAACTCCCTCCCTTTAAGGGAGGGCTGGGAAGGGTCTTCCAATGTAGTGTGCATGGATTTCAACGAGGGCGACATCCTTCGCTTCGAAGGCAAGAGCGGCCAGATGCGCACCATCGTGGTCAACGCGCCGGAGCGCAGCCACAGCATCTCCTTCTACTTCTATCCTTGCAAGGATGTCAGCGGCAACACCTATCCCATCGTCGAAGCCGGCGGCCTGCTCTGGATGGCCGAGGACCTGCATGCCATGCAGGGGCTTGACGGCGTGAGCGTCTTCTACGACGACGAGGCTGCCGACTGGAAGAGTGCCGTGCAGAACCGAGAGTCCACATCCATGGCCATGGTGATGGGCGACGGCGACGACGACATCTACTACACCTATTCTGCTGCCCGCAAGGCACTTCCAGAAGGCTGGAGCCTGCCCACGCTGAGCGAGCTGGACGAGGTGGTGCGCAACCTGGGCGGCTATGCCGTGGTGGGCGACAAGATGAAGCGTGCGGGCGACCGACAGTCGTTCCGCGAGAAGCGAACCGCCTTGCCCGACTCCTTGCAGCTGCGCATCAGCCCCAAAGGATTTGTGGGCGAGGACGGCAACCTTACCGACACCAACACCGGCATCATCCTGACCGAGACGCGCGAGAAGAGCAAAGCGCTCTTCATGAAGATTGTAAACGGCAGCCTGGCAGGCACCATCACCGCTGACGGCTTGCCCAACTATGCGGCCGTCCACATCCGCGGCGTACGTCCCGCTCCCAGTGCTTATACCGAGATGATATCCAAACTCTGCGAGAGCGCGCCGCAAAGCACGCGCCGCAAAGCAAATACCGACGAGGAGGCCCAGACCAATCCCTTCACTGGAGAGGTCAACCCCTACACCGGCACACCCTACGGAGCATACTACACCGTCGATAACTCCATGAAGTGGATGTTCGCCGACATCAAGGGGCAGCGTTACGCCTACGACCAGAACTATGCGAATGAAAACCATGGCATCTACCGTTATGACGACACACAGTTCGCGCAGATGGCTCCCGCCGACAGCTGGGAGAAGGATGACGCAGGGAAGTTCCTCAACATCACCCGCCTGAAGAAGATGTGTGCGCAGAAGCTGGCTGACGGCACCTACCACACCCTGAAGGTGACCTTCGACCAGAGTGTGCGCGACCCCGAGGTTGACAACGCTTGGAAAGACAAAGGAGCTCAGTGGTTGGCCCGCGATATAGAGAATCGCCCGGGCTCGCTCATCTTGCAGGAGTACGGCAATCAGGAGCAGGGCTTTGCCCTGCAGCGCACCATCACCCTGCCCGGCACATATTCTATGGTGGAGGTGTACGGAAGCGAAAAACAGTATTCTGGCGATGCAGCTGTGATTGAGAATTATTCCCTTAATGAATTCTATATGAAGCGTCTGAACCTGTTGGCTGCGGACTTCAACCAGGATGGCACTGACGACGTGGTGGTAGGCTTCTGCGGCAAGTGGATGGTGCTCGACGGCAACGACTATACCACCGTGCTGGCCCAGCGCACCTTCCCCACCGACTGCGTGCGTGCCTGCGTGGGTGACCTCGACGAGAACGGCTACGCCGACCTTGGCTTCATCTATCAGCACAACAACCAGATTAGCGTGCGCGTGCTGATGGACGACGTGAGCAAGATGGACGACACCAAGAACCCCGACATCGATGCCGCTGCCACCTACGCTGCCACACTGCCTGTGGCTAAGGACGGCATCTCCTCGTTCCTCGACATCAAGTTTGGCGACATTGCCAACACTGGCAACAGCGTGCTATGCCTGGCAGTGCCCTTTGCAGAGACGCTGAAATCCACCTTCTATGTCCTGAACAGAGGAGCCGGCAGCATGCTCAATCAGACCTATAAGCTGGATGAGCAGAGTGCTCATGTAAAAAGGGTATCTAAAGACTCAAACAACTATGTAGATACTTACAACTATCCCAACAGTACGCTTGCCGTGGTTCATACCCGTGGATTGGGCGAGCGTCCCGACGTGCTGCTGCACAATGGACTCTATCGCCTGGGTGACGACAACCAGTTTGTGCCCGTAAGGATAGAAGGCGTAAAGGACAATCAGGTTATCGACGCCGTCATCCCCAGCGACTGCGTGGGCGTAGGGCGCTTCTCCGCTGACCTGCCCGACGGATATGAGCAACTGGCTTATCTCGGAAACTATAGGAGTGGGATAGGCACTACCTCCAATCCTTTTTTGGTAGTGTGGGCGCCTTTTATGCAATCGTCAGTATGTGCTAATATGCTGACGCCGGAACCGTCTAATGGAACAATGAAACGAACAGCAGGAGCTGCGAAATCTTCTGATGATGTGGGTGCTAGGTATAGGACCTCTATTCCTGAGATTCTTAGATGCCCCGCCTATTTCCCAGCCTTCTGCGCTACGTCCTACAGCGACCTGAATGTTCGCCGCTACAAGTTTGAGTCTTGTCAGGCCACGATGAGCGAGCCGCGCATCAAGTTCGCCCTCGCTGCCGCTCCCTACTGGGCTAAGGTGCCTCAGGGCTATGCCAAAGCAGGAGAGGACTATGACTACGGCGACGTAGGCCCCACCACCGAGTGGGCCAAGTGGACCTCCACCACATCGGGTTCCGAGAACTCCAACAGCACCTCGGCATCGGTCATCTTTGGCTACGAGTACGAGGCAAAGGTGTCTGTCTTCGGCATGGAGATAGGCAAGTATGGCTTCGATTTCGAGACTAACCTCAACTGGGACTGGGAGAACAGTGTGGCCAAGACCGACACATGGACTTACGAGTCGGGTTGCACCGCCGGCCGCGACAACAAGGTGGGCCTCACCATGACGCCCGTCTGGCTCTACACCTATCGCTGCGTCGATAGCACCGACCCCGACGAGGTGGGCACCACCCTCGTCTGCGGCGTGCCGACCTATCCGCGCGACCTCGAGCTCAGCGAGGCTGACTATATGCTGCTGCGCGGTGACCGCAAGGACATCCCCGACCTCACCGATGTGTTCAAGAACGAGCCCGGCAATCCGCTCAGCTACATGAGCAACCCCTCGCAGGTGAAGTCAACAGGCGGCATCCTCTGGAGCAACAACGACCAGAACGTTTACTCTACCACAGGTTCCGACGGCTCCAAGTTCCTCTCCATCGAGGTGAGCGACGAGACGGCCAACACCACCAAGAACACCTTCGGCTTCGACATGAAGCTGGTGGGCTTTGCCGGAGCCTTCGGCCATACCGTCAAGGCCGGCTTCGGCGCAGGCTACTCCCACAGCTGGAGCACCATCTACAACACTGGTTCCGGCACCAGAGTGACCGGCTCCGTGCCCCTGCCAAAGAAGCTGGGCGACGTGCCGATGTTCGACTGGAACATGTGTCGCTACACCGTCAAGGTGGGCGGACAGGAGTTCCCCGTCGTCAACTACATCGTGAAGAACGTGAGGTCCGGGCGGTAAGGTCCGTTGAAGATTAGAAAACGTAGCAAGAGGATGTGTCAAGAAAATGAGGGAATTGGAACCGCGGTGCTCGGTGTGAATTTTCCCCGTTTTGACACATCCTCTTTGCTGCCCTTTATATAGGGAAACCTGTATTGTTTTTAAGTTGGCCGTGTAGGGACGTGCCACGGCACGTCCCTACTATTTCGCAATCAGCAGGAAATACTTCTTCTTGCCTTGCTGCACGAGGAGGTACTTGCCGTCGAGGAGGTCGGCCTCGGTGACCATCTGGTCGAACGAAGCGAGCTTCTCCTTGTTGAGGCTGACGCCGCCGCCTTGTGTGAGCTTGCGCATCTCGCCCTTGCTGGGGAAGCACTGCGTGTGCTCGGCAAAGAGGTCGACTGCCTTCGTGCCTTCGCCGGCAAGCAGTTCCTTGCTGATCTCAAACTGAGGCACGCCGCTGAAGACGTCGAGCAGCGTCTGCTCGTCGAGCTTCACGAGGCTCTCCTTCGTACTCTTGCCGAAGAGGATGCCGCTGGCCTCGACTGCTGCCTCGTAGTCTTCGCGGCTGTGAACCATGACGGTCAGTTCCTC
>JAFUGG010000007.1 GCA_017469525.1 Bacteroidaceae bacterium | reverse complement strand
GTCAACTAAAACAGCACAACTTCTTCGATTGTGTCTACAAAATCAGAACGACATTAAGACAAATGTCTACTGATTCAGTTAATGAAGAAAAAAGTGTCTAGTGAAATCAGGAAAAGCCAGTACCTTTGCCGAGTCGAACAAACAGTCCGGGCGACGACGTATCCAGCATGACCGGCGTGTCAACTAAAACAGCACAACTTCTTCGATTGTGTCTACAAAATCAGAACGACATTAAGACAAATGTCTACTGATTCAGTTAATGAAGAAAAAAGTGTCTAGTGAAATCAGGAAAAGCCAAAATCTTCTGTTTCCACGTGAGAAACAAACCGTTTCCACGTGAGAAACAAACTGTTTCCACACGAGAAACAAATTGTTTCCTCTGGAGATACAAATCGGAAACAAAAGTCAAGTTGCTTCATTTCACACGATTACTGCCCCTTCGCGATGTATTTGGAGAGCAGGCTTTCCCCTTCTTCGACGGAGATGCCTCTGCGCTGGCAGTAGTCGCGGAGCTGTTCGCGGTCGATGCGGCCCACGGGGAAGTACTTCGCCTCAGGGTGCCAGAGGATGAGTCCGCACACGGAAGTGGAGGGCTGGATGCTGTATCGGTCGGTCAGCGTGACGTTCAACTTCTGCTCAGCCTCGAGTCTGTCGAAGACGATGCGCTTGAGCGAGTGGTCGGGACAAGTGGCGTAGCCGAAGGCAACACGCAAGGGCCGGATCCCCTCTGACTCCTGTTTCTCCCCCACGGAGGAGATGGAGGAGGTCTTTTCGGCAGCCGCTTCGGCCAGACGAGCACAGAGGGCATGTGTCATCAGACGCTCCTCTTCGTCCTTTGGCTCATATAGAGGGCGGGCGGTAACAAGGAAGAGTCCGACGGGCGAAGGTTGCTGCTCGTCGAAGTAATCTGCGAGACAACGGTAATGATACGCAGCAGATTGACTGCGAAGCATCGGCAAAGTCTGTCCGTCAGCACAGAGCACGATGTCATTCCCCCTTCTTGTCGCCGCCTCTTCCTTATATAAAGCTTTCACCTCAAGCAGGCCTTTTTGCAGGAGCGACTCGAGGAATAGCTTACCTTTCTTTAATGTCTTTTCCACCTCAGGGTTGACCAAGAGCTGAGGCAGTGTCTCGCCTTTGAAACCCCAGAACAGCAAGAACATCCGCCAGTCGATGAGGGAAAGGAGATCTTCGCATTGAACATTGAACATTGAACATTGAACATTAACGGATTCGCTGTTCTGCCAATGGTATTGTGGACGTAATAGGTTGGCTTCCTCATAGGGTGTGAGGGGTGCATGGTGCTCGTTATATGCATCACGTATCTGCCCCTGTTCGTTCTTTATTTGCTCGATGAAATTGGTCTTTTTTGAAGTTAATCGCTTTGCCAGCACTGATGTTTGCGAGGCATCTCCACCATAAATGACCAGACCATCATAGAGGGGTGCTAACTTCACTGCAGTGTGAACAGCCGATGTTGTTGCTCCGCCTACTAGAATAGGTACGTCGAGATGCTCTTCTTGGAATGTTTGGCAGAGTTTCTCCATCTCCTTCAATGACGGTGTAATCAAGCCGCTGATGCCGACAAGGACTGGTTTATGCTCTTTTGTGGCTTCCAGAATTGTCTCGCACGGCACCATAACGCCGAGGTCCACCACTTCGAAACCATTGCACGCAAGCACGATGCCGACGATGTTCTTGCCGATATCATGCACATCGCCGTTGGCTGTAGCGAGTACTACACAAGGCTTCAGGCTGCCTCCCGTTGCTTTGTCCGAGGCATCGATGTATGGTTGCAGAATAGCCACAGCGTCCTTCATGACTTGAGCCGAGCGGACGACTTGTGGCAGGAACATCTTTCCTTCGCCAAACAAGACACCGATGTGCTCCATGGCCTGCATGAGTGGTCCCTCGATGACCTTGATGGGCTGACCATATTTAGCAAGTGCCTCGGGCACATCTTCCACGAGATGACTGCTGTCGCCCTTTGTCAAAGCGAGTTGAAGACGCTGTTCAATGGGGAGATCCGGGGCAAGGGGCATGGAGCAAGGGGCAAGAGTTTTGTCTGTTGAAGCCTCATTCTTTAGTTCTTCACTCAAGGCGAGCAGCCTGTCGGTGGCTTCGTCGTCGGTGTTCATGATGACGTCCTCGACGGCTCGACGCAGGTTTTCGTCGATTTCATCGTATATTTGTAGCATCGACGGATTGACGATAACCATATCGAGACCTGCGCGAATGGCGTAGTAGAGGAACACAGAATGCATCGCCTCCCTGACCCTGTTGTTGCCACGGAAAGCGAAGGAGAGGTTGCTCACACCGCCACTTGTCTTTGCGAAGGGCAGGTTCTGCTTGATCCATTCTACGGCGCGGATGAAATCGACGGCATAGGCCTGATGCTCTTTAATGCCCGTTCCGACCGAAAGAATATTGACGTCGAAGATGATGTCCTGTGGAGGGAAACCGATGGAAGTCAAGAGGTTGTACGCACGACGAGCAATGGCAATCTTGCGTTCATATGTCGTGGCTTGTCCTTCTTCGTCGAAAGCCATCACGACAACTGCGGCACCCAAGCGTCTCAGTTCAAGGGCTTTACCAAGGAAATCCTGCTCTCCGGCCTTGAGGCTTATGGAGTTGACGATGCATTTGCCTTGCGCATTCTTCAGTCCGGCCAGAACCGTCGGCCAGTCGCTGCTGTCGATCATCAGGACGGCCTTGCCCACGGCAGGTTCTCCGCTGATGTGCCGGCAGAAAGTCTGCATTTCGAGTTGGCTGTCGAGCATGGCATCGTCCATGTTGATATCGATGACCGTTGCCCCGCCCTCTATTTGATTTCGAGCCACAGAGAGTGCTTCGCCGTATTGCTTTTCAGCGATGAGACGTGCGAATTTGCGTGAGCCAGCGACGTTTGTACGCTCCCCGACGTTCGTGAAGTTCTGTGTTTCTCGGTCGATGAGCAATGGCTCGAGACCTGAGACACGCAGTTTGTTGTCTGCAGCAGGAATGGTTCTGGGCTTGATGTCGCGCAATGCGTCAGCAATCGCCCTGATGTGTTGTTCGTCAGTTCCGCAACAGCCACCGGCGATATTGATGAGTCCGGCTTCTGCCATCTTGCGGAGATGCGAGGCGGTAAAGTCGGGAAGTTCTTCATATTCACCCATTTGGTTGGGCAATCCGGCGTTCGGATAGATGGAAATCGGCAGCGGAACATTGGCCGAGAGCTGTTCCATGAAGGGTCGCAAATCAGTGACGCCGAAGGAACAGTTCAGTCCGAAACTGAGCAAGTAGGGATAGTGGCTGACGCTTGTATAGAAGGCCCAGAGCGTTTGTCCCGTAAGGGTTCGGCCGCTGCGGTCGTTGATTGTGACCGACACCATGACCGGAATTTCCCGATGAAACCGTCGGTTTATGTCGCTTATGGCATAGAGAGCGGCCTTCGTATTGAGGGCATCGTAGCAAGTTTCCAAGAGGAGAAAATCGGCGCCGCCTTCGAGGAGTGCTTCTGCTTGCTCGCGATAAGAATCAGCCATTTCATCGAAAGAAACGGCTCTTTTGGCGGGCTGACTCATGTCGGAAGGCAAGGTCAGCGATTTCGACGTGGGACCCATGGAACCAGCCACGTATATCTTCCTGCCAGACCCTCTCCCAACCTCTCCCTTGTAGGGAGAGGAGTTAATAGTTTTGCCACTGATAAAGCTGTCAGAAGAAGTAACTTCTCCCCTCCCTTCAAGGGAGGGGTTGGGGGTGGGTCTGTCGGCTACTTGCCTTGCCAGCCTTGCACCTTCGCGAGCCATTTCTGCCGCGATGTCCGAGCAACCATATTCATGCTGGCTGATGCGGTTGGAGGAGAAAGTGTTTGTGGCAATGATGTCGGCTCCGGCCTCGATGTAGAGTCGGTGAATCTGTTTGATGACATCGGGTTCCGTCAGGCAAAGGACATCGTTGTTGCCCACCAAAGAGACTGGCCACGAGGCGAATCGTCCCCTGTGGAAACTCTCTGGGGAAAGCCCAAAAGCCTGAATCCTGGTGCCCATCGCGCCGTCGAGAATGAGGATGCGCTGAGCCAGTTGTTCCCTTATATCCTTAAACGTCTGCTCCATTTCCGAGTGCAAAGATACGACAAAAAGTTGAAAAGTTGAAAAGTTGTAAGGTTAAAAAGCAGAATGGAAAATGAAAAATGATGGAATGCCGCCAGGAGGGTGTGTAATTCCCCTATAGGGCGCCATTCATTCCCCTATAGGGCGCCACTCATTCCCCTATAGGGCGTTGCTCATTCCCCTATAGGGCGTTTGCTCTTCCCCTATAGGGCGTTTGCCAACGAATACTAATGCCTTTTTCAAAGACCTATACCTCTTTGAAGCGACACCTGTGTGGAATAGTAAAAGAAAAAATGATTTTTCTTTTGTTGTTCGCTGCTTAATTCGTAAATTTGCAGCCGAAAACATGTCATTTAAGACAGAAATAAGTCATGATTAAGAAGAGTGAATTCCTGATTATAGGCAGTGGCGTGGCTGGTATGAGCTATGCGCTGAAGGTGGCGAACGCAGGCAAGGGCAAGGTGACGCTCATCTGCAAGACAACCCTCGAAGAAGCCAATACGGCAAAGGCTCAGGGCGGCATCGCTTCGGTAACGAACCTCCTGGTCGATAACTTCGAGAAGCACATCGAGGACACCATGATTGCGGGCGACTACATCAGCGACCCCGCAGCCGTGGAACAAGTGGTGCGTAATGCGCCGCAGGGTATCCGGGACCTCGTCAAATGGGGCGTAAACTTCGACAAGAAAGAGGATGGCGAGTTCGACCTGCATCGCGAAGGCGGTCACTCGGAGTTCCGAATCCTGCATCATGCCGACGATACCGGTGCCGAGATACAGCGCGGACTGATGGCTGCTGTTCGTCAGAATCCCAACATCGAAGTGCTGGAGCATCACTTTGCCGTCGAGATTATCACCCAGCACCACTTGGGCATCCGCGTCACTCGCCGTACGCCCGACATCGAGTGCTACGGTGCTTACGTCCTGAACCCCAAGACCGGCAAGGTGGATACCTACCTGAGCAAGGTCACGCTCATGGCGACAGGCGGCACAGGAGCCATCTATGCCACCACATCCAACCCGAATATCGCTACCGGCGACGGCATTGCCATGGTCTATCGTGCCAAGGGAAAAGTGCAGGATATGGAGTTCGTGCAGTTCCATCCGACTGTCCTCTACAACCCTCAAGAGACGCATCCCGCCTACCTCATCACAGAGGCGATGCGTGGCTATGGCGGCATTCTCAGGCTTCCCAACGGCGAGGAGTTCATGCAGAAATACGACGAGCGGCTCTCGCTGGCTCCCCGCGACATCGTGGCTCGCGCGATAGACCGTGAGATGAAGATTCACGGATTGGACCACGTCTGCCTCGACGTCACCCACAAAGACCCGGAGGAGACCAAGCATCACTTCCCCAACATCTACGCCAAGTGCCTCAGCATCGGCATCGATATCACGAAGCAGTACATCCCGGTGGCGCCCAGCGCACACTACATGTGCGGCGGCATCAAGGTAGATCTCGATGGGCAGAGCAGCATCCGCAGGCTTTATGCTGTCGGCGAATGCTCCTGCACGGGACTGCACGGCGGCAATCGTCTGGCCAGCAACTCGCTCATCGAAGCCGTCGTCTATGCCGATGCAGCAGCCAAGCACTCGCTGGAAGTCATCGACAAGTACGACTTCAACGACCGCGTGCCCGAATGGAACGACGAAGGCACCATGACGAACGAGGAAAAAGTCCTCATCGCACAAGACGTCAAGGAAGTGAATCAGATCATGAGCACCTATGTCGGCATCGTCCGCAGCGACCTTCGCCTGCACCGTGCTTGGGAGCGTCTCGACCTCCTCTACGAGGAGACAGAACACCTCTTCAAGCGCGTCAAGCCCACGAAAGACATCTGTGAGCTGCGAAACATGATAAACGTAGGCTATCTCATAACACGCCAGGCCCTCGAACGCAAAGAGAGTCGTGGCCTGCACTACACCATCGACTACGCCAAGCACGCGCTGGATAAAAAGTGAAAAGGTAAAAGGTTGAAAAAGTAAAAAGCAGAAAAGGTGATAAGGTGAAAAAGGGAATCCTCGGCATGCTCGTCATTATGGAGAGCTTCTTCCTGTTGCTCTCCATGCTCGTCGCCATCCTGAATGGTGAGGACGATTGGCTTTGCTTCCTGCTCACGGCACTCGGAACGATAGCTGTCGGCTCGTTCTGTGTCTTCCTGAGCCGCAGGGAAGAACACAGAAGGATGCGCCGCGCCGACAACTTCCTCATCGTTGCCTTGTCATGGATAGTGTTCTCCATCGTCGGCATGGTGCCGTTCCTCTGCCTCACCGACATGGATGTGGCGAGCGCTTTCTTTGAGACCATGAGTGGTTTCACTACGACGGGTGCCACTTGCATCCGTGAGATAGACACCCTGCCGAAAGGCTTACTCTTCTGGCGCGCCATCACACAATGGATAGGCGGCCTTGGCATCGTGGTCTTCTCGTTTGCCCTCATCCCCGTCTACGAGATGAAGAACAGCAACATCTATTCGGCCGAAGTAACTGGCTTGGGACTCGACAAGCTCCGACCCAAAATAGGTGCCACGGCGCGGCGGGTGCTCTTGATTTACATTGTCCTGACCAGTTCCTGCGCCTTCCTCTATTGGCTTGGCCCGATGAACCTCTATGATGCCGTCTGCCATGCCTTTACCACGATTGCGACCGGCGGCTTCAGTACGCACTCCGAGAGCATGGCTTACTTCCACAGCAGCTATATAGAATATGTAGCCAGCCTGTTCATGGTGGTCAGCAGCATCAATTTCTCGCTCTACTACTACATGAGCATTCGTCGCAGCCGTGTGCTCTTCCAGAACGAAGAGGTGCGTGTCTTCCTTTCTTATATAGGCATCGCAGTCGTCATCTTCATCCTGCTCTTCTACTTTGCTCCTGTTCCAGAGAGTGCCGACAAGTTGTTGCCGAAGGGCTTCGAAGAGTCGTTCCGCTCGGCCCTCTTCCATGTGAGCAGCGTTGCCACCAGCACTGGCTTCTCGGCACAAAAGTTTGATTACGTGGCGTGGGGAGCCTCGTTCTGGATGCCGACAGTCGTCATCATGGCCATCGGCTCGTGTGCCGGCAGCACGGCAGGCGGCATAAAGGTCATCCGCATTATCATCTGTGCCAAGAGCGCCTTCAATGAACTCATCCAGATGCTGCACCCCAGAGCCGTCCTGGGCGTTCGTGTCAACAAGCAAATCGTGCCAGACCATAAAGTGCGGCAGGCTCTTATCTTCATCTTCATCTATTTCCTTTTGGTAGTCATCGCAATGACCTGCTACTCCCTGCTTGGTGCCGATGTCGACACGGCACTTGGAAGCAGCATCAGCATGCTGAGCAATGTCGGTCCCGCCACGGGTGCCACGGGTCCTGCCAGCACGTTTGCCAACGTCCCCGCCTCAGGCAAATGGCTCATGAGTGCCTATATGCTTCTCGGTCGTCTCGAGATTTTCACGGTCCTCTTCCTCTTTATGCCAGGCTACTGGAAGGACAGGAAGTGAGACTTCCTCAGGGCGAGGCAGGCGGAAGACCATACGCCAAGGAGCGCCACAAGCAGGGTCTGGAGGGTATGGACAATGAGGACGAACAAAGCAGCCTCAGTTTGTCCGACGCCATAAAGCACCAGAATGGTCTTGACAGCAAAGTGCCATGAGCCAGCTCCATTAGGTGTGGGAACCAACACGGCGAACGTACCGACCACGAAAGCCACGAGGGCTGCCAAGGGGCCCAGCCCTGCCGTGAAGTCAAAGCAGTAGAACGTCAGGTAGAAATGCAGGTAGTAGCTCACCCAGATGCCTGTCGAATAGAACCAGAAAAGCAGGGGATTCTCCACCTTTCTGACGGAAAGCAGGCCGTTCTTCAAGTCGGAAAGAACGGATCTCGTCTTCGAAAAGAGTCGGAACCTGCGGATAAGCAACACGACAGCGGCAAGGGCCAGCAGTCCGCAAACAGCCGTCACCAGCCAACCTGCCATGGTAAATTGGTTCATCAGACTGCCAAGGGAGACGCCCGTCTCGCGGAAAAACCTCAGGAAGACAGGGATTTGCGTCAGGAACGTCAGCAGGGAAAGCAGCAAGATGAGCAAGGTGTCGATGATTCTCTCCGTAACGACCGTACCGACACTCAGTGTGAAATTGGTTCCCTCGTAGCGCTTCAAGACGCCACAACGCAAGACCTCGCCTACTCTCGGCACGACGAGACTGCTGGCGTAGCTGAGGAAAACGGCATGGGTGCAAGTCGAGAGCCGCGGCTTCTCACCGGTAGGAGCCAGCACCTGACGCCATCTCATGGCCCGAAACACCTGCGCCAAGATGCCAAACGGCATGCTCAGGAGCATCCATGTCCACGACATTTTGTGCCTGAGAGCGTCTGTCAGTTCTTCCCAACCTATGCCGCGATACATCCACCAAAGTATGCCGACAGCCAACGCTAAAGGCAGACCTATCTTTATAAACTTTCTTACTTGTTGCACGTGCTAAGTGAACTTTTTTTCTTACCTTTGCAGTGCAAAAGTACAAATAAATAAGGAGAATGCGAGCAGTTAAGCCAAAAAAGTTCCTCGGACAGCATTTTTTGACCGATTTGAGCATAGCTTCGCGTATTGCCGACACGGTTGATGCGTGTCCGGAACTGCCGATTCTGGAAGTTGGACCTGGCATGGGCGTCATGACTCAGTACCTGGTCCGCAAGCCGCGACTGGTCAAGGTGGTCGAGATAGACTATGAAAGCGTGGAATACCTCAGGCGAACCTATCCCGACCTGGAGGACAACATCATCGAGGACGACTTCCTCAAGATGCACCTCGACCGCACTTTCCAGGGCTCGCCATTCGTCTTGACAGGCAACTACCCCTATAACATCTCCTCGCAAATCTTCTTTAAGATGCTCGACAACAAGGACTTGATACCCTGCTGCACAGGCATGATTCAGAAGGAAGTTGCGGAGCGAATGGCAGCGGGACCTGGCAGCAAGACCTACGGCATACTGAGCGTCCTCGTACAGGCCTGGTATGATGTGGAATATCTCTTCACGGTAGAACCCCACGTCTTCAACCCGCCGCCAAAGGTTCGCAGTGCTGTTATACGCCTGACCCGCAACAAAACGACCGACTTGGGCTGCGACGAGAGGCTCTTCAAGCGGCTCGTCAAGACGACGTTCAACCAGAGGAGAAAGACCCTGCGCAACAACATCAAGCCGCTCCTCACGGCACTCGAAGCGGAACGACCCGCGGGGGCCGACTTCACGGCACTCCTCTCCGACCCCATCATGCAGAAGCGACCCGAACAGCTCAGCGTCCAGGACTTCATCGGCCTGACCCTAAGAATTGAAGCCTGCATCCCAGAACTGTGAACTATGAATTATGAATTATGAACTATCCTGATATGCGTCTGCTCCAGCTGCTTGCCAGAACGTTCCCAAATAGCGAGAGCGCGAGCACGGAAATCATAAACCTTGAGGCAATCCTCAGTCTCCCGAAGGGTACCGAACACTTCGTTGCCGACATTCATGGCGAGCATGAAGCCTTCCTGCATATCCTCAGGAATGCCAGCGGAAACATCAAGAGAAAGGTCCACGACCTGTTCGACGAATCGCTCCCGGAGCAAGAGATGCGCGACCTCTGCACCCTCATCTACTATCCCGAGAAGCGGCTCGAGATGATAGAGGAGGGCACGGACGAAGACCTCTCCGGCTTCTACGCCCGAACCCTGCTGCAACTCATACAGGTCTGTCAGTCCGTGAGCAGCAAATACACCCGCAGCAAGGTCCGTAAAGCCCTGCCGAAACAGTTCGCCTACATCATTGAGGAACTCCTTCACGAGAACCCCGACGACGAAGACAAAGATGCTTATGTGCAGAGGATTGTCGAGACAATCGTGCAGATAGGGCAGGCCAGGAACTTCATCGTCGCTATCTGCAACGTCATCCACAAGTTGAGCATCGACCAGCTGCACATCCTTGGCGACATCTTCGACCGCGGGCCAGGGGCACATATCATCATGGATTACCTGCTCACACGCGACAACTTCGACCTGCAATGGGGCAATCATGACGCCCTTTGGATGGGAGCGGCAGCCGGACAGGACGCCTGCATCGCCATCGTCCTGCGCCTTTCCCTGCGCTTCGCCAACCTTGCTACGCTCGAAGAAGGCTATGGCATCAACCTCCTGCCGCTGGCTACGTTTGCCATGGAGACGTATGCCGACGACCCCTGCCTGCAGTTCCTCCCAAACGACCAAACGACCAATTCCCCAAACGACCAAAGGCGCCTGCGCCTCATCGCGCAGATGCACAAGGCCATCTCCGTCATTCAGTTCAAGCTCGAGGGGCAGTTAATCAATGCACATCCCGAGTGGAACATCGACCGCCGAGGCACTTTGGAGAACATCGACCTGAGCCGCGGCACCTATCGCTTCGAGGGGAAAGACTATCCGCTGCTCGACACCCACTTCCCTACCCTCGACCCCGACGACCCATACAGGCTGACGGACGAGGAGCAGGACCTGATGAAACAGCTCCACCACTCCTTCCGCATCAGCGAAAAGCTGCAGAAGCACATCCGCTGCCTCTTCAGTCATGGCTCGATGTACCTGGTTTCGAGCAGCAACCTCCTCTTCCACGCCTCCGTTCCCCTCAATGCCGACGGCACCCTGCGGCAGGTCGATATTGACGGAAAGACATACCAGGGATGCGAACTCATGCAGCAAATCGAGTTCAAGATGCGCACAGCCTTTTCCTCCCCACTCGGGGGGAGCCGGAAGGGAGCCGTACGGGATTTCTTCTGGTACCTGTGGTGCGGACCCGACAGCCCGCTCTTCGACAAGGACCGCATGGCGACGTTCGAGCGCTACTTCCTCGCCGAACCCGCCACGCATCACGAAGAGAAGGGCGCCTACTATCAGCTCAGGGAGGAACCGGAGGTGTGTGCCCGCATCCTGGACCACTTCGGCGTGGAGGGCGAGAGCAGACACATCATCAACGGCCATGTGCCTGTCCATGCCAGCCAGGGCGAGAACCCCATCAAGGCCGACGGCATGCTCATGGTCATCGACGGCGGCTTCTCGAAGTCCTACCACCGCACGACGGGCATCGCGGGCTATACCCTCGTCTATCACAGCCGCGGCTTCGAACTCATCCAGCACGAGCCGTTCACCAGCACGGCAGAGGCCGTGGCGAGCGGCACCGACATCAAGAGCAGCAAGCAAATCGTGGAGATGGCGGGCCGCCGCATCCGCGTGCGCGACACCGACAAGGGCCGCCAGATACAGCAGCAGATAACAGAGCTCCGCAGCCTGCTCCACGCCTACCGCCACGGCATCATCAAGGAGAACACGAAGAAGTAGGGGAAAACCGCACCCCGCTGCCCATGCCATCCGACATGTGAGCGTGCCATAATTAACAACAACGGATTACACGGATTTTACGGATTGACTTTTGTGCTGATTATCTGCATGGTCTTAATCCGTGTAATACGTTGTTTTATTATATTTTATTACTGTCCGGTAAAACATCTAAGACATTCATTGTCCCTTTGAAGGCAGGGCCTTTTCGACTCAACTCTGATGGAATGGGGCTTGAAAATGCTTAATGGGCAAAAAGCCTGGAAGGCTTCACGTTGAGTAACCGGGGGCGAAGCCCTCGGAAACAACGCATGACATGCTCTCCGCTGCCTGGAAGGCAGTACTATAAGATGGCGATGGTACTGCCTTCCAGGCAGGAGCTGAGAGGGTTTTGCACCTTGTCCGAGGGCTTCGCCCCCGGTTACTCAACGTGAAGCCTTCCAGGCTTAGGATACTTGCCTGACTTTACCGGACAGCAATAATTATATTTATTGTGTACCCCCACACTCTCTTGTTGCGTAAAAAGGGCTACCTCTTGAGCCAAAGAGGTAGTGCTTGTTGCGTAAAAAGGGCTACCTCCTGAGGCAAAGAGGTATAGGTCTTGGATAAAGCCTCTATAGGGGATAAGATAACGCGGCACGCCGCGTTTGCAAAGATGGCACGCCGCGTTTGCCAACGCATGCTAATACTTTGGCCAATGAATGCTAATACTTTGGCCAACGCATGCTAATACTTTGGCCAAAGAAATAGTATTCCTCGGGGGGAGCAATAATAGGGATAAAATAAAGCGGCGTGCCGCGTCAGTCGTCGGCCAGCGTGATGTCGCCTGCGCCGTCGATGCGGATGGGCGAGCCATGTATATCGCTCTCGGTGAGTTCCTTTATCTCGCGAGCCACGGCGTCGCTGTTGTCTCGGCGCGGTCCTACGCCTTTCTGCTGGATGAAGGAATGTATCTTGCCCCCGAGGAACTGCCCCTTCCGGTCAATCTTTATCGTCACGACAGGCGCATAGCCCGAGATGCCGGTCAGGTTCATGCCGTAGGGCGTGCAGAAGTTGCCAAGGCTGTAGGCTATGAACTTGCCCCGATAGACCTCCATCGCACGGCAGACGTGCGGTCCGTGACCGAAGACGACGTCCGCTCCATTGTCAATGCAGAAATGAGTAAACTCGCGGAGGTTGCCTCTGTCCTCGCCCAGGAACATCTCCGTACCCAGGGGCAGGTGGCGCTTGTCCTTGCCTTCTGCTCCGCCGTGGAAGGAAACAACCACAATGTCCGACTTCCCCTTGAGGTCGTCCAGAATACGCTTCACGGTCGCGAGGTCCTTGTGCTTGAGCGTATAGCTGTTGTGGCCGAAGGCACAGAGGCCGTAGCGGATGCCGTCGCGCTCCACGACAGCCGACTCCACTCTGCCCTCGATGCCCGAGAACTTTATTCCCTGCTCCTCGAGCACCCGCTCCGTGTCCTCCACGCCCTCCGTGTCGAAGTCGTTGGCATGGTTGTTGGCCATGCTGAGGAAGTCATATCCGGCCTCGCCCAAGAGGTGCCCGAAGCGCGTCGGCATGCGGAAGGCATAGGTGTTGGGGCCGCTTCCCTTCGTGCAGTGCCCACCGTCGGTGATGGCTCCCTCCAGGTTGCCAAGGGCAAGGTCGGCACCTACGGTCAGTTCCTTAGTGTCGAGGAAAATGTCCCTGCCGTCATTATCGGGCAGCTGCACGCTGGGGTAGGTCGTACCCATCATGATGTCGCCGCACATGGCAATGGTGAGCGTTTCCTTGTCACTGATAACGCGGCGGGCGCCTATATAACGGTTATAGTAGTAGGAAGAGGCGCGGTAGCTGTCCTCTATCACGCCACGCCTGGCAGCATGGACGAAGTAGAAGTTGCCGTCACTCTCCACCTTCGACACGATTCCCACATGCCCCACGGAACGCCCCGAGCGTGGGCTCGTGAAGAAAACGAGGTCGCCCACGCGAAGGTCCTTACGGCCCACGGAAACGCCCTGGCTGTATTGGGCACGCGAGTCACGGCTCAAAGAGATGTCGAACTGCTTGTAGATGAAACTCGTAAAGCCTGAGCAATCAAACACATTCGGGCCCGCCATGCCACGCTGGTAAGGGCGCCCGATGTATTTCATCGCTGCCTTGACGACCGCTTCGGCCGAGACGTTGATGTCACCGCTCGGGAGCGAGGCACATCCGAACGTCACGAACGTGAACAAAGCCACCAGCAGCACCGACCATTTCTTATTGCATTTCATAATCATTCACTTTTGGCAAGTCTCGGGAAAACAATCGAGACTACTATATACCATAATATAATGAGGTGCAAGGAGTAGGGGGCAAAAATCAGAATGACGGGACAGCCGGCAAGGAAAACGTAGCGCTCCTTGTTGTCCTGCCAGCTGAAGTTCTTGAACTTCAGCGCCAGCATCGGCACTTCGCTCACCAGCAGGAAGCAGAACAGCAGCATGAAGAGGAACAGGAAGACGGCGTTGAACTTCAGCGAAACCAGGAACGCATGCTCGCCCAGCACAAGGCTTCCCCAGAAGAGGGCATTGGCAGGCGTAGGCAAACCGATGAAGCCGTAGTGCTGACGCTCGTCGAGATTGAACTTCGCCAACCTTAAGGCAGAAAACGCAGCCATCAGAAACGCCGTATATGGCAGCAGGTGCTTCACCGGCATCAACACTTCGGGACAATGCACCTCGTGGAAAAGATAGAAGATAATCGCGCTGGGTGCCACGCCGAAGGTCACTACGTCGGCCAGCGAATCCAACTCCTTGCCTATAGGCGACGACACTCCGAGAGCCCTCGCCACCATACCGTCGAAGAAATCAAACACGGCTCCTACGACTATCAACAGCACCGCGTACTGGTACTGACCGTAGAAGGCCGAGCCTGTTGCCATACAGCCGCAAATGAGATTGCAGCATGTTAAGGAATTCGGAATATGTCGTCTAATCATCTGGAATAGTGTTCTTTAGTTTAGCAACAACTGTTTCATTGCCCACGGTCTTCTGTCCGAGCTTCACCATAACCTCAGTCCCGAGCGGAAGATACAGGTCAACACGCGAACCGAACTTGATGAAACCGAGATGCTCATCGACATAACACTCCTCGCCCACAATGGGATAAGTGACGATGCGGCGCGCCATAGCCCCCGCCACTTGACGGGCCAAGACCTCAGTCCCGTCGGGAGTCTCGATGACGACCAAGCTGTGCTCGTTCTCATCGCTCGCCTTCGGCAGCCAAGCCTTGTGGAAGTTGCCGTCGAAATGCTGAACCTCCTTTATCGTCCCATCCACAGGAATCCAATTGGCATGCACATTGAAGAGGCTCATGAAGATGCTCACCATCACGCGCCGGTCGTGGAAATACTCGTTCTCCTCCGTTTCCTCCACAACCACCACCTTGCCGTCGCAAGGCGCCACAACCAGCCCCTCCGTCTCGCCCTCGAAGGTGCGGATGGGACATTGGAAGAAGTTAAGCAGCACACCATACAGGACAGCACTCACAGCAATGCAGATGTCAAACGGAAGACGCGACTCGAAAGTGTGCAATATGATGAAGTTGAGCACCACCAACACGATGGCACTCCACAGGAGCGTCGATTTTCCTTCGTGATGGAGGCGTATTTTCTTGAGTTTTCTAAATCTTTTTCCCATAAAATTCGAAATAGTGCGCCTCAAAGTTACAAATTTTTCATTGAACAAAGTACACAATGTCTTGAAAAAATACAAAATAAAGAAAAAATCCCTAAACTCTAATCCTTAATCCCTAATCTTTTCGTATCTTTGCCTTCTCATATTATAATAATGTCATTCATGGAGGACTTCGTTCACTTACACGTCCATTCGCAATACTCACTGCTCGACGGGCAGGCATCCATCAAAGGTATGGTGGACAAGGCTATCGCCGACGGAATGCGCGGCATGGCTCTCACCGACCATGGCAACATGTTCGGTGTCAAGGAGCTCTTTGACTACTGCAAAAAAGTCAATAAGGACAGGGAAGAGAAGGGAGAAGAGCCCTTCAAGCCCATCTTCGGCTGCGAGATGTACGTGGCCCGCGGCGGAGACAAGAGCGTCAGGGAAGGCAAGGAGAACCAGTCCGGCTGGCACCTCATCGTCCTGGCCAAGAATCTGACGGGCTATCACAACCTCATCAAGCTCGTCTCACGCTCGTGGGTCGATGGCTTCTATATGCGCCCCCGTACCGACCACAAGGACCTGGAGCAGTTCCACGAAGGCCTCATCATCTGCTCGGCCTGCATAGGAGGCGAAGTGCCACGGAAGATTAGAAGCGGAAACATAGAGGCTGCCGAGCAAGCCGTCAAGTGGTTCCATGACATCTGGGGCGATGACTACTACATCGAACTGCAGCGGCACGAGGTGACAGACCCTATGCTCGAAGCCAACCGAGAGACTTACGAAGTGCAGAAGCAAGTGAATCCCGTACTCATCGAACTGGCAAGAAAGTATGGTATCAAGCTCATCTGCAGCAACGACTCGCACTTCCTCAATCAGGACGATGCCGAGGCCCACGACCTGCTCTTGTGCCTGGCTACAGGCAGAGACCTGGACGATCCCAACCGCATGCGTTATAGCAAGCAGGAATGGTTCAAGACCCGTGCCGAGATGAATGCCATCTTCCAGGACATCCCCGAGGCGCTCGCCAACACGTGCGAGGTCTTGGACAAGGTGGAAGTTTATGACCTTGAGTCCAACCCCATCATGCCATTCTTCCCCATCCCCGAGGACTTCGGCACAGAGGAACTCTGGCGGCAGAAATACACCGACGAGGACCTCTTCAAGGAGTTTACCAGCGACGAGAACGGCGAAAACCCCTTGCCTCGGGAAGAAGGCGAGAAGAAGATAAAGAAACTTGGCGGAATAGATAAACTGTATAGGATAAAGTTCGAGGCAGACTATCTCGGCAAGCTCGCCTATGAAGGTGCAGCCCGCCTCTACCCAGCCCCGCTTGCCAAAGACATTGACGACCGCATCCGCTTCGAACTGCACATCATGAAGACGATGGGCTTCCCTGGCTACTTCCTCATTGTGCAGGACTTCATCAACAGCGCAAGGAATGAGCTGGGCGTATGGGTAGGCCCTGGCCGAGGCTCTGCAGCCGGCTCCGTCGTCGCCTATTGCCTCGGCATCACAAGGCTCGACCCCTTGAAGTACGACCTCCTGTTCGAGCGCTTCCTTAACCCTGACCGCATCTCCCTGCCCGATATCGATACCGACTTCGACGACGACGGCCGCGGCAAAGTCCTGCAATGGGTGATGGATAAGTATGGAGCAGAGAACTGTGCACACATCATCACCTACGGTGTTATGGCTGCAAAGAGCAGCATCAAGGACGTTGGACGAGTGGAGAGGGTGCCACTTCCTGTCGTCAATGCATGGTGCAAGGCAATGCCCGACCGCCTGCCCGACGGCAAGAAACCCACATTGGAGAACTACATCGATGCCACTCCGGAACTGAAGGAGGCCAAGTTCTCGACAGACCCGAAGGAAGCCGACACCATCAGATACGCCTTGAAACTAGAGGGCACGGTGCGCAACACAGGCATCCACGCCTGCGGCTTCATCATCTGTCGTGACCCTATCAGCGACCATGTCCCCGTCTCCACAGCCGACGACCCCGACTTCCCCGACCGCAAGACCGCCGTGACGCAGTTCGACGGGCACGTCATCGAAAGCACCGGACTCATCAAGATGGACTTCCTCGGCCTCAAGACGCTTTCCCAACTGAAGGAGGCCTGTCGCATCGTAAAGGAAGCCCACGGCATAGACATCGACCTTGACAACATCCCCATTGACGACGAGCTGACCTACAAACTCTATCAGGAGGGCCGCACCGTCGGCACGTTCCAGTTCGAGTCGGCCGGCATGAGGAAGTACCTGAAGGAGTTGCACCCGACGGTCTTCGAAGACCTCATCGCCATGAATGCCCTTTACCGTCCCGGCCCGATGGACTACATCCCGCAGTTCATCCGCCGCAAGAACGGGCTGGAACCCATCACCTATGACCTCGATGCCTGCGAGGAATACCTGAAAGACACGTATGGCATCACCGTCTATCAAGAACAAGTCATGCTGCTCTCCCGCAAGCTGGCAGGCTTCACCCGAGGCGAGAGCGACACGCTCCGCAAGGCGATGGGCAAGAAGCAGAAGAAGGTTCTGGAGGACTTGAAGCCAAAGTTCATCGACGGCGGCACGAAGAACGGACACGACACCAAGGTGCTTGAAAAGATATGGGCAGACTGGGAGAAGTTTGCCTCCTATGCCTTCAACAAGTCGCACGCTGCCTGCTACTCGTGGGTGGCATACCAGACGGCCTACATGAAGGCACATTATCCTGCCGAGTTCATGGCTGCATTGCTGACCAGAGGCAGGGACGACGTGAAGGAAGTGACGAAGCTTCTGGAGGAATGCCACGCCATGAAGATTGAAGTGCTCGGCCCTGACGTCAACGAGTCGCACCTCAACTTCGGTGTCAACGACCGGCAACAGATCAGATACGGCTTGAGTGCCATCAAAGGTCTGGGCGAGGCTGCCGTGCAGGCTATCGTGGAGGAAAGGGAGAAGAACGGCCCGTTCAAGAGCATCTTCGACTTCGCCGAGCGTGTCAGCATGTCTGCCGTCAAGCGGAACGGCATGGAATGTCTTGCCTTGAGCGGCGCCTTCGATGGTATCGCCACAGGCATTCGCCGCGAGCAGTTCGTGGCACAGAACATGAAGGGCGACGTCTTCCTCGACCTCCTCATACGCTACGGCACGCAGTTCCAGCAGGCTCAGATGGAGGCTCAATTCTCGCTCTTCGGCATGGATGCAGTGGAGCTGAACAAGCCTGCAGTGCCAGAGACGGAGGAATGGACGACCCTGGAGCGACTGAACAAGGAGCGTTCGCTGGTGGGCATCTACCTTTCGGCCCATCCCCTCGACGAGTACTACGTCATCCTGCAGAATGTCTGCAACCTGAAGATGGTTGCGATGCAGGACCTCACACCCTATGCCGGGCAGAGCGTCCACCTGGGCGGCATCGTCACGGCTGTCCGTTCCGGCACGACAAAGAACGGCAAGCCTTACGGCGTGGCAACCATCGAGGACTTCAGCGGCACGGGAGAGATAGCTCTCTTCGGCGATAATTGGGTGAAGTGGGGAGCCTTCCTAAGCGTGGACCGTTCGGTGCTCATCAGCGGAACGGTCGAGAGGCATCGATTCAGGGAGGGCGAATATGAACTTCGCATCGGGCGTATCGACTGGCTTGCCGACGTCAGTGACAATGTCATCGAGCGCATCACGATTGTCGTCAATACGAATGTCCTGAACAAGGACGACGTGGAGATGCTGACATCGTATGCAGAGGAGAACCCCGGCAATGCAGCTTTGTATGTGGTCTTCGTTGATGCCACCAATCCGCACAACCAACTCCGCATGAGTTCCCGCAACACCCATATCAAGGTGACACGGCAGTTCTTGAACGACATCGAGAGCAGTGAGGCATTATCATATAGTATTAACCAATAAACATTATACAATTATGGCACAAGTAATCAACACAAACAACCTAGAGGCTCTGGTAGCAACCGGCAAGCCTATCGTAGTGGACTTTTGGGCAACATGGTGTGGCCCTTGCAAGCGTCTGGCACCCGTCATCGAGGAACTGGCAAAGGATTTCGACGGACAGGTCATCATTGGCAAATGCGACGTGGAGGATGACGAAGACCTGGCTGTGCGCTTTGGCGTGAGGAACATCCCCACCATCGTCTTCTTGAAGGACGGCAAGGAAGTGGACCGCAGCGTGGGCCTCGTTCCCAAGCCCGCCCTCGAGGAGAAGATAAAGGCGCTTCTCTAATTTATATTAACTATAGAGGGCTATAGGCACCATAATACAGGAAAAGCTATGAGTACCTTTGAAGAAGACCTCCTCCAGGATGCTGAGGACGACCGCCTGACGGTCGAGTTCATCCAAAACTACCTGCCGCAAGAGCTTAAGGACCGCTTCACGGAAGATGAGCTCTACTACTTCATCGACGTCATCGGCGAGTATTATGTCGACTTGCTCGACAAGCATTCGGGCGACGAGGACATCGACATCGACGTGGAGGAAGTGGCGAAGTATGTCGCCAAGCAAGCCAAGAAGGACAAGATGGGCGACTTCGACCCCGAAGACCTCCGCTGGGTGGTGGATGGAGAGCTGGAGTACGGAGAGACAACAGAAAGTTAAATTGCGGTTAGTGGTTGGAGGTTAGAGGTTAGAGAATACCTTTGGCCCCAAACTCCAGCAGCAGAAACATTCCTCTAACCACTAACCTCTTACCCCTAACCCCTAAGACATGGAACAACCACTCCTTATTTATAACACCCTGAGCAGGCAGAAGGAACTCTTCAAGCCGCTCAATCCGGGGCGCGTCGGGATGTACGTCTGCGGCCCCACCGTCTATGGTGATGCCCATCTCGGGCATGCCCGTCCGGCCATCACCTTCGACCTCCTCTTCCGCTACCTCCAGCATCTGGGCTACAAGGTGCGCTATGTCCGCAACATCACGGACGTGGGCCATCTCGAGCACGATGCTGACGAGGGAGAGGACAAGATTGCCAAGAAGGCACGGCTGGAACAGCTCGAGCCCATGGAAGTGGCGCAATACTACACAAACCGCTTCCACGAGGCGATGGACGCCTTAGGCTGCCTGCCGCCAAGCATCGAGCCGCATGCCACGGGGCACATCATCGAGCAGCAGGCTCTCGTCAAGCAAATCCTTGACAATGGCTATGCATACGAGTCGAACGGCAGTATCTATTTCGACATCGAGAAGTACAACAAGGATCACCGCTGGGGCATCCTCTCGGGTCGCGACCTGGAGAATATCAAGGACGCGAGCCGCGACCTTGCCGGTGTCGGCGAGAAGAAGAACCAGGCGGACTTCGCCCTGTGGAAGGCTGCCCAGCCGGAGCATATCATGCGCTGGCCTTCACCTTGGAGCGACGGCTTCCCCGGCTGGCACTGCGAATGCACGGCGATGGGACGCAAGTATCTGGGCGATCACTTCGACATCCACGGCGGTGGCATGGACCTCATATTCCCGCATCACGAGTGCGAGATAGCCCAGGCTGTCGCCAGCCAAGGCAGTCAGATGGTACACTACTGGATGCACAACAACATGATTACCATCGACGGCAAGAAGATGGGCAAGTCCTACAACAACTTCATCACGCTGCCGCAGTTCTTCACGGGCGACCACCCGCTGCTCAGCCAGGCCTATACGCCCATGACCATCCGCTTCTTCATCCTGCAGGCCCACTATCGCTCGACGGTGGACTTCGGCAACGAGGCCCTGCAAGCTGCAGAGAAAGGCCTTGCCCGACTGATGGAAGGACTGAAGAACCTGCGCCGCCTCCAGGAAGGCCAGAAGGTGAAGGGGCAGCCGCAGGTCGAGATGAAGTACGTCGACGAACTGCGCACGAAGCTCTACGACGCGATGAACGACGACCTGAACTCGCCCATCGTCATCAGCCACCTGTTCGATGCTTGCCGCGTCATCAACACGCTGACGGACAAAAAGGCCAGCATCACTGCCGAAGTGGCACAGGCATTGCTCCAACTCATGGAGACGTTCACCACCGAGATTCTCGGGCTTCGCCAAGACACAGGTGTCAGCAACAAGGCACGCGAAGAGGCTTTCGGAGCCGTCGTAAACATGCTTCTCGAGCAGCGTCAGGCAGCTAAAGCCGAGAAGAACTGGGCCTTGAGCGACAAGATTCGCGACGACCTGGCAGCCCTCGGCTTCGAGGTGAAGGACACGAAGGACGGCTTCTCCTGGACCCTGAACAAGTAAGTCTGAAAGACCCAACCTCCACAGAATACCGTGCCGGACTGCCAAGCGACCGAACCAGTCCGGAAGTGCAAAAACACTTTACAGGGATGTCTATTTGGGTACAGAAACCAAATAGACACCCATCTTTCATTATGTGTGCGCCCGACATTTCCTACTTTTGCGCAATTTTTTGTCATAATGAAGAAGACCGTGACTGAAACATTTCGCCACATCCATGACCATCCGGCATGGCATCGCGATGTGCCGGGCTACGATGGTGTCTGCGGGAAACCGCAGGCTCCGTCCTACTGCCCGCACAGACGAATCGCCTCTGCCGTAACCGGCGCAGAAAGACGCATCGGAAGCACCGAGAAAAAGAAACTGCTAACAGAGCTGTATTTTTCCAAAACACCAACAAATCAGTTTATAAAAGATGAAACAGAAATTCAGATTTCTAATGCTTATGACCCTGCCGATGGTGCTGGGTCTGTCATCGTGTACGTCGGACGAAGACGACAACATCGTCGCACCGACCGACGAGGTGGAGGCCTTGCTGCAAGGGATGACCCTTCGCGAGAAGGTGGGACAGCTGTTCTATGTGCGCCCCGAAAGCCTCGACACCACCATCCATTTCAATCAGCCGAGCGGCATTGACGGCAGCACGGACGACATCAAGGCCATCAAGCTGCAAGCCGTGAACGAGACGATGAGGGGCGTAAACGAGAAGTATCCCGTGGGCGGCATCATCCTCTATGCCCACAACATCGAGGACGAGACTCAACTCGCGGCCTTCATCTCCCAGATACGTGCCCTGAAAGGCTCACCGCTGCTCTGCATCGACGAAGAGGGAGGCCGCGTGGCCCGCATCGCAAACAATGCGAACTTCGATGTGGAGAAGTTCGAGTCGATGGGTGCCATCGGTGCCACTGGCGACCCGCAGAATGCTTACTACTGCGCCAACGTCATCGGCACCTACCTGCACCGCTATGGCTTCGACATCGACTTTGCACCTGTGGCCGACGTGAACACCAATCCCGAGAACATCGTCATCGGCGCCCGTGCCTTCTCTGACGACCCGCAGGTGGCCGCACCGATGGTGACAAGCTACCTGCAAGGACTGAAGGATGCCGGTGTCACTGGCTGCATCAAGCACTTCCCAGGCCACGGCGACACCAAGGCCGACACGCACTTCGGCTATGCGCAGAGCCTAAAGACATGGAGCGAGATGCTGGACCTGGAACTCGTCACCTTCAGGGCCGGCATACAGTGGGGCACGCAGCTGATTATGACGGCACATATCGCAGTGCCCAACGTCACCGGCTCGGACATCCCCGCCACCATGTCGCCCCTCATCATGCAGAACAAGCTGCGCGGCGAACTGGGCTATCGGAACATCATCATCACCGATGCGATGGAGATGGGAGCCATCACCCGGCAGTACACCAATGCCGAGGCCGCCGTAGGCACACTGCAGTCCGGAGCCGACATCGTGCTCTGTCCGCAGAACTTCGTTCAGGCCTTCGATGCCGTCATGGGAGCCGTGGAGGACGGCATGCTCACCGAAGAGCGCATCGACCAAAGCGTGCGCCGCATCCTAAGGATGAAGAGGCAAAGGGGACGGCTGTGACCATCCGCTCCTTCATCCTGCAGGCCCACTACCGTTCGACGGTCGATTTCGGCAACGAGGCCTTGCAAGCCGCCGGGAAGGGACTGGCCAGGCTGATGGACCCTGAACAAGTAAAAAACCCGCACCTCGCTGCCTCCTCATTCAACAAGCACTACCTCTTGAGACAAAGAGGTAGTACTTGCCCCCGAAAAAGGGCTACCTCTTGAGCCAAAGAGGTAGTACTTGTTGCGTAAATAACGTGAGTTCGACGAAATTAAATCAGAAGAGAGTAAGCTGATTATCAAGTACTCTGACAACCTGTATTGATGGTTTCTTGGGGAAGTAGCAGTAGGCAGCAACAGCTCCTAACAGGTTGGCAGCGAAGTTGCAGACTGACCTGTGTCTTGAGTGTTCAATCTGTGCGATATTCTTGAGCTCGTCGTTGACACTTTCGATAATTGCCCTCTTACGCAGCAGCACTCTGTCCGAAACAGT
>JAFUGG010000052.1 GCA_017469525.1 Bacteroidaceae bacterium | reverse complement strand
TACTTTCGCCACACGCATTTCTTGATAGTCTTGCGTCATAAAACTAATGCAAGAAGCACCCAGCCGCAGCGGCGGCTTCAAACGAAACGACTAACAAATTATTAACTCATAACAAATCAAGACAATGAAACAAAAACTAACATTACTAATCCTCGCCCTCATCGCGACGATGAGCGCCTGGGCACAACTCACGTTTGATAGTGCAAAGCGCTATTATATCGTAGAAGCGACAACAGGACGTTATGCCGCCTTTGGCGTAACAGGCGCAGAAGGTGCCGTCGGCCTTCAACCCGCAGGAACAGTAGGTGACCTCTTCATCTTCTCCGAGGTAAGCACAGGAGTTTTTACTATTTCCACTGACGGTGGGAACAACTTGGGTTCAACGCATGCATGGAATACGACGAATGCCAGTAGCCAGTGGACAATTGCAGAATCAGGGAATGTCAGTGGGGCATACACGCTTAGCTCTTCTCATGGCTATTTGAATTATCAAACTGCTCATGCCCAAAGTCTCTATACAAATGGTAATGACGTAAACGCAAATGTAGACTTCTACATCATGGAAGATTATTCGCCTTCCCTTCCTGCTGACAAATATCTAAGCATTGGCGAAAAGGCAAATTCTTTTACTGCTACCACATCACCTTCCGACAACGACCATTGGTACATTATTACTCAGACTCGTGGCGGGGAAACACCTGCCTATAATGCAGGGCTTGGCACTAAGATAATGCGTGCTCCAACAAGCGTGACAATATCCACACTGGACGGGGCAAGCGTTGAATACAATGCTGCCTACTTGATTCGCTTCATAAGTGCGGGAGAAGGGTTGTACAACATCCAGTTTGCCGATGGGTGCTTTATAAACTCCGGTCTTAATACTACGCTTGCACAGTCAGATGCGGCTTCTTATGCTTTCTACAACACGGTAACAGATGGTACGACTTTTGGTTGGAACCTCAACAGCAACACGGGGAGCATCGTTGATAACAATGGTGCGGGAAGCGGTCTTAACTTATGGGGCAGCGGCACCGTTACGGCAACAAGTGGCAACAATGTTTGGTCAATTTATCCTGTGACCTTCACCGATGCGATTTATTATCCGTTCAGCACTACAGGCGGTGCGTTCTTCCAAGGCTTGACAACCAACAAGGCTGCTGCCAGCAACGTTTATTGCAACCTTTGGCTGTCTAAGAATACAGCCGGCAAACCTCAATTGAAACTCATCACCAACGATGCCTCCTCGTCAGGAGGCAACAATATGCGCAGCACGGGTGGCTTGTTCACTACGGCTAATGCCTCCGGTTACACATATAATCTCTCTGTCAGCGAGGGTAAAATAACATCCTATACTATTGTCGGCACAGCAGTCGGTGCTCTTAGCATTACACCCGACGGCGGCTCTGCTGAAGAGTTTGCTGCATCGGCAAGCGTCAGCAAGAAGGTTACGCTCGATACTCCTGCCAAGCAGACCAGCTTCAAGCTTACTACTCTTGGCAGCGGTGCTCAGTGGCTTGATGTCACAAGGTTCGTCATCGAATACGAAACCGACGCTACGACGATAACTTCTCTCTCTGGTATTTCCAACGATGGCATCTATACACTTGAACCTCACAACGCAGAACGTGGCGTGCTGTATGCAGGAACGACCTATCTGGATGCTTGTGGCGGTCATGCCAATACTAATTATCCTGCCAACAAGTCCACGGCAATCGATGCATCCGACCCTAATCAGCAGTTTGTGCTTTATACTTACGATGGTAACACTTATCTGTATAATGTAGGTCGTGCTAAGTTTGCAGGTGTTGCAGATGACTTGTACTACAAGCTGACGGGAGCTCCTGTCAACACTTGGACTGTGTCGACTGGTGCATACGACAAATACTTCCGTCTGACATCCGTTGCCGACAGCAAGATACTTACAATCAATGCTTGGACTAATACAGGAAGTTCAGATTCCAAAGAATATGGCGTTACAGGTATGAGTGCCAATGAAGAGGCCAACAATCTCCTACTGAGACGTGTTGGCACTCTGACAAGCGAACAGCAGACAGCCATCGAGACAGCCATCACGAACTATCTGATGCTCCAAACGTCTTTGGCTACTCTTGGCGAATACACAATCGGCACAGAGCTGTGTCAGTACACAAATGCGTCTATTGCTACAGAAGAAGCGAAGGAAACCATGATTGCTAACATACAGGATGGCTTGAAAGATTGCGAGGCTTCGGATGTCCCAACCGCTAATACACAGGTGCAAGCTCTCATCTCTTCCATGATTTTGAACTTGCCGGCAGTGGGAAACTTCTATCGCATCAAAGGATACGCTACGAATAAGTACGCTAAGGCAGGAACCATTACAGCTTCGAATGTTGATACAGGCAATGACCCGAGCAGCAAAATCCCCAACACAGTCAATACAGAAACGAATGGCTCAGACCTTTGGTTTTATGATTCTGAGAGTCATCTCATTAATTATTACAATGGCTTAGGCACAGTTGCCACACGTGCTTTCGCTTCACTTGGCAAGACAAAAGAAACGACAACCTTCGCAGCATCCACTTGTTCTGCAAGCGGTGCAAAGAAGACAGGGGTATATGAAATCAAATCCAACTATTCAGGCTCACAGGTATGGTATTCTAACACGGATAATGTAGACCGTAATTCTAAAAATGATCACGTCAACTGTGAGTGGATTGTCGAGTCTGTTGCCTCGTTGCCTATCACGATGCGGAATGCTGAGGGTGCTTACTTTGGCACGGTTAACCTGCCGGTGGCTGTCGTGCTGCCTGACGGCTTGATGGCTTACAAGGCAAGCGTCGAGGGTGAGGTGATGACGCTGACGAAGGTCGTGGAGAACGGTGTGCTCGCTGCGAATACTCCTGTCGTGCTCTACAGCGAGAGCCAGGTGACGGAGGTTGCCATTTCGGGCGAGACGGGCACTGGTGCTTCCATCAATGCCCTGCAGGGCACCGTGGCTGCTGAAGCAGTGACGGCTGGTGATAACTACGTCCTGAGCGGCGGCAGCAAGGGTGTAGGCTTCTATAAGTTCACGGGCACTACGATGCCTGGCTTCAAGGCTTATCTGCCAGCCAGTGCAGGCGGTGGCGTCAAGGCATTCAGTTTCAGTTTCGAGGACATGGAGACGGCCATCCGTGCCATTGAGAACGAGAACAGCGGACTTGAGATATACGACATCAGCGGCCGCCGCGTGCCGCAGGCCGGGAAGGGCCTCTACATTGTGAACGGCAAGAAGGTGATGTTCAAGTAAGTATTTATCCCCCTCCTAATATATAATAAGGTATAATATGAAAAAGACATATATCCAGCCCGACATGCTGACCGTAAGGCTCAATGTCGCAGACAACATCCTCATCGTCTCCAAGCCTGGAGAGGACACGACAGGCATCACTCTGACAGGCGATGAAGAAGTAGGTAATCCCGATGATGTGTGGGTGAAAGGCAGCAAAGGCCTTTGGGACAGCGAATGGTAAGCTTCGCTAAGGGCGGGGATGTGCCTCTGTTGACGGCATATCCTCGCCCTTGCATATAGGCTTCGCGCGCCGTCCCTCGACCCATCGGGTTTGGTTTTCCGACTAACCGTGTTGAGTTTCCGAGATAACCGTGTTGAGTTCTCGAACTAACCGTGCTGGGTTTCCGAGATAACCGTGAAAGGTTTGCAATATAACAGTTATAATTATAAAAGAAAAAGAAAAGTATGAGAAAGAAATTGACTCTGGCGTTCCTCGCCATGCTTGCTGCCCTTGGCGTGCAGGCTGCGGACTATACCGTGACCTACGGCACTGGCACTGGCTCCTATACGGCAACCAATGCCGGCGGAACATGGGCCAGCAAGTGGGAGAGCACTGCTACGAATCCCAAAGTGACGCTGTCCACGACGGCCAACAACATCGCCGTCAGCACCGGATACCTCTATTCCGGCGGCTCGGGCTGCACTTACACCCTCACGGCACAGGCCGGCTATATCATCACCGGCTACACCATCACGGGCAAGGCCCAGGGCGGTGCGCAGACGCTGACACCGGCCGAGGGAGGCTCAGCCGTCTCGTTTGGCACAGACCAGGACTACACGCTCGCCGTGACGGGACTGACCGTGTCGAGCACAACCTTCCAGCAGAGCACGCCCAACCAGGGCATTGCCATCTCTTCCTTCACTGTCTCTTTGACGGAAGACCCCACTTGCCACTGGACACCAAGCCTGGCAAGCAACCTTTTGATTGCTTCCTGCACGAAGGTGACCAACGGCTCGCTCAGCACAGCAACCGAGGCTGCCGACAACAGCCATTGGTACATCATGACGCAGGTGCGCAATGGTGAGTCGGCAATGTACGACTCTGGCACCACACCCGTCAAGCGTGCCAGCACGACCTACACGGCCGACTACTTCGTAGGCAAGAAGGCTGCCGAGAACGCAGCCTACCTCGTCCGCTTCATCGCAACGGAGACGGACGGCATCTACAACATCCAGTTCGCCACAGGCAGCTTCATTTCCGCCAGCCTCGGCTCGACTAATGAGGCCAATGCCGGCAACTATGCCGTCTATTTCACTGACGGTGCCAGCGCCGTGGCGTGGAATCTGAACAGCAAGGACGGTTCGCGCGTCGACAACAACGGTGCAGGCAACGCACTCTCCTTCTGGGGTAGCGGCGAAAACACCGCCACCAGCGGCAACAACATCTGGACGCTCTATGAGGCAGAAGTCATCGTTCCCAGCTTCAACGAAGACCTCGCGCTCTCCATCGCCCAGGCCAGGGCATTGCTCTCCTACGGCATTCCCGCCGATGCCCCCATCGCTGACCTGCAAGCGGCCATCGCTACGGCAGAAGGCAAGGTGGGTAGTGCAACAGCCGAAGACGTCGCTGCCATCAACGCAGCCATCGAAGCCTTCAACACCGCCCTCTCAGGCAATACGAGCAGCAGCCTCTACCTTCCCGACGGCTACTATTATTTCAAGGGAATGGAGACGAGCCGCTATCCCTACCTCTACAGCAACTTCGCAGGCAAGGAAACTGCCGCCACATTCCACCACTCTCCGCTCGCAGGGCTCAACGGTGAGGTCTGGAAGGTGAAGAACAACGGCACGAGCATCACCGCCACCAACGGCGAAGGCTTGCCCCTTACCATCGGCTCCACAGCCTATGAGACACTCAACTTCGGTGCCTACAACGGCCAGGCAGGCATCTATTTCACCGAAGCCATCAACCTCACCAACTGGGGCAACGATACTCAACTCACCACATGGGCAGGACATGTCACGGCAACCGACAACCGCTGGACCTTCGAGGATGCGGATGTCAGTGCAGGCATCTACGACGTCGTCATCACAGGAACAGAGGATGGCTACGTCACCTTCAACGGCCAGAGCGCTAAGAACGGCGGCTTCTTCGTGGCAGAAAGCATTGCTGCAAGCGACCTCACCGCCGCTTCGGTGCATGGCTATGAGCCTACCATTGCCGTCGAAGGCCGTACCATCACGGTAGCCTATACCCAAGTGCTCGCCATTACAACCGTCACCTGGGACATCTACGGCGATGCTGCCAAGACGGAAAAGCTCGGCTCGTACAGCAAGAGCGGAGTGGTGGAAGGCACGGAAGTCACCTTCGACGGAACGTTTGCCTACACCACCATCGACGCCACGCAGGAAGGCATCACAGTAACCGGCGGCGCAGCAGACCAGACCGTCAGCATCGTGGCCGTCGTAGGCGAGATGCCCTTCACATCCTCGGCCAATGCCGAAGAAGCCGTGTGGTACACCATGCGAAACGTCAGTCGCAACCGCTATCCTTATTATAATAGCGAGGACGAGAGCTTCGTTCCCCTCGCAGCAAGCCTTGTGGCCGAGGACAGCTACCTCTGGGCCTTCGTGGGCAACCCCGTGGCCGGCTATCAGATACTCAACAAGGCTGCGGGCAAATCGCTCTTTGCCGAGACGGCAGCCAACGCAGAGATTATCACATGGGCCGACGCAGGTTCTGTCTTCACCCTTGTCGAGGGCACCGAGGCAGGCAATTGTGGTTTCCAGTTGGGCAACGTCTATCTGAACGACTATGCAGGTAACGGCAAGATGAGCTTCTGGCAAAGTGGGCCTGCAAGCGACACCGGTTCCCGTTGGATCATCAGCAGTATCAGCACGGACGCCATTAAGCTTGCCATCAATGTGACTGGCGAGACGGAAGCCGAGAACAACCGTGCCGGCAAGATCACCGTGACCCTCAACGGCGCAAGCTCAAGCACTTTCCTCTATAACACCGACACCGAGGGCAAAGACCTTGTGGGCTACATTGCCGAAGAGTTCACCGCTACGGCCACAAGCTACAGAGGTTACGACTTCACGGGCTTCTCTGTGGACGGAACGGACTACGGTACGAGCATCGAGGCAGGCGAACTTTCTGCCATCCCTGCAGGTTCCACCATCGTGGCGAACTATGTTGCATCCACAGGAAACGGCCTCAACCTCTGGTACGACTATAATGATGAGATGACAGACGCTTATCGTCTGCCTGCCATCATACGCACCATGAGCGGCCGCATCATTGCCTTTGCCGACTATCGGCCCGGCAATACCGACGTAGGCGGTGGCCCGACGAGCATCGAGCGACGCTATAGCGACGATGGAGGCGAGTCGTGGAGCCCGGCTCTCCGTGTGGCTCAGGGCAACTGGGGCGTGAATACTGAGAATGTCATCGAGTGGAGTTACGGCGATCCTGCTGCCGTGGCAGACAACACGCCGGGCAATTCCGGCAACGACGTGTTGATGGTTTGCTGCGGAGGCAACAGTTTCTGGACATCATCTGTATATAATCCCGACACATCGCAGAAGCAGCAGGGATGCGTGGCCTGGCGTTCCACCGACGGCGGCGTGACTTGGGGCGACTATGAGTACATCCAGCCGGCGTTGATGCAGGCCTTTGTCGATGCAGGCATTCGCGCTGCCGACGGAAGCAGCGGCATTGTCCGCTCGTTCTTCACCAGCGGTCGCATCATACAGTCTGTCCGTAAGGCCGAAGGCGCACAGTATAACCGCATCTACAACGCGGTGGATGTGAACGGAGGCGACGTGGTTGTCTATTCCGACGACTTCGGTCAGACGTGGAAGGTTTTGGGCAATCAGATAGCCAACAACGGCGACGAGGCGCACGTCGTTGAGTTGCCCGACGGCGACATCCTCCTTGTGGGCAAGGGCAGCAGCTCAAGATATGTCAACGTCTTCAACTATGCTGACTTCGACACGGCCGAAGGCGCATGGGGCCCCACCAATCAGTGGAACAACGCAGTGGCTACGAGCTGCAACGGCGACGTCGAGGCGGTTGAGGCCTACGATGCCTACGGAGAGAAGAACACCGTCATCGTGGAGACCGCTCCAATGACGAGCAGCCCGCAGCGCCGTGAGATACAATACTACTTCATTGCTCTGCCGAAGGCTACGGGTTTCACCACGGCCGACTTCTCTACCGTGGGCGGCGCAAGCTGGACGCAAGGCATGAACGTGACGCACAACTGGGGCGCCTACTCCATCCTGCTCGGCAACGGCGACGGCACCATGGATATTCTCTTTGAGGAATGTGCCAAGGACGAGACCAAGCATCCCACGGGCTACTGCCTTATCTATCAGAAGAACCACGACATCAAGGACATCACGATGGGTCAGTACTACTTCGACAAGGATGAGGCAGAGGCAGAGGCAGTGAAGATGCCGCACCCGGGCCACTTCTATCGCTTCAAGGGCTCGGCTTCAGGTGCATACATGACAGCTACAAGCCCTGTTACGACGACTACGGCCACCGATGCTTCCACCATTTGGTACTTCAGCGAGGACGGTCTCGTATCATATTCTACGGGTTTGTGTCTCGACGGTTCAGCTAAATCCCTTGCCGCTGTGGGCACCAGCTATAAGGCTGCCATCGACCCAAGCACTTACCACGAAGGCAAATACACCGTCCGCACGAATGGCTACTACAGCTACGACAAAGAGACAGACAATACTCTCGACCGCGGCACGTCCGTCAATAACAACGAGCGCTATGCTTGGACGGTGGAGGATGTCAGCGTGCTCCCCGTCACCATCAGCGAGCTTGGTCTGGCCACACTCTACAGCCCTGTCGGTCTCACCGCTCCCGAGGGCGTGAAGCTCTATGCAGCCACCAAGAACGAAGCCTACAGCTCCATCCACTTCGACGAGGTGGAGGCCGTCAAGGCAGGCACAGGTGTGCTCGTGGAAGGCACGGCCGGGACGTATGACTTCACCGTGGAGCCGAACGAGACGGACTACGAGAGCGACCTCGTGGGCAGCGTGATGACAGCCGCCACGAGCAGCATCGACGCTACAGTCTATACCCTGCAGAGCGGACCCGCCTTCAAGAAGTACACCGGCGAGAACCTCACCGGCTTCCGCAGCCACATCGAGGCTGAGGCTTCAGCAGGCGTCAAGGCCTTCGACATGCTCTTCGACGATGCCACCGGCCTTAAAGACCTTAAGTCCTTCCCTTCAGGGGAGGATTTAGGAGAGGCTTTCAATCTTGCAGGTCAGCGCATCAGTGTTCCCCAAAAGGGTGTCAACATTATTAACGGCAAAAAGATTCTCAAGTAAGATGAAAAGGACATATATTTCACCCACAGTAAAGGTTGACATGGCCGAGGTGGCTGATGCACTTTTGGTAACGAGCATACAGATATCGGACGACTCCGGCAACGAGGAGTTCGTCAAGGAACAGGCTGCCGACGGCGAATGGGATATTGACTGGTAGTCCTGCAGCAGCAGGTGAATACCCAAGGTAAGTAAGGTGCTGGCTTCGGCCGGCACCTTTTTTTTGTTGTTTTCTATTGCTGTCAGGTAAAGTCAGTCAGGCATCCTAAGCCTTCCAGGCTTTTTTGCCCATTAAGCATTTTCAAGCCCCATTCCATCAGAGTTTAGTCGAAAAGGCCCTGCTTTCAAAGGGACAATGAATGTCTTAGATGTTTTACCGGACAGTAATAGTTGTTTCCTGCGCCTTCCGGCCTGCCGTATGGCCTTGTCCGCCATATCCTGATGTCCGAAGGCGCACACTCTGTAGTTTGACCCATGTGCATGGGTCAATGGAATGATGCGCATGGTTCGATGGCTCCATGCGCATGGTTCAAACAAAAGAGCAGGTGATATAGGACGGAAGGGCTTTCTGGAAGTACCATCATTCTGTTGCACTTTTTCCCTCGGGGCAGGCCGCAACTCCCCTTGCCCTGCTCCGTTTTTCCTCTGCACGAATGCTCCGAAACAGCAAAACCTGCCGCATTGCACATTTTTTTAACTGTCAAATGCTTGCACATAGGATTATTTTTGCTATATTTGTGCGCAGAAAGTATATAATTCACAATAAATATAGTAATTTTATGTCAACAAGAAGAGATTTCCTTAAGGGAATGGGACTGGCGACGGCTGGTTTGGCTGTGGCTCCCGGCGAAATGTTGGCTGCCAAGAAGAAAAAGGTGCAGCCTGCTCCAGAGCCTAAGAATGAGAAAGTAAGGATTGCCTACATCGGTATCGGTAATCGCGGTCAGCAGAACATCGATGAGTTCGCCAAGACAAACATGGTGGATGTTGTTGCGCTATGCGACGTCGACCTGCAGGGCAAGCAGTGCGAGAAGGCATTGAAGATGTACCCGGATGCCAAGCGTTACACGGACTTCCGCAAGCTCTTCGACGAGTATAGCGACCACTTCGACGCTGTGGCTGTCAGTGTGCCCGACCACACGCACTTCTTCGTCTGCATGGCTGCCATGAAGCACGGCAAGCATGTCTATTGCGAGAAACCCCTTATCCGTACCTTCCAGGAGGGTGAAATCCTCATCGAGATGGCTAACCGTCATCCCGAACTCGCCACTCAGGTGGGCAACCAGGGACACTCTGAGGCTAACTACTTCCAGTTCAAGGCTTGGCAGGAAGCTGGCATCATCAAGGACGTGACCAAGGTGGTGGCTCATATGAACAACGACCGTCGTTGGCACAAGTACGACTGGAACATGACCAAGATGCCCGAGGGCGATCCTATCCCTGAAGGTATGGACTATGACACTTGGCATGGTGGCGTGCGCTATCACAACTTCAGCAAGCTCTATCATCAAGGCGACTGGCGCAGCTGGTATGACTTCGGCATGGGAGCCCTCGGCGACTGGGGTGCTCACCTGCTTGATACGGTCCACGAGTTCCTCAACCTCGGCCTGCCCTACGAAATCAACATGAAGTATGCGAAGAACCACAATGAGTTCTTCTATCCCTTCTCCAGTACCATCGAGTTCCGTTTCGGCGCACGCGGCAATATGCCTCCCTGCGACGTCATCTGGTACGACGGCGTTGACAACCTGCCCCCATTGCCCGAAGGATACGGCGAGAGCAAGCTGGCCGACGGCATCCCCGCAAGCGGTCAGGGAGAATACACGCAGCAGAAGATCAACCCTGGAAAGATCATCTACGGACGCGACCTCACCTTCAAGGGAGCCAGCCACGGCAGCACGCTCGAGATTATCCCGAAGGAGAAGGCAGAAGCCATGAAGGACAAGCTGCCCGAGGTGCCCAAGAGCCCCAGCAACCATTATGTCAACTTCCTGCGTGCCTGCAAGGGAGAAGAGAAGACACGCTCGCCCTTCCAGATTGCAGGTGTGCTGTGCCAGGTATTCTGCCTCGGTGTCATCGCCCAGCGCCTGAACACCCAGCTCTTCTTCGACCCGCGCACCAAGAAGTTCACCAACAACGAGTTCGCCAACGCTATGCTCAGCGGCATGCCTCCTCGCAAAGGATGGGAAGAGTTCTATAAGATTGACTGAAAAAAGTGGTTAGTGGTTAGAGGTTAGAAATACCTTGGGTTCCCAAACATTCCTCTAACCTCTAATCCCTAACCTCTAACCACAAAATAAACAAAACACAATGAAAAAGATAGTATTAGCTATGATGATGCTGGCCATTCTGCCTGCATCTGCAAAAGTAAAGAAAGTAGTAGAACAGCCTGCTCCCGTGCCAACGACTGATAACGTGCTCACAGAACAGGAGCAGCGCGAAGGCTGGAAACTCCTTTGGGACGGCAAGACAACCAATGGCTGGCGCGGTGCAAAGCTGCAGACCTTCCCCGAGAAGGGCTGGCGCATCGAGGACGGCGTGCTCAAGGTTGAGAAGGCCAGCGGTGCTGAGAGCGGCAACGGTGGCGACATCGTCACCGAGAAGAACTACCATAACTTCATCCTCAAGGTAGATTTCAAGATAACCGAAGGTGCCAACAGCGGTATCAAGTACTTCGTCGATCCCGACATGAATCAGGGCGAAGGCAGCGCCATCGGCTGTGAGTTCCAGATACTCGACGACCTGCGTCACCCCGATGCCAAGCTTGGCGTGAAAGGAAACCGCAAGCTCGGCTCGCTCTATGACCTCATCCCCGCTCCCGAGCAGAAGCCTTTCGACATCACTGCATGGAACACCGCCATGGTCATCGTCAAGGGCAATCATGTAGAGCACTGGCTCAATGGCGTGAAGCTGCTTGAGTACGAGCGCAACACCCAAGAGTGGAATGCACTCGTGGCCTACAGCAAGTATAAGAACTGGCCCGACTTCGGCAATCGCGACGGCCGCATCCTCCTGCAGGACCACGGCGACGAGGTTTGGTACAAGAACGTAAAGATTAAGGAAATGTAAAGGATTTTTTATGGTGGTAAGAGGTGAGGGGTCAGAGGTTAGAGAATACCTTGGGTTCCTTATGGGCTGCTCGAACATTCCTCTAACCTCTAACCCCTCACCTCTAACCACAAACTAATAGTTAACAACCAAATGAAAAGACTCTTTCTGGCAGCCATTGCCACTTTTTCTTTCGCGGGCGCATACGCAATAGACGACCCCGTGCAGTACGTCAATCCGCTCGTCGGCTCACACTCCACGGGTGGTCTCTCCACAGGTAACACCTATCCCGCCATTGCTGTGCCTTGGGGTATGAACTTCTGGACGCCACAGACCGGCAAGATGGGCAACGGATGGTGCTACACCTATGATGCCGAGAAGATACGCGGCTTCAAGCAGACCCACCAGCCGAGCCCCTGGATGAACGACTATGCAATGTTCAACATCATGCCCGAGAGCGGCGAGGCTCCCATTTATGACGAGGACCGCCGAGCCAGTTGGTTCAGCCACAAGGCCGAGGTGAGCAAGCCACACTACTACAAGGTCTATCTCGCCGACTACGACATCACGACCGAGATAGCACCGACGAGTCGTGCCGCCATCTTCCGTTTCACCTATCCCGAAGGCAGGAACTTCGTCGTCATCGATGCCTTCGACCGTGGCTCCTACGTCAAGGTCATCCCGGGCGAGAATAAGGTCGTGGGCTATACCACCCGCAACAGCGGAGGTGTGCCAGAGGGCTTCAAGAACTACTTCGTACTGCAGTTCGACCGCCCCTTTGCTTACACATCGACAGCCGACGAGGGCAACATCAGCAACAGCCTCGAGATGAAAAGCAAGCACGCTGCTGCTGCAGTGGGCTTCCTCACCAAGCGCGGCGAGCAAGTCAATGTGCGTGTGGCAAGCTCCTTCATTAGCATTGAGCAGGCCGAACAGAACCTCAAGGAGCTTGGCAATAAGACGCTGGAGGAAGTCTCCGAGGCCGGTCGACAGGAATGGAACAAGGTGTTGAGCGTCATCGACGTAGAGGACAACAGCGATGTCGATAGGCTTCGTACCTTCTATAGCTGCCTCTACCGCAGCACCCTCTTCCCTCGCAGCTTCTATGAAATCAATGCTAAGGGCGAAGTGGTACACTACAGTCCCTACAACGGACAGGTTCTGCCCGGCTACCTCTTTGCCGATACAGGCTTCTGGGACACCTTCCGCGCCCTCTTCCCACTGGTTAATCTGATGTATCCAGGCATGAGCCAGAAGATGCAGGAAGGCTGGGCCAATGCCTACAAGGAGAGTGGCTTCCTGCCCGAATGGAGTGCTCCCGGCCATCGTGCCTGCATGGTGGGCAACAACTCCGCCAGTGTTGTGGCTGACGCCTACTTGAAAGGCATCTGCGGCTATGATATTGATGCACTTTGGGATGCAGTGAAGCATGGCGCTAATGCCGACCTGCCTCGCACGACAAGCGGCCGCAAGCAGTGGCAGACCTACAACAAGTTGGGCTATGTTCCCTATGACAGCATCAACGAGAGTGCAGCTCGTACCCTCGAGTATGCTTTCGATGACTGGAGCATCTACAAGCTCGGTCAGGCACTCGGCAAGCCAGAGAAGGAAATCAAGGTCTATGCAGAGCATGCCTTCAACTACAAGAACCTCTTCGACAAGAGCCATAACTTGATGCGCGGCAAGCTTGCCAACGGCGAATGGGCACCCAACTTCAACCCCTTCAAGTGGGGCGATGCCTTCACTGAAGGCAATAGCTGGCACTACTCATGGAGCGTCTTCCACGACCCGCAGGGCCTCATCGACCTCATGGGCGGCAAGGATGTCTTCAACCAGATGCTCGACAGCGTGTTCATCTTGCCTCCCATCTTCGACGACAGCTACTATGGAGGCGTCATCCACGAGATAAGAGAGATGCAAATCATGAATATGGGCAACTATGCTCACGGCAATCAGCCCATCCAACATATGATATATATGTACGCGTATAGCGGCCAGCCCTGGAAGTCGCAGTACTGGCTTCGTGAGACCATGAACCGCATGTACAACGCCCATGCCGATGGTTATTGCGGCGACGAGGACAATGGTCAGACCTCTGCATGGTACATCTTCACGGCGATGGGCTTCTATCCCGTCTGCCCGGGCAGCGGCGAGTATGTGCTCGGAGCGCCATACTTCAAGAAGATGACGCTGCATCTCGAGAACGGCAAGGACGTTGTCATTACTGCTCCTCAGCAGAGCGATGCCAACCGCTATGTAGGCTCTCTCCGCGTGAATGGTGCAGCGTATGACAAGAACTACGTGAAGCATACCGACCTCATCGGCGGCATGAAGATGGACTACACCATGCAGTCGCAGCCCAACCAGCAGCGCGGCACGTCGGCCGATGCAGCACCTTATTCCTTCAGCAAGGAATATAAGCCTGCGGCAAAGGGTAAGAAAAAGAAATAAGACACCAAAGTCCCTAAAGTCCTTAAAGACCTTAAGGTCCTTAGGGACTCTATAAAAAACACGACGATGAAAAGATTGTTTTTCCTGACCTTCTGCCTGCTGGCCTGCTTCGGTAGTGCCAGAGCACAGGTCAACATCACCTACGACGACGAGGCCGAATGGAAGGCTTACGACGACTTCAATGCTGCGCTACTCGACAACTCGCGCAACATCTACAAGGCCGACACCAAGCAACCCAATGCCGACCACCGTGGCAACGGCTACCGCGACAATGATGTCTCGGGCTGTGCTGCCGCCATCTGGTGCCAGGCCATCATGTACGACATGGTCATCAATGCCTACAACCGTGCCAAGGCAGAGGGCGACGACGCCCGCATGAGCAAGTACAAGTCCTTGCACGACAAGATATATAAGGGCGAGAAGGCGCACTATGTGAACTTCGACTTCAATAACAGCAACACAAACAACGGCTGGTTCGTCTACGACGACATCATGTGGTGGACGTGCGCCTTGGCCCGTGCCTACGAGACCTTTGGCAAGACGGAGTACCTCAACTATTCCGAGCGGAGCTTCTGCCGCGTATGGTATGGTTCCGCCACGGTGGGCGACGACGGTTCCTATGCCGACCCTGCCCGCTTCGAAGGCAAGTATGGCGGTGGCATGTTCTGGGAGTGGCAGCCCATAGCCCATGCCAATCCCCACAAGCCTGGCGATTTCCGTTCGGCCTGCATCAACTTTCCGACGGTCATCGCAGCCTGCACGCTCCACAAGCTTGTGCCCGAGGGCCGGGAGGTCCCTACTGCTGCACGGCCTTTACGTCAGACGAAGGAGTGGTACCTGGAGAAGGCAAAGGAGATTTACGCTTGGGCGGATGCGACGCTCGTCAATAGCAACGGTCGTGTGGCCGACGGCATTCATGGCGGAGACCCAGAGTTCTCCGACCACCTCTACAATCAGGCTACCTACATAGGGGCAAGCTGTCTGCTCTACCTGCTGACGGACGAGGTCAGCTACCTGACCAAGGCTCAGCGAGCTGCCAACTATGTGATTAACAACATGTGCACAAGCACAATCCTCAAGTACGAGACGGGTTATGAGCAAGGCATCTACGCCGCCATCTATGCCCAGTACATCAAGATGCTCGTCTATGACTGCGGTTTGAGTGAGACGCTAAAGAAGAAGTACATGACCCACATCCAGCGGAACATCCAGAGGGCTTATACCAATATGGACCCCGTGCGCGGCATCCAGATGGGCAACTTCGCCAAGAAGACATCGGAGACCGACGTCGTGGAGAGCTACGGAGCCAGCGGCATGCCCGCACTCATGCTGATGTTCCCCGTCATCGACAGCTCTACGGCCATCGGGAAAACAGCCGAGAAGAAGTACGAAGGCCCGTCGGACGTCTATACACCCGAAGGCATGCTGGTCATGAAGAACGCCACGCCCGAGCAAGTGCACGAGCTCGACAGCGGTCTCTACATCTTCCAGCGCAAGAAGATTCTGGTTAAATGAGTGATTCCCCCGCAGTGCATGAACCTGTCCAAAACAATACCTCCGGCAAAGCATTAGTATTCCCTGCCCAAAGTATTAGTAATACCTTGCCCAAAGTATTAGTATTCTTTGCCCAAAGTATTAGTATTCTTTGCCCAAAGTATTAGCATGCGTTGATTTGTCCCCTAAAAAACATGAAAACATCTATTGTGTTATGAAGAAAAGAAATTTGTATCTGCTGGTGGCCATCGCCCTGCCAATCGTGCTCGCGTATGCTGGCGTCCGTCTCGTCAATCACCTTCAGAACCGTCCTTCCGACCCGACGGAAGACTCCAGCCAGTTCGTTACCCTCACCGATGCCGTACCCGATGCCATCCTGGAAATCAGGTACTTCAGCACATACAACTTCGTCGGAGCACGCATCGACGGCTACCTCGAGCCCATCGCTCTGCTGACGCGTAAGGCCGCGGACAGCCTCAGAGCAGTCAGCGACGAGTTGAAGGCCATAGGTTATCGCTTGAAGATTTACGACGCTTATCGTCCTCAGAAAGCTGTGGACCACTTCTGGCGCTGGGCAGAAAACATTCCGGACACCCTGATGCGGCAGTTCTTCTATCCCGACCTGGACAAGAGCGTCCTCTTCGAAAGGGAGTACATCTGCGCCAAGAGCGGGCATACGAGAGGTTCAACGGTTGACCTCACGCTCTTCGACATGCGGACGGAGAAGGAAGTGGATATGGGCGGCACGTTCGATTGGTTTGGTCCCGAAAGCCATCCCGACTTTTGCGGCAACCCCGAGACGCAGGAGTTCACGGGCGACAACAGCCAGAGCCCTGTCGGTCGCAGCATCACACCCGAGCAGTTCTGCAAACGTATGATTCTTCGCGAAGCCATGATGCGCCACGGGTTCAAGCCCTTCCCAACGGAATGGTGGCACTTCACGCTACAGGACGAACCCTTCCCTGACACCTACTTCAACTTCCCCGTCCGGCAGTTGTAAAGTAGTCCGCCTGCGGCACCTATGCAGACACCGATGGTGTTGGCGGCGAAGTCCAGCCACTCACCACTGCGACAAGTGGTCAGATACATTTGTGCCAGTTCCATCAGCCCCCCAAATGCGATGGGTGCCAGAAAGGCAAAGAGCACCAGTTTCGGCACGCTCCATCGGTCGTGCGAGCGTCGGTATTCGTACCAGATGACGAGCGTCAGCACGCCGTACATCACCATGTGAGTCCATTTGTCGGCCAAAGGAACATGCACATCGACCTTCACATCCGGTATGGGCAACAGCGAGAGCAACACGATGCAGGCTGCCACGAACAGTGCGATAGGGTAGCGGAAAAGATACTTGTGTAGCATATAACGACTCTTTTTCAGTATTTTGCTGCAAATGTACGGCTTTTTTATGTATATTTGCAACGATTTTTGTGAAAAACATAAACAAATGAAATCAGGTAGCGCAGCAAGAGGGTTTTTCGGAAGCCAGCTGGGAGTCGTGCTGGCGTCGGCAGGTTCGGCAGTCGGCCTGGGCAACATCTGGCGCTTTCCCACCGAGGTAGGAAAGGGTGGGGGAGCAGCCTTCATCCTCATCTATTTTGGCTTCATCCTGTTGTTCTCCATGCCCATCATGATAAGCGAATTCGTCATCGGACGCTCAGCCCGCAGCAATGCCATCGGTGCCTTCCAGAAGCTTGCGCCCGGCAAACCGTGGGTGGCGGCCGGCATCATGGGCGTGCTCGCCGGATTTCACGTCCTTTCGTACTATTCCGTCGTAGCAGGCTGGACGCTCTACTATACCGTGCAGTCAGCCATCGGGCAGCTTGGTGGTCAGTCGTCAACCGACTTCGCCGCAGTCTTCAACGCCTTCGTGTCCCATCCCTGGCAGCCTGTCGTCTATCTTGCCCTGTTCCTCCTGCTGACGCATTTCGTCGTGTCGCGCGGCATAGAGCGCGGCATAGAGCGCTACTCGAAGTTGATGATGCCCCTGCTCTTTATGATAATCGTGCTCCTGGTCTGCTTCTCGTTGATGATGCCAGGCGCAGCCGACGGCATACGCTTCCTCCTGAAGCCCGACCTCAACGAGGTCACGCCCGACGTCATACTCGGGGCCATGGGGCAAGCCTTCTTCTCGCTCAGCGTCGGGATTGGCTGTCTGGTGACCTATGCGTCGTACTTCAGCAACGAGACAAGGCTCGTGGGGTCGGCCATGAGCGTCTGTGCCATAGACACCTTGGTAGCCGTGCTGAGCGGCTTCATCATATTCCCCACGGTGTTCAGCGTCGGTATCTCGCCCGACGCAGGCCCTGGCCTCGTCTTCATCACGCTGCCAAACGTCTTTGCGCTCAGCTTCAGCGAGATGCCTGTTGCGGGTTACATCTTCTCGCTCCTCTTTTATGTTCTACTCCTGCTGGCAGCTCTGACGAGCAGCATAAGCATGCACGAGATCTGCACCGCCTTCATTTCCGAGCATTTCAACAAGGGCAGACGCACCGCCGCAGCCATCGTCACCATCATTTGCCTCATGCTGGGCTGCTTCTGCTCGCTGTCCTTCGGACCCTGGAAAGACGTGACCATCCTGGGACGCGGCTTCTTTGACCTCTTCGACTATACCGTCACGAAGTTCCTCATGCCGCTGGGCGGACTCCTGATAACGCTGTTCGTCGGCTGGTGGCTCGACAGGGAACTGGTCGAAAGGCAACTGACCAACGACGGCAGCATCTCGATTCGTGCGATGAAACCGCTGCTTTTCCTCATCCGTTGGGTTGCCCCCGTCGGCATACTCCTCATATTCCTGAACGAACTTTTCCCGCTCTTTATGAAAAGTTAAAAAGGGAGACCCCCTCTAACTCCCCCTTTATGGGGAGAACTATTAAATGATAAACGGTTAAATGGTAAATGATAAATGGTAGATAAGAGAGGCAATTTTGGCAGTAAGTTGGGAGCCGTATTGGCCTCCGCAGGGTCGGCCGTCGGCCTGGGCAACGTGTGGCGTTTCCCGACGGAGGTGGGCAACAATGGCGGCGCAGCCTTCATCTTCATCTATCTCATCTGCATTGCCGTCATCGGCATCCCTGTCATGATGAGCGAATTCCTCATCGGCCGGCACACACATGCCAACACGATTTCGGCTTTCGCCAAGCTTGCCCCGGGCAAGTGGTGGCGTATAGAGGGCATAGCAGGCGTGTTCGTGGCATTCATGATACTGTCGTATTACATCGTCATCAGCGGTTGGACGCTCTTCTACCTCATCGAGAGTGTGGGCGGCAGGCTGATGGCGGACCGCGATTACAGCGATGTCTTCAATGGTTTTGTCAGCGACCCTTGGATGCCTGTGCTGATGGGTGCTGCCTTCATGGGCTTGACGCATTTCATCATCGCCAGAGGAGTTCAGTCCGGCATCGAGCGTTTCTCGAAAATCATGATGCCCTTGCTGCTTCTCATCATCGGCATTCTCGTGGTCTGCTCGTTCGGTATGCCGGGCTCTTCACAAGGCTTGCGCTTCCTGCTTAAGCCGGACTTCTCGAAGCTGACTGCCAGTGTGATACTCAGTGCAGTAGGTCAGGCCTTCTTCTCCCTCAGCCTTGCCATGGGCTGCCTTTGTACTTATGCGTCCTATTTCCGCCAGGACACCAACCTGCCCAAGACGGCGGTTGGCGTCAGCGTCATCGATACGATAGTTGCCATCCTGAGCGGCTTCATCATCTTCCCCGCCGTGTTCAGCGTGGAGGAGATTGGTGTGGATGCCGGTCCGGGCTTGGTCTTCATCACTCTTCCCAGCGTGTTCAACATTGCCTTCAGTCATGTGCCGTGGCTCGGATACATCTTCTCGAGCTTCTTCTACCTGTTGCTCTTGCTGGCGGCGCTGACGAGTGCGATGTCTTTGCACGAGAGCGTGACGGCTTACGTGCTGGAGGCTTTCCATATGTCGCGCAGGAAAGCAGCCATCGCGGTGTCGGTCGCTTGCATGACCCTCGGCATAGTCTGCTCGCTTTCCTTCGGTATCTGGAGCGACGTGAAGCTCTTCGGCCTGAACATCTTCAATCTGTTCGACTTCACGGCCTCAAAGATTATCCTGCCCATAGGCGGCATCATCATCTGCCTCTTCACGGGGTGGTACCTGGACAGGAAGCTTGTTGAGAACGAGCTGACGAACGGCGGCACTCTCCGCTTCCGCCTGTTCCGCCTCTATTACTTCATTATCCGCTACGTTGCGCCGCTTGCCATCGCCGCAGTCTTCCTGCAGGAGCTCCTCTCATGAAACGCTTGCCCACACTCACCAATGCACAGCGTCGGGCCCTGCTCCTCGTCGAATGGGTGCTGTTGATAGGCATCATCGCTTTGGCCATCTTCAAAAATACCCCCCCCCATGCGGCGGCTCCTTTCCGAGCCCTCTTATGAGAGGAGGGACGCAGGCAGAAGGAACGTCTCCCATGCAAGTGGAAGATGGGTAGGGTCTGTGCCTGAGGAGCGTCCTGTCGAGTCCTTTCCCTTCGACCCCAACACGGCGGACTCTACGACCTTGTTGCGCTTGGGACTCTCCCCATGGCAGGTCCGCAGCATCTATCGCTACCGAGCCAAGCTCGGGCGATACCATACGCCGGAGGATTTCATGAATTTGCCGAACCTCACCGTCGAGCAGTGGGAACGCCTGAAGCCTTATGTCCGTATCGCTCCACGGTTCCGCTATGTGGAACCAGCGCCGCGACGGCAGTATTCGCAACGTGTCCCTGTGGTTTATGAGGTAGCCGAGATGCCGCTGGCCAGGCAGGATTCTCTGCCCAGGCAAGAGAAGATAGCGTTCAGTGAGACCATCGACATCAGCACGGCCGACACGTCGCAGCTGAAGATGATTCCTGGCATTGCATCCAAAAGAGCCGCCCGCATCGTGGCTTACAGAAGGCAGCTTGGCGGATTTGTCAACGTTGAGCAGGCCATGGAAGCCATCGAGATGCCCGACAGCGTGCTGCGGTACATGACCGTCTCGCCTGCTGAGGTCAGGAAGATAAACGTCAACAAGCTATCGGTCCAGCAGATGATGAAGCATCCGTACCTCAGTTTCTATCAGGCCAAAGCCATCTTCGAGCACCGTCGCAACAAGGGTGACCTGCACAGCCTCGACGAGCTTTCGCGCCTCGAAGGCTTCCGCCAGACGGACATCGACAGGCTGCGTCCCTACATCACCTTCGAGTAGTGGAACAAATCGACGTGCCGCGTTGGGCAAATCGACGTGCCGCGTTGAGCAAATCGACGTGCCGCGTTGAGTAAATCGACGTGCCGCGTTTACGGATGTAACTATTTGGTCAGCTTCACGACGCTGCCGTCAGGACGACGCATGACATAGAGTCCGCCCTGACGGGACTGGTCAAAAGGGAGCATGCGGCCTTGTAAGTCGTAGAGGGCGACAGCCCCCTCAATGTTTTCCTTTTGGGGAAGTGCACCGATGCCGGTCGCTTCGTCCTTCGCATCGATGCGTTGCAGGCGGAAGTGGTCCACCTTGAACCATCCGTGGCTGTCGTTTGTGGAGCGTGAGCCGTCGGCCTTGAAGTTGCTGCTTCGTATGCCGAGTTTCAGGCTTTCGCCGTCCTTGAGAGTCACCATGACAGCCATCGGATGCAGGGTCATCTTGCCGGAGCCGGAGGGGCCGTAGCCTGCGAAGGTGTTCGTCTCGCCCGACGTGAGCATAGCGCTTGTATAGTCGCTCTCCTTGCCGTAGTATTGTACGTTCTTGTTGGCAAAGAGGCGGCAGTTGGCCATCTTGTCGGTCTGCGTGCCGAGCAAGCATGTGACGAGGTATGTGCCTGCCCCGAGCTTGCTGGCGGGAACGGTTTGCGAGAGCTCATACACGTTTGGCATGGGCTTCGCACTCGCCCAATAGACATTTATGCCGTAGAGATGCTTGGCGTCCTGGTTGATGCCCCACGAGTTTCCGTTCATTGTTCCGGTCGCCGTCCAACCCTTAGGCACGCCACGCACCAGCCCGCCCTGCGGGTTGAGCGAGCCTCCGTTGCCATACTCGAAGTCGGGGTTCGTCAGGAGCTCCGTGAGGTCTTCGCCTCCGGCACTGAATGGGATGCTCGCCACGGCACTGACCGAGAGCCCGGGGTCCATGAAGCTGACGCGCACGCTGACCGTCTTGTCCTCCGTACTCGTGTAGTGAACGGAGGCGGGGAAGTAGCCGAGAGCGACGGTCTCGTCCCATGTGTCGGTCATGGCAGAGCACTTGATGGAGATGACCTGTGCCGTTTGTCCGTCGACGGAGATGCCTGCGCGCAGGTCATAGCTTGTGTTGATGGGGAAAGTCGGCAGGCAGCGAACCTGTATGACGTTGAGTCCCTTCCTCACAGGAACTGTGTATTCAGCATAGGGAGCACTGCCGGCAGCGGTGTAGGCACGCATGTCGAGGGGCCAGACGGTTGCCGTGGTGCCCCGGATGCCCAGGCCTTCCAGGGTCGTCACGGCAGCGGAGGCGTTCCTGTAACTACCGCCGGCCACGATGGTTATGCTGGGTTCCAGGAGCGTGCTCTGCTGCTGCGCCACATCGCCCGACGTGGCAACCGACGGCATCAAGTGCTGGCTCCAGTTGTTCGGCTTGTAGCTCATCATGCCGCTCCATTTGCCGCTGGCGATGCCGTTGTTGTATTTGTTGGTGAGCGTAACGATTTCGTCGAAGGCCGACTGTGCTTTTTGTGCATAGTCGAGGGCTTTCTCGCCCTGTCCGGCCCAAGCATAGACGAAGCTCTGACGAGCGCGGAGCAGCTTGATGTTCTGGTCTGCGCAGGCACAGACGGGGTACTCGATGAGCTCGTAGTATGCGTTGCGGAGGGTGGCGGGGATGCGTGAACGCAGAGCCACAGCCTTCTGGTAGAGCTCCTGATACTCAGCGATTCGAGCATCGACCTGTTCGTTGGAATGGTCGAAATGGCAGAGCTGGACATGCTCCGGCTTGGCGGCGATTCCGAGGCGGTAGTATGCCATCTTTATCTCATTGATGTCGTCGGCATACTCCTCGCCAAAGGTGCGGGCCGCCCAATCGCGCGTGTAGAGATGGGCACGCTGGGGCGTCCAGCTGTCAATATCCCAGGCCAGGTCCATGCAGAACTCCAGTTCTTCCTCGGCAGGCTTGATGTCGCCCACATTTATTATCCATTGGTCGCGCACGCCCTGGTCGTATGCCTTGCTCAGCTCGTAGCTGCAGAGCGAAGGCGATATGGTGCTGAGCCAGAGGTAGGACGCAGGAGAGCCCCAATAGGAGAGGTGATAGTAGACGGCATTGCCGCCGGAGCGGGCCTGCTCGGCTGGCGTAGGCATCTGGCGAATGTAGCCGTGATTGTCGTCCACCCACATCAGTGTAACGTCCTCGGGCACCTTGAGGCCTGCATTATAAGCGTCGAGCACCTCTTTGTAAGGGATGAATATCTGCGGGATGGTCGTCGGGTCGCCGATGCTGTCCGTGAGGAGCTGGCGCTGATAGGCAATGATGTCGGTCAGGGCTGCTACGCGCTCTGCCGTCGAACCGTAGCCGTTGATGCCCGAGTCGTGCACGCCTCGCATGCCGAGGGTGTATATGGCGTTCTTTCCACGGCTTTCGCCCACGCGCTCAGCCCAGTAGCGCTTTATCATATCCGTGTTTGTCTTCCAGTTCCAATCGTCGTTGTAGTGGCCGCCGTAGCGGTTCCATTCCCATTCATTGTCGCGCAGCATCTGCTCGCAATGGCTGGAGCCCATGTAGATGTCGTACTTCATGATGAGCGGCAGGTTGGTCTTCAGGTCCCAGAAAGCACGGCTGCAAGCGTGCATGGCGGGCCATAAAGTGTTGGCTCTGAGGCGCAGCAGCAGCTCCATGATAGCGGCGTAAGTCTTCGGGCCGATGTTCTTCAGGGAAGAATCCTCCATCTTGTTCTTTGCCCAAGGCTGCAAGCCAAAGTCCTCGTCGTTGAGGAAGATGCCCCGGAACTTGACGGAAGGTGTGCTGGAAACATAGCGGCCTGGCGTCACGTAGAGCTGTGTCTTGGTGGCAGGCGTGACGTCTGCCCACCAAATCCACGGCGAGACGCCCATCATGCGGCTGAGGTGGAACATGCCATAGGCCGTGCTCCTTGGCTGGGAACCAAAGATGACGAGGGCCCGCTCCACGCCTTCCATGGGGTTCTCAATGACCTCCATGCCAAAGACTTCCCGCTTGCCCCGGACGTCGCTCACGTCCAGCTTGCCGTCCGCAATGAGCTGGTCGATGTGACTCGACTGCCCGATGGTGCCCACGATGATGGGGGCCTTGGGCGACGTAGGCTCCGCCTTGTACTTCTGGAACGTCTTCTTCGTCACCGCCTTCAGGTCCGAGAGCAGGCAGTCGGCCACCGTCGTCACCACCTCCGCATCATTGGCATCATACAGGACGATGCATTTGTCAGAATACGTCGAACCGGCTATCGTGAAACAACCATCGACGGGCGAGGTCACGACCTGCAGGCCGTCGGCCCAGGACGTCAGGACTGTGAGTAGCAGCAAGGCTGCAAGGGAATGTCTACGTGCGTACATATTATATATATTAAAGGGTTGACTCGTTTTCTTCGCAAAGATACAACTTCCTGCCAAGTCAGATGCAAAACTCGACACAAAATATTGCTAAGTTGCACATTTTTGCACAAAACGACCGGTTTATGGTATGATATTTGCTGATTTATCATTAAATCTATGCCAGAAAACAGTGTTTCGGCAGCCGGACAATGCCGCCGACTTGCCAGACAAGGCAGACCAGAAAGGACAAAACAGCATAGTGGGGAGTTTGCACGTACATGTAGATGCAATTGCATATACATGTAGTTGCAATTGCATCTACATGTACGTGCAAACAATCCTCTGTGGAAATTCGTGCAAGAAATGCTGTCGTGATGGGCCTTGAAGACTGCCTGACAGACGAAAGAAGCGTGTGGCATAATTACACAACAACGGATTACACTGATTTTACGGATTGCCATGTATGCTGATTTTCAGTATGGCCTAAATCCGTATAATCCGTGAAATCCGTTGTTTTATTATATCTATTGTATTTTGAGCCCCCTCTTCTTCTGGTCGGCTCCCGTTTTTTAAGTCATCACCCGCTTCTTCTGGTGGTTCTCCGCAGGCTATGTCGTCGGCCTCTCAAGGCACGAGCATCGAGCTGTCGCCGTAGCTGAGGAAGCGGAAGTCGTGGCCGAGGGCGTAGTCATAGACGTCGTGCCAGGCGTCGCCGATAAAGGCGCTGACCAGGAGCAGCAGTGTGCTCTGCGGCTGGTGGAAGTTTGTTATCATGCGACGCACGATGTGATACTTGTAGCCCGGGGCAATGATAATCTGCGTCGAGGCGTGGAGCACCTCCTCGCCTCGCTCGTCCATGTACCGGAGTAGGGCAGTGAGAGCCTCTATTGTCGAGAGCGAGTTGTCGTACTCATACGGCATCCACTGGGGCACGTGAAGTCCGGACCCACCCCAGCCCTCCCTTAAAGGGAGGGAGTTATCAGCGTAGGAAGTCTCCCCTTTAAGGGGAGATTTAGAGAGGTCCACCAGCACCCCCATGTAATACAGGCTTTCGAGTGTGCGGACGCTGGTGGTCCCTACGGCAATCGCCTCGCCGTTGTGAGCCAGAAGCCGCTCGATGGTGCGGCGATGGACGGCAATGTGTTCGGTGTGCATGTCGTGCCCCCCGATGTCTTCACTCTTGACGGGACGGAACGTTCCCGCGCCCACGTGGAGCGTCACTTCCTCCCGTTCGATGCCTCGGGCATCGATGTCCTGGAGCACGCGCTGCGTGAAGTGAAGTCCGGCAGTAGGAGCCGCCACCGAACCCTTTATCTTGGAATAGACCGTCTGGTAGGTCGTCTTGTCGCTCTCCTCAGTCTTGCGGTTGAGATATGGCGGTATGGGCAGCTCTCCGACGGCATCGATGATTTCGGCAACGGTGAGAGACCCCTCTAAATCTCCCCTTAAAGGGGAGACTTTCTCCCTCCCTTTAAGGGAGGGTAGGGGAGGGTCCATCCGCCACTCAAACCTTATCTCCTGACTGGTTCCGTGTGTCCCGATGCGCTCCGCAGTAATGGTCAATGTTGAATGGTCAATGGTCAATGTTCTCGTCAGCTTCCCTTCCTTCCATTTCTTGGAGTTGCCCACGAGACAATACCATGTGCAGCTGCCCTTCGAGGCGAAGTTTTCCTGATACTCCACAGGGCATGCCGGCTCCAGGAGGAACACTTCGATGAGAGCTCCGGACCCCTCGGACCCACCCAAACCCTCCCTTAAAGGGAGGGCTTCCTTTGCTGTGACATCGCCTGAGTCCTCCCCCTTTACGGGGGAGTTAGAGGGGGTCTTCTTCCTGAAATGCAGTCTCGCCTGTATGACTCGCGTGTTGTTGAAGACCATGAGGCTGCCTTCGGGCAGCAATGAAGGCAGCGAGCGGAACTTTGTCTCGCTGATTTGTCCTTTGTCATAGATGAGCAACTTGCTCGCGTCTCGCTCGGGCAAGGGGAACTTCGCTATGCGGTCTTCGGGCAAAGCGTAGTCGTAATCGCGTATTTGAATGTGCTTCGTGTCCATAAAACGGCTGCAAAATTACAAAGAAAATAAGAATTAAGAAAGAAGTTCGAAGAATTAAGACGCAAAATGTCTCACTGTGTGTCTTTTTTTGCTATCTTTGCAACAGATTTAGCTAACAAACAAAACTTAATAACTCATCATTTTATGAAACTTACAGGAAGAAGAGAAAGTACAAACGTCGACGACCGTCGTGGCATGACGGCGGCTAAGGCTGGGGGCGTCGGCATAGTAGGCATCATCATTGCCCTCGTTATGACATTCATGTCGAAGGGTAGTCTGAACCTGACCGACATCATCAGCTTGGCACCAAGCATGATGGGAAATGTGACCGAGCAGGCAGAGGGCGGACGCGAGTTCACGGAGGAAGAACAGGCACTCGCCACGTTCTCCAAGCAGATTCTTGCGGGCACGGAGGACGTCTGGGCAGAGGAGTTCAAGAAACTCGGCCGCACCTATGAGCCGCCGAAGATGGTGCTCTATACGGGCGCAGTGCAGACCGGCTGCGGCAACGGCTCGGCAAGCATGGGCCCCTTCTATTGCTCGGCCGACCAGTGCCTCTACATCGACCTCTCCTTCTTCACGTCGATGAAGCAACAGCTCGGTGCCGATGGTGACTTTGCCTATGCCTATGTCATTGCTCACGAAGTGGGGCACCATGTGGAGTATCTGCTCGGAACGCTCGGAAAGGTGCACCAGCAGATGTCGCGCCTCAGCGAGGCTGAGGCCAACAAGCTGAGTGTCCGCCTCGAACTCCTGGCCGACTTCTATGCAGGCGTCTGGGCTTACCACGACAACAAGATGTTCGGCAGCATCGAGGACGGCGACCTCGAAGAGGCCATCCGTTGTGCTCAGGTCATCGGCGACAACTACCTTCAGGAGAAAGCCCGCGGCTATTCCCAGCCCGAGACCTTCACTCATGGCACCTCCAAGCAACGCATGAAGTGGCTGAAGCTTGGCCTCGAGACCGGTGACATCCGCCGAGGCACAACCTTCCAGTGCAGCGACGCTGAACTGTAAGCCGACATTCCCTTATGAAGATAGGCGATAAGGTGCGCTTCCTCTCCGAGGTGGGAGGAGGCACGGTGAGTGGCTTCCAAGGGAAGAACATCGTCCTCGTTGAGGATGAAGACGGCTTCGAAATACCGATGCTAATGCAGGATGTCGTTGTCGTGGGCAACGAAGAATACGACAGCGGAAAGGTTCATACAATAGAAAGGGACAAGCCTCTGCCCGGTTCTCCCATTAAGGCAAGGGAACCTGAAGAGCCTGAGGAGAAGCCGATAACGTTCAACCCCAAGCCCCTCGAACGCAGGGAAGGCGAGCGGCTCAACCTTTATCTGTCATTCTTGCCCGATGAGGTGAAGGAAATCTCCAGCACGGGCTTCGAGTCCTACCTCGTCAACGACAGCAACTACTACATGCAAGTCTCCCTGATGAGCGCGGAGGGAGCCGCTTGGCGACTGCGTTTCTCGGGCATCATAGAACCCAACAGCAAGCTTTTCGTCGAGGCTTTCGACCGCTCGCAGGTCAACGATTTGGAGCGCCTTTGCGTGCAAGCTATCGCTTGGAAGCAGGATAAACCCTTCTCCCTCAAGCCCGCAATAACAACAGAACTTCGCCTAAACCTGACGAAGTTCTATAAACTGCACGTCTTCCAACCCAATGAGTTCTTCAATGAGCCCAATTGGACGGAAGACGTTATAAGGGATGACAAGCCCGTTCGGAGCGCTTGGTCAATCCAGGAGCCGTAGTAGTGAGAGGTTAGAGGTTAGGAGTAAAAAAGTTAGAGGTTAGTGGCGAGAGGTTAGAGAGCACTTTGGGGCTGTTATCAACGCTCAAATCAATTCTCTTACCTCTAACCACTAACCTCTAACCACTCGTAGTTCCTAAGGTTCAGCTCTTGGTGTCGCCGAACTTTGTGTCGGTGTGCATGCGGCGCATTGCTGCGTCGTCCTGGCGCGGACATATCATGAGGAACTCTCCTTCTTCTGCGATGACATAGTCTTTCAGCCCTTTTATGACGGCTGTGTGGCCTTCCGGCATGCGTATGATGTTGCCCGAACATTCGTATAGATACGCGTTGGTGCCCAGCAGGACATTGCCTTCGGCGTCG
>JAFUGG010000051.1 GCA_017469525.1 Bacteroidaceae bacterium | reverse complement strand
CCTTTGCTCTACCAACTGAGCTATGACACCATTGCGATTTTGCGAGTGCAAAGGTATATCTTTTTTCTGAACCTTGCAAGTAAATATAAGAAAAAATGAAGGAAAGCACGTATTTTTTAATTTTCAACTTTCTACTTTCAACTTTATTTCGTACCTTTGCAGCGGTTTTTTAGACCATTCGGAAAGTAGCGCAGTTGGTAGCGTACCACGTTCGGGACGTGGGGGTCGGGAGTTCGAGTCTCCTCTTTCCGACAAGTTTTCATTGACCATTGACCATTGAGCATTGAACATTTATCTTGTCTGATGCCATATAATGGTCAATGGTCAATGTTTAATGTTCAATGGATAACTGGTTCGCAATGCGCGTCACCTACCGGCGCGAGATGAAGGTCAAGGCTGAGATGGACAGTCTGGGAGTGCCCGCATTTGTACCTATGCGGCGCATCATGCAGAAAGGCATCCGCCTGAAAAACACGCTGGAGCCGGCCATCCACAACCTCATCTTCATCCATGCAACCGAGGAAAGAATGCAGATGCTGAAGAAGTCGCGACCCGAACTTCAGTACATGATGCGACAGATGAACGGGAAGATGGAGAAAATCATCGTTCCGGACAGACAGATGGACGACTTCATGAAGGTCTGCCTGACAAGTCCCGGCTTCGTGGAAATAGTGCCGGCTGAGCTGGTTCAGTTCAAGCCTGGGCAAGAAGTGATGGTGGTGAGCGGCCCGCTCAGTGGCATTCGGGGATACTTCCAGCGCATAGAAGGCCATCGTGCCAAGCGCCTCATCGTCACGATTCCTGGAGCTTGCGCAGCCACCGTAGAGGTCAGGGCGGAAGACGTGACGCCCGTGAACTAATGCCTCAATCCTTTGCTCTTATTGAGATAGGCCTTAGCCACACCGAAGCGTAGGAAGAGGTCTAGCCGGACCGGGATGTGGTTGTCGTCGTCGGTGATGTAGAATGTGATGATTTCCTTCTCCTTTCCCTTGGGATACTCCACGAAAGAGAAGACCAGACAATGGTAGTCGGTGTCGGTGCTCTTAATCCTGAAGTCCTCGCGGCCACGATAGACGAGCGTTATGTCCTCCACCTTGTGTCCGTCGGCCAGAGGTAGGCGCAACTTGTCGCCCTTGTGGAAGTTGTCCGCCTTGAAAGAGCGGGCGCGAAGCAGAAGGCTCAGCATGTCGTAGAGGCACTTGGGACTGTCATACGTCTTCTCGGTCGTCACACCGTCACGCCCCACGTAGCGCTGGCGCAGGTGGGGCTTTCCGCCAGGATAGGAATACCAGACCTCGTCCACATAATAACGGCCGCCTTCGTTGGCTCCCTTCTTGAAATAGCGGGGCGTCAAATCCTCCGTGACAATGCTCTGAATGGTGTCACGCATCAGGAAGAAGCGGTCGAGGCGCGGGCTGGTGCGTGTGATAAGGTGAGCCTTATAGGCAGGCTTGCCTTCCCAAGTGGTCTGAGAGATATTCATAGAAGCCGAACCGGCATTGACCCACACGAACTTCCAGTTGAAGAAGAGGTCGTAGGTAAGCTCCTCGCCTGCCTTGAAAGCTGTATTCTCTGCCGTACACTGGGCGATGGACCTTGCGGAAATAGCTATGGCCGCAAGGCAGATGACGATATAACGTGTGAGGTTCATTTCCGTTTCTCCTGCTGTTTCTTCTGTTCTCGCTCCTTATTACGCTCCTTCACGCTCTTCTGCTTGTCGGGCTTTTGCTTGGTAATCTCAGCAGGCTTCTGCAATCTCCTGGATATCTCGAGCGGTGCCCAGTCCTGTTCTATATCCCACTTCGCCTTCACATGAATGGGCTTCGGGAAATAGAACACTTGCTCGGGCTGCAGGCCTTGATTGTATTCGCCTGTGCTCCACTCGCCGTTTCCGTCGGTGTCGACAAAGCATCGCAGATAATATTCAGCAGGTTTCAGGAAGAAGAAGTCGGCTCTTCCGTTTTTCTGAGCTGGCAGGCTTGCCACACACTTGTCACTCTTGTTCATCAGCTGAACAATGACTTGAGCTGTGTCAGGCAAGATGACATGCACGAAGAGCGAACCGAACTCGTCTTCGCTCCTTATTGTAAAATCATTCTTAATGGCCTTGCACGGGTCGCCCATCACACCGACAACAGCAGCGCTGTCAATAGAGAACCGGTACTGACGCTTCTGCTCCCATTCGGCATAGAGCGTGTAGGACTTTATATCGCGATCGGGCAGAAAAAGGAAAGGCTCAGGAATCCAGAAGGAATCCTGCTTTATGTATAAATGCATACGCGTCGTATCGACTCGTGCTATAGGTTGCTTTGCAATATAATGCACGTTCTGATTAGGCTCAAGATTGCCTGAGGGCTTTACTGAGATTTCCAGGAACGACTGGTCATAAGGAGGGTCTTCAGGAGGCAAAGGCTCCTTAGACCTCTTCTGACGCTTTTCCCTTTGCTTCTGCCATTCGTGAACCTTCTTCTGCTTCTCCTTCAGAATCTTGTCCCAAGTCACCTTCGGCGCCACTTCCTTCAATTCGGTAGATGGCCGTAGGACGCCCAAGGTGTCGGTCTCGAGGAATGTCAGTTCGAACCTCATCGTATCCTCCCGATGCGTGAAAGCCGTATCGGTAATCCAATAGGTAATGGTATCGTTATGGAGGGAAGCGTCTGCCACAAGACACTTCTCGTCGAAGTTGATGCCCTTGATAGTAGGCAACGTATCGGCAGGAGCTGTAAAGAAGAGCTTGAGGACATCGGGGTCAGGACGTTCCATCTTGAGAAGATGCTGGTCTTGGCCAGATTCGAGGAACGCATTGAGTACCAAATTGTCAGGGAAATAATGGACGTAGGGAACGACACGAATGGAATCGAAATGAGTTGAGTCTCGCCAAATGGTGTCCATGCGCACGTCCCATTTGCAGGAAGTCGTAATGGTGTCTTGCAAGAAAGCTATACGCTCGCTCTTCTGGGAAAAGATGAAGTCTCCGTCCTTATCTTCGAGGGCAAAAGCCCTGTACTTACCTGGCTTGATGCCTTTTATGCAGAAGCGTCCGGAGCCATTTGTCCTTGAGACACGGCTGAAAGGTTTATTCCTGAGAATAGAGTCATTATAAAGCGAATCGAGCGAGTAGAGACCTACCAGCATTCCTTTCACAGGTTCCATATCGGCTGCATTGAGCACTGCACCGGCCACTTCCATCGTGTCTATCTCTTCACCCGTGCTGAAGCTATAGGTGTAATAACCCATAGGATTGCCCTCGTTATTGTCGACGATGGCATCGCTGAAGTCGATTGTATAGGTTGTATTTGCCTGCAGCGTATCATAAAGCGTGATCTTCACGCTTTTGCCGTCGGCACGTATGTTGGCAGGTTCAATCTGAGGAGGCGAGACGATGACTTTCTCATTGGCATTCTCCAGCTTAATGTACTCGTTGAAGCGAATCTGCATCTTGCGGACATTGTTGCCTGTAGAGCGTTCGGCAGGATAGGTAGCGACAACCTTAGGCGGTATCTCATCGAAGATGCCGCCATCGGGGCTGCCTATGCTTGCACAAGCTGCAAGAAGGAGCAACACTGAACCTGCAAGTATGTGTTTCGTCTTCACCTTGAACTATGAACTATGGACTATGGACTCACTCGTTTAACGCAATGACCTGCTCGATGATGTCGCGGTTGTTGCAGAGGCGAGGCACTTTGTGCTGACCGCCGAGCTTGCCTTTCTGCTTCAGCCAGTCGTTGAAGACACCCGGGCGGGCCTTGATGAGTTCGAGCCTCTGGAGCGTGATGTCCTTGTAGCGCTTGGCCTCGTAGTCGGAGTTAATCTGTTGGAGGCTCTCGTCGAGGACGCGTGCGAAGTCTTCTAAGCTGTCTGGCTCACGGCTGAACTCCACAACCCACTGGTGACGGCACTTTCCTTCGGCATCCATAAAGACTGGCGCAGCCGTGTACTCCAGCACTTCGGCTCCTGTCTGGCGGCATGCTTCAGCCAGTCCTTTCTCTGCATTGTCGACGATAAGCTCCTCGCCGAATGCGTTAATGAAGGACTTCGTGCGCCCCGTGATGATGAACTTGTAGGGATTACGGCTGGTGAAGCGAATCATGTCGCCTATGATGTAGCGCCACAAGCCGCTGGACGTGGTGATGACCATCGCATAGTTGCGTCCTGTCTCCACTCCCCAGAGCGGCACGACCGTAGGCTCTGCCTTGTCGAACTCGTCCATCGGGATAAATTCAAAGAACACGCCGTAGTCTATCATGAGGCTCATTGCCACGTCCGTCGGGTCGTCCTGCAAGCCGAAAAAGCCTTCGGAGGCGTTGTAAGTCTCCATGTAGTGCATCGTGGGCGATGTGATGAGGCGTTGGTACTGGCCGCGATAAGGCGTAAAGGCGACGCCGCCGTGAAAGAATACTTCCAGGTTGGGCCATACCTCGTTTAGGAATTGCTTTCCACTGAGTTCCATGACGCGGTTCAACACGGAGAGCATCCATGACGGCACGCCGCTCAGGTTGGTGACGTTCTTCTTCATGGCTTCGCGGGCAATGCGGTCGCGTTTTATCTCGAAGTCGCTGAGCAGTGCCGTCGTCTTCTTGGGGACGCGCACGAGGTTGACCAGCGGGTTGATGTTCTCGATGAGGATGGCGCTAAGGTCTCCCACAAGGCTGCCAGGCAGGTTGTAGTTCGGAGCATGACTGCCTCCGAGGATGAGAGCCTTGCCGTCGAAGATGCGGCTCTGCGGGTTGTTGCGCAAGTACCAAACCACAGCATCGGTGCCGCCGGCATAGTGTGTGTCGTGCAGACCGTCTTTGCTGACCGGGATGAACTTGCTCTTGTCGTTCGTAGTGCCGCTTGACTTGGCGTACCATCTCACCCTGCCGGGCCAGAGGACGTCTTGCTCGCCATGGCGCATGCGGTCGATGTAGCCTTTCAACTCTTCGTAAGTGTTGAGAGGCGTCTGGCGTGCGAAGTCCTCATAGCTGAGGTCCTTCCTGTAGCCGTGTGCCCTGCCCCACTCCGTCTCGGCTGCCTTGCTGAGCAGACGCTTGAGAACTCCTCTCTGCAGAGCCTCTGCCTCGGTCTGATAGAGGTCGAGCTTGCGGAGGCGAGGCGTGAAGATGGGGCGTATGAAGTTGGTTATATTCAAGGTTTATTGCTTCTAAAGTTTTCAACTTGATTACCTGTCAACTCGTTTGTTCGCCGATACGTTTACTCGTCAACTCTTCGTACAGTTTTCGGTCGTGCTTGAGGTGATGCAGGGCATTGCGGCTTGCTTTCTGGTGGCTCTCCTTCTTCGAATAGCCTTTGCCGCGAGCACATTCGCGTCCATTAATGACCACTTTTGTATTGAAGAGCGGGGAGCCGTCCTCTGTCTTTGTCTCATTGAGCAAGACATACTCGAGCGAGGCTTTGTGTTTCTGGCACCACTCCAGCAGCTTGCTCTTGAAGTTCACTTCCTGATAGGCCAGCTTGTCGATGTTGATGAGTTGGCGCATTATCTTCTTGCGGATGAAGGTCTTGCAGTGGCCGTAGCCGCGGTCGAGGTAGATGGCTCCGACGAGGGCTTCGAAGGCGTTGCCGGCAAGGTAGCTGTTGTGGGTATGATTGTGGTCGTGCTGGCGGATGAGCTTGTCGAGGCCTATCTCCGTTGCGAGTCGGCCAAGCGATTCTCGCTGCACGATTTTGCTCCGGGTATTGGTGAGGAAGCCTTCCCGCTTCTTTGGGAAGTGGTGGAAGACTATCTCGCCTACCACGGCGTCGAGCACGGCGTCGCCCAGGAACTCGAGTCGTTCGTTGTTGAGAGGCGCACCGCCTTTGGCGTGGGCGAGCATGGACTTGTGCATCAGGGCTTCCTGGTAGAGGCTTATCTTGTGGGGATAGAAGCCCAGCATATCACGAAAAGCGCGACAAAGCTCCTTGTCCTTGCGGAAAGGAAGCCTTATCGCGTCTATCAGGTTCTCGGCAGACACGGCCTTACTCTGCGTACTTCTTAAAGATGACGCAGGCGTTGTGACCTCCGAAGCCAAACGTGTTGCTCAGTGCGGCACGAACGGTGCGCTTCTGTGCCTGGCCGAAGGTAAAGTTCAACTTATAGTCGATCTCGGAATCCTCGTCGCCGTCTTCATGGTTGATGGTGGGCGGAACGATGTCTTCCTTGACGGCCATCACACTTGCCATAGCCTCTATTGCGCCGGCTGCGCCAAGCAGGTGACCCGTCATCGACTTCGTGCTGCTGATGTTGAGGTCGTAGGCATGCTGACCGAAGACGGCCAGGATGGCCTTGCACTCGCTGACGTCGCCGACGGGGGTCGACGTGCCGTGCACATTGATGTAGTCAATGTCGGCGGGCTTCATGCCTGCATCCTCGAGGGCGTTCTCCATGACGAGCTTTGCTCCGAGGCCTTCTGGGTGGGACGCTGTGATGTGATGGGCGTCGGCACTCATGCCTGCGCCTGCCATCTCGGCATATATCTTGGCACCGCGAGCCTTGGCATGCTCCAGTTCTTCAAGCACGAGGACTGCACTGCCTTCAGCCATGACGAAGCCGTCGCGACTGGCACTGAAGGGGCGGCTTGCCTTTTGTGGCTCGTCGTTACGGGTGCTCAGGGCGTGCATTGCAGTAAAGCCCCCCACTCCTGCTGCCGTGATGGCAGCCTCGGCTCCGCCGCTCACGATGACGTCGGCCTTACCCAGACGGATGAGGTTGAAGGCGTCGGCAAGTGCGTTGGTCGAGGAAGCACAGGCGCTCGAAGTGATGTAGTTGGGGCCGTGGAAGCCGTACTTGATGCTGATGTGTCCGGCACAGATGTCGGCTATCATCTTGGGCACGAAGAAGGGATTGAACTTGGGGCCGATGGTGTCGGCTGTCTTGGCGTAGGCCGTCACTTCCTCCTCGTAGGTCTTCATGCCGCCGATGCCGACGCCGAAGATGACGCCCACGCGGTTCTTGTCGACCTTCTCCAAGTCCATAGCGCTGTCCTCCACGGCCATGACGGCTGCAGAGAAGGCGTACTGGCAATAGGGGTCCATCTTGCGAGCCTCTTTCCTGTCGATGAATTGCTCAGGATTGAAGTCTTTTACCTCGCAGGCGAACTGTGTCTTGAACTTGGATGCATCGAAATGTGTGATAGGGCCAGCTCCGCTCACGCCCGCGAGCATGTTCTGCCACGTCTCGGCAGCGGTGTTGCCCAGGGGAGTGACGGCGCCGATGCCTGTCACTACAACTCTTTTCAGTTCCATGTAATCTAATTCATAATTGTTAATCCATAATTCATAATGGGTCAGACCAACAGCCGTTTGCCGTGGAAAGCCACTATGAACTATGAATTATGAATTGTGAATCGCTTCTTACTTGTTTTCCTCAATAAATTTGATAGCGTCGGCTACGGTAGAGATCTTCTCTGCCTTGTCGTCGGGAATGGTGATCTCGAAAGCCTTCTCGAACTCCATAATCAGCTCAACGGTGTCCAGAGAGTCGGCACCGAGGTCGTTTGTAAATGATGCTTCGGGGGTAACGTCTGCTTCATCAACACCCAACTTGTCAACGATAATCTCTTTTACTTTAGCTTCAATTTCTGACATAACTTATTAATTTTGATTTAACAATTAGTTCTATTTATTTATTTCGCGGTGCAAAGTAAAGACATTTTGGGCAAATATGCAACACTTTCGCCTAAAAACATGTCCTATTATGCACATTTTAACATTTTCTGTGCACTTATGGCAGATTACGGAAGGAATGTAGGGGCTGATTCTGCTACTTCCAATATATTTAATAATGTATAGTCCTGACTGCTTCGGCAAGTCCTGCCAGCAGATTTGCAACACGCTTGAAATCCACTTGTAACGCTTTGAAATTCTGGCGCAACACGTTATAAATGCGGGCGCAACACGTTGCAGCTCCAGTACACCGCCTCGCTTCCCCCTTTTTCATACACTTCATGCCAAAACGAGGCCTTTTTGTTCGGATTTTTACAAATAAGCAAATTTTCTTTGGGGTTGGGGTTAAAAAATCGGCCTTCTGCGGTATATACCAGTAGGGGGAAATAAAAAGGGGGTAAGAGAAAGGCCAAGTAGGGGGGAATATCTCTTAAGAAGCCATATTCCATAAAGCCATATTCCACAAAGCAATTACTCAGAAGCAGTGCTCCATAAAGCCATATTCCACAAAGCAATTACTCAGAAGCAGTGCTCCATAAAGCCATATTCCACAAAGCAATTACCAGGAAGCCCTGCCACTTGGAATTCTTCAATCGAGGCAACGATTTTTCGGCCAATATCTTTTGCTTTTAGCCTTTTTTTCGTAACTTTGTGCCCGATATGCCGAAATACGCCGACGTCATAGTGCCGCTGCCCCTGCAGGAGGCCTTCACCTATGCCGTGCCGCCCGAATGCCAGCCAAAAATTCAGGTGGGACAGCGCGTCATCGTGCCCTTCGGCATTCGGAAATTCTATACAGCCATCGTGCTTCGTCTGCACGACGACACGCCACCCTACCCCACAAAGCCCATCTCCGAGGTTCTCGACACGGAGCCAATCGTCCTGCAAAAGCAGCTCCAACTATGGAAGTGGGTCAGCGATTACTATCTTTGCTCGATGGGCGACGTCTTCAAGGCAGCCCTGCCTTCCGGCCTGAAACTGGAAAGCGAGAGCACCATCCTGCCGAACCAGGACTGGCAAGCCGATGCGCCACTGAAGCCAAGCGAGGAGAAGGTCTGGCAAGCACTTCAACCCAAGACAAAGCGGAGCAAGGCGACGGGACAGACACTGGCCAACCTGCAGAAGGCAACGGGTCTGAAGAATATCCTTCCCATCGTGAAGGGCCTTCTGGAAAAGGGTGCCGTGCAGATGAAGGAGGAACTGCGTCGCACTCATAAGCCGAAAGCAACCGCGCAGGCCGACGAGCAGTCGCCGCTGAAGGCAGCCGAGGTGCTGACCGAGGCACAACAGGAAGCCATGGACAGCATCACGGAACAATGGCAGGAGAAGGACGTCTGTCTGCTTCACGGCGTTACGAGCAGCGGTAAGACGGAAATCTACATCCACCTCATGCAGCAGGCACTTGCCGAGGGAAAGCAAGTGCTGTTCATGCTGCCCGAGATAGTCCTCACGGCACAGCTTACGGAGCGTCTGCGACGCGTCTTCGGCACACGTCTCGGCGTCTATCACTCGCGCTATCCCGACAAGGCACGGGTGGAGCTATACCAAAAGATGCTCAGCGAGAAACCCTACGACATCGTGGTCGGTGTGCGAAGCAGCCTGTTTCTACCTTTCCATCGCCTCGGCCTGATAATCATAGACGAGGAGCACGAGACGTCGTTCAAGCAACAGGAACCTGCGCCGCGCTACCATGCACGCAATGCCGCCCTGGTTCTGGCACGTCAATCTGGGGCGAAAGCCTTGCTGGGCTCTGCCACACCAAGTCTTGAGTCCTACCACAACGCACTCAGCGGCAAGTACGGCCTCGTCACGCTGAAGACACGCTATGCCGGCCTAAGCCTGCCCGACATTGAGGTAGTCGACGTGGGAGAGATGCAGCGCAAGAAGCTCATGAGCGGCATCTTTTCCCCGCAACTGCTTGCACACATCCGCAAGGCATTGGAGCAGCATCAGCAGGTCATCCTCTTCCAGAACCGCCGAGGCTATGCACCAGTGCTGGAGTGCAAGGCCTGCGGTTGGACACCGCGTTGCCAGAAGTGCGACGTCAGCCTGACCGTCCACCGCGGCTACCGTCAAATGGTCTGCCATTACTGCGGAACAGCCTACGACATACCTTCCGCCTGCCCGAACTGCGAGGGGCGCGACCTCTCCAGCCGCGGTTACGGCACGGAGCGAATCGAAGAACAGCTGCAGGCACTGCTTCCCAAAGCCCGCATCGCACGTATGGACCTCGACACAACGCGTTCCCGCCAGAACTACGAGCAGATTCTCCACGATTTCGAGGAGGGTCGGACCGACATCCTCATCGGCACACAGATGGTGACAAAAGGCCTCGACTTCGACCGCGTCAGCTTGGTCGGCATCCTTTCCGCAGACTCGATGCTCGCCCAGCCTGACTTCCGTAGCTATGAAAGGGCTTTCCAACTCATGGAGCAAGTGGCAGGCAGAGCCGGAAGAAAAGGTTCTGCAGGCCATGTCGTGCTGCAGACCAGGGATGCGGGAAACGGCATCGTCGGCATGGTGGTCAGACACGACTACGAAGGCATGTACGCAGAGCAGACCGAGGAACGCGAATTGTTCCGCTACCCACCCTTCTGCCGCGTCATCTTCATCTACCTGAAGCATCGCGACGAAAAGGTCGTGGAAAGCCTCTCCACTGACTTCGCCAGCCTGCTCAGGCAGGTGTTCGGCGAGAGGGTACTCGGCCCGGACACACCGCCGGTCAGTCGCGTACAGATGATGCACATCCGTAAACTGATACTGAAGATGGAGCTATCAGCCCCCATGTCAGCCGTCAGAGAACGACTCAACACCCTTCAGGAGCAGATACTCAACATGCCAGGCTACCGCTCGGCACAGATATATTACGACATAGACTAGACAACTATGAAAGCAAGACATTTCCTATCACTTGCCCTATTGCTCATCGCCGCACGGGCAGGCGCAAAAGACTGGCTGTTCCGCGACGGTCAGACAGACTATCAAATCGTCATCTCGGCAGAAGCATCCGCCTCCGAGCAGACGGCAGCAAGGGAGCTCCAGCAGTACATCGAGCAGATGAGCGGCGCACGACTGCCCATCACCAGCGACACCGCTGCCAGCGGCCGCAGCATCGTCGTCGGATGGAACCAGCGCACGGCGTCCCTGACGGGATTGCAAAAGCCTGCGGCCGACGACGAGAGCTTCACCTACAAGACCGTGGGGCACGACCTGCTCATCTGGGGCGGCTCGCAGAGAGGCACGATGTACGGCGTCTTCACCTTCCTGGAGCGTGAGCTGGGTATCCACTGGTTCACACCCAGGTGTACCTACCTGCCAAAATACAAGAGCTGGCAGTTGCCTCGGCTCGACCATAGCGAAGCACCCTTCATCGGCTACCGCTATAGCAACTACTACGTCGTCACGAACGAGCCGCAGTGGAGCGCCCATACACGCGAAAACATGAAATGGAGTCCCAACATCAACGCGTATGGCAACATCGAGGCATACTGGGGAGCTCACACCATGGGGCATCTCGTTCCCGTGAGCGAGTTCTTCCAGACGCATCCCGAATACTTCTGCCTGCGCGACGGCAAACGCTACGGCGGCTACGGACAGCTCTGCCTCTCCAACCCCGACGTCCTGGAGATATGCAAGACACGGCTTGCGGACTTCATGCTAAAGAACCCTGCCTACCGCATCTACAGCCTCTCGCAGAACGACAACTTCCTGTTCTGCCAATGCCAACGCTGCAAAGCCATCGAAGACCAGTATGGCGGGCACTCGGGCATCATCGTCTGGTTCGTCAACCAAGTGGCCGATGCCGTGAAAGAGGAGTTTCCCGACAAGTACGTCGGCACCTTTGCCTATCAGTATTCACGCCAGCCGCCCACAGGCATCAAGCCCCGCGAGAACGTCGTCATCCGCCTGTGCAGCATCGAGTGCTGCTTTGCCCATCCCCTCGACGCAGGCTGTCCGCAGAACGAGAAGTTCATGCACGACCTGAGAGGCTGGGCAGAACTCGCTCCGCACCTCTTCATCTGGGACTACATAGTGGATTACGCACAGTACATCGCACCTTGGCCAAACTTCCAAGTGCTGGGACCGAACATCAAGGTGCTGGGCGAAAACAAAGCCATAGGCATCTTCGAGGAAGCACAATACCAGTCGGCAGGAGCAGAGTTCGACGAGATGAAGGCCTGGACGGTCAATCAACTCCTTTGGGACCCCACGCAGGATGTCGACTCGCTGGTAAACGTCTTCATCAAAGGCTACTATGGCAAGGCCGCTCCCTACATCATGGAATACTACCGCCTATGTCAAAGCCTCGTCAAGCCAGACGTTCACTACGGCATCTACATCCGCGAGAACCACGAAATCTACAGCGACGCGTTCATCGAGAAAGCCTTCTCCATCCTGGCAGAAGGGAAGTCGGCAGCAGAGACGGAATGGCTCAAGGAGCAGGTGGACCGCGTCAGGATGCAACCGCTCTACCTGCATTGTATGCGCCACAAGGCAGCCTCTCTGCAGGACGGAACATGGGAAGAACTCAAGAGCTTGATGTTGAAATACAAAGCACTACATCGCGAAAGCCGCAACCAAGCTGAATTCTTCCGCCAATTCGAAGCCGAAGCAAGGCAATGATTTTGTGGTTTCAGATTTATTTTATAACTTTGTGCCCGAAAATATAAATCGTTAATAGTAAATAGTCAAATAGTAAATCCCCTCATGTTTTCCGGTATCATAGAAAGTATGGCACGCGTTGTTGCCATAGAACACGAGCAGGACAACGTCCACTTGACCTTGACCTGCCCATTTGTAGAGGAGTTGAGCATCGACCAAAGCATTGCTCACAACGGCGTTTGCCTCACTGTCGTGCGTCTTTCGCCCCCTGAAGGGGGTCGGGGGGTCCCTACCTACACCGTCACAGCCATGCGTGAGACGCTGGAACGCAGCAACCTCGGCCTGCTCCAAGTGGGCGACGAGGTGAACGTGGAACGTTCCATGCTGATGAACGGCCGCCTGGACGGACACATTGTTCAGGGACATGTGGATCAGACAGCCACCTGCATCGCCGTGGAGGACCAGCAGGGCAGCCACCAATACACCTTCCAGTACGAGAGCACAAAGGAAATGGTTCGGCACGGATACTTTACCGTGGACAAAGGCAGCGTGACGGTCAACGGCGTAAGCCTCACCGTATGCCGTCCCACAAGCAATACCTTCCAGGTCTGCATCATCCCTTACACCTTCGATAACACGAACTTCCATGCCATCAAACCCGGTTCGGTGGTCAACATAGAGTTCGACATCATCGGCAAGTACGTTGCGCATCTACAAACGTTGACAGCCAAAGGATGAAAAACAAATTGGATTTAGACCATGAGAAAAATGTTCTTATTTGTAGTTTCAGTGCTATATGTACTGATGCCAAGCGCTAAGACAATCTACCTCGACACTGGAGGCGGCAGTAAATGGAACCAAGCTGGTGCCACGTTCTTTGTCCATGCGTGGGGAGGCGGAGACCAGGATGTACAGATGGCACTCGTTTCCGGCGACATCTATTCGGCCGATATTGAGGACGCCAGGACGAGTCTGCTCTTCGTTCGAATGGGCTCGGGAGCAACTGCTATCAATTGGGACAACATGTGGAACAAGACAGCCGACCAGACCTTGACAGACGGAAAAGATTTGTTCACCATTACCGAATGGAGCTACAGCACGCAAATCAGCACAGGCACATGGTCCGTGTATTCCGACGATGGAGGAGGTAGTGGCGAAGTAACGACCGACTGGCTGCTGAAAGGAAACTTCGTAGCATCAGATTGGAGTAGTCCTACAAAGTTGGAGACCAAGACCGGTGGCACAGAGAACACTTTATATGCTACTTTGACGCTGGAAGCGGGCAGAGAATACGAATTCAAGATTAATCGCAACGACGACTGGTACGGCAACGGAGGCACGATGACACAGGCACACAGCACCGACTGGCGAATGTCCACAGGAGAAGGCAATTGTCGTATTGCAACGACTATCAGTGGCGACTACGAGTTTGCCTTCAACACTTCCAGCAAGAACCTAAGCGTGGCTTATCCCTACAACCCCAAGCAGGCCACACTCTACAAAACAGCTGTGCCCGACAAAAACCCCGACGTCATGCTGCAAGCATTCTATTGGGCGCACGAAGGCAACACCTCGATTCCTTATACGGAATATGGTGATGTGACTTGGGGAAAGCTGGCCGATGAAGCATCGGATTTGGCCGCGTACTTCGACCTCGTATGGCTCGCTCCGTCGCAGGAGACGGCCGACTTCACTGGCTATCTGCCCATGAACTACAGCAATCAAGGTTCCTGTGTGGACGAGCTCGGACATCACGGCCATAGTCCCTGGGGCACGGGGGCAGACTTGCAGCAACTCATATCACGTCTGCATCAAGGCGGCGCAAAAGTGGTGGCCGACATCGTGCTGAACCATACAAGCGCAGGACATGTGGACGAATACGACGGCTCCGACAAGAACTGGTGCAACTGGACGGTCAATGACTTCGGTCGCTACGGCTCGTTCATGCCCGACTGGTCATGGATTACCGCTGAAGACGAGATGTTTGCCGACGATTACATGGAGGGACGCATCGACAGAAGCGTTACCGGCGATTGCGGCAACCACAATACTGCCGAACTGACACCCGACGACAAGAGCGTGTCCTACCATTCCGGAACTCACGCATGGGACTATCAGGAGTACAACAGCATCTATTCCCGCGACCTGGCTCATGGCAAACGGGAAGTGCGCGAGATGAGCCGTGCTTATCTTACGTGGATGCGCGACAGCATCGGCTACGACGGCTTCCGCTTCGACTTTATGAAGGGCATTGCCGGTTCCCGACTCTTTGACTACAACCGTGCCAGTGCGCCTTATTTCTGCGTAGCAGAGGTGTTCGACGGAGATATTGACAAACAGCTGGGCTTCCTGAAGGATGCAAACTACGAGACCTATGTGTTCGACTTCCCCGGCAAGTTCCATTACTACAACGATGCCATCAGGACTTACAATCTGAAGTCTCTGGCTACAGACCGCTACTCGCTTATCCATCGCGACCCGAAGCATACGGTCACATTCATCGACAACCACGACTCCTTCCGCGAAGGCAGCAACCTGTACGGCACTCCCAATATGATGGAGGACCGGCAGGCACGCATGGCACTAGCCTTCCTGCTGAGTATGCCCGGAGTTCCGTGTGTGGTGTATCCGTACTGGAACAATCACAAGGAAGAATGCATGGCATTCATCATGGCCCGTAAGGCTGCAGGCGTGCACAGCGAATCTGAAATCGTCGGGGAATGGACAGGCGATGGTGGAGAAGGCAGCAACTACTATACCGCCATGATAAAAGGTACTAAGGGCTATCTTTTCCTGAAGCTGGGATACGACTGTGTTCCGACGGATGCACCGATGGAGCCGTCACCCGATGGCCAGACATGGAAATGCGCATGGGCTAACCGCGAACATGCCGGGGTGTGGTACACAGGAGAAGAAGTAATACCTGACGGAGTGAGCAACTGTGATGAATCGCAGGCCAACAACAAGGTAAAGAAACGCTTAAAAAACGGCGTATTGTACATACATAAAGCAGGTCATATTTATGACGTGACAGGAAGATGCGTTGAATAATATGTAACTTCATTATTAATAAAACAAAAATATGAGAAGACTTTCTTATTTTCTTATTCTCTTGTTTTCCTCCTTGCTTAGCGTTCAGGCGGGCAAGCACATTTCTATTTGGCCTAAAGGCAAGATGCCCGACACACAGCCTCAACAGATTGCAGCCATGACGGCAGAGACTGGTCAAAAGGGCTTCAACCCCGACAAGGCACGTATGCCCTACCTGGAATGGATGGAGAAACCCGAGACTCCAAACGGAGGCTGCATGATACTCATCTCCGGCGGAGGCTACTTCAGCACTTGCGACAACAGCCTCATCACCCTCTGGACGAAACGCTTCACGGAGCTCGGCTTCCAATGCGTCAACTTCGTCTATCGCACACCACGTCCAGAAGGCCTGCCCATCTACAAGACGGCTTGGGAAGACGGCCAGCGAGCCGTCCGCATGGTGCGAAGCGAAGCAAAGAAGCGTGGATTCGCCCCCGAGAAGATAGGCACCATCAGCATGTCGGCAGGCTCGCATCTGGCTCTGCTGCTCGCCACGAGTTCCATGACACGTGCCTACGCTCCCATCGACGCGTTGGACGAAGTGCCATGTCACGTGAACTTTGCCATTGTCAATGCTCCCGCATACGCCCTCTCGGACAGTGAAGGCGGCACACCCAACGTGCGTCTCGGATATGGCCCCGACGTCAAGCTCGACACCATCTTCCACTTCGACGAGAAGACCTGCCCGATGAGTCTGCATCATGGAGGTGCCGACCCATACAGTCCAAACGCCTCTACGATGGTGTTCCGCCAACTTCGCAAGCGCAAGATCAATGCCGAGCTGCATCTATTCCCGGGCAAAGGTCACGGAGCTTTCGGCTTGGAGCGGGCTGTGGAGTTCCTTACGCAGATGGGATTGCTCGGTCCTCTGGCTCCCGAGGTGGACATCATGAAGCGTTTCGATAATGACAACGACCGAGCGAAGTACGTCAAGGAGAACATCTGGCCTGATGGCAAGATGCCTTATGTGCAGGAGAATCAGGGCACACCCTACCTCGAATGGCACATCCCTGCCAACCTCAAGACGAAAGCCATCCAAATCATCTACTCGGGCGGCAGCTATATGGGCAACGGTCCCGACGGCTTCGAAGTGGCTCCGGCACGCCGCTACCTCAACAGCCTCGGTATGGCAGTCGTCACGATGCGCTACCGTACGCCCCGACCTGCTGCTGAGACTGGTCTGAAGAAGCACATCTCGGCTTGGCAAGACTTGCAGCGCGCCATCCGAATCGTCAAGAGCAAAGCTGCAGAATACGGTCTCGACCCGAATAACATAGGCATCATGGGCAGCAGTGCCGGTGGACATCTAACCCTGATGGGCGTCACCTCGTCCGTGCAACAGGCCTATCTGCCCATCGATGACCTCGACAAGCAGCCCTGCAACGTGCAGTGGGGCATCGGCATCTACCCGGCCTACGCCCTTACGGACGGTGACGAAGAGCACAACACGACAAGCGGAACTGACGACAAAGCTGTGCTTGTGCCCGAGTTCAACTTCGACCTCAAGACTGCACCGATGCTCTTCGTCCACGGTGACAAAGACGGATGGGCAGCCATGAACTCCGTCAAGACCTGGGAGAAGATGCGTGCCATGGGCATACAGAGCGAACTCCACATCCTTGCCACCCGCGACCATTGCTTCCAAAGAACGGCTTCCCCCGGAACCGGCAGTTATACTTACCTTGAACGCATCAGCGACTTCCTGAAAGAACTGAAGAAACTTTAACATGGCACATATCAACATCATCGCAGCAATAGCCGAGAACAACGCCATCGGGCTGAGAGGCAAGCTACTTTACTGGTTGCCTGCCGACCTGAAGCGTTTCAAGGCACTCACCACAGGCCATACCATCATCATGGGACGCAAGACTTTCGACAGCCTGCCTAAAGGAGCTCTGCCCAACAGAAGGAATGTCGTGCTGTCCAGCACGGGGAAGAAATTCCCGGGAGCCGAGACTTTCGTTTCCCTCCAAGAAGCCCTTGCAAGCTGCGCTACCGAAGAAGAGGTTTACATCATCGGCGGAGCAAGCGTCTATGCCGAAGCTTTGCCTCTGGCCGACCGCCTTTGCCTCACCGAAGTACACGACACGCCGGCAGAGGCCGACGCCTTCTTCCCCGAGTTCAATCGCGAAGAATGGAAGGTCGCATTCTCTGAGAAACATGAATCCGACGAGAAGCACAACAAAAGCTTCGACTTTATAGATTACATTAAGAAATGAAACAATACTTAGACTTACTACAGAAAATCCTTGACGAAGGTGTCAAGAAGGAAGACCGGACAGGCACCGGCACCATCAGCATCTTCGGACATCAGATGCGTTTCGACTTGAGCGAAGGCTTTCCCTTGCTTACCACGAAGAAAGTTCACCTGAAAAGCATCATCTACGAACTGCTTTGGTTTCTGCAAGGCAACACGAATGCCAAGTGGCTGCAAGAGCGAGGTGTGCGCATTTGGAACGAATGGGCAGACCCAGAGACAGGCGACCTCGGCCACATTTATGGCTTCCAATGGCGTTCGTGGCCCGATTATGACGGAGGTTTCATTGACCAGATTCAGCAAGCTGTCGATACAATCAAGCACAATCCAGACAGCCGCCGCATCATCGTCTCTGCCTGGAATGTGGCCGACATCAAGAACATGAACCTGCCGCCCTGCCACGCGTTCTTCCAGTTCTATGTGGCAAACGGCAAACTCTCCCTGCAACTCTACCAGAGAAGTGCTGACTGTTTCCTCGGTGTGCCCTTCAATATCGCCTCCTACGCCCTGCTCTGCATGATGATGGCACAGGTCTGCGGACTTGAACCGGGCGATTTCATCCACACGACTGGCGATACACACATCTACCTCAACCACCTCGACCAGGTGCACTTGCAACTAAGTCGCGAGCCTCGCAAACTGCCGCGGATGCGCATCAATCCTGAGGTGAAGGACATCTTCAAGTTCCAATACGAGGACTTTACCCTCGAAGACTACGACCCCTACCCTGCCATCAAAGGCGTCGTGAGCGTTTAAGGTTGCTTGAAGATAACGGGAAGAAAGAAGCGCGAGCGTACAGCCTCGCTCCCTTGCCGTGGTGGAGGAAAATATTGATGTGCCGGTTTCCATTTCGGCATTTCCCTCACGACACGAATAGCCTCTTCGGAAAGCAAAGGATCGGGCGATTTCATAACCTTTATACCATCGAGCGAACCATCCTTTTCAACGATGAAACTTACGACGACTTTGCCTTGAGGCTGGTTGGAAGTATAGCCTTCGGGGTATTTTATATGCTCCTGAAGCCACTTCATGCACGCTTCGTCGCCACCCGGGAACTGTGCTTTCTCGAAATAATCAATAAATAGTCCGTCATCATCGCTTGCTTCCTTCGAAATTTCGCCACCGATAAACTTCACTTTCGACGCGTCGCGAGGCTTGGCGTCGGGCTTCTCGTCGGGATAGCCCACGGCAATGACGTAGAGCAACTTATAGCCATCAGGGATGTCGAGACGCTGGAGGAAAGGCTTCGCTCCCTCGCTCTGCAGCAGGAAGCGCACGGGACCCGTCTGGATGCAGGTGCCGAGACCGAGCGACTGAGCTGCCAGCATCATGTTCTCGCCCATGAGGCCTGCATCGAGGTCGAAGCCTCCGTCTTTCGGAGCACAGACGCAAATCAGGTTCGGAGCCCCGCGGAACATGTTCTTGAAGCCTGGTTCCCGACTCACAGCCTCAGGGTTTGCCTGCTTATAGACCTCGCTTACGTCGGCAATCAGCTTGTAGTCCTCGATAATCCTGACTGCCCAATACTGCCAGTTCCTTGCGCTTGGGGCATTGATGCCTGCCAGGGCGATAGCCTCCAACTTCTCATGTTCGACTGGTTTGTCCAGATATTTCCGGACAGAGCGACGGGCCATGATTGTGTTCATCACTTCGCCTTCGAACGCATTCTGAGCTGTGAGTGAAAGCACGCTCACCATTGCCATAAGGCACAAAAACAATCTTTTCATATGCTATTTACCTTCTGAGTTTTGAGAGATTCAATTGTCGTCTGGCTGCTGCCCATCGTGAGCCTTCCATGCGCATTCTGTTATCTTCATGTCGGTGAAGACTGCCGTGAAGGACGACTCTTCGGGCGAGCAGGCATAGATGCCGAACTGGATTTCCTCAGAAGCTGCATACATGTGGCAGACGCGCATCTGGCTGAAATTCGTTCCGTCGGTGGAGCATTCGATAAGGTAGTCGTCTGCCCGCCTCGAAAGCCTGTACCACATCGTCTTCACGTCGGCTGGAATGGCCGTCGTAGCCCAATCGGAGTAGCCGTTGTTCGTAGCGACGCTGCCGAGATGCTGGAACGCTTCGTTCTCGTATTCCACAGAGCCTTTCAGCCAGTTCTCGCTGTCAAGGTACATCACGATGCCGCACTGGTCGAAGCGCTGATGACTTTGGGTGAAGTCAGTCTTCACGACGAAGCTGAAGAACTTCTCGCGTGTCTTCATCTGCAGGACGGGGGCGTTGTCGTTCTGGAAGTGATAGTAGGTGCGCTGCCAGAGGTCTGTATGGGGAGCAGTCGTTACCCGGATTGTGTCGCCGTTTACTTCATAGCTTGCGGGTTCACGCGTCCATTGGAGGCTTGCGAGGTTGATTTGTCCGTCGGCAGAAAGGGCTGTCTTGACGTCATCGACGAAGTTGTCAGCTTGTTCGTTCTCTTGTTTCTGATTCTGACAGCTGGCAAGCAGAAGCCCGAGACTTACCAGCGAAAGGATATACTTATTCATATAGTTTTTTTATTGCGGCCGGGGACGGCCGCGTTCCCAGCAACTTTCAACTTTTCCCTGTTGCGGCCGGGGACGGCCGCGCGCCCAGCAACTTTCAACTTTCAACTCTCAACTCATTTAATCAGGTTCCCCAAGATGCTGCGGCCGAGTTCGCGGGTAGCGGTTCTTGTTGCTGTGCTTACTGTGCTCTTCGTAATCTTCTTGCCGAGACTTTCCTTCGAGCGGCTCTTCTTGCCCGTTACGGTATTGGCCACATAGGTGCCGAGAGCGGCGGTGACGCTTGTGATGACGGCTGAGATGATTTTCGAGATGATGCCTTTCTTCTTGCTCTTCGACTTGCTTTCTGCCTTTTCTTCCTTCTCTGCCTGCTGCTCCTGCTCTGCCAGCTCGCGGGCCTGCGCTTCCTTCTCGCTTTCTGCCAGGAGTACTTCAAAGGCGCTTTCGCGGTCTATCATCGTGTCGTAGCGGCCGAAGATGCGCGACGTCTTGATGATTTGCTCGCGCTCAGACTCCGTGATGGCTCCAATCTGACTGAGCGGGAAGAGCACTTTGGCACGCTCCACGACGCCGGGAGTGCCCTTCTCATCGAGGAATGAGACGAGCGCTTCGCCTGTGCCGAGTTCCATGATGGCATCTTCTGTCTTGAAGTCGGGATTGGCGCGGAACGTTTCGGCTGCGGCTTTCACGTTCTTCTGCTCCTTTGGCGTAAAGGCACGGAGGGCGTGCTGCACTCTGTTGCCCAACTGAGCGAGCACGGAGTCGGGTATGTCTGTGGGGTTCTGCGTGACGAAATAGACGCCCACGCCCTTGCTTCGGATGAGGCGGACCACTTGCTCAATCTTATCCACCAAGCTCTTCGGAGTGTCGGTGAAGAGCGTGTGGGCTTCGTCGAAGAAGAAGACCAGTCGCGGCAACTCTTGGTCGCCCACTTCTGGCAGACGTGCATAGAGGTCGGAGAGGAGCCAGAGCAGGAAGGTGGAATAGAGTTTGGGCTGCTGCATCAGCTTGTCGGCTGCCAGCACGCTCATCACTCCTTTGCCGTCGGCACTGACCTGCAGGAGGTCCATGATATCGAAGGCTGGTTCACCGAAGAATTTGTCGGCACCTTGATTCTCGAGAGCGAGCAGGGCACGTTGGATGGCTCCGACGCTGGCTGTTGAGACGTTGCCGTACTTCGTAGTCAGTTCCTTTGCGTGGTCGGCGATGTAGGTCAGCATCGAACGTAAGTCTTTGAGGTCGAGCAGAAGCAGGCCTCGCTCGTCGGCCACCTTGAAGAGAATCGTCATCACGCCAGCCTGCACCTCGTTCAGCTCCATGAGACGCGACATGAGGTCGGGCCCCATGTTCGAGATGGTGGTGCGCATGGGGTGTCCCTGCTGGCCGAAGACGTCGTAGAAGCAGACGGGGCTGCCGTGGAACTGAGGGTTCTCGATGCCGAACTCCTGGCAGCGCTTCTCGATGAACGAGGACATCTGTCCCGTCTGCGAGATGCCCGAGAGGTCGCCCTTCATGTCGGCCATGAAGCAAGGCACACCAGCCTCGCTGAAAGTCTCGGCCAGCACCTGCAGCGTCACCGTCTTGCCCGTGCCCGTCGCTCCGGCTATCAGCCCGTGACGGTTCGCCATCTTACCATTGATGCAAATAGGCCCATTCTGTCCGTGAGCCACATATAAATGTCTGTCTTCTGTTAGCATAATTGAAATGATTTGTTAGGATTATGGCGACAAAGATACGAATAATTTTTGACTTCTCCGTCATATCCAGCGAAAAAAAAAGAGAAGCCCCCTAAAAAGAGAGCCTCTCCTGATGTGCGTTGCTTTTTTTGCTTTTTTGCTTTTAAGTCCCCCGAGGGGCGCCTGAGCCTGAGCCTGAGCGAAGCGAAGAACTGTAGGCGAAAGAAGCCTGTAAGGCTTTACTATGAGTAACCGTGGGCAAAGCCCTCGGATAGTGAAGACGATGTACTTAAATCTGCCTGGAAGGCAGTACCCCACCAGCGCTTTATAGTACTGCCTTCCAGGCAGGAGTGGGAGGGCTTCGCACTTTGTCCGAGGGCTTCGCCATCGGTTACTCATAGTAAAGCCTTACAGGCTTAGGATACCGGACAGCAAAGAGAGAAGCCCCCCCTAAAAAGAGAGCCTCTCTATCCGTGTGTCACGAAATGACGTGTTCGTTTTGTTCGTTTTGTTCGTCGGCCTAATGTCTTTCTCTTGGGTATCTCGTCCCTTCTCTTGATTTGCCTGACGAGGTCTTCGATGTAAATCTTCACGCCAAAGATGCTGCCTGCATAGACGAGAATCTGTCCGAAGAGCATCAGGACGCTGCCGTCAATCTCACCTTCTGGCGGCATGAAGAGACTCGTTGCTGCCATTGCCGCACCGAAGATGAGCAACAGCAGCGCGGATGCTTTCTCCATCATGCCAGCCCGAAGGCAGACAGAATGGCAGTGATGGTGGTGAGAATGGCGTTGATTATCACTGCCCAGGTGTTTTTGGTTTGCTGTGTCATGACTTTCTTTGTTTTTATTGGTTCAACAATTTGCGTGCTGCATCGATAGTTTCGTCGGATATCAAAAGGCGGCTCTCGATGACGGCCATTGCTTTTATGAGCGCGGGCCACTCTTTTTCTGTGAGCCTTTCGTTGCCGCCAAAGCTCGTGAGCCTGCACACCGCGGCGATGTAGTCGTCGGTTTTGTTTTCTGTTGGAGGTGCCCATCTTGTTATGATTTCTTTAATACTTGTTGCAGCGTATTTGTCTCTATAGGTTCTCAGGAGTTTCAAGGCAGCACGAACGCCCCATTCGATGCTCTCGAAGCGGACGAAGGCCCCTCTCCCGTCCTCCCCCAAAGGGGAGGAGATTTCACCGCGCCAACGAACACCAGGCACTTTGCGGATGTTCAGCGGATTGTTGTTACGTTCTCCTAATGTCATAGTTTTAGTGGTTTTGGTTCAGGGCAGCCCTCATTTTCTCATTTTTTCATTTTTTCATTATTCAGGGTTGGAGATTTACTCCAAACCCTGAATAGTGTCCTCGTTGCGGATTACCTCGATGGCGTCGGCCTGTGCCTTGCGGCTGGCAACCAGCTGGAACTCTGCCTCGTCGCGGAGGTTCTTGAATTCCTTGCCGGGCGTCCAGCAGACATTCACAGCCTTGATGTTGTTGGCGTTGAAGTCGTCGGTGGTCTTGGCGGGGTTGCAGCTGAGCTCGTTGCGGAAGCTGCCGAGGTCACCCAGGTTGACGCTGTTGCCGGCAAGCAGCTGCTCGCGAAGGCAAGCCACCGCATCGGTCAGGATGCCCTTGATGGTACCCTTCGAGAAGGGCGAGTTGTGGTCTGCGATGTGCTTGCAGAACTGGTCGAACGTCAGCTTCTCGTGAACCTGAGCGGCTCCATAGGCCTTGGTGTCGGTGATGTCGGCCTTCTTGGTGCCAGGCTTGCTGCTGGCGATGTAGATACTGTAGTTAATCATAATTTAATTTTTTTTGTTTAGGTTTGACATACTGTCGTTTTTCTCATTTCGATGTGTCGGATTGCGCACTTCGACGTGTCGCCATGAAGAACTTGACAGGAGTTATTTCTTAACTCTGGTGCAAAGGTACGACATTACGCGCGCGCGCGAAAATAATTCCTTAAAATAAGCACGCAAAAAAGCACGCTTGGGAATGAGGTTAAAAATGTACTCATGAAAAATGTGTACAGTATACAGTATACAGTTTTCTTATGAGCGCATATTACAGATAAAAATCTTCGGATGCGAAATTTTATAATATATCTATAAATATATATATATTATAAACTATATTATACTATATTTTACTAATCCCATCAGCAGCAAGTAGTGTACCCCTCACCTAGAAACTGTATACTGTATTTCTGTATTCTGTACACAAACTCACTACACTCACACATTTATCTATATGACTTGCAGGAAACAGAAAAGATTCGTAACTTTGTAGGCAAAAATCCAAACTTTACGCTTTATGCTATTCCAGAAGAATGTCGTCAAGAAATACCTCGCCTCGCTCCCTGAAGAGCAAGTCCAAAAGGCGTGGGAGGTCGCCAGACTTCAATCTCATTACTGAGCAGAAGAACGAGACGAATGTAAAAAAAACAATTTTGCATTTGCATTCTATTATATTTTTTGTAATTTTGCAAGCAGAAAGAAGACATAAGTATGTTAGAAGAATATCTGAATAGAATCATCAACGCCAATGGAACTCGTGGAACTGACAAGACAACAGATAGAGCGTCAAGATTTCGTTGATAACGCTATATTCGACCTAATAAACAGGCTTATCCCGTCCGATAAGGAAATGGGATGGGACATCGAGGCTATAGGCGAAGTGCGTGATTCAATGCAAGCCCAACTCGTAGAGCGTGGATTTTGCACCGAGCAGGCGTTTTACCCTTTTATTGAAGAATAACCACATTTGTTATTTATGAATGACGATAAGTATTTTCGTTCCGTAAAGGAATTAGAGCAAGTTGGCTGCAAATGGTGGCCCAAGGAAGTCAGGGATGAAGCAATGAAGGTAAGCATCCTGCAATATCTGCTTGATACTCAGGAGGAGTTTATTTCCCTTCTGACTTTGGCTGATAAGACAAACCCAGATAAATTATTCAAGCTCCTTGAAGCCTCTGATTTTGAATACCATCTGTTCCTGAAGCATCTGATGGTTTTGACAGATGTTGGCTCGGAGCCTATACAAAGACTTAACTCGTCTTTCAAAGAGGTTTTTCCTGGCAAAAAACTGGAATATGAGATAAGTGGCAAAAAGTATAGCTATAGTTTTACATCTCTACCTTTACAAAGTAAACCCACAAATGCCAGGATGCAGATTAGCACAATAAAAAATTTGCAGAAGCCGTGTAAGGACAAGAAATTGTGCAAGGACTTGATAATACTGCTTATATATGGTGCATCTGCAATTTCATTGAAGACACGTGCAATCCTCTACAAGTGTAAAGCCTATGAATATCTTGGACAGAAGGATAAGATTAAGCAATATGTGTGTGAAAACTATATTCGAGTAAGTAGAATTATCGCAGGCAAGACGGCAACAGATCTTGGGAATGTTGCACAGGTATATGCCTTAAGATATTTATCGGAACATCTAGGCAGCAATTACAATCTTGTTAATAACGGAACGATTCCTGGAGTTAAACTTGATGACGATAAGGAAGCAACTTTTGATATTGTTGTTAGCCGAAATGATGACGACGGTCGCATTAAGAAATATGTTGGAATCGAAGTTTCTTTTCAAGAGACATCAAACAGCGTAGCAGAAAGAAAGGGGCGTGAAGCACAGGCTCGTTTCCGAAACACTAATAACAAAAGGTGCTTTGTTGCATATATCATTGACGGCGTAGGTAATTTTTCAAGACCATCCGCAATGAAAGATATGTGTGATAACAGTCACTGCAATGTCGCGTACACTCCATCGGAATTTGACTTACTGATTGAGTTTATCAAAGAGAAGATAGGATGATAAAGTATATAGATCTGTTTGCAGGTGTAGGTGGTATCCGCTTGGGAGTAAGCCAGGCTCTATCCAAAAACGGGATAGAGTCAAAATGCGTGCTTTCAAGTGAAATTAACGAGAAAGCCTGCGAGACCTATCAACTCAACTTTGGCGAGCATCCAAGTGGTGACGTGAAGCTAATAGACAAAGTGGAGCCGTTTGACTTATTGCTTGGTGGCTTCCCCTGTCAACCCTTCTCATATGCTGGTAAGCGCATGGGCTTTGGTGATACGAGAGGTACTTTGTTCTTTGAAATAGAACGATTACTTGAAAAATATCGTCCAAAGGCATTCCTGCTTGAAAACGTGCGTGGACTCTATACACATGACGAAGGTCGCACATTCAACACCATCATAGATAAACTTCATAGCTTGGGCTATGGCACATACGACCTGCTACAGAATAGCAGCAACTTTGGAGTTCCCCAGAATCGTGTGCGCCTATATATCGTCGGTATTTTAGGCGCAACTCCAAATATGAATCTATCATCAGACCTCGGTGCAGCAGATTCTCACAAGTACAAGCAAAACTCGGTTCAGCTTTCACTCTTTGGTGAAAAGCCAATATGCTGTGTGGGTGACGTGTTGGAACCTGATGTTGACGAAAAGTATTATTGTTCTGATAAGTTTCAACAGATGCTTCACACCGCTGTAGGTGACGATTTGAGAGTACTTCACGGCTACCGTCTAATAGACTATCGTGGAGGTCAGTCGCTTCATTCGTGGGAGTTAGGCATGAAAGGAAAATGTTCTGACGCAGAAATCCGTTTTATGAATGCTCTGATTCTTAATCGCCGCAAACCGATTTTTGGCAAAGAACAAGATGGTAAGAAACTGACATTAGAGCAGATTAAGACGTTCTATACAGAGTCTAACATTGAAGAGGTCATTGCATCTTTGCTCGAAAAGCGCTACCTTCAGGAAATCGATGGCAAGTATAATCCCGTTTGTGGAAACATGTCTTTCGAGGTATTCAAGTTCCTCGACCCTGAAAGCATTTCGGTTACCTTAACTTCATCAGATGCCAACCGTTTGGGTGTTATTCAGCATAATCGTGTAAGACACATTACGCCTCGCGAGTGCGCCAGATTACAGGGCTTCCCTGACACATTCAAGCTTCATCCATCCGACGCCTGGTCGTATAAACAATTCGGGAACTCGGTCTCTGTGCCAGTTGTAGAAGCCGTCTTTGATGATTTTATAAAATCCAATAAAACCACATTGTGTTGGTAATGTTTATGCTGAGGTGGTAATAGACGAGAGAAGTAAGGACTAACTTCCTCTCGCAGCAAATCAGCGAGACAGACAATGAGATAGACACTCGCGTCTTCGACCTCTACGCCCTCACCCCAGAAGAACGCGAAATCGTAATCAAGAATTGACGAAATAAGATGTCACTAAAAAGAAACGAAGACTCTCATCCTGAGTGGGTGAAAAAGGATATCATAAAAGAGAATAACATAAATCTCTTTGACAGAACAGAGCATGAAGCCATGCTTTTCTGGAGTCGGCTTGCTAAAATAATAGAGCACATCCAGTCGCTTGATAAATTCATAGGGGATGCTCATCTTCCTTTAGGCCTTATTCAAATATACGTTGACCTCATTTCTGCCCATCTTGAAACTGTCAAGGACTTATTATTTGCTTCTTATGGCCTCATTTTAGATACAAGCCCTGACTCGAAAGAGTGCGTCACCAATTGCAATCGTGATAACCTTATGGACTTAGGTTTTTGGGCATTGGATAACCAGGCAGAAATAGAAATTGTATGTAATACATCTGGCGAATGGCCGAGCAACAATCTTCACGATATAGAGGGACCATCTGTTTCGCGTTTGTTTAAAGAGCTATTTTCACAAATAGTTAATCCTGCCCCCGCATACCTTTATGAAATGAACGATCAGCTACCTGAGTCATACATGTATGCGCCCTACCAGATTGAAAATCGAGAAACAATAGCAACTATCCGAAAGCAGATAAAAGAACTTGACGAAACAATGCGCTCAATCTTTTCTGTTATTCTATTTGTGCAGAGAACAACGATAAATCTCATAGAAAAATTTGAACTGTTTTTGGACGATTTTAAGAAAAGTGAAAGAGGGGAAAAACTAATATCGGGCTGGAGGAATGATTACTATTTAACTAAAGAGCAACTGTTGTCAAAACTCAAAGAGAAGAAAGATTTGACGCCATGGGTGGATAAGGTCTGCATGCTTTACGAAGGGAAGATAGAGAAAAAAGAACTTTTCATAGATATCACTAATCCTGCACCTCAGCATAATCCAGAAATGTATAAGACATGTAGTTGGATAAGTATATTTAACATCTATGCTATCATGCAGGAATACGACGATCTTAATAAAAACCATCAGCCCCCCAAATCATCACTCCCAGAATGCTTAAAAACGCCTGAAGCAGAAGCAATATGGGAGCGTTTGCGTAAGGCTGGGTTTATTGTCAAAGACGGCTATGGGGTGGAAGAAGGTATCTCAAACAATCAGGCTGCTTACATCGCAAGTTGCATGGCAGATAAACTCAAAATAAAAAATAAATGGAAAACATTTGAGCAGCTATGGAATCTTAAAAATCTAGCTCAACTGGCAGGCACATGGAAAGATACCGGCAAACTTCCAGCAAGATACAAAGAAATTGACGATTTGTGTAAATAGTTGAAAATCATATCATTATGGTCTTATATAAGTCTTATATAAGACCTTTTTTTTTGTCCTTTATTGTACCTTTGCAGCGCTGGACAGGTATGAGTGATTTCAGTGCACTTTGCACAGCACTTGTATTCCATTTGTACAACTTGTACAAGCGCTTGTAATACTTGTATTTCCCTGGTTAGGGGACTAAATCACAGTACCTTTGCACCATAAAAATATAAAATATGTATAACCGCGAAGCCCGTTCGGAGCCGCACGTGCAATTTGGAAGCTTCCACTTCTGCGAGCCGAGCATAACACTTCGAGGTTATGAAGAAGTTCGAGAAAGTCCCCTCCAGGGGCATTACTGCCGAGGAGCTGCTGGCTCTTTGGAGGCAGGGGAAACTGTATCAGGAAGTAAACGAGGAAGTTCTGTCGCAGGAGGAGTTGCAGGCAAGATGTAGGCAGGAGGCTTTGAGGTATGTGGCGGCCATCGATGAGTTCGTCACTCCCCAGTGGCGGCCTTTTGTAAGCGAGGTCTGGGAGCGCGTGCTCTCGGACAGGATGTTCTCTGCGGAACTGGTGATGAGGAACAAACGCAAGTTGAATCGCTACTTCCTGACGAGCCTGGTCTTCAATCTGCAAGTCAGAGGTTTTTACTATCCTGCCGGCAAGGTGAGCCAGCTCCGTCTGCATCTGAAATTGGAGGATACGAACAAGAAAAACAGCATCTACAAGAACATCGTGAACTATCCAGTCCGCCTGGAGCAGAGAAGGCGTTTGTCTGCCTTGATGCAAGATTTCTTTCCGTGTCTAAAATAGAAGTTTTAGCCCCCAAAATGTTGCCATACATTTGCAGCAGAAACCGGAACAAAGAATGTATAACCATAAAAATGTACGAAGAAATGAACAAAGCAAAAATTACAAGAAACGCATTCGGCATTCAGGTGAAAGGGTGCTGTGCGTCGTGCGTCCACAAACAGTTGAATCGGACTGTGTCGCAGAGAGTCTGCGCGAAACATAATAAAGAGGTTCGTGCGTGCGAGGTCTGCGAGTGTTGGAAGATGAGCGAAATGCTGAAGTCGTTCTGCATGTCGGAGGGGCAGATCAAGCGCAGGGAATACCAGCTCTACCTCCTGAAAATTCGCGAGCGCGAGGCTGAGAGCAATGTGGAGGAGGAACAGAGCATCGAGGACATCAGAAGAGAATTCGAAAGCCAATTTGGCAGTATTTACATTAACCTTTAATCATTAACCCGAGTTGAAGTGAGGAACTTCACGTGAATAAGCTGGCCGGCAATTCCAAACTTCTCCTCACAAAAATCAACTCAACATGAAAAAGTACATTGAAGTAAGTATCGAAACATTGCAGGCCATCACGAATGGCAGGAGAGTGGAAGGTTCACTTGGTGTGGACGAGTCAGGCAGCATCGCCTTCAAACCCTACAACCGCAACAGGCTGCGCAAGAAGGACAGGGTGGTCTGCTACACAGAACACGGCTGGGTGAAGGAGAGCCCTGAGCGCATCAAGGTCTACGAGAGCCTGCCCAAGAGGCTGGGCGCAGTCGGGATGGCAGCAGCGCTGAACCGCGAGTGCGACCTCGTGACGGACGTGCTCATGGAGCCCGAACGGAAGTCCTTAAATCGTTAAATAGTAAATCTCATTATGTCAAGAATTGATATTGGACAAAACATCATGAGCCCTAAGGTCGTGCCAGCCACGGCCAAGGGGTTCTACAAGGCCGCAGACAGCGCGAAGACTGGTCGCATCTGTGCCGAGCTGGAAGACGCGCTGGAACAGCTGAGGCGTGGCGAAATCTCGAAGGACGAGTACAAGGACATCAAGGCGAGGTGGAAGAAGGGCTGCAAGTTCTACACCCCTCATGCGCACTTCAAGAATGGCTACAAACGCCGCGACGGCGGGCCTTGGGACTCAGGCAAGGCCGTCATCGACCTGGATGGCTGCGAGCACTTCGAACAACTCTACGCAGAGCGTCTGAAGGGGCGCGAGAAGGAGCTGGGCATCAACATGGCGAACATCTCTGTCAGCAAGACTGGCGGCCACATCCTGTTCGACATTCCAGAAGGCCTCACGCGTCAGCAGGCTCAGGCTTGGATGGCTGGCGAAGTGCTTGGTGGAGTGGCTTATGACAAGGCCGTTCACGAAAGGGAAAGGGCTGTCTATATCCCTTGCCGCCAGTACATCCTCTACCTCGACGAGCAGCTGATGTTCAGCGACCAGCTGCACCCTGCAAAACTGAGCGAGGAAGTGCTTCAGAAGTATAAAAAGGGAGTTAAAGGAGTTAAAGGAGTAAAAGGAGTTAAAGAAGTAAAAGGAGTTAAAGACGATACCAAGCCCGCTGAACTAACAGAGCGCATTCGCTTCATTGCCCAGGGGGTGATGAAGGAAAAGCAGCTGGAGGAAAGCGATTTCCTGAACGAGGGCGGCAGGCATACCTCAGTGAAAATTTTCCTGAGCGGCGCTACGCAACTGCTCTCGAAAGAGGAGACAAATGCCGTCCTGAAGGAACTGATGCCCCAGCACTGGAACGACGAGAACATCCAAACGCTGGTCAACGACTTCTACCAGAACTACACCAAGCCCAGCCAAAAGCTGATGAGATATCAGGAGCAACTGTTCACCAGGAGCCGAAGGATGGCAGAAGACAAGGGCAAGGTGGAAGAGGTGCTTGAAATGGCTCCTGAGATGCCTCAGAGGCTGCCTCAACTCATCCAACTGCTCACCTCCAGGACGCCTGACTGCTACAAGGCTGCACTGGCTCACGCCATCTTCCCACCACTCGCCACACACCTCTGCGACGTGCGATTTCGCTATACAGACAATGTGGACCACGAGGCCACCCTGATGAACTGCCTCATGGCAAGCACAGGCGCAGGAAAAGGCTGCATAGACGAACCCATCAAGCGCATCATGGCCGACATAAAACTGCGCGACAAGGAGAATGAGAAGCGCGAGGCTGAGTGGAAGAAGGACTGCCAGAAGAAGGGCGCCAACAAGGACAAAATGGTAAGGCCTGAAGGACTGGTCATCCAAATCATCGACCCAGACATGACCAAGCCAGCACTCGTGACGCGTATGGACGAGGCTGAAGGGCACTTTGTCTATGTAAAGCTGAACGAACTCGACCTCTTCGACCAACTGAAAGGCGTGACAGGCAAGCAACACTTCCAGCTCATGTGCCTCGCCTTCGACCCAGGAGCAGAATACGGACAGACGCGCATTGGCACCCAGAGCGTGACGGCAAGGCCAAGGTGCCGCTTCAACTGGAACGCCTGCACCACCATCCTCAAGGGTCGCCGTTTCTTCCGTAACGTCCTCACAGACGGCCCCATCTCGCGCATCAACTTCTGCACCATTCCAGAGATGGAAATAGGCTCGGAACAGCCTGTCTATGGGCAGTACGACGAAGCGTTCGATGAGGCGCTGAAGCCCTACATCGACAACCTCGTGACGGCTAAAGGACTGATTGACTGCCAGGAGGCCTTCGACCTCGCAAAGCAACTCCAGCAGGAGTGTGCAGAGTTTGCAAGGCTCTCGCAAAACGAGACGTATTGGAACCTCTCGCACAGGGCTTGCGTCATCGCCTGGCTCAAGGCTTGCGTGCTCTATGTCGCGAACGGCATGAAGTGGGAACAGGAAATCGAGGACTTCATCCGCTGGAGCCTCCGCTACGACCTCTGGTGCAAGATGCAGTTCTTTGGAGCAGACATCGAAAAGGCCAATCAGGGCGAAGGTACTCGCATCGGCACTCGTGGCCCAAGAAACCTGCTCGAACTCCTGCCAGACGAGTTCACACTGGAAGACGCCAAGCGCATCAGAATGCAGCAAGGACTGAGCAACGAAGGCAACAAGTGTCTGGGAATGATACGAAGTTGGATTAATCGAAAATATGTGTACAGTATACAGAATACAGTTTTCAGAAAAGCGAATGCTTCAGAGGGAAATGATAATGCAGACTCCCGAAGGCTTCAAGAAACTCATCAAATGACGCTGTGACAAAAATGACACCCGTGACAAGTCATTTCCAGACAGAAAGCCTCCTCCGTCGAAAGTGGGGGCTTTCTTTTTTGCCCCTCTTTCTTCTTTTAGAAGCGCAAAAGCGTTTTATGAATTGCGGAACTCCATGGGCGTGACGCCTTGGCTGAGGCGGAACATCTTGTTGAAGTGGGACGCGGAATCAAAGCCAAGGCGGTAGGCTATCTCCTTGCAAGAGAAGTCGGTGCCCTGCAGGTAGTCTTTCGCCCGCTCCATCTTCAGCCGCAGGAAATATTGTGCCGGAGCGAATCCCGTGCAATTCTTGAAGACCTTGCGGAATTTGGAATATCCCATTCCCACCTCGGCCGCAACCTCCTCCATGCGAATGTTCGAGCTGATGTGCTGCCGCATATACCTGATGGCGTGACTGATGCCCGTCATGTCCGGATTGTCCAGATAGGGCAGTTGTTGGCTTCGCGCATAAACGGTGGTGATGATGAGCCAAACGTAGCCTATCAGTTGTTGCTGGTAGGCAGGAAGCAGGTTCTCGGCCACTGCATAGGCTTGTTCGTAGGCAGCACAAAGGGCATCGAACACCCCGACCTGAAAGATAGGGTGCGACTTGTGGGGGAAGAACTTGCGGAGCAAGGCGTTTGCCTCTTCGCCGGCAAAACCAATCCATGCCTCAGACCAACCGGTCTCGGGATTGGGAGCATAGCTGTGCCATTCGTAGGGATAGAGCACCACGGCATCGCCGGCCTGTAGTTTCGTGCGGGGCTGATGAGCCGATTCGAACCAACCGCTGCCCTTGGTGATATAAACGATTTGTGCCTCTCGAAGCACTCGCCCTTTCTTCGGAGAGAAGAGGTAGTCTTCCGGATGGTCACCAACGGGGTAGGTGCTGCCGGCTGCAACATCCTGCATTCCAACCGTATTGACGGTAATCCCCCATCGGGAGTCTGATTCGTGGGTAAGTAAGTATTTGATTGTAGCCATCTTGGTTAAGAGGTTAGAGGTTAGAGGTTAGTGGTTAGAGGTTAGCGGGATGAGGTAAATCTATGCAAAAGTAGTGTTTTCTTGGCAAATGTCAAAATGTTACATCAAAAAATCACTATATTATTAAATAGGTAAATGGAAATATCGTACTTTGCACCAAAATTAACCACAAAATAGTATCAAAAAATGAAAAAGATTCTACTCTCCCTCGTGGCCATCGTGCTGGCATCCCCCGCCTTTGCACTCGACGTCACCAACCTTCGTGCCGAGGATTACCACAATCCCGTCGGCATCGACCAAAGTAAGATTCACCTCTCCTGGAACTTGGAAAGCGAGCAGCGCGGTGTGATGCAGACAAGCTACCATGTGGAGATAGCCACCGACGCCGCCTTCGGAAACGTCGTTTGGCAATCGGGTACAGTCAATTCCGACGAGAGCGTGTTCGTCGAGGCTAAAGGTTTCACGCCTGCTGCCGAGACTCGCTACTATTGGCGCGTCACCGTATCCGACAATAAGGGTGGAACGGCCACCAGCAGCGAGAAAGCATATTTCGAGACTGGCCTGATGACGGCCGATGCCTGGAACGGCACGCATTGGATTAAGGCCAGCACCAACGAGCAGGGTTCCGAAGCAGAGGGCCCCATCACGGATTACGAGGTGGAGGTGAAGTTCAACGTCAAGCAACTCGCCGCAGGCCTTATCTTCGCTGCCTCCGACCACAGCAACTACTATATGTGGCAGGTGAACACGAACGGTAGCGTGCGCTTCCGTCCCCATCGCTGGAGCGGCGGCAACCCCGCCTGCCTCTCGGAGAATGCCATCACAGGTGTCACCATCAAGAACGGCGAACAGCACACCCTGACCGTCAAGGTGACAGGTGGCAACGTCGCAAAGACTTATATAGACAACGTACTCATTGACACCCGAACGGGTGACTTCGCTTATGGCGACTTCGGCTTCCGCGAGGACTACGACAACGGCAGCCAGCCCGAGCAGGCCTATTTCGACGACTTCAAGGTGACGGCCGGCGGCAAGGTTCTGCTCGAAGAGAACTTCGACGGCAGCACCTGCATGTTCCAGAGCGGCACGCTACAGGGCGGTCAGTTCTATGTGACTGGTCCCGCAAAATATGCTTGGCAGCAGAAGGTGGCAAAGCCCGTCCGTTTTGATGTGGAGTACGACTTTACCCTCGTCAATGACAATGCCAGCATCTGCTTCAGCGCAACCTCTGGCGACACCTACATGATGTGGGCCATCAATACGCTCGACGTTGCCCAGCCCGTCGTTCGCCGCCACGTTTATCTGAATGGCAACCTGACCTATAACGACACGCCCATCACGGCCTTCAGCAAAGCCGACCTCATTGGCAAGCAGCACCATATTGTCCTGGAATGCGAGACGCCTTACGTGCGTACATATATAGATGATGTGCTGGTCGATACCTATCAGGACACCCAAGGCGTGCTGGCTGTTGGCGACCTTGGCGTACGTGTCAGCGCTACCGGAAACGAGCGCGAGAAGGCTTATTTCGACAATATCACGCAAATCGTTTATGACGAGGAAGGCAACGGGAACGTTACCTTCAGAGAAGACTTCGAGGGAGCAGGTAATGCCTTCAATGCTACCGATATCCGCGAATTTGGTGGCAGCCGTCAGTGCTATATGGAAGCAGCCGTTGGCAGCAGCAAGCGCCTCATGCAGCAGGATGGCAGCATCACCGCTGGTATGCCCATCTTCCGCAAGATTTTTGAACTGGGAGATGGCGTTCGTCGTGCCCGCCTCTATGCAACAGGACTGGGCGTCTATAACGTCTTCATCAATGGCGAACGTGTAGGCCAGACCGACGAGGATGGCAATACCCTTTATGACGAGCTCAAGCCCGGAGCAACGGAAATGGTCAAGACGGTGTTCTATACCACTCATGACGTAACGGCTCTGTTGCGCGAGGGCAAGAATGCCATTGGCGCCGAGGTATCGACCGGCTGGTGGAACGGCGCTATTGTGCATGGCATCTATGGGGGCAAATCCAATGCTTTCCGTGCCCTGCTCAAGATAGAAATGGAGGACGGCTCGACCAAGGTCATTCCCACCGACCTCTCGTGGCTCAGCAATACCAATGGTCCGCTGCGCAAGGGCGACATCTATAATGGTGAGACCTACGACGCTCGCCTCGAAAACGGACAGTTCACGCCCGATTATGACGATAGCGATTGGTTTGCCACAGCCGAGAGCAACGACTTCAAGGGCGAGATAAGAGCCTTCGAAGGCCCTGCCATCATGGCTGTCGAGGCACTCCGCCGCTATCCGCAAACCATTCAGATTTATGAAGGCACAAAGTCCAACGGCAAGACCTTCGGAGCGATTAACGTCGTGGAGGAGATAACAGGCCAGAATAACTTCAACCTCTCAGCAGGCCAGACGGCTGTAATCGACCTTGGGCAGAACGGCTCGGGTTGGGTCAGCTTCACTGCAAAGGGCGCTCCCGGCACTAAGCTTCGCTTCCGCTTTGGCGAGATGCCCAACACGACAGGCGACCGCGGTCGTGGCGATGACGGCCCTGCAGGTTCTGTCTATACTGAGAATCTTCGTTCGGCAGAAGCTACGCTCTATTACACCCTGAAAGGTGCAGAGGAGGGCGAGAGCTTCCATCCCACATCAACCTATTTTGGTTTCCGCTACATCGAGGTGACCTCTTCGGCAGATGTCGAGCTGACCAACGTCATCGGCGAGACCGTGACCAGTGCTGTTGACGAGAAGTCATCCCTCCGCACCAGCCATGAGGACGTCAACAAGCTCTACAGCAACGTCATGTGGGGACAGCGCTCGAATTTCGTCAGCGTGCCCACCGACTGTCCGCAACGCGACGAACGCATGGGCTGGACGGCCGACACACAGGTCTATTCGATGGCTGGCCTCTACAATGGCGACACCCGCAACTTCTACAAGAAATGGATGCGCGACATGCGTGATGCACAGCGCAACGACGGTGCTTATGGCGTGATAGCCCCCTATCACTGGGGCGTGGGTTATGGCGCTGCGGCATGGGCCGATGCAGGTGTTATCCTGCCTTGGAAAGTGTATCTCATGACAGGCGACAAGGAAATCCTCCGCGAGAACTTCGAGGCCAACGAACGCTACATGTCGTTCCTTGCTGCTCAGACCGGTGAAGGCTACCAGTACAATGGCGGCTATACCACATATGGTGACTGGGTGGCATACGTTTCGACCGACAGCCGATATTGTAGTGTATGCTATTATGCTTACGATGCCGACCTGATGGCTCGCACCTGCCGCGCCCTTTCTGAAGCAGAGGGCGACGCTTACAGCCAGAAGGCCGAGCAATATGAACAGCTCTTCCAGAACATCAAGACCGAGTGGCAGGGCCGTTACCTGAACAATAACAAAGTGCCTACGCAAGCTACTCAATGCGGTTATCTCATGGCGCTCCGTTATAACCTTCTGCCCGACGCAACCTCCATCTCTCGTACCCGTAACTATCTGCATCGTGCCATCCAGAACAATGCCTTTAAACTCAACACCGGCTTCCTCGGTACTGCTATCCTGAACCAGACGCTTACAGAGAACGGCTATATCGACGATGCCTATACCCTGCTGCTCCAGAATGGCGACCCCTCTTGGCTCTACAGCATCGACCAGGGTGCTACCACTATTTGGGAGCGTTGGAACTCCTATACCGTTGCCAGTGGCTACGGCCCCGTCAGCATGAACTCCTTTAATCACTACTCATATGGCATCATTGCCGAATGGATGTTCCGCCACATGGCAGGCATCGCTCCCGATGAGAAACAGCCAGGCTTCAAGCACTTTGTGTTGCAACCCTATCCCGACACTCGCACAGCATTGCGTTATGGCCAGAAGCGCATCACATCCGTCGATGCAGATTTCGCTTCCGATTATGGCCAGATTAAGGCTGAATGGCAATGCGACGGCACGAAGGAGATGACCTATCGCGTCACTGTTCCTGCCAACACGACAGCAACATTGAGATTGCCCATCAGCGATGGTCTCTATGTTTACGAGAGCGGCGAAGTGGCTGAAGAGGCAGAAGGCGTAACCTACATCGAGACAGCCGACGGCTATGCAATCTACGAGGTTGGCTCCGGCTCATATCTCTTCTCTGTCAGCAGCGAAGTTCCCGACGGCATAGGAGGAATTAAGAATGATGAATTAAGAAAGAAGAATGGGGGCAATGTCATCTACAGCCTGAACGGGATGCGTCTGCCTGATGAATCCTCGGCCCGAGGCATTGTCATCACAGACGGGAAGAAGGTTCTGGTCAAGTGAATGCAGAGGGGTGCCCAAACGCCCTATAGGGCATCAATCAGGTCTCCAGTTTTTTGAGCCTTGCCAGTCCTTAAGAAGAACGAGTACGAACAATAAAAAGATGAAAGCCAAAGATAGAAGCCTTGTGCGAGCCATAGCACTTCTGTGCTGCCTGTGGTGCGTGAGTTGCCAAACCAGGAGCGAGGAGACACCTCTGCTCGAGACGAAGGAGTTCGCCAAGCCCTCTATGTCTTGGCGTCCCATACCCCTGTGGTTCTGGAACAATACGCAGGTATCGGAGCAGGCTCTTCTGGAACAAATCGGTCGGATGGTCGAGACCGATGGCTATGGCGGCTGTGCTATCTTGCCTTTTGGCGGTGGATTCCGTCCGAACTATCTCTCCGACAGTTACTTCCATCTCTATGGAGATGCTGTTGAGAAGGCACGTTCCTTGGGCGCTCATATGTCCATATACGACGAATACGGCTTCCCAAGCGGAAGCATGGGGGCCATCAACGGTTCGGGCGTGACTACCTTCATGAACAATCATCCCGACCACACCATTAAGCGCCTCGACAAGACAGAGTACCGCGTGGGCAGCGGCGCTACCTTCAACCGCCAGATAACCCTTCAGGGGAAGCTGATGTCGGTTGTGGCTTGGAATGCCAACACCAAGGAGATTGTTCCGCTGCGCGACTATTATGACGAGGAGACCGGTCAGGTGACGTGGACAGCTCCCAAGCAATCGGGCTGGCGTGTGATGGTTTGCCAATGCGTCAAGGACGGCGACCCGAACGTGGACTACCTCTCCTCCGAGGCCGTCAGCCTGTTTGTTCAAGATACGCATGAGGCTTACTACCAGCACTTTGCAGATGACTTCGGACATACCATCGTCTCCACCTTCTTCGACGAACCCACGATGTACAGGGCACAGGGAAGGATGTGGACAGGCGACTTCAACGAACAGTTTGAGGCGCGTTATGGTTTCTCGCCCGAAGCACTCTATCCAGCCCTCTGGTACGACATAGGAGACAAGACAGCATATGCCAGGAACCTCCTCTTTGGCCTGCACTCCACGCTCTATAGCGAGGGCTTCATGAAGACCATCTGCGACTGGGCGACAGCGCATGGCATCCTTGCTACAGGTCATCAGGATCAGGAAGAAATAGTGAATCCAACCAGCGTGTCGGGTGACCTGATGCTCGTCGGGAAACACCTGACGATGCCTGGTATCGACAAGATAGGTGGCGGCCGCCCGACCGAAGACTTCTACAAAGTCGTGTCCTCGTCGGCCAACAACTGGGATAAGACCTACGTCATGTCCGAGACGTATGGCGCTATGGGCAACATCTCGGTGGAAACGCTCTACCAGATAGCCATCGAGCAATACACGAAGGGCATCAACCATCTTATTCCTCATGCCGTCTGGTACAACGATGGCGACGTTACTTTCCTGCCCGAACTCTCGTGGCGCAACCCGCTGTACAACGCAGACCTGCCTCGTTTCAATGCCTTCCTTTCGCGTTTGAACTACATATTGGCTCGCGAGGGAAGGCATGTGGCAGATGTTGCTGTGCTCTATCCCATACAGACACAATATGCGGGACACGTGTTCGACGGCCCTAAGGGCTACTATGAAGGCGGCGTTGACGTGCCGGGGACGGACTATCCGCAAGTGTCGCACTATCTGACCGACGACCTCGGCATCGACTTCACTTATCTTCATCCCGAGGTCCTCGACGACCGCTGTAATGTGTCCGACGGTTTGCTGAACATGAACAATGCCATCAACCACGAGCACTTCTCTGTTGTGATTCTTCCTGGCGTCAAGGTTATCTCGCTGAGCAATATGCGCAAGATTGAAGAGGCTTGGCAGCAAGGTGTCAAGGTCATCTTCACGACCCAATGCCCTCAATTGGCAGCCGATGGCGAGGCTGGCGACGAGGAAATACAGAGCATCACCAGTCGCATGCTTGCTTCGGAAGAGAACAAGGCATACTTCATCTCTTCACCATCAGCAAGTTCTCTGGCAGAAGTGATGGAGGAATGCCTGCCCGAGCGCGATGTCCGCATGTCGGAAGGCACGCATCCCTTTAATTATATACATAAGGTAATAGACGGGCATGATGTCTGGTACTTTGGCAATATCGATGCCACTTCTGCCACAAATACAATACGGCTTAAGACATCTGCCACTAAACTTTCGTTGCTCGACCCTCATACAGGGCAGGTAACGGCACTCCCCCAAAGGGGGAGCGGGGAGGGGGCTTTCTCCCTTACGTTGCGTCCCAGCCAATCGATGTTCCTTGTCGATGATGCCCTGTTGCTCCAGAATGGCTCGCCTATCGATCCGGCAGACGAGAAACTCTCATATACAATAGAGATGCAGGCGGAAGTGGAGCAACTGTCGGCTGGCCTTTGCTTCTCCATCACCGATGGCGGTAGCTACTATATGTGGCAGTTCAATGCCTCCGACCCGCAGCATCTCCGCCTCCGTCCCCATCGCTGGCTTGGCGGCAGTGTATCCCTTTTGGGTGAGATAGATTTGCCGAGCGAAGTCAATATCCAAGCCGGCCATCCTTTCAAGATTAGAATTGAAATAGAAGATGAGGCTTATGCCAAGACATACATCGATGATGTCCTTGTCGATGAACGTAGTGGCAGTTTTGCTTTTGGCAGGATAGGGTTCCGCCAGGCCCACGACGATGCTTACGGAAAGACAGAAATCGCTTGGTTCGATGACATCAGCATCAGGCTGAAGTCAGGCAGCGTGGTCTTTGCAGAAGACTTCTCTGCCGCCAATCCCTTCTCTGAAGGCAGCATAGTGTCGGGCAGGCTGAGAGTGGCAGGACAGATGTCCCGCGACATACTGGCTTGGCTCCGGGAGAAGCCAGACGGAATAAGCCTTGCGCCCGCACATTCTCCGAAGAGAGGGAAGGCTTACGACCTCAGCGGTCGCCTGCTGGCAAATACGAAACAGTCCAATGGCATCGTCATTGCCGGCGGCAAAAAGATACTGAAGAAGCAATAAGAGAGCATACTACATTATATATTATATAACCTTTAAAAATTAAATAAGATGAAAAGATTGAGATTTGCAGCAATGCTATTGGCCATGATGGTCGGCAGCATTCAGGCGTGGAGTTACAGGATTACTGATAACTACACCATCGAGAGTAAGTTCAAGATTAATACCCTTGGTGCTGGCATCGCTTTCCGTGCCTACGAAGGCTTTAACGGCAGCATCTGCATGTGGCAGTTCAATGTGGGCGCAGACGGCACGAAGTCGCTCTTCCGTCCGCACGACTGGAAGGTAGGCGGCATTCTGCTTGCCGAAATCAATACAGCCGACAAGGGCGTGGCTCTGAACACTACCAATTGGTTTGTTACGAAGATTGTTGTCACCAACGGCAGTCATGCCGACACCTACCTGCGTCGTGCCGACCAGACAGACTTCGTCCTCATCGACTCGCGCGACGGCAACTTCCGCTTCGGCTTGGTCGGCACACGTCAGGACCATGACGGCAACGTCAACGAGTCAGCCAGCTATGATTACTTCAAGGTGACTGCCAACGAGACAGGCGATGTGCTCTACTACGAGGACTTCGACGCTACGAATGGCGACTGGAAGAACGATCCCATCTGGAACGAAACAGAGGGCACGCTGACAACCGAAGGTCGCAACCTCAGCGAGGTGAAGTACTTCCCCAACAACATGTTCCTCGATGCTGTGCCCCTGCACTATGCTGTTGAGGCTGACATGACCTTTGTGAATGGCTTCGCTTCCCTTATCTTTGGACTTGACGAGAGCAATGGCGGCAGCAACTACATGTGGCAGATATCTCCGGGCTACAGCGACGGCGCAAGCTCTATCGTCTGCAACTACTATCACCTCGACTACGGCAACGAATCCTGGAAGGCACATGCAAAGGGCCCCGACTTCCCCGGCATCGATGCTATCGAGTTCTATGACGTTCAGCACCATGTGAAGATTGAGGTGAAGGCCAACGTGGTATATACCTACATCGACGGCACACTGGTGGACACCTTCACGCAGTGCGACATGACCGACCTCGCCCTGCTCAACTCAGGCAAGATGGGTATCCGTGTGGATGCAGGCAACGGCGTAATGCATGACGTTTATATTGACAATGTAAAGCTGACAGAGTTTGATGATGCCGGCACTCCTACTGTTGTCATGGAGGATGGCTTCGACGGCGGTGCGGCTCACTACTTCGAGCTGAGCGGCAAGAACGCTACCTATGCCAAGGTTGAGGACGTTGACGGCGACTACGCTCTGCATATCACTTGCGACGGCACAACGGATAAGAGCGCTAAGGTGCGCCTCATTCAACTTGACGATGCCGTCTGTCCGCATAACTTCGTGAACGGTATCTGCACCATTTGCAGCGAGTATGAGGAGCCTGGCTACGATGCAGTCCTTTCTGCTTACACCATCGGCAACCTCGGCCAGCTGATTCGCTTCTCGCAGATTGTCAACGGCGGCGAGACGGGTGCCAAGGGCTCTCTGACAGCCGACATCGACATGGAGTACAGCGACCTCTTCCAACCCATCGGCCTGAACAATGATGGCTCTTGGCAGAAGCCCTTCACGGGAACCTTCTACGGCAACAATCACGTCATCAGCAACCTCTTCGTCAAGACGGAGTGCGAGGGCGGTCTCTTCTCCCGCACACGTGGCGGCAAGATTTACAACCTCGGCCTCGTGAACGGTCACATCGAGAGCACTGCTAACCTGCGTTGCGGTGCTATGGCAGGTGAGCACCACGACAATGCCATCATAGAGAACTGCTACGCTCGCGGCACATTCGAGTTCGTCACCTCTCATGCCCAGAAGGATGCCATGGCAGGTGAGACGGCTGGCGGCCACTTCATCAACTGCTACACCACGTTGCCCAAGATGTCCTGCGACTATCCAATGAGCGGCGACAAGACAAACAGCTACGAAGGCGTGACAGCCGAGCAGGGTGCTTCGGGCGAGATTACCTACAAGCTGGGCGACGCCTTCTTCCAGACCATCGGCGAGGACGCATATCCCGAGCTCGACAATACCCACGGCGTTGTCTTTGCCATGGAGAGTGCAGGCTATGCTACCCTCTACAACGACGAGGACGCAGGCACACTCTCTTCTAACGTAAGCGTCTTTACCGGCAAGCAGAATGGCGAATACCTCACACTCACCAAGCAGCAGAACACGATTCCTGCCCAGACGCCTGTCATTCTGAAGGGCGAGGACAGCTACTACAGCTTCACTCCTGCCGGCTCCGCTCCTGCCATCACAGGCGAGAACGACCTGCTCGGTACGGTTACTCCCATTGCAGCTACAGGCAGCGAGTATGCTTTGGCTCAGAAGGATGGCGAGGTAGGCTTCTACAAGGTCAGCACCGGCACAACCATTCCCGCTGGCAAGGCCTACCTGGTGAGCAGCTCGGAGGTCAAGGGCTTTATCTTCGACGAAAGCGGTGCAACTGGCATTTCTGAAGTTGAAAGTTCAAAGTTGAAAGTTGAAAGTCCTATCTACAACATTGCAGGCCAGCGCCTCCAGAAGATGCAAAAGGGCATTAACATCATTAATGGTAAAAAAGTTCTTAAGTAATGGAATACATTAAGCCAATCATCAAGATCAGCGAGGCCGAGGCAGCCCAGATGCTTGCCGAGAGCCTGGCCATCAGTGACTCAACCGTTGACGGCAGCCAAGCCCTCACGAAAGAGAACAACGACTGGAACATCTGGGGCGAGGAATAAGCCTCCATCCCGGTTCAATGCAAAATCCCCGGCACGCCATGCGGCCGGGGATTTTTTCTGTTGCCTTTCCCCCGAACAGCAATAATAATTGAACACAAAGTCACAAAGGCACAAAGAAATAAGCCACTGGGAAAAGACACGAAGGTTTTGATGTAATTGAACACAAAGACACAAAGAAATAATCCCTGAGGAAAAGGCACGAAGGTTTGGTGAACAATCTTTGTGTCTTCAATCCTGCAGCGTAGCACTTCGTGTCTTTGTGTCTTTGTGTTTGATTATTTAATCCGTGCCAAAGATGGACGTGTCCCTTCTTTTATTACTTGGGCATTTGGAACCATCCTTCCATATTGGGGGCCTGGCATCCGCCTGTGCCTGAAAAGATGGAGTACTACCTCTTTTGCTCAAGAGTACTACCTCTTTTGCTCAAGAGCACTACCTCTTTTGCTTAAGAGCACTACCTCTTTGAAACAGTACCTCAGTGCCTCTTCGGTGTTGACATAAGTCAAGGATAGAACATGTCTGCAGTTAAAAAACGTTAATTACTGCTAAAATTCTGTTAGGAAAAGCAAAACCAAACGACAAAAAATGTAAATTTGCCAATTGCAAGGCATAGATTGTGCCTTTGCGAGAACAAGAAATAAGAAGAAACCATAGTAATTAACCTTTTTATTAACTTCAAAAAACCAAACAAAATGAAGAAAGTATTTACTTCAGGCTCTCTTTGGTCATGCTTCATCGCCCTGGTGATGATGATGGCTTCTCAGAGCGCGTGGGCTGAGTACGTCAAGCTCACAGCACTGTCGGGTTCAAAAAGCCTAAGCGACGGTGAGGGTTGTGCTAAACTGGTCGACGCCGTGAGCGCGACAAAGTGGGGCCAATCCTTCGACCCCTCTAACCCTGACCGTGCAAATGCCTGGGTTGTAGTGAAGGCCGAGAAGGCCGTATTGCCCGGCTGGTACTTCCTCCTCACCGGTAACGACACGGGCGTTAACCCCGGCCGCAACTGGAAGTCGTGGAACATCTACGGCGGCAACTTTGCCAGCGATGCCGAAGCAGTGCGCGGCAGCGTGGACGATCCCGCAGCAGGCGGATGGACGCTTATCGACGAGCGCAACGGCGAGGCTCTCCCCCAAGCCAACTTTGCCAGTCAGAACTTCCAGTTCAACGAGGCAGACGGCACGACGGCCTATCAGTACTTCTGGATTGAAGTCCTCGAGTCCGTGCAGGGTACTGATGTCTATCTGCAGATGAGCGAATGGGGCCTCGGCACCTATGGCGAGTTCGAGAAGTACCTCGATGACCTCGCCAACGTGCAGACAGGCACCGACGAACCTGTTGTCTACAACATCATCTCGGGCGACCGCAATGACGGCAGCGGCGAAGGCTTGGACAAACTCTTCGACGGCCGAATCGACACCAAGTGGGGCAACGGCTTCAACCCCAAGAACTACGGAGCAACCAGCGGCGGTGCATACTTCATCGTGAAGACATCCCGCGCCATGGCTCCCAGCTACTACAAGCTCGTGACGGGTACCGACAACGCAAGCTGGAACCATCGTAACTGGAAGAGCTGGCAGATCTACGGCATTGCTGCTGCCGACGTAGCGAACGGCAAGCCCGAACGCGCTTCCGACAAGTGGGTGCTCATCGACAGAAAGGACCAAATCACTGAAGAAGTCCTTCCCGACAAGAACATGTTCACCGTCATCTTCAGCCTTGATCCCGGAACGACGGAGGCTTATCAGTACTTCAAGGTGGAGATTGACGAAATCATGTCCGGCAGCGGTTACATGCAGATGAGTGAATTCGCCCTTGGCGACGAGTACACACTCGCACTCGACCGCAAGGCTATCCTCGACGGCATCAGCTTCGATCCCGATGTGTTTGCCGAGAAGGCTTTGCTCGACCAGATGGCAGAAACCATCGCAAGCCTCGAGGCCTGCACCGATCCCTTCCAGCTGGGCGGCCTGAACACAACAGTCGATGAGCTGACCAGCAAGATTAATGCTTCTGCTGCCAACTATGCAGAACTGATCACAGTCCGCAACCAGGCCATCAACCTCATCAACGACGACAACCTGACCGATGCTGCTATGGCATACGCTCAGGCATGGATTAGCGAGGAAGAAGTTATCGCTCCAAATGATGAATATCCCGCAGGTAACTTCGGCTACATCAAGGCCAACCGTCAACTCACCGGCGAAGAAGCCCTGGCTGAGGCAAGGCGCATCAACGACTATCTGCTCGCCAATGTCAAGGTGGTGGACGATCCCATCTATGTTGAATATGAAACCATCATCGATGCCAACGGCTTCAACGATGGTGAAATGGGT
>JAFUGG010000006.1 GCA_017469525.1 Bacteroidaceae bacterium | reverse complement strand
GTGGGCGAAGCCCTCGGACTGAACACAGAGACCACCTTCCTGTCCCTGCCTGGAAGGCAGTACCCTCGGCATCTCATAGTACTGCCCTCCAGGCAGCAGGGAGAAGTTCATCCATGCTTTCCGAGGGCTTCGCCCCCGGTTCTTCCCTTCGGTCAGGCGGCAAAGCCGGAGTCCTCATGGTGAAGCCTTCCAGGCTTTCCAGCCATTGAACAGCCTTCCAAGCCCCTGATAACTGTTACTCATATAAAATACCGGTGTAATCGAGGGAGCAGGTGATAAAGAAATAATTTCCCCGGACACCAATAAAATAATATCTGTGTTTTGACTCGATTTAGCTGTAAAATGACTGCCGGAAATCGGGAGAATCTGCTGCGTTTCTCTTGAGAAAATCTTTACAATATTTTGTAATTCATAACGCCGAATGAGTCGAGGCAATGTGGGACGATTTTCAATGCACTATAGTTCTTTTGCAAATCCCCTATGCCTCCTTTGTCAATTCACTGTACTTCTTGGGGCGACAAAGTACGCCGATTTTTGGCGAAAATTATGCTTAGTTTGTCTTGTTAGCACTCTGAGGTAACACTATCTTTGCAACAATTCTAAAAATCCATCATTATAACATCTTGATTTCCAAACGGAAATAAAATTAGCCAAAAATTGAGCCCTCGGCCGTCCGTGACGCCATCCGAACGAAAAAACGGCGCCAAGGACGCCGTTTTTAGGAAAAATCTTTACATTTTCATGCTGATATGTTTAGGACGTCGGCATGTCTGTCGATATCCGGAGAGAGTGAGGGCGAACCTCACCTTATCGCTACCTTCCTGCCATTCACGATGTAAATGCCTTTCTGTGTTCTGCTGACACGCTGGCCGCTGAGGTTGAATATCGTCGAGCCTTGCTTGAAGATGGCCTCGTCCTTCGTGGAAAGGTCAGGGTGGATGCTCTTTATCTCGGTGGCATCATCCAGGGCTTGCTCTGCCAGCTCTATGGCTTGTCGCAGCGTGTTGCAGTCCTCCGTGTTGGCTATGCCACTCGAGATGCGCGTACGCATCGTCTGCAGTTCTGCCTGCAAGGCATCGAACGCCTCCTTCACTCCTGGCTTGAAGTAGTAGGGCGATGCTTCCTCGTCGATGATGACATCGTGCATCTGGAACTCGCTCATGGCGAAGACGCGGCTATTCTCCCTGTTGCCCAGGGTCTGCATCACGTTTAGGCGAATGAAGCGAGTGTTGCCGTCGGTGAAGATGACAGGCGAGGTGTAGCTCTCGCTGATGCTTGTGGGGAGTCCCTCGGTGAGTCGTCTCACCGTCAAGAAGTTGCGTGTCGTGGAAGATACAGCGATGTCGATGTCTGAGGGGATGTCTGTCCGGCCATAGTCGGCATGCTGCGACGGTGTGAAGCTGAAGGCGAAGGCATTGACGGCCTTGACCAATCTGCCCTGGAGATAGGACATCTCCTCCGGCCAAGTGATGTTGCTGTACCAGGTCTCATAATAAGTGTCGGTCTTGCCATCGAGCAGCTTGGCCAGATTGTGTGCACTCTGCTGAGTCGTGTTGGCATTGGACGTGAGGTAAGAGGAACTGTTGATTAGCTTCGATGCCGTATTCGGTTGTGCCACGAAAGCCTTCGAATAGGTCTCTATGCCTCTCTGGAAGAGAGCCTCCGGACCATTGTCGTGGAGTGTATGCTCGGCGTTGCTGGAGAGTTCGAAGGCAACATCCTCGTCGGGCCGCAGATACTGGTTCGTGCGCAACTGGAAGAGGCATGTGTTCCCCGATGTGGATAGCGGAACGACAGATGCCTCGGCGTTGGCCTTTACATGAATCTTCTTGCTTTGGATAGTAACGATAAATCCGTTTCCGCTCTTACTGATGCTGATGGGCATAGGCGTCTCGGTGAGCGACAATGCAGAACCGTCGCTGTTGAGAAACTTCTTCGAGCCGAGGTTGTAGAGGTAGTATTCGTTGTACTTGTCTGAACGCAGAATCATCCAGTTGCAATAGGGATTGCTGACGGTGGTCGGCTGCTGGTAGGCTTCAAGGGCATTCGTGGCATTGGAGCCTGTGATGGTGATGGCATCGTCGGGCGTTGCTATCACGTCGCCATACCCATAGAGATTGTGTAGCTGATAGACAGCCAGTGGCGTAAAGCTCTCGGCCTTATTCACCACGCCATAGGTGAGTGGTTGGGCAGTGGTGGTAGTCTGCTCAATGGCGCTGCGTAAGGCATCGATGTCGGTGCAGGTCCCGTCGGCATACACGCTGAGCAGCGGCTCCAGGTCGGCTGGGTTGTAGCCTCCCCATTGGTCGGACTCATCGATGATCTGCTGCGTGAGCTTCAGTAAGTCGTCAAGCCTGTACTCGTCCATAAAGGAGAGCTCGTTGATGAGCAGGTTGGAGCCATAGCCTGCCGTGAAGCGCAGACGGAAGTACTTCCCCGTGGCAGCCTTGGGCAACTGGACGATGGGATATTCGCTGTCCTCTATGGCAATGCTCGCGGATATCGTTTTCCATGTCCTGTTGTTGTCGGAGACAGAGAGCTGCAAGGTCTTTGCCCTGTAGCTGCTTTCGCGGCTCTGGTAGAGAGCCAGCGAGGTGACAGTGACGGTGTCGGGTGCCTCAAAGACGAAGGTGTGCGGGTAGTTCACGGTGCCATTCTTCCACTTATTGTGATAGTAGGTGGACTTCTCGCCGTCGATTATCATGGAGGCCCGTCCGTTGTCGCCTTCGCCCACGGTCTCCTCGTCACTGTAACTGATGACTTTCCATGTGGAGGGGTCGGAAACGGTACGGGTAGCATCGATACGGAACTGCATGGCCTTCGCCTGACTGCGAACGACACCCTGATCCACGCGCTGCTCTAGACGGTCGATGTTGATGGTGTCCACCCAAGGCATTTCGCCGAATTTTGGTGCAGGACAGGTGTCGAGGCTGTCACGTTTCCCCATGTAACCGCCTGTCTCCAAGTAGAAGGCATTGTCGTAGAGGCTGGTGACACCGTGCCCGAAGTCATAGCGGGAGTATCGTTTGCCGTTGTCCTGAGTGTTGCCGAAGCCGGCATGGTTCAGTGCATACCACTTGCCGTTGGCAGCAGAACGCATGGCTCCGTTGCGGAAGTAGCAGCGTCGCATCAGGTGGCCTCCGCTTTCGCCAAAGTTCTCCAGGAAAGAGTAGATGCCGGAGGTGAGGCGGTTGGCACCTGCCATGCGCAGTGTACCCATGTAGTGCCAGTCGTTCTCCTCAGCCATTTTGAACCAGACGGACTGCAAGGTGGTCTCGTATTCCGTGATGCTTCCGTCGTCGTTCTTCACGCTGATGATGTCGGGCCGTACGTTGTAGAGGAACTGTATCCAGTGGTCAAACTCCCAAAGGTTATCGCGATAGTAACGTATGCTTGAGCCTGTTCCCTCTGCTCCGAAGCGCGTGGCATAGGCATCTGGGCCAAGGTCAACAGCGGCTGAACGCATGATGTCGGGCAGGTTCTTGTCCTTATCGACGTCGCCATTGTCCCATACAGAGAAGAGGACGGAGTGCCCATAGCTGCCGTCGGAATGCGAGGGCATCTGTATGCCGGAATACATGCCGTCGGTGCCTATTGCCATCTGATAGGTGGCTGGCTGTTTATATTCACTGGGATACATCACTTCGAGGTAAGTCCAGTTGAAGCTTTGTCCCGATGGTGCTCCTGTGTCCTGCGAGCTCCACCACAGGTGAACGCTGGGCGCCATGAATATCTCGGAGTCGGTGATGCTGAGCGTCGAAGTGCGTTGGAAGAGGAGCAGGTTGAGGCGGTCGAGGGTGGTCTCGCCATTTGGACAGGTGAGCTCGAAGCGATACCAACCATCGTAGGGCATCTCTGTGTCGGGCATAATCTCCATGGTCTGCTCTGCCGTCGTGGTTGTTGTGCTCGTTGCCGTATTGTCCAGGACCACTGTGCCTGTTGCGGGGTGGACGATACGTACGCCGAATGTGACCTTCCTGCCGCTTTTGCACTTGAAGAGGGCATCGGCCCTGACATGTCCCGTCGGGAAGTGTATGCCATAGACCAGTACGGTGCCTTCCGTATAGCCCCAGTTAATGTATGAGTTTGAACGCTGACTGCCTGAAGCAATGCCGTTCAGTTCCCGGTAATGGCGTCCAGGCCAGATGGTGTCAGTCTTTGCCTGCCAGTCGGCATAGCTGGGCATTACCATCCACAACGTCATGAGGGCAAACATCAAAAAACGCTTTTTCATAATATATAATAATGTAGAAAGGTTAATAATGTTGTAAATCGAATGCGAATATACGACTTTTTGCGCTTATGGCAAAGAGAAATAAAAAAAAACTTGATGATGCGAACAACAAAGCCCTAAGACAACAATATCATTTGCCAAACAAATACATACATAACAAAAATAGAAGCAACCCCCATATGTGTAGGGGATTGCTTCTTGTCGGTCAGTGTTTCCCGAGTAGGGAGGAGGATTGTCCTCCTCCCCCTCCGGATGTACTGTGTTTACTTCATCACAATCTTCTTGCCGTTCACGATGTTGATGCCCTTCTGTGTCTTCTGCAGACGCTGGCCGGCGATGTTGTAAATGACCTTAGCGTCCTTAAGGTCATTAGAGTCCTTAAGGTCCTTGATGCCTGTAGCGTCATCGAAGTTGAAGTAGAATGCCTTGACTCCAGACTCAACTTCAAGGTAAGCCTTGCATGCTGCAATCTTTCCTGTGGTAGCCTTGTAGAAGCCTACTTCGTCTGTCGGTTCGGGCTTAGCCAGGATGTACTTGTCGACAGCGTCGATGGGTTCGAATGTACCCTTCAGGGCATTGTCGGTGAGTTCGCCTGCCTCAGCCTTGACGAGGGCGGTCTGTCCGTCAACCTCGATGTCCTTGTAAACCTTCAGGCCATCGCCGTCATACTCATCCTCAGCACCGATGGTGAACGTGTAGTCATTGGCGTTAGCCTTGAGGATAACAGGAGTTGCTTCGGGGATAGCGCTTCCGAGTTCAGACAGGGTCAGCCATTGGCTGCTCTCATTGCCACCGATTGTGCCTGTGTAAACTGTTACGCCTTCGGGAGCTGTTACGGGGAAGGGCAGATATGTCGTTGCATAGCCTGTATCGCCCACTGTAAGATCGATGCTGATAGCGTCTTCAGCTACCCACTTAGAGGCCTCTGCCGGAGCTTCCCAGCCTACGAGGTCGCCAGCAGCACGGCAATGCAGGCAAGACATATTGTTTTCTGTGTTAGCCTGGAATGCTGCATAGCCTACTTCAGGAATGATGACTGTATAGACGCCGGCTTCGGTGCTGGCTACAACGGTAGTGCTCTGAGCCACAGTGGCAGGAGCATACTTACCCATCAGTCCGATGGTATAGGTGCTGTCGCCTACCTTTGTCAACTTCACTATTTGCTTGGCATCAGCAGCGGCAGCATAGTTGCCATACATGGTGGCATCACTGGGATCGATGCCCATGTAGGTGCCGTAGTATCTGTTCTTCAAGGTGTAGTAACCTGTCTCGGGCAGGACGAAGTTGTTTATGTTGCTCATGTCGATGGCAGCCAGGGCTTGCTTCATAGCCTTGTAGGTCTCGAAGGGACAGCTCTCCTTGTAAGCAGCATTGTAGCCTACAGTAGCAGCCACCTCATCCGTGAAGACGAAGTACTTGCTTCCTGTCTCGAAGTAAGGAGCAATCTCCGACTCAACGTAGGGTGCGAAGTTTGTCGGCACGTCGAATACTGTGAAGGCAGAGCCGCCGTCGCTGATGTTATTGGCGCTGTCCCAGAACTTCAGTGGGCCGCCTGCACCGCCGAACTGGTTGATGTAGAGGTTGGTGCCAGGCACATTCAGCACGAAGGAATTGGCAATGCTGGATGTGCTGGCCTTGACGGTCCAGTAGTATGTGTCGGTCTGGAATGAGGGAACGGCACCGTTGGCTTGTGTGGGATAACCGAAGTTGTTAGCCTCTGCCTTGTTGAACACTTGTATGTGCCAGGGGTCGCCTATGAAGGCCCACTGGTAAGCGTCTTCGCCGAGACCGAGTGCATTTGCGTTGACGGTCAGCAGGGCGCCGGCATCATCCTTCTGGTCGGAGGTGACGTACCATGTGCCGCGCACGGCCATGTCGTACCAGTGTGCGGTGGCAACGTCGGTGCTCAGCTCGAACGGGCCGTTCCATGTGGCAGGCACCTCAATGTGCATGTTCTCGGTGACGGTTTGGCCTGTCACGTCGGGGGCTGTCACTGTGGTGTAGTCGGGCAAGGTTGTTGTGGGCATTGCGGGAACTGCTTCGCCAACCTCTAGACCTGCTACAACTGCTGTGTTGACTACTGCGCCGTTGAAGGTGATGTCGTAGTAAACATTGGTGACGGGAATCTCGGGAACGTCGGCGGTGTGGAAGACGTTGCCCTTGTCTGTTGTGCTGCTCCAGTATCCGAGCTTGGTGGCATTGTAGCCGCCGCTTTGGTTGATGAAGTTGTTAGCTGCACCAGTGACGCCAATCATGAAGCCGTCGGCATAGCTAATCTTGATGCTCCAGTAGCTGTCGCCGTCGGCCATCTCGATGGTGCTGTTGGGATGCAGTGTCTGGGCTGAGCCTGAGAGCTTGTTGTAAATCTTCAGCTGATAGGGGTTGCCGACGAATCCCCACTGGTATGCATCGCTTGCACGCTGTTTGTCGGTGGGGTTCTTCACGAGGTAGTTGGGTGCACTGCCGGTGTTGGTCAGGTAAACCTTGCTGCCGTCGTTTTCTGTGCGGTCGATGTAAAGGTTCTTCCAGACAATAGACTCGTAGTCAGGATAGATTGTCGGACCAGTCCAGTTGACGGTGGCTGTCACTTCTGTCACACCGTCAGTGATGGTGGCGGGCTCGTAGGTGAAGGTTACGAAGCTGTTGTTCCATGCAGATGACAGAGCTGCTGCGGCGTCCTTGTCGGACATCTTGGTCTCTTCGCCAATCTTCTCACCGTTATAGTAAATGTTATATGTGACTTCCCAAGAGGGAATTTCGAAGTAGGCAAGCATCTCGTTGTAAGCATCAACGCCGGCTACTTCTGCCAGGTTGTGCTTGTTGCCATCGTCGTGGCCGGAGTTCCAGCTATTGATGGCGAATCCGCCACCGCCCTGTGCATTGAAGAGCAGACCGCGTTCTTCGATGAAGAAGCAATAAGGATAGTTGGCATCGCCTGTGTGCCAAAGACCGATGGTGGCAGCATCGCCCTTGTTGGGTGTCAGCGTGCCGTCGGTTGCCACGAACTTCTTGGTGCCGACATTGTAGAGGTAGGGCTTGCCGTCGTACTTGATGAAGGCAAACTGCTGGTAGGCATCACTGGCGGTGGTGTAGGTGGAAGTGCCGGTGAGTCCGGTGCCTGCTTCGTTGGCAGTCCACTTTGTGATGCGCTTGTTGGTGATGTTGTAAACTTTGTGCGGGTCGAAGTACTCGGGGGTGCCGTTCCATACAGCCAGTGCTGCATCTGTGTCGAGCGTAACGCCTTCAACTTCTTCAATGGTTACGGTGTTTCCGGCTTCTGCTATGACATAGTTGTTGAGCACAATGCCTCCAGAGTTGTTGTTGTTGAGGCAGAATTTGTTGTAACCTTCCGAGCCCATGCCATAGGCGAAGAAGCGCAACGTGGAGCCGTCGGGGTTGCCAGCGCCGTCGGTGGTGATGGTGAGGGCCGTGCCGCGGCTGGCATAGAGGCCGAGATTCCAGCCAGACAGCTCGGCGAACTTGTTCACCTTCGGGCTGTAGATGAAATACTTTCCATCAATGTTCATGATGCCGAACTGGCGGGAAGCGTCGTCTGTCGCTGCGTTAGCGTTGACGTTTTCCATGCTGCTTGAATGGGAGGAGACAATCTGTGTCCCTGCAGTGTTCAAGGTCATGTAACCTCGAGCGGTCTTGATGGTATAGACCTTCGAGTTGGAAAGCTGAGAGGCAGCGGTGATGATGTCTGCCTGTGCAGTTCCGAAGCCTGCAATGCATAGCACAGAGGCCAATAGAAGTTTGATTTTTCTCATAGATTTGTTGTTTAAGTTAATAATAAGTTAATTCAGTATTTGCACGACAAATATATTTGTTTTTAGTTTACAAGACGAGTTTATGTGTGTTAAATTATGTTAAGAATACATAGTTATAATGTATGGTGTTAAATATAAGCATACAAAATAATAATGATAATATTTTACACGAAGATAGCAAGGGGGCTTCTCCGCTTAATTCCCTGATTTAACTTCATCCTATTTCTTCGGGAACTTCACCAGAGAAGTCATCAAAGTTCTCGTGAGAAGTTGACGAAGTTCATTGGTGAAATTTTAATCTCGACGTAAGAAGTTGCCGGAACCGATGCCTTTTCCCCGTTCCCCGATGCCTCAAAATCAGACTCCTTTAATCCCGGAAACTCAAAATTTTAATCTTTTTTGAGGCAGGATGTTGAAAAAAGTCTTATCTTTGCACCGCAGAAACTGAAAACTAACATGAGGAAGCGCTTTATTAACCTATTACTTATATGTATAGTATCATGCCTGCCTGCAACGGTCTATGCAGACGGACCCATTGAGGATGGCGTCTATTCCATAGCCTGTACCAAGCAGGACGGCTATCTCGGCCTGGGAGCCTATCACAACGTCGATGCCTATATCTATTACGTCACCGACGGACAGGAGCAGACGGCCGACGGCTATTGGGTGGTAACAAACACTGAGTCGGGCTATACCTTCCGCAACGAGGCAACGGACGAACTGCTGGTCTTCACCTATGGCCGCGTGGACCAGTACTATAAGTACATGACGCTTGCCAGCGAGTCTCTGGGCGACCAGTCGGAGTACTGGAACATCATCGAGGGGTCGGACGGAGCTTACTGCATACAAAGCGTCATCGATACCGATTACTATTGGAACCTCCGTGCCGGCACGAACATGATGGGCACATACAAGGGCAGCAACGGCACGAGCAACAACGAACGCATGGTCTTCCAGAAGAAGACCGATACGCCCGAGCCCACGCCCGACCCTGACCCTGAACCCGCTGAGGTCTATACGTTCCCCGAGGCCCTTCATGTCTATCTCTCCGACGGCCGCATAGAAGCCTATCCCTTGGCTTACGTCACCGACCACATTGAGCAGGAAGGGCAGCTCGTCATCCAGACGAACATAGGCCAGACCTTCTCCTACGACCTCACTGCGGTTGACTCCGTGAGCGAACAGAGACCGCAGTTCCCCACGTTCGACGTCTTCCGCTTCAACAAGAAGAGCAACGACCAACTTTTCGGCTCCGTCATTGGAGAGATGGTGGGGGACACCGTCTTCGCCGAGATAGCAGCCATCGGCAAACGCCTGACGCCTACCTATACACTCACCGACGAGCAGGATGCCGAGGTCTATGTCAACGGCGAGTTGCAGACGAGCAAAGAGACGCGCCTCCGCTACGACGAGGACATCTATTATCTCATCACAAGGAAAGGCTGCTCCATCCTGACAGCCGAGGAGGACAACAAGTACTTTATGCATCCCTACGGACGCTATGTCCGTGTCCATGTCGATTGGCTGACGGACAGGGCCGAGGTGCCTGCCATCTACATCAATACCTCCGACGGGCAGCCCATCACCAGCAAGGACTATTACAAGGATGCCGTAATCATCATCGACGGTCACGGCATCTTCCCTTCGATGGACACCACCGCCGTGCAGATAAAGGGCCGAGGCAACAGCAGCTGGGGCTGGACGAAGAAGCCTTACCGCCTGAAGTTCGAGGAAAAGCAGAAGCCGCTGGGCATGACGAAGGGCAAGTCGTGGGTGCTGCTTGCCAATGGCATCGGTGGCTCGCTCATGTCGAATGCCGTGGGCATGAAGGCTGCTAACCTGATGGGAGCCTCTGCCGCCAACCACATCGTGCCGGTAGATTTGTATCTCAACGGTGAGTACCGAGGCAGCTACAACTTCACGGAGAAGGTGGGTTTCTCGAACAACAGCGTCGATCTCACCGACGAGACATACGC
>JAFUGG010000050.1 GCA_017469525.1 Bacteroidaceae bacterium | reverse complement strand
TTCTTGTCCATGTCGATCATTTTTTACTCTCTGTACGTTTAACAGCACTCATGCGAGCTACTATAATAACGTAAATTCTCCGACCTACATGGTATACTTTTCAATTATTATGGTGGTATACTTTTCAATTACTATTTACATTATATATTATACACGCGCGCGTAAAAAATGGCTACTTTTCCTTTTTTCTATAATCTTAATCTATATACTTTGCGATTGCTTGTTGCGCAAATGATGCTACATTATATTCTATCTCTTACTACAAATCAAAAGAGTTTAGTATTTCTGGACGGAATTCAAAGTGCATAGTGTCATAATGATACCACCGTCCGCCCCAAATGAAACCATGACGTTCAAAGATGGCTACCAACTGAGATGGCATCCTATTTGAATAAACAATCTTATCTGTTTCCTTCTTGCCCGGATTTTTCCATAGCCAATAGTCACTTTTGCTGACGCCCACATCTATAGCTATGCCATAAGAATGGGCGCTCTGTCGATTGGCACCGCGGACTTTTCGCCACAAAAACGAACCACTTGACTTCAAATATGGCAACAGTTCTGAATGATTCGTCAGTTCTTTTGCAACGGCACACAAGCTATCGGCTGCCCCATTAACTCGAGTAAATAACACTTTTTCGCCAAACCATTCTACTTGTGTAAGATTTTGCCGAACATCTTTTTCGGTACTGCCATACATCATTTTGAACAAAGTCTCACAGCGACTGCGACCTGCATCTTGCAGATAACCGGGCTGTCTGCCAGTACGATCGTATGTGAATGAAAACATATCCTCAGGGTCTGCATCATCCAGTTTTTCCTCAAACGATTTTTCTCGGCCATCATCATACGGCATTCCTTTTCCGCCAACTAAAAGAAGGGTGTCGTTTTCATATCCTTTCACAAAATCAGGATATGCCATCATCAAAGACCTTACACCAAGCGGAATCTGAGCTTCATGGAAGTTGGCAACTACCGTGGTATCGTCTTCTAATTCTTCTTTGGCAGGGTTCTGCCTTCTTTCTGCACTGCATTGCACAGAAAGGAAGCAGAACGAAACCAGTAAAATTCTCACTAAGTTACTCATGTCGCTTAATAAACTCTACGTTCTTCTTCTCCACATCACTTAGCAATGAACTGACGTCGGAATAACGTGGTTCGTACCAACCAAATTTGCTAAAGTAATCTCTCAGATCTTGACTCTTGAAGATGTAACCGTGACGAGCATAAATCCAATTACGCATGATCCGCAGTTCACCTTTTGTACAATCGGCAATATCCGCTTCATCCAACAGCCTGCCACATGCAACATCATAGAAGCCATAGCTCATATATTCTTCATCATCTGATTGGAACTCATCATATTCAGACACGTCTTGGTCAGCATTATTGTCAGCATTATTGCCAACTGTTATTTCCATGTTCTCAGTCTCTGACTGATCTTCGCGACTCATAACTATCACTAGGTCTACCAGCAGAATCAGGATTAAGGCACCTACAATGAAGTATTTCCTGTTCTTCTTCCACCATGCATCCCTCTTCTCCTGTTTTTCTTTCTCTTCTTGGATGAGGCGTTGCTTCTCTTCCTCTCTTTTACTTGCTTCTGCCTTCCTCTGCTCAGCAAGCCTCTCGGCACGAACCTTCTGGCAACAGAATACGATGGCATCAGAATAAGTGTCGCGGGAAGCCAGTATCTGCCCTATCTTGTCATCAGGATAATTTCTCACTTCTTCCATAAAGTTATTCGCATCTTCTCTTATTTGCAGTTCTTTTTTGCAGGCCTCCACCAGAGATGCTTTGTAGAGTGCAGGGTTGGAGACAACCTCACGAAGTTGCGCCTCATCGTATTGCTTGCGCAACTTTAGGGGAATGTCTTCTTTTTTGATGTTGATTGCGTTCTTCCCATTGTCTTCAGGAGTATCGTCCGTTTTCGTGACTAAAGCAATGACAATGATAGCAATGGTACATAACCAGTACATTATAATACCAGAGCCAAAGCTGGGACAATTATTGTCAAAATCAGCGTTTAAAGCTATTACAGGAATTAGCATCAGACATGCATTTCCTATAGAGATAGATTTCGTTTTTTCCCCTTCTACATTTATGGCAAAACGGATTAATGCGACAAAGATGGGGATAGTGATAAAGAGGAATGGCCACATGGGGGCATCTTCACTGCCATATCGGAAGAGGTCGGCACCCGTAAGGTGTTTGCCGTCAAAGACATCCATGTTAAAAAAGCAAACAACTGAGAGAATTGCTAATGCAATGGTGGCAATTTTGGAATGTAGGTTTTTCATTGTGAGACTATGAATTTAGTAAGTTAAGTATTTTTATCTGATTGAAGATATTGGCTTTTATTCATCAGAAGGGCATGTGTCTTTCTGAGGAAGTTTTATTGAATATGCATAAACGATAACAACAACAGTACACATAATGTATATTGTGTAGTATATTTTGGCATATATACCTATGCTATAACTAAGATTATCCTGCATAATAACATATATGAATTGAAGGATTGTACAAACAATGGGGATAAGCATCAGCAGTGAGTTTAGGATTATTAATTTTTTCTTCTTTGGAGTGTTAACACTTACAAGAAGTCTTACTACTGCGACAATGATTGGAATGACAGCATAAACAATGTTTAACATGGAAATAACAAAGAAAGAGGAGGAGGGGTCAAAGTCCATCACTCTGAGTAAAGATATGTTCTGTAAGATAATGGGAGCCAAGACAACTATTGTTGCAATTTTTGAAGTGAGATCTTTCATAAGACAGGTAATTAAAGGTCTATAATTTAATAAAAAGTTTTGAATTTATAATGTTGTTTGGATAGAGGTATTTTTCGAAGCGAATGTCTTCCAAATGCTCAATTTTCATGTAGTTTAGGATGTGCATGATGAGTTCGGTACAATAGAACAGGCTTTCGTCTTTCATGTCGAAGAGATAGTCAAACTTCTTCTTCTCGTGAAGATATCCTTCTAATAGTTTATGTAAACGGATATCATTCATCGTACCAAACTCTTTCTTTAAACGAAAAATATCGTAGCCAATGACTTGATTTTGTTGAAGGAAGATGCTTTGTGGTTCTCTTTTTATGAATCCGTCGTCAACAGACATATGAACGATAGAAATGGAATCATTTTCAACGACGATAATGCCAACGTGAGAATATTTTACATTTGAGATTTCTTTCTTTTCAAAAGCTTTAACGATATCGCTTTTAACAGAATGCCCAATCGTAAAGATGAGGTCACCTGTTTGTACATGACATGGGAGTAAGCGTGTCGTTAAAGGAGGCTCGCATACATAATACCATATTCGTGAGACAATATATCCGGCGGCAAAAATAGTTCCTAAGAGTAATACCGTTCTTCGTACCGTTTTATGACTTGAGAATGGTGATGTCTTCATACCCAACACAAAGCGTGTTTACCTTATATACATCAGGTGAAATATAATCCTGATTTATAATACACCTTATTATATTAGTATTTGTTATCCAGCCATTCGTCATAAGGATCTTTCTTTCCTTTATCTTTCACCTTAAGGACACCGTCGATGCTGAACGTTCTGCCTTTGCCATTGACAAAATGTGTCTTTCCATCTCCCAGATTAAAGTAATATCCATCAAGGAAGATGGCACAGGGATATCCCTCCCAATCATAGTCCTGGATTTTCATGATTTTATTTCCTTTTGCATCAAGGATGTGTATATACTGTCCATCTTTGCTTACCAATACATATTTCCCCTTAATCATAACCATTTGGTCTTCTTCAACGGGAACAATGTATTTGCCCGTGCAATCAATCAAACCCATACGATAATGTGAGTTGTCATAGTATTCAACTGTAGCTATTCCTGACTTATGGAACACTAATTCAGCGCCACGATATATCTCCTTTCCTGTCTTTGTATTTAAATAGAGATACTCCCCACCAATACCGAGCTGCAAGATATTCAATTCTTCATAATAACTCATTCCGTAGTGGAGTATGTCTTTGCTGTATTGGCATGGTAGAATAATTTCTCCCTCACCTGTCTGAATGCCAATTCCTTCCTCTCCTATAGCAGGAACAAGATTGTCGTATATAGGAATGATGTCACCGAAGACCAGCCATTTTCCCTTTCTGTTCATGACACCTGCTTGTCCGTCCTTTTTACAACTTATCAGTTCTTTGCTGCACGTGTAGATTTCATCATACTCTATCGGCCATACTTGTTTGCCGCTAACATCATAGATTCCTTTCTTTCCATTCTTCTTGAGTATAAGGCCGTCGAAACCTGTTGTTCCTTGTTCCCAGGCAACATAGCTGGCATCATCATATTCACACGGGATTACCATTTCTCCTCTTGAATCGATGAATCCTTTCTTTCCGTTCTTCTTTACTTGTGCCAGACCTTTCCACATTGTCTCATATTCCCCGACTTCGTCAACGTCAAGGGGCGAGCATGTGCCTTTTGAATCATATACGAGCCAACTCTTGTCATTCAACTGTACCATAAGCGCATCCTTGCCATCAACATAATTATAGACTACACCTTCTTGCAACAGTTCTTCTCCACTTCGTGTATAGAGAGCCATCATCATTCCGTCTCCATGATGATTGGCTGGTAGTATAAGGCCGCATTTAGTTTCTATGCAATCCTCAAAGTTAAGTGTGATTTCCTCTTTGCCTTTATTATTCAAAATGATTAGTTTATCGGAATTTGATTTTAATGCGAGGGCATAGCCATCTCTGTATGAGGTGATGATTTTATATTTGCCATACGGCACAACCATTTCCCCTTTGGTATTGACTACGCCACACCTCTTGTTTTCATTAACCACACGAGATACTCCGCTACAGAAAGTGTCGACTCTCTCATAGTAAACGCTGTCGAGGATGGTCACGATTTCGCCATCTTCGTTCATTAAGGCAGTAGCCTCCAAGTTTAGATTGTCTGCGTATACATATGGAAGGGCGAGTATTTCGCCAAGTTCTCGAATGGTCGGCTTTGTCCATACCTTCTCGAAGGCAGGATTGCTCTGGTACTCCAACAGCTTTTCTGCGAGTTGCTTGTTCATTTTCATGCCGACATACTCTTCCTCGCTTCCTGATTTACCACAGGAGACTAAGCACAAGATGGCAATTGTAGCTGCGCAAAACTTAAAGATTGATTTCTTCATAACTTTTTTACCTTTTTATGGCTCAGCAGGTTTATGCGGTGAGCCTTTTTTGTCCCCCAATACCAAAAAGGACTGTTAATAGTATGTGGAAGCGTGGCACTGTATCTGCTCAAGACGAGCATAACGCTTCGATATCCAGTAAAATTGAGGATGGCACCTCCGCTGAGGTCGTTTCATGCCCATCCGACTGCAAATATACGAGTTATAATTCAAATGTCAAAATTATTTAATTCAAATTTGATATAATGTGAAGTATCTGGAAAAAGTCTGGAAGACTTTACTATTATTAACCGTAGGGCAAAGCCCTCGGGAGCAGGATGACGCCAGCACTGTGAACCTGTCTGGAAGACAGTACTGCGATACGATGGAGAAAGGGTAATGTCTTCCAGACATAATTTCACCTTGTTACTCTTTTATCCGAGGACTTTGTCCCCGGTTTCTCATGGTGTTGGCTTCCAGCCAATCTACTACATCTTTTCAATCCGTGTTCAAATAGGGACGCGTCCCTATGGCGAGAAGGACGCGTCCCTATGGCGAGAAGGACGCGTCCCTATGAGGGAGTCGACGTGAGGATTTTTCGACTTTTTGCAAGCGATTGGGAGACAAGGTTATAAAGAACCACGGAAATTACTGCAATGAAGTTGGGGAAGTTGACTGGCGTCGAGCTTAAGCTTCTGCAGAGAAGTTGGGAAAGTTCTGCAGTGAAGTTGGGGAAGTTCTGCAGAGAAGTTGGGGAAGTTCTGCAGAGAAGTTAGGGAAGTTGATTGGTGTCGGGTTTCTTGCTTTCTGATGCTTTTGCCCTTTCAGGGCGCACAATGGTGGGCTTGTTCTCATACCAAGGGCGAATGCCCTGGGCTGACGGCTCTATGCCCCTTCGGGGCGAACCCAAAGAAAGAAAAAACATTTTCTTCTTTGCATTTCGCTCACTTATTCGTATCCTTGACTTCGTCGAAGATACTCTCGCTCGGAAATGATAAAGAAAGAAACTTCGCTTTCTTCTTTGCATTTCGCTCACTTATTCGTATCTTTGCAGCATGAAACGTGTTTTTTACTTTGGGGCAGTGGCTTCGGCCATGCTGCCTGCTCTCCCGTCTGCTGCGAAGTCGCAGAAGGGAAATGCGGCTGTCGATAACCGCGAACAGCCGAATGTGATTATTCTTTATGCCGACGACCTGGGCTACGGCGATTTGGAGTGCTTCGGTGCCACGAGGGTGCAGACGCCCAATGTCAACGCGTTGGCTCAGAGTGGCATACGCTTCACCAATGTCCATGCCATTGCTGCCACGAGCACTCCGTCGCGCTATGGTCTGCTGACGGGCGAATACGCTTTCCGCCATGCGGGAACGGACATCGCTCGGGGCAATGCGGGCATGATTATCCGCCCGGAGCAGTTCACGCTTGCCGATGCTTTCAAGAACGTGGGATACGCTACGGCTGCCATCGGGAAGTGGCACCTGGGCCTGGGCGACAAGGATGCCGAGCAGGACTGGAACGCTCAGCTGCCCATGCACTTGGGCGACATCGGGTTCGACTACCACTACATCATGGCTGCCACGGCTGACCGCACGCCCTGCGTCTTCATTGAGCAAGGCCATGTGGCTAACTACGACCCGACGGCTCCCATACAGGTGAGCTATACGGAGAACTTCCCGGGCGAGCCGACGGGTAAGGACAATCCGGAGCTTCTCTACAACCTGAAGTCCAGCCACGGCCACAATCAGAGCATCGTGAACGGCATCGGGCGCATCGGCTACATGAAGGGCGGCGGCAAGGCTCTCTGGAAGGATGAGAACATTGCCGACAGCATTGCTGCCCATGCGATTGGCTTCATCCAGAAACATCAGCAAGAGCCTTTCTTCATGTATCTGGCCACGAACGACGTCCACGTGCCACGTTTCCCTCATGACCGCTTCAGAGGGAAGAACCCGATGGGCTTCCGCGGCGACGCCATCGCACAATTCGACTGGACAGTGGGGCAGATTGTCAGCGAGCTGGAACGCTTGGGGCTGAGAAAGAACACGCTGATTATCCTGTCGAGCGACAATGGTCCGGTGGTGGACGACGGCTATCAGGACAGGGCCGTCGAACTGTTGGGCGACCACCGTCCTGCCGGCCCGTACCGCTCCGGCAAGTATAGCACCTTCGAGGGCGGCACGGTGGTTCCGGCGATTGTATCTTGGCCGAAGCGCGTTGAAGCCGGAGGGGAGTCGGACGCCCTTGTGTCGCAGATCGACTGGCTTGCTTCGCTCTCATCCCTCGTCGGTGCACGCATCCCCAGAGGCGGTGCTATGGACAGCCAGAACCGTCTGGGCACGTTGCTCGGCGAGAACAAGGAGGACCGCCCGTACGTGCTGGAGCAAGCTGCCAACCATACACTCTCGGTGCGCACCAAGGCATGGAAATACATCTCGCCCAGCAAGGGACCGGCCGTCATCTATGGTCCGAACATGGAGAGCGGATACAGCCGCGAGCCCCAGCTCTATGACATGCAGAAGCCCTTCGAACAGGAGAATGTAGCCCTCGCCCACCCCGACGTGGTCTTCCAGATGCAGTCGTTCATCGAGCAGGAACGCACGAAAGGCTCCGTCTATACGTCGCCCATCTCCAGATAAAAAGCAACGGAAAGACATAAAGAAAGCAGCCCAGGCACATGCCCGGGCTGCTTTCTTCTTCTCGTTCAGGAGACAACTTCCTCCTTTGGCTTGATGTCCTCAATCTGGAGCTGCACTTCGCCTCGCTTGTGACTGTTCTCCTCGATGTGATAGACAATGTCGAAGGCGCGCTTGGTCTTTATGTAGCGAGCCTGCGAACTTTGGCCGAAGGCGATGCCGTTCATCACATTGCTGCTCTTGGAATCCACCAGTTCCAGCTTGATGTGTTCCTGGTCGCGACCCACCACCTTACTGGTGCCGTAGTCATAGACCTGCCTGGTGCAGAAGAGAGGCTTGGGGTTGTCGGGCCCGTAAGGCGCAAATCGCTTGATGTCCGACATGATGCGCCGGTTGATTTCCCGGAAGTCGACCTCTGCATCGATGCTGAGGATGGCGTTCACCTGCTCGGGTTGTATGTTCTCCCTGACGTATTGCTCGAACCTTCTTCTGAACTCCGGTATGTTCTGCACCGGCATGCTCAAGCCAGCTGCGTAGGTATGACCGCCAAAGTTCTCGAGGAGGTCGGCACAACTCTCTATGGCCTTATAGACATCAAACCCCGGTACGCTTCGTGCCGAGCCAGTCGCCATGCCGTCGTCATTGCTGGTAAGGACGACACTGGGCTTGTAGAAGACCTCCGTCAGACGCGAGGCAACGATGCCGATGATGCCGCGATGCCACTCCTCGTTGAACAGGACGATGGACTTATGTTCATGCCGATGTTCCAAGGTCTTGACGATGCGGTTGGCCTCTTCCGTCATTGACTTGTCCAAGTCCTTACGCTGTTCGTTGTACTCATTTATCTGTTCCGCCATCTCCTTAGCCTTCTGCTTATCTCTCTCGATAAGCAGCGCCACGGCCTCGTTGCCGGTTTGCATACGTCCGGAAGCATTGATGCGAGGCCCAATCTTGAAGATGATGTCGCCCAGGGATATCTCCTTGTTTGTCAATCCACATATCTCCATCAAGGCCTTCACGCCCGTGCTTGGAGAACTGTTGAGCTGTCGCAAACCATGATAAGCCAGTATGCGGTTCTCTCCCATAATGGGTACGAGGTCTGCTGCAATGCTGATGGCACACAGGTCGAGTAGTGGGATGAGGCTTGAGAACTCCATTCCGTTGTTGAGAGCAAAGGCCTGTATCAGTTTGAATCCTACGCCGCATCCGCACAGATGCTCGTAGGGATAGGTATTGTCCAGACGCTTGGCGTTGAGGATAGCCACGGCCGGTGGCAGCTCTTCGCCAGGCACATGATGGTCGCAGATAATGAAGTCGATGCCTTTCTCCTTGGCATAGGCGACTTCTTCGGTAGCCTTGATGCCGCAATCCAGCACGATAATCAGGCCAACGCCTGTCTCCTGAGCATAGTCCACACCCTTGCGGGAGACGCCATACCCGTCTTCGTTTCGGTCGGGGATATAGTAGTCGATATTGCTTGAGAACTGCTGGAGGAAGCGATAAACTAAGGCTACAGCGGTGCATCCGTCCACATCGTAGTCACCATAGACGAGGATGCGCTCCTTGCGTCCAAGTGCTTCGTTGAGACGGTTCACAGCCTTCTGCATGTCCTGAAACAGGAAGGGGTCGTGCAGATCAGTGAGCTGAGGACGGAAGAACTTACGCGCTTCCGGCACACTGTCTATGCCTCGTGCCACCAGGACACGTGCCAGGACAGGGCTTATCTTCAGCTCTTCTGCCATTTCCCCTGCGAGCTTCAGCTCGGCATCGGAAGGCGGATTATAACTCCACTCGTAGTTCATCGTATAAAGAGACGAGATGGAGCTTACTTGATGTACTCTGAGAAATCCGTGAGACGCATGTCGCCCTTGCGCAGGAAGGTGTCGTGCATGGCGAAGGCAGCGGAGAGTTCATGATGGGTATGACCGCCACGTTTCTCTGCGTACTTGAGGTAATCCTGCAACAAAGGACGGTAGTCGGGGTGAGCCACCTTGATGAGTTCCTGTGCCTTCTGCATGTCGCTCTTATGACGAAGGTCGGCCACGCCGTACTCCGTTATGACGGCATCGATGTAGTGATTGGTATGATCGATGTGACTGGCAAAGGGAACGATGCTTGAGATTGCGCCGCCCTTGGTTGTGGAGCCGCAAGTGAAGATGGTGAGATAAGCGTTGGCTGCGAAGTCTGCCGAGCCGCCTATGCCGTTCATCATCTTTGTGCCGCATATCTTTGTGCTGTTCACATGGCCATAGAGGTCGCATTCGATGGCTGTGTTGAGTGCGCAGACGCCCAAACGCGCAATGACTTCGGGGCAGTTGCTTATCTCTGATGGACGCAGCACGAGCTTGTCCTTGAAGAAGTCGATATTGTCGTAGATGTCGAGGAGGCACTCGTTGGTGACGGTCAGAGAGCAGGCCGATGCCGAGAGGACACGTCCTTGCTTCATGAGGCCTACGGGAGCGTCCTGCAGGACTTCTGTATAGATGTTGAAGTTAGGCACTTCGGGGCACTGTCCGAGTGCGCCGAGCACGGCATTTGCACCGCTTCCCACGCCGCTCTGCAGGTTGAGGAAAGACTTCGGGATGAGGCCTCTCTTGAGGTTGAGCAGCAGGAAGTCTGCCACGTTCTGACCTATCTGAGTGGTGATGGGGTCTGGGTCCTTGAAGCTACGAGCCTCATCGGGAACGTTGCACTCCACGACGCCTTTGATGCGGTGAGCGTCCACTTCGACGTAAGGCTTACCAATGCGGTCGCTGGCCTTGGTAATCATGATGGGCGTGCGGAAGGGATGGTCTTCTATTTCATACACGTCGTGAATGCCCTTACTGTTAGGGCTGTGGAACGCATTGAGCTCCACGATGATGCCTTCTGTAGCGAGGCGGCAGATGGTTGGGCTGATGCCTCCGGCTGCCGTAAGGTAGATGTGGGCTTTGCTTCCCACTTTCTCTACGGCGCAGGCCTCTATGATGGCCCAGTTCACCTCACCGAGATAGCCCTGACGAATCTCGGTTGCCATGTTCGAGAGGTTGAGGTCGGAGTAGTTCAGCGTGTTCTGGTTGACGTTCTTCCGGAAGTCGGGATTGGTGGTGTATGGTGCCCGGAAGTCGATTGCCATGGCATTCGAGAGGTCGCCATCGCAGCTCTGTCCGGTGCTGGCACCTGTGAAGATACTGATTTTAAAGGGTCGTCCGGCTTCATGTTCTGCTACTGCTCGCTTGGCAATCTCTGCCGGAGTACACTTTGCAACGCCGGCCGGAGTGAAACCACTCAGGCCGATGGTCTGTCCGTTCTGGACAAGGGCTGCTGCTTCTGCAGCGGTAATTCTATTGAAATCCATGATGTGTTTGTTTTTATTTTGCGGACAAAGGTACAAAAAAAAACGGAGAAATGCGGCCTTTATAAACCTTTTTAACACACATCAAGGTTGTTTTAGATTATATGAAGCTCTTTTCGGAAGAAAGCGCGATAGTTTTCGGCCATCAGGGAGCACAAATCGGCCGCTTCGAGGCCTCTTTTTCGTGCTACATTATTATATAATTCCTTTATCGAGGTCTCTGCGTCGGCATCTGTCTCGAGCATAAGGCGTTCCGCCGGACAGAGCAGGAGACTTTCCTCGTTATGGCGTGGGCCGAAGCTGACGAAAAGGTCTGCATCGACGAGCGAACGCAGTTGCTGAGGCTTGCCACGGAAGCCATGGAGCATCCAGGACTGCTTTGGGCGGAGCGACTTACGGAGGTGGAGCAGGCGGTCGATGGCGCGGACGCAATGGATGATGAGCGGTTTCCCGAGCGATTCGCTGAGCCTGACTTGCCAGACGAACACTTCTTCCTGCACCGACAAGGACGGTCCCCTGAGCGCATCAAGGCCGCATTCCCCGATGGCCAGACAGCGGGAAGCCTCTCCTAAATCCTCCCCTAAAGCCTCTCCTAAATCCTCCCCTGAAGGGAAGGACTTTAATTCCCCCTTCCCTTTAGGGGAGGGGACGGGGGAGAGGCTGGCCCTCCACGGATGGATTCCCCACGTGTCGCGCCCGTCGACGACGGCCACGACGTCCTGCCCGACGGGAACCTGATGCGTATGGAAATCGATGTAGTACATTGTCTATTTCAATGCGGCGTGCCGCGTTGGCAAACTCGGCGTGCCATCTTTGTCAACTCGGCGTGCCACGTTGAACGATTCGGCGTGCCGCGTTGCACACTCCCCTATAGGGCGTTGAAAGTTCCCCTTGCCTACGGCACAGGGTCATATCCGCTGCCGCCCCAGGGATGGCAGCGCAGGAGGCGTTTCACGGCAAGCCAAAGACCCTTGAAAGGTCCGTACTTCCGCAAGGCCTCGATGGCATATTGGCTGCACGTGGGAGTATAGCGGCACGACGGAGGCGTCAGCGGAGAGATGAACCGCTGGTACAGACGGACGAGCATGACAAGCAGCCACGTCAACAGGTCCATCGGTTTACGTATCAGCTGAAACACTTTCATGGATGCGCTGCAACAGGTTTTGCATCTTCTGGAAGACCTTCTCGGTGGGCAGAAGCTCGTCGCTGGTCCAGAGGAAGGCTATGTCGAGGCCGCCCGAGAGAGGCTGGAGCAGTTCTTTCTGCAGGCGATAGGCTTCGCGCAGCTGGCGCTTGATGCGGTTTCGCCTGACTGCCCGCTTGAAGTAACGCTTGCTGACGGATACCATGACGCGCACCGCTCCCACGTCGTTGGGCATATAGACCGCACGGATGGGAAAGGCAGAGACCGACCGATGGCCGCCGCCGAAGAGTTCCTCCAAAGCCTTGCGGCTGCAGAGGCGCTCCGTCTTGGGAAAGGTATGTAAGGCTAAATCAGCCATTTGCCTTGCGCAGATGGTCGTCGATGGCAGAGGAAATGCTGGGATACTGAGGAGAGGGAGCTTCGATGTCGAGACGCAGTCCAGCATCACGCACAGCCTTCGCCGTGGCCGGACCAAGCGTGCCGATGACGATGTCGCCCTGCTTGAACTTGGGGAAGTTCTTCTTCAACGACTGCACACCACTGGGGCTGAAGAAGATGAGCATGTCGTAGTCGAACGGCTCGTCCTTGGCAAAGTCATTGCTCACCGTCCTGTACATGATGGCGTCCGAATGCTTGACGTTCTTGCTGTCCAGCATCTCGCCGAAGACTGGATTGTGCACGTCGCTCAAGGGAATGAAGTAGCGCTCCTGCTTGTGCTTCACCATCAGCGGCACAAGGTCGTCCACCTTGCCGGTCGAACCAAAGAAAATCTTGCGCTTGCGATACTGCACGTACTTCTGGATGTACTGTGCCACGGTCTCCGTGATGCAGAAGTACTTCATGTCCTCAGGAATAGGGATGCGCATCTCCTTGGCGAGAAGGAAGAAATTGTCAATGGAAAGGCGCGAAGTAAACACGACAGCGGTGTGCTCCAGAATGGATATCTTCTGAGCGCGGAACTCCTTCGGAGTGAGCGGCTCAACCTTGATGAAAGGTCGGAACACTATTTCGACATTATGACGCCTTGCGATGTCATAATAAGGAGAATTAGCCGACGTCGGTTCCGGCTGCGAGATGAGTATCTTTTTTATCATCGTTTGTCGTATTTTTTCTGCTATATTTTTATCACCGAGAGATAGTCCGCGTATGTCAAAACCTGCCGTAAGACGAGTAGCGGTATCAATTCAAGTGTGCAAAAGTACACAATTAAATGCAAAGTGCCATAGATTTTCGGAAAAAATATCTTATATGTCTTAAAAAGGAGCAATAACTTGACAAAAAGAACAATACACAGCGACGAAATCAACACCTTTTCGTGTGGAACGGGCAAATATACCACTGCCATCGCCAAAGCCAAAACAAGCATCGCCTCGACAACATAAATGAACGTGTAAACCCTCTGCATTGTAAAGATTTTTTCATCACGGAAGAACACCCAATTCACAAAGCTTATCATCATTCGCTTCAGCAGGAAATAGACTATCCAAAGCAGCAGGATGGCACCGAACAATAGGTAGGGTGTCTCCTGGAACGCATAGAATTCCACCGCATATTGCGTATAGGTGAATGTCACCATCGTGGCTGCAAGCGAGAGGAGGGCTACTGCAAGGAGTCGGGTTGAGTAGCGGAGCGGGTCGTCCACAAGAGGTTCGTCCTTCTTCCCGGGTATGGGAAGGAACACGCCACCCAGCGTCTCCTTGAACTTCCCCTTGAGTCGCGACATAAGGCTGGCTGCAAGCAGCAGGCACAAAAGCAGCAGCAAGGCGCTCCAAGCCTCGCTGCGAATGCGAAACGGCGTAGGGGAAAAGGCAAAACCCCAAGGACGGTAGGGCACATCGGCATGGAGCACGCTGTCACCCTTCACGAAGCCTCCGTCGTCGTAAGGTATCAGGCGCTCCACAATCGTGTCCTGCGGCACCAGAGCCAACGTGTCGCCCGATGCAAGGGAGTCAGCCAGGAGAAGCGAATCAGCCTCGTTCATATCTTGGCGAAACGGCGTATACTGGTGTCCCACAAAGGTGTCTCCAGGGCCATCTTCAGTGCTTCCTCGGGTGTCGGAGCCACCTCCCAGATGTCGGCATGTACGGGGCGCATGAAGTTTTCCTTGATAGCCTGGTGCAATGTATTCAGCAGGGAGTCGAAATACCCCTTAGTGTTGAGCAGGATGATGGGTTTCAGGTAGAGTCCCAACTGCTTCCACGTGATGAGTTCCATCAGTTCGGCAAAGGTGCCGCAACCGCCTGGCAGGAAGATTCCGGCATCGGTCATCTCAGCCATCTTTGCCTGTCGTTCGTGCATATCGGCTGTCTCTATGATCTCTGTCATGCCATTGTGGCACCAACCCTCGCCTATCATAAAGGTAGGGATGACACCGATGGCCTTGCCACCCTTCTCGAGACATCCATCGGCGCTCTCTGCCATGAGACCCATGTTGCCAGCACCGTTGACCAGAGTTATGCCTTTGTCGGCCATCAGGTTCCCCAGTCGGCGAGCATCCTTGAAGTAGCACTCGTCTATCTGCGTGCTGCTGGCACAGTAAACGGCTATCTTTGTTTCTTTAGAATTCATAGTTCATAGTTCATAATTCATAGTTATAGGGCGAAGGCTTCCCTTATCTTTTCCACGTAATCCAGCTTTTCCCATGTGAAGAGTTCGACGGTTACTTCCTTCGTGTCTCTGTAGAGGGATTCGAAACGCTTTGTGACGATGCGTGGCTCGCGGCCCATGTGTCCGTACGCTGCAGTCTCCTCGTAGATGGGATTTCGCAGCTTGAGTCGCTGCTCGATGGCATATGGGGTGAGTGAGAAGATGTCCTTTATCTTCTCGGCAATCTCGCCGTCTGTCATGCTGACATGGCTTTTGCCGTAGGTATTGACGTAGATGCTGACGGGTTCTGCCACGCCGATGGCATAGCTGAGCTGCACCAGCATCTCGTCTGCCACACCGGCCGCCACCATATTCTTTGCGATGTGACGAGCGGCGTAGGCTGCCGAGCGATCGACTTTGGAAGGGTCTTTGCCACTGAAAGCACCGCCGCCATGAGCGCCCTTGCCGCCATAAGTATCGACGATAATCTTCCGGCCCGTGAGACCTGTATCGCCGTGAGGACCGCCAATCACGAATTTGCCGGTCGGGTTGACGTAGTATTTGATGCGGTCATCAAAGAGGCTTCGTATGCGATCGGAGCCTATGGTGGCAAGCGTTCTTGGGATGAGGATTTCCTTCACATCACTGGCGATGCGCTTCTGCATGGCTTCGTCGGTGTCGAACTCGTCGTGCTGCGTGCTGACCACAATGGTGTCGATGCGCTGGGGGATGCCTTCGTCGCTGTATTCAATAGTGACCTGACTCTTGGCATCTGGGCGGAGATAGGTCATCACCTTGCCTTCGCGACGTATTTCGGCAAGTGTCTGGAGCAGACGATGGGCGAGGTCGAGGCTCAAGGGCATGTAGTTGTCGGTCTCGTTCGTTGCGTAGCCGAACATCATGCCCTGGTCTCCGGCACCTTGTGAAGCACGGTCCGAGCGGTCCACACCTCGGTTGATGTCGGCACTTTGCTCGTGTATGGCAGAGAGGACACCGCAGCTGTTTCCCTCGAACATATACTCGCTCTTGGTGTATCCGATGCGGTTGATGACCTCGCGTGCAATGCGCCCAAGGTCAACGTAGGCTTGTGTCTTGATTTCTCCGGCCAGGACGACTTGTCCGGTTGTTACGAGAGTTTCGCACGCCACCTTCGATTCGGGATCGAAGGCGAGCAGTTTGTCGAGCACAGCATCACTGATTTGGTCGGCCACTTTATCAGGATGGCCTTCGGAGACGGACTCCGATGTAAACAGATAACCCATAATAGAATTAATTTTTTAATATAATTAATAATGTATGGGGAAAGAAGTCGGGCACAAATGCGCGAGGCGACAAGCGTTCATCCTCCTTTTAGCATTTTTTACTGTGGTTGCAAGCAGCCCAAATCTATCCACATTTCTAAGTTTGCGGCTGCAAAGGTACGACAATTAATTCATAATTCATAATTAATAATTCATAAATTTGCGCAATGTGTGAAAAAGTTGTAACTTTGCAGCCATAACTATGATTTGTGACTTATGAATTATGACTTGGAGATAATGGCTCCTGTGGGGTCGCCGGAATGTTTGGCGGCGGCCATACGGGCGGGGGCTAACAGCATTTACTTCGGCATAGAGAACCTGAACATGCGCGCCCATTCGGCCAGCACGTTCAGCATCGACGATCTGCGCCGCATTGCTGAGGAGACGCACCGATTCGGCATCAAGAGTTACCTGACGGTCAACACCATCATCTATGGCGAGGACTTGGAACTGATGCGACAGATTATTGATGCGGCGCACGAGGCAGGCATCAGTGCGGTGATTGCCAGCGATGTGGCTGTGATGCTCTACTGCAGGGAGGTGGGCCAGGAGGTACACCTCAGCACGCAACTCAACATCAGCAATGTCGAGGCGCTCCGTTTCTATGCGCAGTTTGCCGACGTGGTCGTGCTGGCTCGCGAACTGAATATGGAGCAGGTGAAGGCTATTCACGAGGCCATCGAGGCTGAGAACATCTGCGGTCCCAGCGGCAAGCAGGTACGCATCGAGATGTTCTGCCACGGTGCTCTCTGCATGGCCATCAGCGGCAAGTGCTACTTGAGCCAGAGCAACTGGGGACGTTCCGCCAACCGAGGCGAATGCATGCAGCTGTGCCGACGCCGCTATACGGTCACCGACGTGGAGACGGGCACCGAGCTGGACATCGAGAACAAGTACATCATGTCGCCTAAAGACCTGAAGACCATCCGCTTCATCGATAAGATGATTGATGCAGGTGTTCGCGTCTTCAAGATAGAGGGACGAGCCCGCGGGCCTGAATACGTCGATACGGTCGTCAGGTGTTATCGCGAAGCCATCGACACTCTTTCCGACCCCAATCAAGGGGAAAAGGCATTCCTCGCGCGGCTCGACGAGTGGGACGAACGTCTGGCACGCGTCTTCAATCGCGGTTTCTGGGACGGCTACTACCTGGGCAAGACCATCGCGGAATGGAACGATTGTCACGGTTCGAAAGCCACCGAGCGCAAGGTCTATTGCGGAAAGACGGTCAGGTACTACTCCAAGCTGCAAGTCGCCGAGTTCAAGATTGAGGCTTGCGAACTGAGTGTGGGCAACGAAATCCTCGTCACGGGACCGACCACAGGCGCCCTGCGAGCCACAGTCAGCGAGATTCGCTACGACCTGCGGCCCGTCCAGACGGCTCAGCAAGGCTGGCACATCAGCATTCCCATCGAGACGAAAGTCCGCCGCGGCGACAAACTTTTCCTCATCAAAAAAGCCGACTGACTCCAATCATCCCGAAGCGCTTTCCGACACATACTAATACCTTAACAAAAGAGTACTACCTCTTGGGGCAAAGAGCACTACCTCTTTGAGCAAAGAGCACTACCTCTTGGGGCAAAGAGCACTACCTCTTTGAGCAAAGAATACTAATACCTTCGCTGGAGAATACTAATACTTTGGCCAAAGAATACTAATACTTTGGCCAAAGAATACTAATACCTTCGCTGACGCGGCACGCCATCTTTACGAACGCTGCACGCCGTCTTTTCTGACGCGGCGTGCCGCGTTTTTTCATCCCCCTCGCCGGACTTGCCCTTCCACTGTGCCGCTTTCCCACAACTTGTACAAGCCGTTGCAAGACTTGCATTCCTTTTTCCCTTCCCGCAACTTGCCGTACCTTTGCCCTCGAATTCAAAAGTAAAGGACAGCCGGCTGTCTCATTTCCAAACCTATTAAAATCCTTTAGAAAATGAGACAAGAAACAAACGAAAACAAGATGGCAAGCCTCAGCGAAGGAGGCCGTCAGCTTGCAGTCAGCCACATGCCTCTGGCATACGCGATGGCATGGAGAATGAGAGACCTGGGCGTAAGCCTGGAAGACCTGCGGCAGGAAGGATGCCTCGGCCTGTGCGAGGCCGCCATGCGCTACAACGAACAGCTCGGGTGTCGCTTCGCCACCTATGCCATCTACTGGTGCCGAAAGATGATGCTCCGAGCCATACATCGCACGCCAACGACCGACAGTCTGCAGGACGAGACATGCGGAGAGACTGACGAAGACGACGACACACTCCGCATCGGACAGCAGCAACGCATCGACGACGCACTGCTGACCCTCAGCCCGCTCGAAAGGCAGGTCGTCACGATGTACTACGGCATCGGCACCCAGCAGCTCAGCCTCTCCGAGACAGCAACCGCCATGGGCATCAGCATCCCCAGAGCCTCAGCACTCCACACAGAAGCACTCCGCAGACTCGAAACAGCACTGAGGGAACGACCGCTCACAGACTATCTCACCGCCTGGAACGAATGAAGCCACCGCAGCATACGGCTTTTGCCGTTTAAACAAAATCTTTCAACTCTCAACTTTCAACTTTCAACTTTATTTCGTATCTTTGCAAAGCCATGAACAAAAACGGGACACGGAAACGACACCGCCTGATGCGGCTCCTGGCAGGACTGCCTCTGGGCGTACTCTACCTCGTGAGCGACCTCGCCTACCCCATCCTATATTATATAATAAGGTATAGGAGAAGGCTCGTCCGAGAGAACCTCACCAGCGCCTTCCCCGAGAAAACCATGGGGGAAATACAGAGCATCGAGCGGAAGTTCTACCGTAACCTCTGCGACATCTTCGTGGAAAGCTTCAAGTGCCTCAACATCTCCGACGAGGAGATGCTGCGGCGCGTGGACGTCAGGAACTGCGAGCTGCCCGAAAGCATTGCCGCCAGAGGCAAGAACGTCTTCATGCTCCTCGGCCACCTCGGCTGCTGGGAATGGTATCAGGAGGTCAGCGTCCGATACAAGGCACCCACGAAAGGCGCCGAAATCTACAAGCAGATAGAAAGCCCCTACTTCGCCTCCCTCATGCACGAAGTGCGAAGCCGGTGGGACACCACACAGATAGAGATGAAGCAGACCGTCCGTACCCTGCTCCAATGGACAGCCCTGGGCGAGCCCTACCTCTGCGGCTTCATCCAAGACCAACGCCCGGACACGAAAGTGAAAGACGGCCTCATCTTTCTCAGCCAGCAGACGTGGTACACCCCAGGAGCAGAAGAGATTGCCCGGAAAACCAATGCCCAGCTCGTCTTTCTCGACGTGGAGAGGACTGCGCGAGGACACTACCGCCTCACCTTCCGCGAGATGAACCTCACGGAGGAAGCCTGCCGGCATCCCTACCCTTACTCTGCCCTCTACTTCCAATTGCTGGAGGAAAACGTCCGCCGACAGCCTGAACTGTGGCTATGGTCGCACAACCGCTGGTACAAATAAAGGGGTAAAGGTTAAAAGTTGAAAAGTTGAAAGTTGAAAGGTTAATATATCAACGGCCAATGAAGGATGAAGGTTTCTCTGTGGATGTCGTAATTACCTGGGTGGACGGAGGCGATGCTGCACTCAACGCAAAGCGTGCCAAATACATGGGGGGAGATAAAAAGCTCCTCGCCAAGGACATAGCCGGCACCACCCGATACGTTCAGCGAGGAGAAATACACTGGTGCGTCCGCTCCGTCAACAAGTTCATGCCGTGGGTGCGCCGCATCTTCATCGTCACAGACGGGCAAAACCCAAACGTGGAAAGCAGAATTCCCGTGGAAATCATCGACCACAAAGTCATCTTCCAAGGCTACGAACAATACTTGCCTACGTTCAACTCCCTCAGCATAGAAGCCATGCTCTGGCGCATACCTGGCCTGAGCGAACACTTTGTCTACCTCAACGACGATGTCCTCATCTGCCGACCCGTCACGCCCGAATGCTTCTTCCCCAAGCAGGGCCACATCATCTGCCACGGACATCTTGCCTCGATGCCTTGGACGCGGCTCCGTTACGCTGTCAAGGAACGCTTCGGCACTTGCCCGGTCAACCATGTCCGCCAAATGATGCTGGCTGCTGAGATTGCTGGAAGCCGTGGCAGCTTCATTCGTCTCTCACATACGCCTCACCCGCTGCTCCGCAGCACTCTGGAAAGGTTCTACAACGAACACCCTCGGCTTCTCGTCCAGAACATCAAAGAACGCTTCCGTAGCCGCTGGCATTTCCGCACAGACGAGCTCTGCTACATGTTGCTACTCTCTGAAGGGAGATTGCAGTTGCAACGGGTTAGGCCTGTACTTATGCGCTACTATGGCAAGACTGGTATGATGCAGCTGGAATGGACATTGCGACGCGTAACAAGGCCTGGCAGCAAGGTTTGCTTTGCCTGCTTCTACGCTTTAGAACAAGTAAGCGACAATATCTATGCCCGCATCTGCCGGTTTGCCGATGATTTGCTGAGGGAAGAAGAATGAGCGCTTCCTCTCAGATACTCAGAAGGCACTTCAAGTAATACTTCCAATAGTTGAAGCTTTGTACCACTCTCTGCCCGAGATGCTGCGGCACACCCACAAAGGTCTGGCCTATCATCTGCTGGGAAGCCACATAGACGGACAGGTATTTCCTCGGATAGCGATAGTGCTTAACAAGCGTCTCCGTCTCCTCGTCTGTGAGTTCTATGCCGAAAACTTTCTGATGGAAATGTCGGACGATAAGCATCTTTTCCTGAAGATTGAGTTGTTTGTTCTTGCCCGAGAAGCCATCCGAGGCAAACGTCACGAACGACTTTTCCACAAAACATACTTTAGACCCGGCTGCTATGAGGCGCAACATCATGTCATAGTCGGCTGCTAGGCGATATGTACAATCGTATCCGTCAACCTGCAGAAGTGCGCTCCTCAGGAACAACATCGACGGATGCGGGATGGTACAAAAGAGGAATACTCTGTGGAGATGTCGCTCGGGATGCCTATGCAGACGATGCTGGAACGGTGAGCCTGAGGGCAATATCGGTGCGAAGGAAAAGGTGCAGCCGCTCTGCGACAAGGCCTTCACGGAAAGGGAGAGGCCGTCGGGGCGGTGGTAGTAGTCGTCGGTATTGAGGAAGGTGACGTACTTGCCTCGTGCCAAGGCTATGCCTCGGTTCATGGCTTCGTAGATGCCGCTGTCGCGTTTGCTTAGTATGCGGATGTCGTAATGGGGGTTCTGGTACTCGGTAAGGAAACTGAGGGTCCCGTCGGTGGAGGCTCCGTCGATGATGACATGCTCGACCAATACTCCCGTCTGTTGCTGCACGGAGTCGAGGTTTTTGGCAAAGAGCGTCTGCCTGCCTGCCTTCAGTGGATTGAAGCAGACGGTCACGACCGTAACGATGGGGGTGGCTGCCGGCTCGATGGCTGGACGGTGTGCCGGCTTCTGTATGATGCTGTCCTGATAGGTTTCCGGAGTTGGAAGGTTAGAGTACATGGTCGAAACGTTCTGGTATCTTGACGACTATTCTCAGCTCGAACATGGCTGGCTTGTTCAAGGCATATGGGGGGCGACACCATGTCTGCACCCAGCGGGCCAGACGCGTCCAGCGGTCGAAGTCGCGAGCCTTCTTCTCGGTGGCATAGCGTATGGTGCGGCTACGCTTGTAGATGTGCTTCTTCCATCCCTGTGCCATGCGGTCGGCATCACCCAGGCGTCCCGCCAGTATCCTCGTGTCGGCATAGCCGAAGTGCATCAGATACATGTCGGCAGCGATGTGGAAGTTATGCCCTTTGACACGATGGAAGCCGCTCCCCCAGCGGCAGGGCTTGGCTATGATGGATGGCTTGGTGTAGCGCGTCCCTATCTGTGCATAGTGACGCTGGCTGAGGAATGTCTCGTCGATGGACAAGTCGTCTTCTTCTCCCAGCTTTTGCCCGAAGTCGAGTCCGAGCGGCGAGAGGCTCACGTCTATCTTTTGAGCCGAGAGGTACTCTCGAAGCCCGATGCCTAGCTTTGGGTCGACGACTATATATTCGTCGGCATCTACGCCGATGACGAGGTCGTAGCCTTTGGCAAAAAGCGTGGCTGCTTGCTCTGAAAGGAACTTGAGCCTTGCTTTCTCGGCAGCCACTACTTGATTTCCTATCTTGGCATGCACTGACACGTTCGTGCCTTGGCAGATGTCGGCGACGTTCTGGTCCTCTCCGTCGTAGTAGATGTAGAGGTTCTCCTTGCCCAGCTCACGACCGTAATACTCCACCCACTTGCGCAGGAAGAAGTCGTCATTGCGGACCATCGTCAGGGCTGCTATATGCTTGAGTTGCGACATTTCAGATAATACTTTATGTAGTTGAACCATCGGGAGAGCCATGCTTTCAATCCGCCTGGCACTCCTATGAACCGCTCCCGAATGAGCTTTTGTGTGTCTTTATATATGTACATGTATCTATGGGGATAGACACGATGCTTTACGATGTATGCCACTTCGTCGTATGTCATCTCGGCGGAATAGTAGTAACGGTAGAAGTCCTGCAGGATTTGCGTACATTCCTGGATAGCGAGGTCTCTGTTTTCTTTTGAGAAGCCCTCGACGTTGAACGTGGCAAACGTACATGGCACGAAGCAGCCCCGGGCGCCGTCTGCTATCAGTCTGAGAAGCAAGTCGTAGTCTGCAGCAGAGCGATAGGCTATGTCGAAGCCGTCCACACTAAGCAACGCAGAACGCAGGGTGAGCATGGTCTGATGCGAGAAGCACCAGCTGACGAGGAAGCGATGGAGTCGCCACTGGGGAGCGAGCTGGGGGTTGTGGCGTATGGACTTGTCGCTGAAGCGTACGGGGGCGAAGGTGAACTGACATCCGAACTCCTTTATCCGAGTCATTGAGGCCAGCATTCCGCCCGGGTGATGGAAGTAGTCGTCGCTGCCCAGGAAGATGACGTACTTGCCCCGAGAGAGGGCGATGCCGCGGTTCATGGCTTCGTAGATACCTTTGTCGGGAAGGCTGAGGATGCGAATGTCGTGCTTCGTATTATGGTATGCTTTGAGCCACTCCAATGTGCCGTCGGTGGAAGCGCCGTCGATGATGAGGTGTTCCAAGTTGACGCCTTCCTGTGCCTGCACGGAGTCGAGGTTCTTCAGGAACACCTCTCTGCGCCCACTGGCAAGGGGATTGAAGCAGACTGTCACAACCGTGATTTCTATCTCGCAGGATGCCTCTTTCAAATCGACACGTCGGTTTGACGGAATCGACACGTCGATTTGATTGAATCGACACGTCGATTTGATTGAATCGACACGTCGATTTTCGTCAGTCGACGTGTGTGCTGCTACAGGGTGTGCTTCCTTTGCAATAACCAGCCCTGCCAATTCTGCTATGGACGGAATCCTCGACATTTCTATTTCAATAACACATATAGCAGGGTTGCAACATTCGTCAGGAGCAACAGGATGCTGACGATTATGAGCATGCGGATAATCCTGTTGTGCTGCTTGCGTTTGCGGACGAGGTACTCATGTTCGCCGGCTGCCCGGACGATGGAAGCTACACGCTTCAAGGCACTTTTCCAAGGTTCGGGATAATACCTTTCGTTGATGCGCTTTATCTCCGCCTTACGCTCCTGCTTCAGTTTCTCCGATGCATTGTCGCCAGTACTCAGACCACCGACCATGAAATTGCAGACAGTCATGTCTATCTTCTCAAACGTCCTGCCCTGTGTCAGGAGAGCCAGCCACTCCTCCCAGTCGGCATAGATGCGGAAGTTCTCATCGTAGGGACGCTCCCTCACGGCCTCGGTACGAATGAACATCGACTGGTGACACATGTTGTTGTCGAAGAAATAAGCCATGTCTGCTTTGTCCGGAGCAATTCCCTTTCTCGTCTTGCCGTTTTCAAAGATGAGCATCCAGTTGCCGTAGATGATGTCTGCCTCGATGTCTTTCTCAAAAACCTTCTCCAGCACGTCGTCGGCAAAGAATGTGTCGCCTGAATTCATATAGATGCAATATTCGCCCCCGGCATGCAGCGTCCCCTTGTTCTGTGCATTATAGACGCCTTTGTCCGGCTCCGAACACCAAAAGGCAATCTCGCTGTCATGCTCTTCGAGAAAGCGACGGCTGCCATCTGTGCTGCCTCCGTCTACGACAATCCACTCATAATCCTTGAACGTCTGCCGACGGATACTCTCGTAAGTATCCTTCAGCCCCCTCAGGTTGTTGTAAGCTATGGTAATGATACTGACCTTCATACTAAACTATTCATTCTTTATCCTTCCCTTCCAGAAATCATCGTATTGATATCTTTGCCAAGCATGACAGCCAAAAGGAAGCTGTCCGCCGTTCACCTCTTGAAAGAGATACTTAGGAGAAGTCTCAATGGAAAACATTGCTGCTTCCCTGCAGTCAGGAGTCTTCAGTTCAAGAGCGGTGCCTCTGAGGTCATAGCAAAAGTAAATGTCCTCCCATCTGTCTTGTTTCTGTTCCATGAATGCTCCTGCGCTGTTCTCATGGGAGAGATAGTCTTTCACTCTCCTATAGTAACTCCGTCTGCCTTTCTGCCTGCTTTTCATGGTCTGCCAGAACCCGTAAAGCCTTGCAGAAGGTTTTGTTATTTTCAGGAACTTGCTCACCTTGCGAAGTGAGAAACCTCCATTGCCTACACACATGAGTTCGTATCCTTCCTCATGGTTGCGCCATTCCTCGAACCAAGGAGCACCAACATAATCGTAGCCTTTGCTGCACCACTCCTCCAGTTCGTCCCTGAACACCCAAGCGTCGAGCTGATAAACGAGCAAGTAGTCATAGTCCTTGAAACGCTCATAGAAGCCGTGGCTCTTCATCAGCCTGTTGTATCCGTCAATGCCGTCGAAGAATTCAGGAGCAAACCGTTTAACCTCTGTCCGTTTGCCTATCACATTGTCATATACTGCAGTATCAAGTCCCTCGGGGCAGACCAGACATATTCTGTGCCTATCAAGTACCTTGACGCACTGCCTGATCGACATCTGCTCAGCCTCATCTGGCATGGGCTTGTATACGGGTATGACAATTATGCTCTTCATTCTTTCTGACGGAACTAAAGTTCCCTACACTTCTCTTTCTTCGTTTTTATTGTCTTCTATCTTCCTAATTAGCCTTGCCGGGCATCCTGCTATGACAGAGTTCGGATCAAAAGAGTGTGTTACGACAGCATTGGCACCAACAATAACGTTATCACCAAGTGTCACCCCCGGAAGGATGCATGCTCCGTCGCCAATCCATACATTCCTGCCTATCTTCACTGGCTTGTGGCTGAGAGGTCGTTCGGCAGGCATCGTCTTCAGGTCATCTGGCGAAATATCTCCATGAAAATGGTCCGTGATGAACACTTTGCTTGCTATCATAGTGCCGTCGCCTATCTCAACACGCTCGACACATCCGATGTGGCAAAAGTCTTGTATGCTTACATTATCGCCAATTTCCAAAGAAGGACTGAAGCGTTGGCCTGAGTATTCTTCTATGACCTCCAGCCTGAAAGCACGTCCCGCACGAAAGTTCTCGCCTATGTGGGAGCACCTTGCGCCATACATTACAGACATTGGTCCCACATACCAATTCTCTTTTCCCGAAAAGAAGGAAGAGATGGACATACCATCCTCTTGCGGCAGATTGATGTTTTTGAAATCCTCATCAGACAGCAAGCTACTGAACCGAACTTTCTGTTTCAGTATCTTATAATCATCGCAATCGAATAGGGCATCGCGCAAAGCTCTCTTTCCCTCCACGCTTAGAAGGTATTCTCCAATGATGCCATACCCTTTCTTCTTCGCTGCCGGTACCATTAGGCACCGACATACGAAACGAGCTATTGCGTCTTTAACTTTTCTAAACATCTTCAATACGTCTGTTATCTTTCGTCCGTGGACAGTATCTCTCTGTACTTGTTCTCTCCTATTCCCATCGCATAATGCAGCGTATGTCTTGCCACATCATCGTACGTGCCGCCTTCTATTCCGCCTCTTAGCCATTCCAGAGCCCGCGCGAATTCCTCGGCAGTGGCAAACATATCTTCCTCTGCTCCGTATGTCATCTGATATGCCTCGTCGTCCCTGTATCGTAGGCAAGGAATGCCTGCTGCCATGATTTCATAATAGCTTGTTGTATTCACAGCTATTGCGAAGTCGTACTTCTCTTTGTCGAAGCATTCTGTGAGTTGGACATCCTTGCCTATTATGTACATTCCCACCCTGGCTGCCCAGTGGCTATAATACTCATAGTTGCACGATGGATGTAGTTTCAGACTAAAGGTAAAAAGATCCGCCAATACGGACAGCATAGTAAGAAGTTTTCTGTTCGTTGCATCGTAGTCTGGATTAGACAGGAGAACCAGGCAGCTTTTGAGTTCGTTTGCATTCTTCGTCTGCTGTACTTCAATCTTTTTCGGATAGCCTGCAACGAGTATTTCTTTTGCCTTGACACCATAGCGGAGATATTCGTCTTTCGTATATTGTCCCCAAACAAGGCTATAGTCCACATCCAGGTTTTCGTAATTAAGACAATGTATCGGTACGTTATCGGTGTATATGTAGTGGACGGCATGCGACAGCCCGAAGACCTTGGCATGCTGGAGCCTGAAGAATTGGCAGAGCAGATTGTTCCAGGGATGTATAGCAGAGTAGGAAACAAAGTGTGTGACGTGACTCAATTGCTTCTTCATGGCATACAGTTCGTCTATGGTGTTCAGCACGAGGCACACTCTGTAGCTCAATTGTTCCCGCTCCCGTTTAGTGAGCTGGCATTGTCTTTGGGATGCTCTTACGTAGAACCTTGACAGCCATTTGTTGACGACAGTTCGATGTTGTTTGTATTTGACATTGAAGGCTATATCAATGACCTTATAGTCATCATTCAGGCTGGAGCAGATGTCGTTGAAAGTTGTCTGATGGTCCTTCCTGTCGATGTCAAAGTATATGACTTTGCTTTTGTCGATGCCTTGCAGGAAGGAAAGGTCGAGCGCTCGTTCGGTCTCGTCCTCTTCCACGCCTTCAATCGCCTTTGCTTCAGCCCATACCCATAGATATACAGCAAGCACCTGCGAAATGTCAATGCCTCTGTATTTGACGGAAAGGCTGTCTTTTAGTTCCCTATATCTGCCCAGCGTCGCGTCCATGTGTCTTACTTAGTCCAAGATGCCCTTGTGTTCTACGTTGAGCTTTATGTAAAGCTGTTCTGCGATGTAAAAGTCGAGAGGAGTGTCGATGTCTATGGCCTCGATGTCTGTGTCGGTGACGAACTTCGGCTTCTTGCCGATGATGTTTCGGCCACTGATGAGCCTGTCTCTGCTTATTACGGAACAACCGAAGTTGAGAGCCACGATGTCAGGTAAGTCTTGCGAGTTGGGAGCGTGCCGCGGGTCATAGTTGATGGCTTTGCCGTCGAGCCACAGAAACTCCTTGACGCTGCTTACTGTTGAAACACTGTCGCAGCCTTGACCTCTCTCTTTGAGATATGTCTGTATGCACCTTGATATGGTTTCAGCCTTGATGAAGGGAGACGTGCAGGGAGTGTAAACGAAGATGTCGGTATCGGTCACTTCCCCGAGATGCTGAAAGAACTCGCTCCCCGAACATGCCGAGCTGGCATAGTAGTCCTCTCTCCTCTGAGCACGGACCTTGCCGCCCGCATACTGGCGATTTATTCGGCTGACCAACTCGTCGGAGTTAGTGTTGACGATGATGCAGCTCAGCTCCTCCACTTTCTGTAGCTCCCTTATCTTGATGTCGAGCAAAGTGGAGTCGGCAAAGGGTCTGAGGTTTTTGTCGTGTACCCTTTGGGAACCTGTGCGAACGGGAATTACAGCTGTTATCTTCATCTTGATATACATTTACCTGGGTGTTTTTCCGTGTCAGAGTTGCTGCATGTCGTAGAGACGCTTGTAGTAACCGTCCTTGGCGATGAGCTCGTCGTGCCTACCGCTCTCCACGATTTCACCCTCGTGGAGCACGTGAATGATGTCGGCATGCTTGATGGTGGAGAGACGGTGAGCGATGGCGATAGTCGTACGGCTCTGCATGAGGCGGTCCAAAGCCTCCTGCACGAGGTGCTCGCTCTCAGTGTCGAGGGCCGACGTCGCTTCGTCAAGGATAAGGATAGGCGGGTTCTTCAGGATAGCGCGAGCGATGCTGATGCGCTGCCTCTGACCGCCTGAGAGCCTGCCGCCTCTGTCGCCGATGACCGTATCGTACCCTCTCTCCGTCTCCATGATGAAGTCGTGAGCGTTGGCAATCTTAGCCGCCTCCACGACCTCCTCCATGGTGGCGTTCTCCACGCCGAAGGTGATGTTATTGTAGAAAGAGTCGTTGAAAAGGATAGCCTCCTGGTTGACATTGCCGATGAGGGCTCTTAGGTCGCGTATCCTGACGTTGCGGATATCCTTGCCGTCTATGGTGATACACCCATGCTTCACGTCGTGGTAGCGAGGGATAAGGTCGACGAGTGTCGACTTGCCCGAGCCCGATTGCCCCACGATGGCAACAGTCTTGCCTTTGGGCACAGTCAGGTTGATGTGCTTCAGCACGTCGCGCCCCTCGATGTAGCAGAAGCAGACGTCATGCATTTCAACTTCGTTTTCGAAGTTGCCCAGCGTCTCCGGCACAGCTATTTCCTTGATGGGGTTCTCGGCCTTGAGAATGTAGTCGATGCGCGACATGGAAGTGAGGCCGAGGGGTATCATGTATGCCTGTCGAGTGAGGTCCTTGATGGGGTTGATGACGCTGTATAGGATGACCATGTAGAAGATGAAAGTCGAAGCGTCAATGAACCCATCGCCCTCGAGGATGAGCCAGCCTCCGAAGAGCAGGACGATGACGATGATGACCGTTCCCATTGTTTCGGAGACCGGATGAGCGGCGTTGATGCGCATCATCATGTTCATCATGCCTCGGCGGAACTCGTTGTTGATGTAGTTGAAGCGTCGGGCCATCTTTTCCTCGGCTATGAAGGCCTTGACGATACGCAGTCCGCTCAGAGTCTCCTCTATTTGTGCCATTATCTCAGAGAGTCCAGCCTGGACGCTTGCCGAC
>JAFUGG010000049.1 GCA_017469525.1 Bacteroidaceae bacterium | reverse complement strand
TCAGGAGTTGTTGGACTTCCAAAGCAAGTATGATTACAGCGAGGCTACCGATGCACAGAAGAGCACATTCGACGCTGCCGTGGAAGCCGTTGGTGCTTCTACCTACAAGAACCTGACTGAGAACGTTACTGCAGCCTGGGCAGCAGAAAAGGCAATGGCCGACTACCTGGCAAGCGATGAGAAGTTTGGCGCCGAGTCCGTAAACATCTCTAGTGGTCTCGATGCCGACGTCTTCACTCGCAAGACACCTGTTGTAGGCGACGAGGACATCATAGAAGGCTTCGACAACAACCAGACCGGTTTCTATACCAAGACCATCACTGTCAACGGAACGGAAAGAACCACAAACTACGGTGTGCCCGATGACGGCATCTTGAAGACTTCCACAGGTCACACCTATGCTTTCGACTATGACAATCTGAATGCTGTGTTTATTACGAAAGGTCAGACCAAGACGATGACCATCGACGGCGACCGCCAGAGCAAGAGTTGGAGATTCTACTTCCTCGGCACTGCTAGCAACGGACCCGCCGACATGACGGCTACCTTCAACTATGCCGACGGTACTACGTCGCAAGCACAGTTCCAGATTTACAACTGGGATACCAACAACGAAGTAACCCGTGCCGTAACGGTCTATCAGACGGGGCGTGTAGACCTTTGGAGTTCTGATAATATCCAGGACAACCAGAACTTCCGCTTCTTTGAGATTCCGGCTTTTGTTGACCAGAATAAGGTCATTACAAGCATCAGCCTCTATAACTCAGGAGAGTCCAACGGAAGAAGCAAGGCCATGGTGTTCGGCTTCTGCATCGTAGGCAAGGACGACACCGCCGAGATGTTCTACATGGGCAGCAACGGCTACGCAACCTACGTTCCCGAAGTGAAGGACGTTGACCTGAGCAGCTTCGATGCAGAGGATTTGGCTGCATACACCGTCAGCATCGCACCAGAAGGCTGGGCAAACATGACACAGGTGACGAAGGTTCCCGTTGGCAGCGCAGTTGTCATGAAAGGTAAGGCTGGTTCCTATAAGCTGCCTTACACCACTGGTGCTCCTGCCCTGACAGGCAACGAACTGCTGGCCGCTACTGCCGACATCACAGCCACCGGCACACAGTATATCCTTGCTAACGGTGCAGATGGCATCGGCTTCTACAAGGCAACAGAGAATTCAACCATTTCCGCCGGCAAGGGCTACCTCGATATCAGCGGAGCTGGCGTCAAGGGCTTCTATGGCTTCGCTTTCGACGATGCTACCGGAATAAATGAAGAATTAAGAGTGAAGAATGAAGAATCTTCAATCTACAACCTCGCCGGCCAGCGCCTCGAGAAGATGCAGAAGGGCATCAACATCATCGGCGGCAAGAAGGTACTCAAGTAAATTGCATTGTGTTCCCTCCTTTCGGGGAGGGAACCTTAAACTCATAATATAACAACATTAATTATATAAGTTATGAAAAAGTATTTTGCACCTGCAATGCGGGTAGAAGAGGCTCAGGCAGCTCAGATGCTGGCAGAGAGTTTGAACATCAACAGTGACAAGACTGTCGACGGCAGCCAGGCGTTGACGAAAGAAAGTGCCTGGGACATCTGGGGCGACGAATAAACTGTCCCTCTTCCCTCGCTCCTCTCCATAAGAGAGAGTAAGACATGCAATCCCCGAGGGTGCACACGCATCTCGGGGATTGCTGTTTAATACTGTGATTAGTGCAGGGGCTGGGGAATAAGCTATGGCTCGATGCGGATGCCGAGTTCCGAGATGCCGCCAATCTCTTCATGCCTCATGAGATGGTTGATGCGGACGGTGCATCCTTGACCCTTCCTCAGGCGGAAAGGCAGGTGCTGGGTCTCATACTGATGATGGTTGACGCCTCGGCTCAAGGCAAAGCCGTCGGCGTCGGTCAGGGGATAGCGGACGGTGTCCTTGCGGCAACTGCTTGGCTGCGAGCCGCATTGTTCCACCAGGAGCACGACGTTCCTCATGCCGACGTTGGCTGACGTGCGAAGTCCGATGGTGAGTGTGCCATTGATGTCTGCCTCGGCCTCCGGCACCTCAAAACAAATGGTGTCGCGCCTTTCCCATCCTTCAGCAGGCAGGGGCTTGTAGCTATGAAAGACCGTGCTGCCAGTGCAGGAAAGGATAATAGAAGATAGAAGTAGATAGAGGTAGATAGAAGAAGATAGAAGACGACACCTGTGGCAAAATCCAAAAGTATTGTCCTCAGTCTTCGCTGCAGAAAGCGGCATATCTACCTCTGTCTTCTTATAACTCATTTTCTTAATTTTCACTCGTAGGTTTCTTCTTGTGTTTCTTCTTATGTTTCTTCTTCTTGTCGAAGCGATTGAGGTCTTCTTGCGTTGCCAGGTCGACGGGACGTTCCGGCTCCTTGTGTCCGCCTTCCTCGAGCGAGACGGGCTTCTCGCCTTGCTTGTTCATCTCAATGATGGCGTTGGCACGCTCGGCGCTGATGGTGACGAGGTTGGCAGCGTTGCGCTTGTCGGTGGAGTAGGTGACCTGTCCGGACAGGATGTCGGCCTTGAAGAGATAGTGCTCTGAGTCCTGAGTATAAAGGATGGCATCGCGGGGCGGCAGCTTGCGCGAGGCTTCCACGTACTGGTCCACCTCATAGTTCATGCAGCACTTCAGCTTGGCGCACTGTCCAGCAAGCTTCTGGGGGTTGAGGCTTAAGTCCTGGAAACGTGCGGCTCCCGTGCCGACGCTCTGGAAGTTCTTCATCCATCCGGCGCAGCAGAGCTCGCGTCCACAAGGGCCAAAGCCACCGATGCGGCCAGCCTCCTGACGTGCTCCGATCTGTTTCATCTCGATGCGAACATGGAAGACATCGGCCAGCACCTTGATGAGTTGGCGGAAATCGACACGGCCGTCGGCAATGTAATAGAAGATAGCCTTGTTTCCATCGCCCTGATACTCGACGTCGCCAATCTTCATCTCCAGCCCGAGGTCCTTGGCAATCTGGCGGCTCTGTATCATCGTGTCGTGCTCGCGGGCTTTCGCCTCAGCATAACGCTCCATGTCGTTCTCGCGGGCCAGACGATAGATCTTGCGTATCTCTTCGTTTGGCTTCAGGTTGGCATGCTTCATCTGCAGGGGCACAAGCTTGCCTGTCAGCGAGACGACGCCTATATCATGGCCAGGATTAGACTCGACGGCAACGATGTCGCCCTTCTTCAGAGGCAGGTTGTCGCAGTTGTGGTAATAGGCTTTACGCGTATTCTTGAACTGCACCTCGACGAGGTCCGTAACCTCGTTATTGCCGGGCACATCGGCCAAGTAGTCGTATGTATTGAGCTGGGCGTAGTGCCCTGTATTGGCGCTTTGTGCTGCGAACCCGTGTCCGCCTTCGCCGCTTATGTATTCTTTATCCATTCTTTAGTAGTACTATCATTTTCAGTGCGAGGTCGAAGAACACCATTCGGGCGCTGACGTTCTGTGCGATGTCGCGGGCTGCGTCGCTCAGCTCGTTCATGATGCCGATGACGTTGCGCTCGTTGATGAACGGCGCAAAGCGTGTGCTGAAGTTCTCCTCCTCGCGACCGAGGAAGTTTATCTTGGGTTGGTGGAAATTGTAGATGAAGTTCTCGCGTAGCTGCTGCTGGAAATAGTCGAGCATTCGCTTCTGGCGTTCGCGTCCGAGCTCTGCAACGGTGAGTGCCCACTGCTGCATCTCCTTGATGCGACGTGCGTAGCTGTGACGCATCAGCTGCACGAAGAGGTCGAAGAACATCTGCTGCTCCGAGTCGCGCTCCATGCGTTTCAAGGCTTCCGTATAGCTGCCCTGGGCAATGTGTGCCAGCAGGTTCGCGTTTTCAGCCTGCATGTCGTGACGTTCTTGCAAGGCCTTGCTGATGATCTCTTCAGACAGTGCCGGCACGTTGATGCGCTGCACGCGGCTCTGTATGGTGCCGAGCACGAGGTCGGGCTCTTGGCTGACCAACAGGAAGTGTGTGCCGACGGGAGGCTCCTCGATGAGCTTCAGTAGCTTGTTGCCAGTCTGTTCGTTCATGCGTTCCGGCAGCCAAAGGACGACGACCTTGCGTCCGCCCTGACTTGCTTTGAGTGCCAACTTCCTCTGCAGGTTGTCGCTCTCCTGCACATAGATGACAATCTGCTGGTTCTCGGCGCCGATGTCCTCGAGCCAATCCTCGATGTCGAAGTACGGGGAGCGGCTTATCTGTTCACGCCACTCCTCGAGGAAGTCGTCCGAGACAGGCTTGTCGCTGCTCTTACCTTTATATATAGGAAAGGAGAAATGCAGGTCGGGATGCGTCCATAGGGAAGACATCTGGCAGTCGGAACACTTGCCACAAGCACCCTCGTCAGTAGGGTTCTGGCAGAGGAGCATCTGTGCATAAGCCAATGCCAGTGGCAACTTGCCTGCGCCTTTAGGTCCGCAGAACATAATTGCGTGCGGCAACTTGTTCTCTTGCAGCAGACGACGAAGATGTCCCTTCACCTCTTCTTGTCCTATGATATCGTCGAATGTCATTTACTTTATTTACCAATGAGTATCGGTACATTGATATTTGTTTGCAAAGGTACAAAGAAATTAAGAATTAAGAATTAAGAATTTAGAATTATTTCGTAACTTTGCAAATAATTTAGTAAATGATAAATCATTAAATGGTAAATGCTATGATGAGAGACTTCAGTGAACTTAAAATAGCGGTTGCAGGAACGGGTTATGTCGGCCTGTCCATCGCCACGTTGCTTAGCCAGCATCACGAGGTGACGGCTGTGGATGTAATTCCTGAGAAAGTAGAGAAGATTAACAATCGCATCTCGCCCATTCAAGACGAATATATCGAGAAATACTTGGCGGAGAAGGATTTGCACCTCACTGCAACACTTGACGGCAAGGCAGCATACAAGGATGCTGACTTCGTTGTCATAGCTGCGCCGACCAACTACGATCCCGTCAAGAACTTCTTCGACACGCACCATATCGAGGATGTCATCGATATGGTCATCAGCGTCAATCCCGATGCTGTGATGGTCATCAAGAGCACCATCCCCGTAGGCTATTGTAGAAGCCTTTATGCGAAGTATGCCCTGAAGTTCCTCTACAAGCCTGAACTGAAGGGAAAGAAGTTCAACCTGCTCTTCTCGCCTGAGTTCCTTCGCGAGAGCAAAGCGCTCTACGACAACCTTTACCCCTCTCGCATCATCGTGGGTTATCCCAAAATCATCGAGATAAGCGATAGTAACTTCACCGAGGAGAACGCTGCCATTACGGCTATAGGCAATCCCGATGCCAAGCAGTTTGCCGAGACTTTTGCCAAGCTCCTGCAGGAAGGGGCCGAGAAGGAGAACATCGACACGCTCTTCATGGGTATGAAGGAGGCAGAGGCGGTCAAGTTGTTTGCCAACACATATTTGGCTCTGCGCGTGAGCTACTTCAATGAACTCGATACGTATGCTGAGGTGAAGGGCCTCGACCCGAAGGCCATCATCCGAGGCGTCGGCCTTGATCCCCGTATCGGCACGCACTACAACAATCCCTCGTTTGGCTACGGCGGCTACTGCCTGCCGAAGGATACGAAGCAGCTCCTGGCCAATTATCAGGATGTACCGCAGCAAATGATGACGGCCATCGTGGAGAGTAACCGCACCCGCAAGGACTACATTGCCGATGCAGTGCTTCGCATGGCGGGCTATTACAGCGAGAATGCGCAATGGAACAGCGAAAGCGAGCAGCATTGCGTGATTGGCGTCTTCCGTTTGACCATGAAGGCTGGCAGCGACAACTTCCGTCAGTCGGCCATACAAGGCATCATGAAGCGCATCAAAGCCAAGGGAGCCGAGGTCATCATCTACGAGCCGACACTGCAAGACGGCGAGAGCTTCTTCGGTTCTCGCGTGGTGAATGACCTCAAGACCTTCAAGAAACAGTCGCAGGCAATTGTTGCCAACCGCTATGAAGCTTGCCTCGATGATGTGAAGGACAAAGTCTATACCCGCGACATCTTTGGCTGCGACTAAGCGTAAAGACAGACGGAAGACAAGAAGGTTAAAAAGGTGAAAAGTTAGAAAAATAAAAGGTTAACCCTGTCTTTATACCTGCCAAGGTATGCTAATACTTTGCCCAAGGAATTAGTATTCTTTGCCCAAGGAATTAGTATTCTTTGTCCAAGGAATTAGTATTCTTCGCTTAAAGAAATAGTATTCTTTGTCCAAAGAGGTAGTACTCTTTGTCCAAAGAGGTAGTGCTCTTTGTCCAAAGAGGTAGTGCT
>JAFUGG010000048.1 GCA_017469525.1 Bacteroidaceae bacterium | reverse complement strand
TATCACTCACGGACAAAACACCGCTCAGAGAGCTGTTCGATAAGACTTATTCCAATGATGTCAAAGAGCAACTTGGTCCCCTTATTCCGGGGTTGTTTGATTAATATTTAACTCGTCCCAATTTTAACGGGACACTAATGAATGTATTACTTAAATAATCCATTGTTGATTTACTTGTTGTCTTCTTACCTGCAGTATTTGAATTACTTGCTTCATAATCAGCCGGATATGTTTCAGCTATAATAGTATCTACATTAGAAGTCGTTGGTAATGTCCAACCTGCATAGTAATAATAAGTTGTTTGTGATGCTGCATTGTTCTTTATAATGTCAATGATGGCAGCGATGTCTGCGACATCGACTGTGCCGTCTTCATTTACATCGCCCTTCAAAGGGTCGTTGTTACTACTCTGTGCAAATGCACTTACGCTACCCAGCAGCACCGCTGCCAGCAGCAAGAATAGTTTCTTTGTGTTCATTGTTCCGTAATTAATTTGAATAAGTTAAAGATATTTGCAAATATACATGCGATTCCTTGCTGTAAATATTATTCCATTTTGATTTAATGTATATTATTCATTTTTGTATTATTTTTTAGCGAATGCAAATGTATTTCTTGCTGCAGTAAATCCTCCATAGTAATAAACTTTATATGATATATTGTTTATTGTTATAGTTGAATATTCTGTAACTGAAATATCTATAGTAGACATATCACCAGCAACAGGTTTTAATGTTGATCCATTAGTAATAGGCACTGCTGCATACCAATTTAATTCACTATTTCCGCCTTTTACTAATTGTCTAATTGTGTCAGGAATTTTAGTTCCTAATTCAAACCATCCACCGCCGTTATCATAACTTGTTGTAGTTGTAACTGTAGATGTAGATGTTGGAACAGTCTGACCTGCATACCAATAATAAGTTACTTGAGGTCCCCCATTGTTCTTTATAATGTCAATGACGGCAGCGATGTCTTCCTCATCAACCACTCCGTCGCCATTCACATCACCCTTCAAGGGTTCGTTGTTACCACTCTGTGCAAATGCACTTACACTCACAAGCAGCATTGCTGCAAAGGTCATAAATAAACGTTTCATAATTGTTATATTAAAAATTATTATGGTTCAATTACTTCATTATAATGCATCTTGACAAACTTTTCTGGAATAAGAAGAAAATTATCGTCAATATACCATTTCTTTATTTCTTTAATTCCATCATAATCGTTTAGCCCATTAATAGTATGACATTGTAATTCTATTTCGTCTCTTATAAAAAGTTGATCCTTAAGATTAAGAAAAGCCTTTTCCTTTTCTGATTTTTCTGTTTTAATTATAAATTTTTTCATCGTAATAATGTATTTAGTTAATAAAAATGTAAGTTTTTTTGTTTTTGTGTTTCTATTTATGATATGGCATCTATTGACTATGATATATTAATGCCTGATTGACTCATAGCTTACCGCATAATACAAACAAAAAAAAACGTGGACTTCATTCGTCTACGTTCTTGAGGTATCGCCAAACACCCTTGCAGCATATTCGAGTAAAAGCCCACGCCGAACCGACGTGAGCATCCTTACTTTTACTCTTGCTGCTCTTTATATTTTGGCGAAATTTCAAGAACAAGATTCAAGCGGACGCTTCTTTGTCTATATGTCTTAGTTTCCTTTGTTTATTCTATAGGCTTAATACTATTGAAGATTGAACATTGATAATTGAAAGATATGCTTTTGTCTTTTTTTGACTATTCACGCTACAAAGTTAGTGAATTATTCTTTACAAGCAAAGGAATTTGCCAGAAAATTACATGAGGCTTACTCACGGCACACGAGATGTCGGAAAAATCCACATGTGAACTTTGCAAAATCCACACAAGGATTTGTCAAAATCCACACGAGGATTTGATGAAATCCACACGTGGATTTTGCAAAGGTCTCGTTTTGACTGAAAAGATTACTTCTGCATCTCCTTGAAGTGCTGCGTTATCTGGCGGAAGAGATGATTGCGTGTGTTGCCTCCGTAGATGCCGTGGTTGCGATTGGTGTATGTGAGCTGGCGGAAGTCTTTGTCAGCTTGCACGAGAGCTTCGGTGTATTCTGCAGCCCCCCTAAAGTGAACGTTATCGTCGGCCAGGCCGTGAACGAGGAGCAGCCTTCCGCTCAGTTTGGAGGCACGGCTGACGGGACTCACGTCGTAGCCGGAGCCGTTCTCCTTCGGCGTGCGCATGAAGCGCTCGGTGTAGATGCTGTCGTAGTAGCGCCAGCTGGTGACGGCTGCGACAGCTACGCCACAGGCAAAGACGGGTCGTCCCTCGCTCATACTCATCAAGGTATTGAAGCCGCCAAAGCTCCAGCCCCAAATGGCGATGCGGTCCTTATCGACATAAGGCTGCTGGCCAAGCCAGATGGCTGTCTCCACCTGGTCGTGACTCTCCAGTTGTCCGAGCTTGAGGTAGGTGCATTGCTCGAAGTCGCGACCTCTGCCGCCCGTACCTCTGCCGTCCACGCAAACGCTGATGAAGCCTTCCTGTGCAAGGTATTGCTCGTAGAGACAGCCGCCCATGTTGCCTGCGCTCCAACTGTCAACCACCTGCTGAGAGCCTGGACCGCTGTACTGATGCATCACGACGGGATATTTCTTGTTTGCATTGAAGTCGGCTGGCAGCACCATAAAGCCGTTGAGCTGTATGCCGTCGGCTGTGGTGAAGGTGAAGAACCTGCGCTCGCCAAGCTTCAGTCCCGCGAGTTTCTGACGGAGCTGAGCATTGTCCTCGAGCACCTTCAACGTCTTGCCAGAGGCATCGCAAAGGCTTGTGACGGTGGGCGTATTGAGGTCACTCCATGTGTTCATAAAGTAGCGGAAGTCGGTGCTGAAGATGGCATTGTTCGTGCCAGTGGCAGAGGTGCTGAGACGCGTCAGCTTGCCTTTGCCGTCGCTACGGTAGATGCTCTTCCGCATCGGGCTTTCCTGGTTGCTGGCAAAGAAGGTGTTGCCCGTCTTTACGTCATAGCCATAGAAGTTGCGAACCTCGAAGTTGCCTTTCGTAAGCTGTCGGCGCAGGGTTCCATTCAAGTCGTAGAGATAGAGATGCTTGTAGCCGCTGCGGTCGCTGGTGAGCACAAAGCCTCCGGGGACGGTTCGGAAGGAGGTCAGGGCGTCTTCCGGCACATAGCATTCCGCCTGTTCGCGAACGATGACACGGCATTCGGTGCTTCGCGGATTGGCCAGATAGATGTCGAGGCAGTCCTGATGGCGGTTGAGTGTAAGTATAAGAAGCTTCTCCGCCTCGTCGGTAAAGAAGATGCGAGGCACGTAGCCATCAGAAGGGATGGGCAACTGCATCTTACGAATGACGCGGCTCTTGATGTCGAAGCTATGGACGCTGACCGTGCTGTTCTGTGCTCCGGCGATGGGATACTTGTAGTCGAACGAGCCAGGATAGTCGGCATATTCGGTCTTCTCGGGGCTCATACCTTTGTACCAGGGGAAGCTGAACATAGGCACCTGCGTCTCGTCATAGCGTATCCAAGCAATCATCGTGCCATCTGCATTGAAGTCAAAAGCGCGTGCAAACGAGAACTCCTCTTCGTTCACCCAATCAGGCTTGCCGTTAATGATCTTGTTGAACTCGCCGTCCTTCGTGATTTGGCTCTCGCTGTTGTTGAAGAGAAGCTTGACGAGGAAGAGATTGCCTTCGCGTACGAAAGCCACCATCGTGCCGTCGCGGCTCCAAAGAGGCTGCTCCTGCGGCCCGCCTTCGCTGAGGTGGGCAAGGGTGCGGTTCTTTACATTATATATATAATACTCCGCCGTCTTCGAGTGACGGTAGATGCCTTTCGTCTCCGTCTGAATGAGGATGTTCTTCTCGTCGGGTGACATCAGGTAGCCGTCTATGTGGTTTATCTTGATGCGGTTCTTCACGTTGTCCACATCGAAGAGCACCTCCGTCTCGGCTCCAGTGCGGAAGCTGTGGCGTACTATCTTCTTGCTGCCCGGTGCAATCTGGCTGTAGCTCTCGCCATCCATCAAGGGCGTAACGCCATAAATGCCTTTGGCAGAATATGTTCCATTGGTCAGGTCGTTCAACGTCAAGCCGTCGGCGTTTGCATGGAAGATGGTGCAGAGGAGCACCAAAAGTGAAAGAATTCGTTTCATTGTATTGTCCGAATGTGTTAAATGTTTTGTTGTTTCGGTTGCAAATTTACAAAGAATTCTTCATTCTTCATTCTTCATTCTTCATTTTTTTATAACTTTGCAGCGTGAAATACAAGGAATACGGCAAGTGGCTGCAAGAGCTTCTCGGGCGGAAGGTACAGAAGCTCTCCATTGATGCAGGCTTTACATGCCCCAATCGCGACGGCAGCGTAGGGAGCGGCGGCTGCACATTCTGCAACAACACCTGCTTCGTGCCGGCTTACTGCAGGGGCGGACTTTCCGTAACAGAGCAGATTGATGCAGGCAAGCGTTTCTTCGCGCATAAATACCGAGGCATTAAGTACTTGGCTTACTTCCAGTCTTACTCTAACACATACGCACAACTATCTCGATTAGAGAGAATTTATGAAGAAGCACTTGCAGCAGAAGATGTCGTTGGGCTTGTCGTTGGAACACGTCCCGACTGCCTTTCTCCTGCCCTGCTCGACTATCTGGAAGAGTTGTCCCATCGCACGTTCGTTTGTCTGGAATATGGCGTCGAAAGCATGAGCGACGAGACGCTGCTCCGCATCAACCGTGGGCACAATGTTGAAGCATCGATTCGTGCCATCAGAGAGACGGCGAGAAGAGGCATCTACGTTGGTGCCCACATCATATTGGGCTTCCCTTGGGAGAGTCACGACGAGCTGATGCGGCAGGCCGAACAGCTTGCCCGGCTTCCTCTGACGACGCTCAAGCTGCACCAGCTACAGGTGCTGAAAGGGACGAAGCTTGCCCGCCAATATGCCGAAGCACCTTGGCCCATGCCGACAGCCGAGGAATACATCCACCTTGCCCTCGACTACATCAGCCATTTCCCTGATGGCATCGTGCTCGACCGCCTGGCAAGCCAGTGCCCGCCCGACATGGTCATAGCTCCAAAATGGGGACTGAAGAGTCAGGACTTCGCGGAAATCGTAAAAAGAAAAGTTGAAAAATTAAAAAAATGAAAAAGGTAAAAAAGGATAAAAACTTAAAATAAAAGTCCACGAAATGTTAATTTTTCACCTTTTTTATTTTTTCATCTTTTTACCTTTTTACTTTTTTTCGTACCTTTGCAGACGTTTTCAGAAAAGAGAAACGAGATGAAAGACAACTATCCATTCATAAGCATGCTGCGTAAGTATGTGAGCAGCAGCGTCCTCCTTGTCATTGCCACCGTGGCAGCCCTCATCATAGCCAACAGCCCCTGGGGCGACCTCTACCGCTCATTATGGAGCCTGCCCGTCAGCCTCAGCATTGGCAGCTTCAACATCTTCAGCCACGGCGGGCATGCCATGACGCTGGGCGAGTTCATCAACGACTACCTCATGGCCATCTTCTTCCTGAGCGTAGGCCTGGAGATAAAACGCGAGGTGCTCGTGGGCGAGCTGTCGAACATCAAGAACGCCATAGCCCCCATCATCGGCGCCTGCGGCGGCATGATTACTCCCGTCATCGTCTTCTTCCTCGTCTGCTGGGGCAATCCCGTCATGGAGCGAGGCATGGCCATCCCAATGGCAACCGACATCGCCTTCTCGCTCGGTTGCCTGAGCGTCTTCAGCAAACGTTGCCCCATCGGGCTTAAGGTCTTCCTTGCCACGCTTGCCGTAGCCGACGACCTGGGCGGCATCATCGTCATTGCCATACGCTACACCGACCACCTCAACCTCTGGTATCTGTTCATCTCGGCCATCATCATTGCCGTGCTTTGTATTGGCAACTGGCGCGGCGTACGCACAAAGGCCTTCTATTTCAACACGGGCTTCCTCCTCTGGTATTTCATGCTGGGCAGCGGCATTCACGCCACCATTGCAGGCGTCATACTCGCCTTCTGCATCCCAGCCAACATACCACGGGGCACGAAGTTCTACATAGAGCGCATCCGTCACAAGCTGGAGCACTTCCCCGCCACCACAGTCACACGCGCCGACCGCAACAAGCCCGTCGTGCTCAGCGACAAAGAGATAGCGCTGCTCAAGAGCGTGGAGTCGGCCAGCGACCACCTCATCAGCCCGCTTCAGGACATGGAGGACGTGCTCAAGATGTCTGTCAACTACCACATCATCCCGCTCTTCGCCTTCGCCAATGCCGGTGTCAACCTGGCTGGCATGAGTCTCATGAACCTCTTCTCGGGCGTCGGGCTGGCAGTCTTCCTTGGCCTGCTCATCGGCAAATTCTGCGGCGTGTTCAGTTTTACATGGGTAGGTGTCAAGCTGGGCATCATCCGTGTGCCGCAAGGTGCCAACTGGAAGTCCTTTGCAGGCGTCTGCATGCTTTGCGGCATTGGCTTCACCGTCAGCATGTTCATGGCAGCGCTGAGCTATCCCTCTGCCGAGCATGCCGACCTGCTGAACGACGCCAAGCTGGGCATCCTGTGCGGCAGTATGGCAAGCGCTATCATCGGATGCCTCATGCTAAACCGCTTCCTGCCCAAAGAGGAAGAAGTACCGGCAGAACTTACCTCTTTGCAAATCGTGGAAGGAAAGGAGTAGTTGACCGAGTTGACATTTGATTAAACACAATTTAACGTTTGTTTCCGATTTGTTTCTCCTGAAGAAACTTTTTGTTTCTCCGGTGGAAACTTTTTGTTTCTCGTGAGGAAACAGTTTGTTTCTCACATGGAAACAAAAATCGTGACTGCACTCGAAAACTTTTTCCTCTGCACTTGAAAAAGTTTTCCTCTGCACTCGCGTAAAATATCCTCCAAGAAGCGTTTTCGCTACCAGATGTCTTCGGGAGTCTCGGGATTGTCGTACACTTCCTTGGGGCAGTATTCCATGTAGTCCATGTAGAACTCCTTCTGCTCGGAATCAAGTACCGACTTCACCTTCATGTAGTAAGTTTTGTCAGGGTCCATTGTCTGGCGTACGATGATGTAGCGCAGATTGGAGTTACGGTTGCGCTCGATGTCGGACGGTGAGCCGTCGGCTGTGACGCTCTTGGCACCCTTCATGACACCGTTGTTGCGGAGACGCTTGTCCACCTCGATGTTGTAGTCATCGTCCTTTCCGTCGCTTTCCCATCCGACGTTCATAGAACCAATGCCACGGGTGAGGTCAACGGGTATGCCGGCTGCAGGAAGCTTGTCCGGGTTGTCGCCGAAATAGAACTGCTGTATGCCACGGTCGCCGTTTGGGAGGACGTCGTAGCGGAACTCATAGGTGGTGCGTCGCGGCACGGGAGGCAGCTTGAAGGTGAGCTCGAAGCGACCTTTGGCCTTCATCTCGTCGCTGTGAAGGTTGCACCACGTGTAGCCGTATGCGTTGAGGTAGATGAAGGTGGTGCGGTCGTTCATCTGCATGTTTTCGAAGTAGTTGTAGATGTGCGTGGCGGGGATATAGACGTCCTGATACTGCTGGTCGGTGGAGAGTTTGAGACGTATCTCGTTGTTCATAGCCTCGGGGAAGAGCGACATGCCGTCGAAGCGTAGTCGCTGTCGGGCAAGGTTGTCGCGCACGGCGTCGTTATAGGAGAGGGGTGCATCGATGGGATAGATGGTGCAGTTGACAATGTCGTTGAGGACAGCCTTTTGCGGGTCTCTGTCGATGCGGCAACCCACATTCTTCGCATCGCAGCTCAGTTCATGGAGCACCTCGTTTCGTCCTGTCTCAAGGTTGGGGAATCGGTTCAGGTAGATGCCTTCGCTCTCCTTGCTCTCGAAGATTTTCAGTAGACGCGGTTTGCCCATGGTTGTATAGATTTCGTACATGGGTATGGTGATGCGCAGGGGATTGCTGGCATCGTAGCCATATTCGTTTCTGCGGAAGACGAGGCGGTCGGCAGGTGTGCGGAAGGGCAGGATGTGGTATGTGACCCACTGATAGAGGAGGTTGCTTTCCTGGTCGTAGTGCTCGTCTGTGAGGAAGTTGTCGTCTCTGGAGTACTGATTGTTCGAGACAAGCCACTGCATGAGTTTGGGCAGCAGTTCCGAGGAAGGTGCTGTCGGGTCGAGACCTTGTTCCTTCCAGAAGTCGTCGGTCTCAGCAAAGATGGTGAAGCCGTAGAGGCGGTGTCGAGGTGTTGTATTGATGCCGTCGGGGTGATGGCCATCAATGTAGAGATACTGCGTTTCGGGTATCTCGCCCCTAAGATACTTGTCCTCATAAACCTCGTCTCTTATCTTGGAGAGGGTGTCCAGCAACCCGCATGCCTGTATCACCTTCGCCATGAGGAGGAAGCCCTCCTTCTGCTGGTCGAGGATGTCCTGCAGGTAGATTGATGCGGTGATGTCCTTTGGCGCAATGACGTGTCCTATCTGATGGATGATGCCATTCGTGACAAGAATGTCCCTTTCGGTAAGGCTTACTTCGCTGGTGTTGTTGATGAAGATGGAGTCAACGCCCGAATAGCGCACGGAGAGCTTGCGGTCGTTCATGTTGTTGAGCGGGAACTCAGTACCGGTCTCCAGCGGGAACTTGTTCACGGCATAGGCTTCCTCGTTGTCGCCCGAATCGATGATGGAATTGCAGACGACGACCCGACGGATGGAATCGCGTTTGTGCTCGCTGTAGAAAGCATCCCACGAGGGTTCCTTCAGCAGGTCTGGTTCCTTTTCACAGAGCTTTTGCAGATAAAGCTCTATGGCCTCGTTCGTAGGAGCGAAGACGGTATAGTGTCCTCGCGCAGAAAGCAGTTCGCCCACGGTACTCTTGCTTCGGATGGAAATGGGGGTGACGTTCAAAAGCTTTACATATTCCGAATAAGAATCGTGTTTCTGCAAGTAAGTCATGACACAATCGGACGTAAAGACATATCTTGCAGAGGTATCAACCTGCTCTGTACAGCCACAAACGAGAAAAAGAGAGGCGAGAAGGAATGCATTAAATTTACACATATTAGTCTCAGATAGCATGTGTTTTTAGGTTTGTTGTTAGTTCTCAACCGCAAATTTATAAATTTCTTCTAACATTTAACAACAAACTTTAAACATTTTTTTGTAATTTTGCAGCCAAAATAACATTAAGACTATGCAAAGTATAAGAAATATAGCCATCATCGCGCACGTCGACCATGGCAAAACAACACTCGTAGACAAAATGTTGCTGGCAGGAAATCTGTTCCGCGACAACCAGCAGACAGGCGAGCTTATGCTCGACAATAATGAACTGGAACGTGAACGAGGCATCACCATCCTCTCCAAGAACGTCAGCATCAACTACAAAGGCACAAAGATAAATATCATAGACACGCCGGGGCACTCCGACTTCGGTGGCGAGGTGGAACGCGTGCTGAACATGGCCGACGGATGCCTGCTGCTCGTGGATGCCTTCGAAGGCCCCATGCCGCAGACACGATTCGTCCTGCAAAAGGCCCTGCAGATAGGTCTGAAGCCCGTCGTCGTCATCAATAAGGTGGACAAACCCAACTGCCGACCGGAAGAGGTCTATGAGATGGTGTTCGACCTGATGTGCGACCTCGATGCAACAGAAGACCAGCTCGACTTCCCCGTCATCTACGGCTCTGCCAAGCAGGGCTGGATGGCAGAGGACTGGCAGACACCAACGCAGGACATCACCTATCTGCTCGACTGCATCCTCAAGTACATTCCCGAACCCGAGATGCTGGAAGGCACACCGCAGATGCTCATCACGAGCCTCGACTACTCGACCTATACGGGTCGCATCGCTGTGGGAAGGGTGCATCGCGGCACGTTGAAAGAAGGCATGAACATCACTATTGCCCACAGGAACGGAGAGCTGGAGAAGACACGCATCAAGGAACTCCACACCTTCACGGGAATGGGACGCCAAAAGACGTCGGAGGTCAGCTCGGGCGACATCTGTGCCATCGTCGGCCTGGAACACTTCGAGATAGGCGACACGATTTGCGACTTCGAGAATCCCGAGCCGCTGCCTCCCATCAGCATCGACGAGCCTACGATGTCCATGCTTTTCACCATCAACGATTCACCCTTCTTCGGAAAGGAAGGCAAGTATTGCACAAGCCGCCACATCGGCGAACGCCTGGAGCGCGAACTGGAGAAGAACCTCGCCCTGCGCGTCGAAGTGCCAGAAGGCTATACCGACCGATGGATTGTCTCAGGAAGAGGCGTACTGCATCTGTCCGTCCTCATCGAGACGATGCGACGCGAAGGCTACGAACTCCAGGTCGGTCAGCCACAGGTAATATATAAGGAAATAGATGGTGTGAAGTGCGAGCCCGTCGAAGAGATGACCATCAACGTGCCCGAAGAGTTCTCGTCGAAGATGATTGACATGGTGACACGCCGCAAGGGCGAGATGATCAGCATGGAGAGTCAGGGCGAGCGTGTCAACATCGAGTTCCTCATCCCCAGCCGCGGCATCATAGGTCTGCGCACCAACATGCTCACGGCAAGTCAGGGAGAAGCCATCATTGCCCATCGTTTCAAGGAATACCAGCCCTACAAGGGCGACATCAACCGTCGCGTGAACGGTTCTCTCATCGCCCTCGAGAGCGGCAATGCCTACGCCTATGCCATCGACCACCTGCAGGACCGCGGACGCTTCTTCATCGAACCGCAGGATCAAGTCTATGCGGGTCAGGTCGTGGGAGAGCATGTTCACGAGAACGACATTGTCATCAACGTATGCAAAGCCAAGCAGCTGACGAACGTGCGTGCCAGCGGAACGGACGAGAAGGCTCATATCATCCCCGCCACAATCTTCTCGCTCGAAGAGGCACTCGAATACATCAAGGCCGACGAATACGTCGAGGTGACGCCCAAGAGTATGCGTATGAGAAAGGTCATCCTCGACCATCTGGAAAGGAAACGCGCAAACAAGGAATGATGAAGAAGAAAGCCCGGCACATCCTGCTGTTACTCTCTGTCCTTCTGTCCCTTAAGGCTTTCCCGCAAGCCTCGTGGGTAGCCACCGATGGCTTAGGCAGAACCTTGCCGACTGCCGAGGAATACCCGCTGAAGACAGACAAGCAACGAACCGTTGGCATCTTCTACATCACCTGGCACACACCCGACCATCACAACGGACAGCCTTACACCTATGATGTCACGAAGCGCATCGAAGCCGATTCCATGTGCACCCGAGGCGTACCCGACTTCCCTTATGCCACTTATCATTGGGGCGAACCCGAGTACGGCTACTTCCTGAGCAAGGACAAATACGTCTGCTTCCACGACCTTTCGATGCTGGCCGATGCCGGCGTCGACGTGCTCATCATGGACGTCACCAACGCCGTCTGCTATTGGGACGAATGGGAAGTCCTCTTCACCACCATGCAGGAAATGAAGGCGCTGGGCAACAAAGTGCCGAAGTTCTGCTTTTGGGCGTTCAACGGCAACGTGATTGATGTGGTAGAGAGCCTCTACGAACGCTTCTACAAGACGCCCCGCTACGAGGATTGCTGGTTCTATTGGGAAGGCAAGCCGTTACTCCTTTACAACGCCACGCCAAGCGTCGATGCCAATCCAAATGGCGGTCAGCACGACAAAGACTACAGCCAGGAGGTCTGGGACTTCTTTACCCTGAGGAATATGTGGTGGGGGTATCACACATGGGCTGATACTCCGTACGTCGGAGGCGAAGACAAATGGAGCTTCGGCTACGAGATGAACGACCCGAAGGTGGCTGCCTTGAAGCCCGAAGAGCTGTGCGCCAAACACCAGGGACGCATGGAGGAAATGGCCGTCACGCCTGCCCAGCATCCCATCAGCATCACCGGAAAGAGCTGGCGACGCGAGACCGGCGAGCCGCCGCTCGACGGGAAAGACATGCCGATGAATGGAGACGGGCAGCCTCTCTCGCAGTATGGCATCTATTTCCAGGACAGATGGAACGAAGCATTGCAGGTCGATCCCGACTTCATCTACCTCAACGACTGGAACGAATGGACGGCAGGCAAGTACAAGAACGGCAAAGACCCGAGCGGACAGGCAGAGATGCACATCGATTTCCTCGGTAGGAAGGACAACCCGTTCTATTTCGTGGACCAGTACAATGCTGAGTTCAACCGCACCATCGCCCCGATGAAAGGAGGATGGACGGACAATTATTACATGCAGATGGTCCAGAACATCCGTCGCTACAAAGGCGTCTCGCCCATGCCCATCCACAGAGGCTATCAGCACATCAAACTCGACGGAAGCCTCGACGAATGGCAATCCGACAGCAGTTTCCTCGACACAAGGGGCGACGTCCTGCATCGCGACTGGGACGGCTACGGCGACCATCATTATACGGACCAGAGCGGCCGCAACGACATAACGCACTGCCTCGTCGCAGTCGACAAGAAGAACATCTACTTTGCCGCCGAAACAGCCGAGCCATTGACGCCCAGCTCAGACCTAAATTGGATGTTGCTCCACATCGACATCGACGAGGACGGCACGTACGACTTTGTCATCAGACCAGCCGACGGCATTTATCCATTTGCCGTTCGGAGCAATGTGCTTGAGCTTGCCGTGCCCCGCAAACTGCTGAACAAAACCGGAAAAGAAGTTTCCTTTGCCTTCAAGTGGGCAGACAATCCAACCAACCCAAACGACATCATATCCGTCTCCACCTCAGGCGATACTGCCCCCAACCGCCGCTTTGCCTACCGATTCGTATGGCGAAGGTAAGGCATGTCTGGCAAAACTTTGCAAGAACGATACACAACACTAAATAGATAAAGTATTATGAGCAGGTCATTTCTTAGCATTTTTGCTTTGCTTTTCAGTTTAACAAGCATTCATTCCCAGAACGTAACGCAGTATGTCAACCCATTGATGGGCACAGCCACCCTTTGGACACCCGAGGACCTGGGCTACATTCGCACGGAGGAGAAACGTCCATGGGGCGCAGAGACGTTCCCCGGCTCAGCCCTGCCCAACGCAATGGTGCAACTGACGCCTGTCACGATGTACCGCAGCGGATCCGGCTATCAGTACGAGGACAACTTCATCTACGGCTTCGCACACACCTCGAAGGGGCATTGGAACCTGCTTCATCTGCCCATCCTTCCTGTCACGAAGGAAGGCAAGCCACGGCCGGAAAGCTATCGCTCCCTGTTCCGTCACACGGAGGAAGAGGCGCATCCGGGCTACTATCGCGTCCTGCTCGACCGCTATCACATCAATGCCGAACTTACCTCCACACTCCATTGCGGCTACCATCGCTACACCTATCCCGAGGGGACGGAGAGACAAGTGCTCATCGACATTGCCCGCTCCAACAATTCGCCTCGTCACTGGGAGCTGAAGCAAGCTGCCAGCAATGCCTTCGAAGGCTTTCAGGACGGCGAGGGACGCATCTACTTCTATGCCGAGCTCTCGGAGGACATCAACAGTGTAACTGAAGACAGGGGCGCTCAAACAGCACCTCAAAGAGGAAACAACGAAGGGACGAACCGATGGGGACGTATGCTACCCGTCGGAATGATAACGCTCAAGGAGCCGCGTGCCAACCGTCCTGTTGAACTGAAGATAGGTTTCTCGTTCGTCAGCATCGAAAACGCCAAGGAGAACCTAAAGGCAGAACTCGCCGGCAAAAGCTTCGACCAGGTCCGTAGCGAAGCGGACCGCATTTGGAACGACCTCCTTGGACACATTCAGGTGGAAGGCGGCACCGAAGCCGACCGCTCCATGCTCTACTCCACGCTCTACCGTGTCTTCCTTTTCCCTCACCTCCGCACAGATGTCAACGGCGAATACCCCAGCGACCGCGGCGGCGTGGCTAAGGGAGACTTCCGCTATTACACCAACCCATCCTTCTGGGACACCTATCGCAACAAACTCATCCTGCTGGGCATGATAATGCCCGACGTAGCGACCGACATCATACGCTCCTGCATCGAACGCGGCGAGGTCCGGGGCGGCTATATGCCCAGCTTCTTCCACGGCGACCATGCCTCTACTTTCGTGGCCGGTTCGTGGCTGCGAGGCATCCGTGGCTTCGACCTCCGTCGTGCCTATGCCCTGATGCTGAAGAATGCCACAGTGCCCGGACGCGGCGGCAGGCCTTATCTCGACGAATACCTGGAGCGCGGATGGATAGCGGAGAAGGACACCGTGAACGTGCGAACGGAGAACGAATACAAGGGGTCCGTCACGAAGACCCAGGAGTATGCCTACGACGACTATGCCACAGCCCTCGTAGCCCACGAGCTGAAGGACAAGAAGAACGAAAAGATGCTGCTCCGCCACTCGCAGAACTACAAGAACCTCTTCGACCCCTCCACGGGCTTCTGGCGAGGCAAAGTCATCCGCAACGGAAAGGCACAATGGATAGAAGACTTCCGACCAAACTATCCTTATTATCAATATATGTATCGCGAGGCCGACGCCTGGAACTCGCTCTTCTTTGCGCCACACGACCCCGAGGGCTTGATAGCGCTCTACCCCTCAAAGCAAGCCGTCGAGCAGAAACTCGACTCACTCTTCACCGTCCCATGCGGCCACTACGAGGCGTGGAACCTCACCGGCTACCTCGGCACTTATTGCCACGGCAACCAACCTGGTCACAGCATACCCTATGCCTACTACTTCATTGGACGTCAGGAAAAGGCACAGCACATCCTCAACACCCTCATGCACAACTACTACGGCATGGGAGCAGACCATCTGGCCTATGCAGGCATGGACGACGCGGGCGAGATGTCTGCCTGGTACGTACTCAACGCCATCGGCATCTACACCTATTCACCGGCTGACCCCAAATACATCGTCAGTGTGCCCCTTTTCGACAAAGTGCACTTCACCCTCGGCAGCGGAAAGCGCTTCACCATCGTCCGTGAAGGGAAAGGCGAGAAGATAAAGAGCATCACCATCGGCGGCAAGCCACTCGAAGGCTGGTTCGTCCGGCACGACGACCTCGCCGCAGGCAAAGAACTGCGCATCACCGTAGAAGACTGAACAAAACAAGGGAAATCCCCCATCCTTCCACAACTATCCAGCCAACCCATCAGCATGGATAGATTGCACATACATGTAAATGCAATTGCACATACATGTAAATGCAATTGCACGTACATGTATGTGCAAACTCTCCCCTGTGCAAAGTTCGGCAAAGGAAAGCGTCGAGAGAGCTCATCAGGCTGAAAAAGCACGGATAAATTTGGCTGTTTGCTCGGTTATTCGTACCTTTGCAGTCGAAAAGACCAAAACAGACGACTATATGCCACTAAGACTTCCAGACAGGCTGCCCGCCATTGAGTTCCTCAGGGCAGAGAACATCTTCGTGCTGGGCGATGAGCGTGCGAATGCCCAGGACATCCGTCCACTGCGCATCGCCATCCTCAACCTCATGCCCCTGAAGATTACCACGGAAACCGACCTTATACGCCTTCTCTCGAACTCCCCGTTGCAGCTCGAGATACACCTCATGAAGGTGAAAGCCCACACGAGCAAGAACACGCCCATAGAACACATGCGTGCCTTCTACCGCGACTTCGAGGAGATGCGCCACGAGAAGTTCGACGGCATGATTATCACAGGAGCACCCGTGGAGCACCTCGACTTCGCGGAAGTGAACTACTGGGACGAGATGACCGACATCTTTCAATGGTGCCGGACGCACGTCACAAGTACATTATATATATGTTGGGCTGCCCAGGCAGGACTCTACTATCACTACGGCGTACCCAAATACCCGCTCCCCGAGAAGATGTTCGGCATCTTCCCACAAGTGCCGCTGCTGCCCAAGCTGCCCATCTTCCGAGGCTTCGACGACGTCTTCTACATGCCACACAGCCGCCACACCGAGATACGCAAGGCCGACATACTCGCCGTGCCAGAGCTTACGCTCATCGCCGAGAGCCCGCAGAGCGGTGTCTCGATGGTAATGGCACGCGGAGGACGTGAGATTTTCATCACAGGACACTCCGAATACTCCCCGCTCACGCTCGACACAGAGTACAAGCGCGACCTCGCAAAAGGACTGCCCATCAGGAAGCCTGTCAACTATTATCGCGACGATGACCCGGAGAAGGGACCGCTCGTCACATGGCGCGGCCACGGCAACCTGCTCTTCCAGAACTGGCTCAACTACTACGTCTATCAGGAGACGCCCTACGACATTGATGAGATACATTAAAAAGACCCTCTCTAACTCCCTCTTAAAGAAGGAGGGAACAGACGAGTTTTCCGCGAAGGAAGCCTCCCCTTTAAGGGGAGGTTTGGTAGAGTCTGGAGAGTCTAGGGCTCTCATCGAGCTCCTCTCCCCAGCACGCAACCTCGAGTGTGGCATTGCAGCCATCGACCACGGCGCAGACGCAGTCTATATCGGAGCCTCACGCTTCGGAGCAAGGGCGGCGGCAGGCAACTCGGCTGAGGACATCCGGCAGCTCTGCGACTATGCCCATCAGTTCGGTGCAAAGGTCTATGTGGCTGTCAACACATTGCTACACGAGGATGAGAAGGAGCAGGCACGTCAGCTCGTCTGGGACGTTTACCATGCCGGCGCTGATGCTATCATCGTTCAGGACCTGGCTCTCCTCGAGATGGACTTGCCGCCCATTTCTCTCCATGCAAGCACACAGATGGACAACCAGACGGAGGAGAAAGTGTCAAGGCTTAATAAACTTGGATTCAATCAGATAGTCCTTGCACGCGAACTGACGCTCGAGCAGATACGCAACATCCACAAAGCTGTACCGGAGGTCAGTCTGGAGGTCTTTGTTCATGGAGCATTGTGCGTGTCGTATAGCGGCAGGTGTTATGCTTCAGAATACTGCTTCGGTCGTTCCGCCAACCGTGGCGAATGCGCCCAGTTCTGCCGTCTGCCCTTCTCGCTCGAAGATGCTGAGGGCAAGACACTCATCAAAGACAAATACCTGCTCTCGTTGCGCGACATGAACCGCATCGCACACCTTGAGGAGATGATGGATGCAGGAGTGCGTAGCTTCAAGATTGAAGGCAGGCTGAAGGACGTCTCATACGTCAAGAACGTGACAGCTGCATACAGGCAAGCCATCGACGCTATTCTTGAGCGCCGGCCGGAATACAAACGTTCCTCTTATGGCACAAGCACATACACCTTCCAGTCCGACCTCTCCAGAAGCTTCTCCCGAGGAGCCACCAACTACTTCCTCTATGGACGGACGCACGACCTTGCCGAACCCAACACGCCAAAGAGCAGGGGACGCGAGGTGGGACACGTGAAGGAGGTCCGGAATGATTGCATCATCGTCAGCTCGCCAGAATCTTTCTGCAATGGTGACGGCCTCTGCTTCTTTGATGCTGACAAGCACCTGCAGGGCTTCCGTGTGAACCGTGCCGAGGGCAACCACCTCTACCCCTCCACGATGCCTGGCGTCAGGAAAGGCGACCGCCTCTGGCGCAGTTATGACAAGGCATGGGAAGACCTCATGGCAGGCAAAACGGCACAGCGACGCATCAGCGCCCGCTTCGTGCTCGAGGAAACAGGACAGGGCTTCCGCCTGACCTTCAACGCAGAAGACGGCACCAGCAGAAGCATGACCTTTGCCGCTGAGCATCAACCTGCACGCACAGATCAGACAAACTCGATAAAAGATGTCCTCTGCAAACTGGGCGACACACCATACGTCTGCAAGGATGTTGAGATAAACTTCTCGCAACCTTGGTTCATCCCGAGAAGCACGCTGGCTGATTGGAGAAGGAAGGTGATTGAAGGAAGAGAAAGGGAGAGAGAAAAGAACACATTACAACATCTGCTGCAAGGCAACTCCGATTCTCAATTCTCCGTTCTTCGCTCTTCTCCGAATCCTCCCCTCATGACCTGCCGCTTCTGCCTTCGCCATGCCTGGGGACAATGCAAGAAAGACCCCTCCAAACCTACCACCGAGCCCTGTCTAAATGGAAGGGGAGAAACTGTAAATTGTAAATTGTCAAATAGTAAATGGAATGACCCGCTCTTCCTCGTTCTGGGAGACGGCAGGCGATTCCGGCTTGAATTCGATTGCAAGAAGTGCGAAATGATGGTATTGAAATGAAGAAAATAAAAGAAGATAAAGGAAGATATATCACTGAATGCAACGAAGTTAGAGGACAACACGAATGTCGTCTATCTCCTTCTGTCTTCTTCTATCTTCTTCTATCTTCATGTTTTTTTCTCTCCTCGTGCTATTACAGCCAGGAGGACACGACGCTCTATCAAGTGGGCGACAACTTTGAACTATGCGTTGACAGCATATCCCTGCAAAGCAGCCCACCCCTCCACAATCTTCCCATCGATACGCTTTGCGAGCACATGAGCGTCTATTATGGGAATGCTCTGGTAGTGGCAGAGATGCTTGTCATTCCCGAAGACTCTGTGGACAGCGTTTGGGTGAAGCTTGCCCGCGACCAGTTCACCATGGGCTGGGTGCATCAGCACGATTTCCTGAAAAGCGTAGTGCCCGACGATCCCATCTCAAGGTTCATCCATCTTTTCAGCATCAAGCACTTAGGGCTCTTTGCCATCCTCATTGCCATCTCCCTATTTGTTCTGCTTTGGCAGATATTCGGCAAGAGGAAGCCCCATGTCTTTTTCCTACACGACATCCTCTCGCCCTACCCCACCTTTCTCATCATCACGCTATCTGCCTCAGCCTTGCTATACGCCAGCATACAGCACTACGTGCCAGAGACATGGATGCTTTATTACTATCATCCCACGCTCAACCCGTTCGGTCTGCCGCTCATCCTGAGTCTCTTCCTTTGTTCCGTCTGGATACTGCTGATACTGGCGTTGGCAACAGCGAGCGAAGTGTTCCGGCTACTGCCAACGGGCGAAGCAATACTCTATCTGATATCGTTGCTTGGCGTCGGCATTTTGTGCTATCTGCTCTTCACACTTGCTGCCATCAGTCCCGTTGTCAGCACCATCCTTTTCGCACTCTTCTTTTTAGTGCTCTTGCTGAGATACTATCGCAACTCGAGAGCGCGTTTTCTTTGCGGTTCATGCGGAAAAAGGCTCAAAGAGCTGGGCAAATGTCCTTATTGCGGAGCAGAAAACAGATAATTTTGTGGCGTTCGTTTTGTTTTGTGACACAAAAACGCTAACTTTGTACGCAAAATGTATATAATAACGTAACAAAATGAAAACTATCCGCTCTCTATTCACTTTTGCTTTTATGTTTAGCTGTCTTCTTGTCCAGGCATTTGAGTCTGGACAGACAATCCGCCTGATCAACAGCGGCAAGTCTGTGCTCGTAGAAAATTCCTCGCTCGACGAGAATAAGAACGCAGTCCTTTGGACAGAGACGAACGTCAATTCCCAGCGATGGACGCTGAGCAGCAAGACGAACGGGACGTTCTACCTCGCCAACGACTACACTGGCTTTTACCTTGGAGGCCTCACCTCCGGCAGTTCGGGCAACGTCGGACAGATAAGCAAGTCTAACGCGAACTCCAGGGGTTCCTGGGACATCGTTCTCATCGAAGGCACCACAGACAAATACCGCATCTATCAAGGAACCACAAAGAAGTATGCCCTTGCTGCACCGGCCGAGATTAGCGATGGAAGCATCCTGACGCTCGTCAACACAGCAAGCTCCACAAGCATCGACACAGCACGCATTACGTGGACCATCGAAGTGGTCGAGCCCATGCCGCATGAGTTCACCAAGGACATGCGCGACGACATGATGGAGAAGTGGAAGGCACGTGCCTACAAGAAAGCCGGCACGGGATGGGTCATCGGCAACGGTGGCTGGTGGGGCGACGCTGAGATGTTCGAGGTGGTGCTTGATGCCCTTGAGACGACAGGCGACCAGCAGTATGCCACCATGTTCGAAAACCTCTACACCAACTTCATCTCGCGCAACAAGAGCACATGGTACCAGAAAGGTGTTGACGGCTACAACGAATACAACGACGACATCGCCTGGATGTGCATCGCCTGCATCCGTGCTTACCTGCTGACAGGTGTTGCGAAGTACAAGACTACAGCCAAGACGAACTTCGACGGCATGTTCAAGCGTGCCGACTGCTACGGCAACGACCTGCTGCAGTGGAAGCACAGCTCCACGAGCAAAGGCACCAACTCCTGCATCAACGGGCCTGCCGCCGTCTGTGCCTGCTACCTTGCCATTGCACAGGCCGACACCTCCTACTTCCAGAAGGCACGCAAAACCTATATAGCAGAACGTGCCACACTCTTCGAGATGTCGAACGGCAAGCCGACAGGCAAGGTGTGGGACAGCTATGACCAAGCTTCAGGCAACTACAACTACTGGGCTTCCACCTACAATCAGGGCACGAACCTCGGTGCTGCCATTATGCTCTACAACCATTACGGCGAACAGATGTTCAAAGATGATGCAGATGCCATCATCAAATGGTCGGAGAAGAACATGGCCAACTCAAAAGGCCTCATCCACGTCTGCCAAACAGTAAGCGGCGACCTCACGAACTTCAAGGGCATCATGCTCCGCTATCTGCGCATGTATGCCGAATCGTTCAACGACCCGTCGCACTACGCTTGGATAGCAAAGAATGCCTACCACGCCTGGAACAATCGCAACTCAGCCGGCATCACCTCTTCTGCCTGGCTCACGAAGGCCGAGGAAGACTTCAAACATAAAGAAGGCGACGAATACAAGAACTTCGGCAACGACGGCAACATGACCTGCGTCTCGGCTGCCTTTAATTGCCACCTCGGTGTCGTTGATAGCCACGATGCCTATGCCAGGAACGAGGCGGAGGACTTCAACTTCATGCGCAACGCGCCCGTTGTCTATACGGGTAACGAAGACGAGGACAACGGCGGCATGGTGGGCGCCATGAGGTCGAACCATTACATCGGCTATCGTCGTGTTGACTTCGGAGACAAGCCAGCCTCTCACATCGAACTTCGCTCGAAAATCACGTTGGGCCTGACAAGCATCAAGGTCTTTCTCGACGAGCCCAACACCAAGAGCGGCACCCTACTTTGCGAAATCAAAGGTAACGAACTCACTGCTCTCAAGGCATGGGACACCATCACGAAACTCATCAACCAGCCCGTCACAGGTGTGCACGACGTCTATTTCCTGTCGTCAGGCACAGGGCAGACCTTCATCAACTGGTGGCAGTTCCATAGCCGCAACAATGTCTATGCCGACCTTACCAACGGCAAAGGCGCACTGACAGCATCCCTCGGAGGCGAAGGTCTGTCGTCCGTCACAGACGGAGACCTCTTAACCACATTCTCAGCCGATATAGATTCCGAGACAGACACATGGCTGCAATATCAGAGCCCATCCCCGATGATGCTCGAAGGCTATCAATTCTTCAGTGGAGAGTTAGGTGCCAGCAATCCCAAGGGCTGGGCTTTGCTGGCATCAGACGACGGCGAGAACTGGGACACGTTGCACGTCATGAAGGACACATACATCTCCGTCCTGGGACAATGCTTCAGTGCCGACGTTCAGCCGGAGAAGGCATACACCCACTATCGGATACTCTTCGACATGACAGATGCTCAAGGCCGCTTCTCTGCATCTGAATGGCAGTTACTCGGACGCTGCATCGACGAGACCGACCTCACTACCGACGGCGGCACGGTCACGGAAGGCATGGAGGCGCTCATCGACCACATTGGCTCGACTGCCACCACGACCCCCGTCACTGCCATCTATCATTCCAACGGCAACTACAGGCTCACGGCATACAGCATAACCGTGGGAGACATCGCCAAGGCACCCACCTCGTGGAAACTCGAAGGCTCTGCCAACGGAACATCATGGAAGCCTATCGACCAGCAGACGGAAGCCGCCTTCCCCTACGACGGCTGCACAAATGTCTATCGCATCAGTCCTGAGACGGCTTACATCTACTATCGCCTGACCATTCAAGGCGAAGAGGCTGAAATCTCACAATGGCAGCTGTTCGGCAAGCACGACTATGGTACATTCTTCGCAGACATCACAACGATTGCTACCATCCAGGCAAGCGAGGGCGCGGATGCAGATGCGCTCATTGACAAGAACGGGACGACCTACGCCACACTTACCGGAACAACCTCATATTGGGATCTGGATGTCCCCATCCCGGTCAAGGCACTCGGCATCTCGCTTGTTTGTGCCGACGACGCAGAGCTCGACCCGCAAAACGTCATACTCTATGGCATCGACGAAGACGGTGTGCAGACGCAGTTAGCAAACAAGACCCTCAGTTTCCCCGCCCGCGGCTCACGACTCACCTATACCGTCTCCACGACGAAGCTCTTCACGCACTTCCGCCTCCTGGCCAACGGAAGCACGACAAACATTCGTCTGGCAGACTTTGAGCTCTACGGTGTAGCCATTGCTGAAGCAGACGACCAGAGCGTACTAGTTCCCACTGATGTCACAGCCACTGCCGAGGGGCTTTCCGGCACAGAGCAGATTGCACGTATTGCCGATGGAAGCCGGACAACCAACTATAGGGCCAACTTCTCAGAACCGGTGAGCATCACATACAACTATGCCGATACCGTACGCATCAATGCCTACAGCCTGACGGCAAGCAAGAGCGAGCCCACGCGCGACCCTGCCGCATGGACACTCGAAGGGAGCAACGACGGAAACACATGGACACCGATTGACAGCCGGAGCGGAGAAACGTTCTCCAACCGCTATGCCACACAATTCTATTCAGCCGAGCCTGCTGAGGCATATAGCAACTATCGCCTCACAGTCAATGCCGTAAACGGAGGAGACCAGATACAACTCGGAGAACTGCAGCTGCTTTCCTTCCAGCCTGTTGACCCCACCGGCCTCAAAGACCTTAAGGACCTTAAAGACCTTAAAGACCTTAAAGACCTTAAAGACCTTAACATCTACAACCTCGCCGGACAGCGACTCGGGAAGGTCCAGAGAGGCGTAAACATCGTAAACGGAAGGAAAGTACTCTATTGATTATGAGCTGACACTTAAAAACCCTTAATATTTACAACAATGAAAAAGACTCTTCTTATGGCTGCATTGCTCATTGGTATTTGCAGTTGCACAGACAAACAGCAGAAACAGGACAACAAGGTTGTGACCGATACCGAAGCAACCGAGACGTCAGCTAAGGACATCTTCTTCTACACAGCCAAGCACCGTGCCGACAAGTACGTACCCACAGAGGAAAAGATGGGCTTTGGCACAACAATCCAGAGCATCAACGAAAGTGAGTTCGAAGGCAACAAGAGCCTAAAGGAAGTGTGGATAGCACCACAGATCAAGCACATCGTCAACAAGGCTTTTGCCGGTTGTACATCGCTCGAGAAGGTACACTTCCAGGGCGAGATTCCCGTCATCAACGACGATGCCTTCAACGGCTGCACGTCGCTGAAGAACCTGCTGGTGGATGCCTATACCATCGGCGTTGATGCGTTCCGTGGCTGCACGTCGCTCGAGACAGCCCGCTTCGGCGAACACATCTGGTGGATACGTAGCGGAGCCTTTGGCGACTGCAAGAAGCTGAAGAGCGTGCTCATGGGCATCACCATGAAGAAGCTCGACGACGGAGCCTTCGACGGCTGCACTGCGCTCGAGGAGTTCTCCATCCCCAACGACTTCAAGAACCGCATGTTCGGCCTCGTCTCCGCATCGGCTCCAAAATGGAAGAAGGTCTATCTGCTTAGCACCGAGTACTACCCCATGCCAAAAAACTGCACACCTGGCAAGGGCTGCACGCTCTACGTCCCCGATGCCTTCCTCGCCAAGTTCCAGGGCGATGCCGACTGGGCACAGTTCGGCAGCATAGAGCCGCTCAGCAAGAGCAAGTACTTCACGGCTGAAGGCTTCTGGAAATAGCCTCCTACAGAAACGACGATACCCATGAAACACATCCTTCTGCTGTCCCTTGCATTCCTGACGGCTTTGCAAGCGTCAGCCCAAAGCCAGCTCCTGTGGGGCGACCAGGGCAACGGGACATACCGCAACCCTGTGCTCAATGCCGACTACTCCGACCCCGACGTCATCCGTGTCGGAGACCGCTACTTCATGGTGTCAAGCAACTTCAACCACGTGGGCATGCAAGTGCTCGAGAGCACAGACATGGTCAACTGGCACTTCGTCAGCCAGATATTCGACCGCTATGAGCAGCCCGGCTGGGACGAGATGAAGCACTATGCCCGAGGCGCATGGGCACCCAGCATACGCTTCCACGACGGCCTGTTCTACGTCTATTACTGCACGCCCGACGAAGGCCTCTTCATGGCAACAGCCAGTGATGCACACGGACCATGGTCGGAGGTGCATCAGGTGAAGAGCGTCGCGGGATGGGAAGACCCATGTCCCTTCTGGGACGAGGACGGGCAGGCCTACATGGGGCGCAGTCAGCTCGGGGCAGGTCCCATCATCCTGCACCGCATGTCGGCAGACGGACGCCAGCTGCTCGACGACGGCGTGACCATCTACACTGGTCCCGTGGCAGAAGGCACGAAGTGGCTCAAGCGCAACGGCTACTACTACCTCATCATTCCCGAAGGGGGCGTGAGCGGAGGTTGGCAGACAGTCCTTCGCTCCAGGGACATCTACGGCCCATATGAGAAGCGCATCGTCCTCGAACAAGGCAGTACACGCTTCAACGGTCCTCACCAAGGGGCGCTCGTCGATACGCCGCAGGGCGAGTGGTGGTTCTACAACTTCCAGCAGACGCCCCAGCTCGGCAGGGTGCTCCATTTGCAGCCCGCACGGTGGTGCGACGACTGGCCGCTCATGGGTGTGGACATCGACGGCAACGGCATTGGAGAGCCTGTGGAGGTATGGACCAAGCCGCACACGGCAACCAGCGAAGCACCATCGCTGCCGCAGACCGACGACACGTTCGACGAAGAGACGCTGGGGCTGCAATGGCAATGGAACCACAACCCGGCAGAGGGTGCCTGGAGCCTCAGCGAGCGGAAAGGCTGCCTTACGCTCCATGCCCTGCCAGCCGACAAGCTGAAGGAAGCCCGAGGCACGCTCACGCAAATGATGATGGGCTTCGAAGGCATCGCCACGCTGACACTTGACGGCACGGGGCTCGCCCAGGCATCGGCAGGCCTCGCCTGCATAGGGCGTGACTTCCGCGGCATCGGACTGTGTCCGGAAGGCATCTACACCGAGCTGAACGGAGAGCGCACCGTGGTCTCCACGAAGAGGCCCAAGCGCATCCACCTGCGCCTCACCCTCTCCGAACTGCAAAACAGCTACCAGTTCCATTACAGCACCGACGGCAAGCACTACGTCCCCGTCAGCGAGCCCTTCCAGATGCGCGAAGCCAACTGGAAAGGCGTCCGCATCGGCCTCTTCTGCTACGGAACCGAGGGCAAAGCGCACTTCAACTCGTTCGAGTACAATATAACGAAATAGCTTACGTACCCTTACAGCCAAAGACACAAATAATACGTGGCAGGTTTGCCGCTGAGCCATCCCTATGGCCGTGGTGCTCAGGAGCGTGACGGCTGGTAGCGCGTACGTCCCCATCCGCAGCCCCCATCGCTTCGTTGCGGACAAGGATAGAAAGCTCATACGTGGCTGAACTTTTCAATCCGTACTAAGGGATTGTTAAGGAATCATAAATACCACCACAAAACTCCATTCATGTTTTGAAGACTTATAAAGCCCGAGGAAGTTCCTCGGGCTTTATCGTTTGAAATATTTGCATAAGTTACGCTCTGTGCCCTTTGCAAAGAAGATAACATTCATGTAATCAGCAGGATAAGAATTAATTTCTGAAGACAATGTACGGCGTCGTGTCTGCCGACGAACGATGGTTCTGCATCCATTTTGTTTGTGTCTGAAACCTAATACGATGGGGAGGAGGGTTTGCACATACATGTAGATGCAATTGCATGTACATGTATATGCAATTGCATCTACATGTATGTGCAAACAACCCATGCTGCAACCTGGTGCATTCCGAAATGTAAAAACTATTAATGTTTATCCGCTAAAAACAGCCCGTAAAGCTGAAGAGCTGTCAGTTGTTCCCTCCGCACTCGCGTAAGAACTCTTCCAAAGAGGGAAAAAAGGGGGCGTTATTTCTTCAGCAACTCTCTGGCTTGCTCTATCATCGTGTCAATGCCGTCGGCTGCTTTGGCTTCGTCCAAGGATGCACTGACGTCTGGCTCTATGCCGAACTCTATCTGTTGCATCTTAGCGTCGAACGATGGGCTGGCACTGAAACGGACACTCCAGCCGATGGGCAGCTCGCTGGTGAAGGGCAAGCCGGAGCCGCCGCCAGTCTGGTCGCCCATGATGGTAACGAGAGGCATCTCCTTCATGTTCCTGACAAAGGTGTTGGCGGCGCTGTAGCAGGAACGGTTCGTGAGCAAGACGACGGGCTTCTGCCAGCGGATGCCGTCGTAGGGCTCAACATACTCCGCCCTTGGCTCCGAGAAGTCATCGTGGCCCTTTCCCGTCTTGTAGCACGTGTAGCCCACCAGCACCTTCTCGTTTGTGAAGCGGCGCGACAGGATTTCCACGTTCGAAAGGTCGCCTCCGCCGTTGCCTCGGATGTCGAGAATCATACCATTGCACAACTGCAGATAGGCAATCATGTCGCTCAGGTTGCCCTCGCCTATGGATTGTGAAAAGCTCTCATAGACGACGTAGGCAATGTTGTCGGGCAGGATGGTGTAGCGAAGGCCGCTGCCAATATGGTAGTCTGTGCCGAGATACTGCTGCCGAAGTTCGGTGTTCAGGTTCTCTGGGTAGTCTTCCTTCCACGACCAGTTGCGCCCCATGTCGAGACTGGTAGAGAGGTTGACATGCCCGTCCTTCAGCTCTGAAAGCATCTGGCACAACACTTCGAACAGCTGCACACGCGACATGTCAGCGTTCAGCTTCCCGCTATACTTGCCGCGAATGTCAGCCCAGCTCATGCCGAGCACTTCCTCCTTGTAGGAGAGGAAGCAGTAGCGTTCGTCAATAAGTTGCCAGAGGGCATCGAGATTGCCTTGCGGCGTGTCGTCGAAGTCGTAGTCACTCTTCTGGCAAGAGGTCAACATGAGCAGAAGCAAGGCAAGTATGGCAAGGAACCGATTCATTTACTATTTGACGATTTACGATGTACTATTTATTTACAATTTAGTAAATTAACTATTTACTTCCTCCCCCCTTGGGGGAGGTTAGGAGGGGGCTATTCTCCCCTCTCAATGGAGAGGGATTGGGGGTGAGGCTTTCTCTTCATCAACTGAAAGTACCTGACGAATCCGAACATGAAGCTGTGGCTCACGTCGTGGTTTTTGAGGCTGCGTGCGTTCTGCTGGCGTATGTCGCAGAGGTAGCCCACTCGAAGCGTGACGCGGCGAAGGCAGAAGTCCAAGGTGAGCAGCTGTCTGAGGTTCATCGCATTGCCCGGGTGCGCAAAGATGATGTCGTGCCCTACCCCACGCTGCGAAATCTCGTAATAGCTCTCGCCGAACTCGGGACAGAACATGATGCCCATCATCGGCAGGTCGGCTTGATAAGCAGCTCGCAGGGGCAGCTTCTTGATGCGAAAGGCATAGCTCGCTCCCGCCGAAAGCGAGAGGTCGAGGCTGAAACGACCTTGTGCGGGATTGTTTCCGTTACGGTCGTTATAGAGGAACCCTGCGTCGGCACCGACCAAAGCACCGCCTTTGAGGTCGAGGTTCTGCAAGGGCGAGTAGTGATAGTGCCAGCCGGCATCGTAGGCAAGCCTGCCTCCCAGGTACTTCGCCGTGCCCGCTGGATTGTCCGTCGATGTGAAGGCCCCGTGGAAAGTGCTTTGGAAAGAGATGTGATGGTCAGCGAGGTGCGTCATGCGCTCCCTTTGGACAAGAACGCTGACCTGCACGCCTGTGTACTCCATCGGCGAGAGGTAGGTGTCGAGCTGATTGGTCTTGCCAGCTCCGACAAGCAGCGAACGTTCCGTAGGACGTCTGTTCTGTACAGGCTCCAGCGTGACATCCTCTGCCCAGAGGCTTGCCGGAAGGAGTGCTGACATATATATTATAAAGATGTGTAGCTGTTTCATGACTTGAGATGTTTATTTGCGTGTGAGCAACAGATAATTGAACCCGATGAGCTTCCCACCGCCGACGGAGAGCCATGTATAGCTTGTGCTGCCATCTTAAATATTCAATGTCAGAAGTCAAGCCTTAGCTGACCGTTCATCTCGTCAGCCACGTCTTGCTGACTCTTGCCGTCGAAGGGGTCGGCGGACTCTTCTTCTGAGCCTTCGCCGCCGTTTTCTTCATCGTTTCCTCCTTCTTCGACGGGTTCTTCCTTCACTTCTGGGAAACGCGTCGGCTCCAGCTCCTCCACCTTATCGACATGGAGTGTGGTGACGCGCTTGCCGATGGCTTTGTAGCCTTTCACGCTGATGAACGTCTCGACATCCAGTTCCAAGGGGTCGCGGAAGTCATCTACACCGCCCATCGTGACGAGCACGCGGGGATAGACCGTGTCGGTGACGAGCACGAGGTTCTCGGCTGGCATCTCTCCCATGAAGCTCTGCATACGCACCGATGCTTCGAGCACGAAGCGCTTGACGTAGAGATAGCCGGACTGAGCTTCGTTGTAGTAGATACACGTCCACACCTTATTTGCTTCGTACTTCTCGATGCGGAAGATGTTGTCCTCGTAGTGGTTGTTGATGTCGAAGTTTGTCAGGTAGTAGCGTCCGTCGTTGAGCATGACGAGCACCTGGTCGTTGCCGTCGAACTCGCCAAGGTATTTGCCCTGACCGTCGTAGTTGAGTCGTTTGATGTCCGTATCGAACCAGACCTTTCTGCCGCCAAGCGTGCTGCTGCCGTGACTCTTAAGCGTTATCTTGCTCACATCGAGTTTGGTCAGCATGTTGCCTCGGCTGCCACGTCCCTTGATGCTGATTTGGCTGAAGTCTTCGTCGAAGAAGACCTTCTTCAGCTTCGGATTGGGCTTGAGGATGACCTTCACCACTTCGGCCTCGCCATTGGGATTGGCTGTGAAGTAGAGCACGCGCGAGCCTGGGTTGCCTTGCGTCAGGTCGTACTCCCTGTCGCGGATGATGGAGGTGACGTTGAAGCGCTTGATATAGCTGACGCCGCTCTTGCCGTCGCGATAAACGGCATTGTAGATGGTGCGCTCGTCGTTCTTGCGGAAGACATCTATATGAATGACTTCCACCTTCTTCTTCTCCTTCTTGCTGCGTTCGGTCTCACCTATGAAGAGTTTGTCGGCTATGCGGACAATCTTATAGGTACCGTCGCGATAGAAGATGATGACGTCGTCGATGTCGGAGCAGTTCGAGACGAACTCGTCCTTCTTGAGCGATGTGCCGATGAAGCCTTCTTCCCTGTTGATATAGAGCTTCTCGTTGGCTTCCACCACCTTAGCCGCAGCAATGGTGTCGAAGTTGCGTATCTCGGTCAGGCGCGGATGGTCCTTGCCGTACTTGTCCTTGATGAAGCGGAACCAGTCGCACGTCACCTCCACCATGTTCTTCAGCTCACGGTCTATCTGCTTTATCTCACTCTTGATGGCGGCGATGTTCTGCTCGGCCTTGTCCTTATTGAACTTCAGGATGCGGGCCATCTTGATTTCCATGAGGCGGAGGATGTCGTCCTTTGTCACCTCGCGCACCATCTTGGGATACCAAGGCGTTAGCCTCTCGTCAATCCATTTGCAGGCAGCATCCATCGACTTGGCCTGCTCGAACTCTTTGTCCTTGTAGATACGTTCTTCGATGAAGATTTGTTCGAGCGTGGCGAAGTGGAGGCTTTCCATCAGTTCGCCTCTTCGGATGAGACGTTCCTGCTTGAGGAGATTGAGTGTATTGTCCACGCTGGCACGCAGCACGTCGCTCACAGAGAGGAAGCACGGCTTCCTATCCTTGATGACGCAGCAGTTTGGCGAGATGCTTATCTCGCAATCGGTGCAGGCATAGAGGGCGTCAATGGTCTTGTCGCTCGATGCGCCAGGGGTCAAATGAATCAGTATCTCAGCAGAGGCTGCTGTCAGGTCCTCCACGTTTCTTATCTTTATCTTGCCGCGCTCGTTGGCCTTCAGGATGCTGTCGATGAAGGTGCTTGGTTTGGAGGCTGTGCCGGTTGTCTTGCCGTAAGGTATCTCCGTGATAGCAAGCGTCTTGTTGTCCCGCTTTTCTATCTTTGCACGAACCCTCACCGTGCCGCCTCGCTGACCGTCGTTGTACTTCGACACATCTATGCTGCCGCCTGTCGGGAAGTCGGGATAGAGGTGGAACTCCTCGCCGTGCAGGTAGCTGATGGCTGCGTCACATATCTCCACAAGGTTGTGGGGAAGTATCTTACAATTCAGGCCGACGGCAATGCCCTCTGCGCCTTGTGCCAGCAGCAAAGGGAACTTCACGGGCAACGCCACCGGCTCCTTGTTGCGGCCGTCGTAGCTCCACTTCCATTCCGTCGTCTTGGGATTGAACACAACATCCAGTGCGAACTTCGAGAGGCGTGCCTCGATGTAACGGCCTGCTGCCGCATCGTCGCCTGTGATGATATTGCCCCAGTTACCTTGGCAGTCGACCAGCAAGTCCTTCTGCCCTAACTGCACCAGGGCATCCTTGATGCTGGCGTCGCCGTGAGGATGGAACTGCATCGTGTGACCCACGATGTTCGCCACCTTGTTGTACTTGCCGTCGTCCATGCGCTTCATGGAGTGCATGATACGGCGCTGCACAGGCTTGAAACCGTCGGTGATGTGTGGCACGGCACGTTCCAGGATTACATACGAGGCATAATCGAGGAACCAGTTCTGGTACATCTGGTTCAGATGATGTGTTATGCTGTCATTCGGTCGCTGTACGTTGTCTGCTGTCTGTTGTTCGTTCTCTATCATGAGTGTATTAGTTGTCTTTTTATCCCACAAAGGTACGGAGATGCCAGCAAAAAAACAAATTTATTAAAGTTTTTTAGGGAGAAAAAGCAAATGGGAGAATTCAGACGAGGTATTATCACCCCTTGCTGCCCTACCTGTAGAACCTCGGCCGGGGCCTGAAGGCATCCTCCACGTGCTCTATCCTGCTGTATTCGCCGTCATAGACGATGCAGACCACATCAAAGCGGCTGCAAGAGTCGATGTGATGTTCCCTCAGGTAAGAGTCGGCAGCCAGGCAGATGCGGTGCTGCTTCTGGGCATTGACGGCCTCTATCGGTGCTGTGGCGGAACCGGCCTTACGCGTCTTGACCTCCACAAAGACACACACGTCGTCCTTCGTCGCTATGATGTCCAGCTCCTTCTTGCCGCGGTTCGTCCAGTTGCGGTCGAGGATGCAATAGCCATGCTCCTGCAAATACGCCGCAGCCATGTCCTCGCCTCTGTGTCCTAAGACATTATGTTCAGCCATATCCTTGACGTTTTTTTGTGACAAAGATACACAGAAATAAGCTATCCTCCAAACATTCAGGAAGCTATTTTCCATTCCCACAGCTCCTTGGCCTCATTAGCCCGCCTGAGCTGACATCCAGACATGGCACGCCGCGTCGGCAAACATGGCACGTCGAATTGACAAACATGGCACGCCGAGTTTGCAAATTCGACGTGTCATGTTTGAGGATTAGCCACGCTGTGTCTGCTCCCCCACCCGTCCTCGGCCACAAGAGAAAGGCGGCGAGCCTGCTCCCAAAGCACAGCCCGCCGCCTTTTCTTATTCTCTACATTTCTTATTATCTCATTTTCTCAACGTCTTCTTTCCGTTCCTGATGACGATTCCTTTGTAGCTTTCGCCAACCTTCTGGCCTGCCATGTTGTAACCTTGTCCCTCCTCCTCGGGGGAGGTCAGGAGGGGGCTTCCTGTGATGTAGTCCTGGCTGGCAATTACCACCCACTCGTTTACTACGATATTGCCGTCGGCAGCGACGATAGTATACAAGCTTTGTTCTATTTCTTCGCCAAACTGTATATACTTGAAGCTGACACCTTCCGGCAAGCCGACAATCAGACCGTCGTTGAGCGTAAGGTTGATACTTGCAATTGGTAACTGGCCAGCCTTTGTCATGACGACAGTCTCCTTGCCACTAATGCTGAGCTTCATTACTGCAAAAATGCCGCCCTCTTCTCCTTGCACCTTCACTTGTGCTCCGCCATCTATGGAAAGACCCGCTGAAACACCAATGCCTATTCCTCCTCCCACGACATGGAGCGAGCCAGGCCCTGTGATGTGAACCTCGCCGTCACTGTCCGACAAGTTGGCATAGATGCAAGTTTCACACCATGCGTCGCTAACCGTATTTTCTCCTATGAGCAAGATATTGAGAGATGAAGTCGTCTCGATGAGACTCTTCTCGTTGTCTCCCGTGATGTTTGCATTGTTGAGCGTCAGCGTGCTCGTCTCAGGGTCGAACGAGACGGTGCCGTCGCCATAGAAGTCGCTGCAGTTCTCAGATGTCACTTGCTTGCCTACTATCTTGAGGTCGTATTTTTCGAATGACGTGAGGTATCCAGGCTGTCCAGGCGTATCGACGCATGCATACTCATAGCCATAATGCTCATCATCGTATGCCGTACCGTTGCTGCCTACGAGACTTGTGCACTGCCAGAACATATAGCCGCCGTTCGTCACACTTTCCGTATTCCACAATCCATCACTGACGTAAATTGTCGTGAGGTCGGAACAACGGGAGAACATATAGCTCATGTCCTTGACGCCGGCTGTGTTGAAACTACACAGATTGAGGCTGACCAGCTTGCTGCACACACTGAACATATCGCTCATCTTTGTCACCTTTTCCGTGTTGAAGCCTGATACGTCAAGGCTCGCCAAGCTGCTGCAATAGGAGAACATCTTATTCATATCAGTCACGTTCTTCGTGTCGAAGCCCGACAGGTCGAGGCTCGCCAGACTGCTACAGCTAAAGAACATCCAGCTCATGTCCGTCACCTTGCTCGTCTTGAAGCCCGAGAGGTCGAGGCTCTTCAGGTTCCAGCACATCTGGAACATATTGCACATATTCGTCACGTTCTCCGTGTTGAAGCCCGAAAGGTCGAGGCTCGTCAGCTCGCCGCAACTGCCAAACATATACTGCATGTCCGTCACGTTGTCCGTACGCAGGTTCTCCAGGCCGCTGATCGAGGTAAGGTTACAGTTCTGGAACCAATAGGCAGTGCTCGTGGGGCGATAGTTGGCAAACGAAGCGTCGAAGACCGCCGTCGTGGCAGCCTTGTAGGGATAAGGCGTGCCGTAGGTGTCGTGAATCTCCAGGACACCATCGCGGCTATTCTTCAAGTTGTCATAGTAGAACGTCACCGTCCCGTCCTTCATCACGGCATAAGCATCCAAAGCCCACGCCGTCTGCAAGCCCGCCACCATCAGCAGC
>JAFUGG010000047.1 GCA_017469525.1 Bacteroidaceae bacterium | reverse complement strand
GGAAGCTACAGTCCTATCCTGCATCGCATTTGGATTACATGGCGGGCAATCAACCAAGGACTGTATTTCGGCAGTTCCAGAGACTCATCCATTCCCAATCAGTATTACAACGAGTACCGCAAGATGTGCTATGTCTCATGTTTGAAGCGCATAGAGAGCCATCCCGATGACGCCTATGCCATGAACTGTGCGGCAGCCATTGGCGGCAGAACCAACATGAACCGCTTCGGTCAGAACTACTTCGGCAATGAAGCCATGATAGAGAGTGCCATGATGATGCCGAAACGCTATCATTCTTCTGATGACTCAGAGGATGATTCCGATGAAGAGTGATTGGTTCTGTCAAAGAACAAATACATAGAAGTTCTTGAAACGTCTGATTTAGGCATACCCCATATAAATTCGGCAATAAACAGGTTTTGTTGCCGAATTTATATTTAGGCAAGCAGGTAAGCAACCAAGTTCGCTGCCTGTTTATTTCTTGCTGTCAAAAGAAAGGAGAGTCCAAATGCCAGATATGACAGATGGACTCCCCAAACTCTAAATGATGAAAACCTCGTCCTTATAGACGGGAACTTCCCTGCCATTCGTCAACTGAACAAGCCATTCATTCCCATAGTCCTCTACGATGATACCATTTCTTTGACCTTTCTTCGGGAACAGGAGTTCGCAAAATGCTCCAATCAAATCGGTGCTGTTGTCTTCGTCTGTGTACATAATCTCGATGTTTTTTATTTCCCTACTGTAGATTTCTCTACTTTCGGGAGTGATGAGAAATTATGTTGCTTCACAAGGTGTTGTGACCATCAGCACAAGGTTATGGCTCCAAATACAACCCGAATGGCGTGGAGATTTTGAGATATACCATTGGTTCACCTTGGGTAGATGAAGGAGCAACAGTTACCTTTGCAACCTAATTTCATCGACTCCCAGAAAGGAGAACAACGAAGGTTAATAGCGCATACGAAGCTATAAGGACTTTGCCGACAAAAGAAAAAGGAATTCTTTCTTTTTTGAAGGCAAGAAAGTTGTTTGATGATTTGGTTTGGTTTAGTCCATTGTGAGTACATACACAAAAAAGTTTCGGACTAAATTCATTTCAGTTGTTTACTCCAATCTTCTGTACTATAAAAACAGACTAAACCAAACAAAACAACTGGACATGACAAGATGGCAATCCTTTCTCTTTTGACAGAAAAAAATCCCATCAGACGTTTAAGTTCATGTCTGATGGGAGAAAAAAAAGGAAAGTGATTAAACTAAATGTCAGTCAAAGTTTGCGAAAACTATTAAATGCATTGAGTTGGTCTGCCACTCGCATCACATCCTGCTCAATCTTCTTATTGGTGATTCGGGCGTATATCTGCGTGGTTTTGATGTTGGTATGGCCTAACAGCTTTGACACAGTTTCCATCGGTACACCTTTGGAAAGAAGCAGCGTGGCATAGGTGTGGCGAGCCATGTGATAGGAGAGTCGTTTCTTTATGCCGCACAAATCAGCAATCTCTTTCAGATATGCATTCATCTTCTGATTGGAGAGGATAGGCAGCAGACGACCGTTTCTGTCTGCCGATGAATGGTACTTGTTGATGATTTCTCGTGCAACATCGAGAATAGGTACATTCTCCGTGATGCTTGTCTTTTGTCGCTTGGTCATAATCCAATCCGTTCCACCAATGGTGACAATGTTCTCGTCGGTAAGGTTTGAAACGTCAATGTATGCCAGACCAGTGAAGCAAGAGAATACAAAGATGTCACGGACATGCTCCAGTCGCTTTACACTGAACCGTTTTGACATCAGGACTTCTATCTCTTCCTCAGTAAGGAAACCTCTGTCAACAGGTTTGAGGTGGAAACGCAAGTTGATGAACGGGTCATGATCCAGGAAACCGACCTTCTGGGCTTGAATGGTGACCGTCTTCAACGACTTCAGGGTCTTGGTGGCTGAGTTGCCCTGCATACCGCCAGTTGTACGGAGGTAAATGTCAAAATCAGAAATTAAGGCTGGAGTCATGTCAAATGCCGAAACGGAAGTCCAGCCATACTTTATCTTCAGGAAATTCAGAAAGTGCTTCTTCGTAGCCTTATACTTCTGCACGGTAGCAGCTGACTTGCCATGACCAATCTGCTGTTCCACTCCAGAAATGAAGTCCTCGTAGAATTCAATGAAATTAGAAATGGTCTTAACCTTTCCGGCATAGATGCTATACAGCTTTTCAACCGTGAAACCGCTATCACCTTCACGCGACCTGGCTATGTCGAGGATTTTAAGCTCAATCTCGTTAAGCCCCATGTTGATGGTACGTGCAGTAGGGGTGCGCCCTATAACACGGTCAGCGTCGTTGTCCCACATCTCCTTATTTATAAAGAAGCCTGTAGAACCGAAATACCTTTTCTCGCCATTCAAGAATACCCTGATATTGATGGGCGATTCTCCCAGTTTGTTGAAGTAGTTCGCTCTCAGATAGAACGAGATTTTCAATTTTTCCTTCATACGATAAATCTTTTAATGCAGTTATTCGTTGCTAAATGGGGGCTTTGTGTTACACAAAACACTCAGTTTCAACCCACTTCCGTTTGCTCGAAACAAGCTGCAAAGTTAAACATAAATATTTAACGCTCAAAGATTTAGCGCAGTCAATATCGTAGTCTTTTTGTAGTCTTGTGTTACATTTTTTGTGCACCAGAAAAATGTAACACTAAGTGTAACACAAACGTGACTAACAGATGACTTAAAGACCCTCTTTCGGGTAGTCAGATGATGGTCAGCCCATCAATAAAATGTAGAGAAGGATGCTTTTAGGACAAAATAAAAGCGTTGTAAATCAATGACTTACAACGCTTTTTCTTTTCTTGGCAACTTAATGACCCGTTTGGGTTGAAATTTGATTGACTACCCTAAAAGTCACTAAATTTGCTCTCAGCGGAGAGAGAGGGATTCGAACCCCCGGTGCCTCTCAGCACGCCGGTTTTCAAGACCGGTGTAATCGACCACTCTACCATCTCTCCGAACTCTCCGTGAAGAGGCTTTTGGTCTAAAAGCGGTGCAAAGGTCGGAAGATTTTTTGAACTGTGCAAACTTTTCCTTCTTTTTTCTTCCTTAAGGTTTAAAAAAGCATCTTTAGGAGGTAGAACAGGACGGGAACGAGCAGGCTCGGGAGGAGATTAATCGTTTTGCAGTTCTTGATGCCCAGTATGCTCAGTCCGGAGCTAAGTATGAGGACGCCTCCCACGATGCTTAGCTCCACGCGCATGGGCTCGGGCATGCCGTCGCCCAGGAAGTATCCGATGAAGTAGAAGATGCCTTGCCAGCAGAAGAGGACGGGGGCTGCGAGGAGCATTATCCAGCCGAAGGAGGCGGCAAGGACGGCTGAGCTGACGAAGTCGAGCGTTGCGTTGGTGTAGAGGAAGGTGTTGGCTGGTTCGTCCCAGGCCCATCCGCATGTTGGGGAGAGTGCCGAGAGGACTGGTCCCACGATGGAGAAGGTGCCGATGCAGTAGAGCAGGCAGCCCGTGACGAGTCCTTGTACGGCTCCATCTATGCCTCCCCACATAGGGGATATTCTCTGTCTCGGTTTCTTTCCCGGGGGAGATGCGGCGGATGTCTTGGGGCTGAGGCGGCTGACACGTCCTGCGAGGTTGAGTTTTGTGCCTACCAAGCCGCCGATGGCGAGGCTGATGATGAAGAGGACGGGGACTTCGCTTCGTGCCATATTGGGCAGTGAGGCGTTCATACCGAGCACGAGGCAGCAGAGTCCGAGGCCGTCGAAGAGTACTTTCTTGTACTTTCTGCCGATGCCCGAGCGGACGAGTGCTCCGAAGGTACTGCCCATGAGGATGGCGCAGGTGTTGATGATTGTACCGAGCATGTGTTTATCGTTTGTTGAGCCATGCCAGAAGTTCGCCTTCGCTGGTCATTGTATAGCGGAAGGCTTGTGCTCGGCTCTTGTTGTACTGCTGTTCTATGTAGCGGAGGGAGTCGTCGGTCGTTCCCTGTTGCAGGTGCTGTAGGGAGGTGTTGCTAATGACGATGGCGTCTGTTGTATCGTCGATATAGGCGTTGGCATAGATGCCTCGGTTGCCGAGCATCTGGTAGAGCTGTGGCTGTGTGTCGGGTGAGAGGTAGAGTTCCTTCGTGTAGAGGGGGTTCATGCTTCCTTCGTAGTCGAGTTGGGAGTCGAGGTAGTGCTGGAGGGTCAGGTGCAGGTCTTTGCTGATTCGTTCAGGCACGATGTAGGAGCTGTAGCTTCCCTGGAGGATGTTCTCCAGGTCGTTCTCGTTCAGGAGTCTGGGAGTAAAGCCGTTGTAGGCGAGTCGCTTCAGTCGTTCCTGGTCTTCTGCCGAGGGGTTCTTGCCTATTATGGCATAGTGGACGTTGCGGCTGACGTTCTGTTTTATCTCGGCTCCGAGGGCTTGGAGCCTCTGCTGCAAGGTTTTTGTGGCGAGCCGGAAGGAGCCGAGCAGGCAGACGGCCCGTCCTGCGAAGGGTGTCTGCTGCTGGAAGTCGGCGTCGCTGAAGAGTTCGTACTGCATACCTGGCGCTTATTCTTTTGCTTCCTTTTTGGCGGGGAGCTGACGTACGACTATCTCGTTGGAGACGTTGCCGCTGTGGAGTTTCAGCTTTGCCTGGCGTCCGTTGTCTGTATCTGTGTTCGGTTCAAGCGTTAGCTTGACGCTGTACTGGCCTGCTGAGGCTGCCGTCCTGTCGAGGCTGATCCAGTCGGGTTTCTCGTCGGGGAAGAGGAGGTTCCAGCTGTTCTGTACGGTGAAGCATATAGAGTCCTCTGTCCAGTGGGCGCTGTCCACGAGTTCATAGTGCGCTGTGCGTGGGATGATGCCGTATTCGTCGAAGGGTGTGTCGGCTGTGTAGGCGGGATGCGAGAGGTTGAGGATGCCGAGCTGCACGAAGGGTGCGGAGAAGGCGTAGTCGTAGGACTTGACGAGGACGGTTCCGGCTCGTGTCTCGCCTGTCGTATTTGGCTGGAGCTTGAGGTAGACTCGGAAGAGGTAGCGCCTCGTGTTGTCGTAGTCGAAGTCGAGGTGGGAGTCGCCGTCCACGGCAATCCATTCGTCCTGCGACACCACGCTCCAGCTGTCGAACGTGAAGAAGCTGAGGGAATCGACTGTCTGGTCTGCGTAGAGGACGAAGGGCTGTTCCACCGGGGTGAGCTCGTGCCTCTCGGAATTGTCTGCGCAGGATGCCAGGAAGGCTGTCAGGCTGCAGGCAAGCAGCAGGGTTATTATCTTGTTCATCGTGTCATTTTGTAGGTTTCAGCAGACAAAGTTACGAAAAAAATGAAGAATGAGGAATGAAGAATGAAGAATTATTTGCAGTAAAGCACAGCGATAGCATTTTTTTCGCCTTTCACTTTTCACTTTTTCACTTATTTGTCGTATCTTTGCGCAGAAATGTGTAATCTTTCAGGGTGAATAACATCTATCATAGGGACATCATCGAGATTCTGCTTGAGTGCGGAAGGGACGGACTTCGCATCAAGAACATTGCCCGCCGCATCTACAACAAGCATGTGGACCTCTTTGTCTCCGACGTTGAGTACGGCGAGATCCGCGACTGCGTGGGGCGCTACCTGTGGGAGCAAAGCTTCAGGCACGAGTCGCCCTTCACCCGCACGCGCTACGGCACCTATGCCATCAAGCCGGACTTCGCCATCCAGCTCGACCTTTTCCTCGACTTCGGGGGCTGCGGTGAGCATCACAAGGAGCAGGCCAAGCCGGCATCCAATCCCCGTCACGTCCAGCTGGAGCTTTTCTAAGGCCTACTGCTTGAAGTAGTAGATGAACGTAGCCAGTCCCTCGAGGGCTTTCTTGCCCGTCTCCTGTATCTCGATGGTGAACTTGATGGTCGTCTTGATGGCTCCGCGAAGGTTGGCCAGCTCCTCGAGCTTCGTCTTCATGCGGATGTGCTGGCCGCTGAGGACGGGCATGGCAAACTTCATGCGGTCCATGCCATAGTTCATCATGCGCTCCAGGTTGTGCACCTCGATGATTTGGTCCCAGAGGTGGGGCAGCATGCTCAGCGTCAGGTAGCCGTGGGCAATGGTCTGGCCGAAGGGGCTCTCACTTTTCGCTTTTGCCTCGTCGACGTGTATCCACTGGTGGTCGAGCGTTGCGTCGGCAAACATATTGATGCGTTCCTGGCTGAGCTCCACATAGTCGCTCACGCCCAGCTCCTGACCTTCGTACTTCTGGAAGTCCTCAAAGGAATTGATAACTACTTTGCTCATATCTTCTGTTGCTTTATGGTGTATTTCGTTTCGTGCTGCAAAGGTACGGAAAAAATCCGAGACAGAGGCATGCAGCTCGTAAAAAATGGCTTTATGGGCATTGGCTTAGTGGAAGTATATGCTTAATGGCAGTATATGCTTAGTGGCAATAGCTTCTATAAAGCCTCTTCTCTTAAGCCCCCTGTAACTCCCCCGCTCTTATATACACGGCACCCCCCTTTTTTTTAACCCCGAGACCAAAAAAATTCCCTTATTTGCAAAAAATCGAACAAAACACCCCAGTTTTGGCCTCTAAACGACATCATGGCAAGCCGACGCTCCGAAAGCCGGAATGCAACGCCTTGCAAAAGCATCTGCAAGGCGTTGGGAATATACCGCAACACGTTGGAAATATCCCGCAACACGCATGAAGGCTGTTTCGGAGATGAGGTAAGAATAGGCACTCCCCCATTGTGCCTTCCCCCAACCTGCCAAAAGTTCACAGGAGACACTTTTTTCGCAGAAAGACACGAAGATATGTCTTCAGTATGAAGTTTTTTTCGTACCTTTGCCGCCATGATTACCACGAAGCGCATCCTTTCCCTCCTGACGCTGCTGCTCCTTGGCCTGACCTGCCGAGGCGAGAACTCAGCCGAGCGCACCATGCGCGACTTCCGGCAGATAGGGCTTTCCTCCTACCAGGCAGACGACATCAGAATCCTGCCTACGGCCGTGGAGAAGTTCCAAGCCCTGTTCAGCGACGTGGAGAGGGCTGAGAAGTACATCCTGCTCGACTACTTCAAGTTCCAGCAGGACAGCATCTGCGGCGCCCTGCTGGAGCGGCTCTACGAGAAGGCAAGACGAGGCGTGGACGTGCGCATCATCTTCGACAGCTTCGGCAACAAGAGCAGCGACCTCCCGCTCAGCGATACGCTCGTGCAGCAGATACGTGAGCACGGCATCCGCATCCAGGCCTTCGACCCCATGCGGTTCCCCTGGATAAACCACCTCATGCATCGCAACCACCACAAGATAGCCGTCATCGACGGAAAGATAGTCTATACGGGCGGCATGAACGTGGCCGACTACTACCTCCACGGCAAGCCGAAAGTGGGCCAGTGGCGCGATATGCACGTCCGCATGACAGGCCCCATCGTCCAGCCCTACGAGGAGCTCTTCTGGAAGATATGGGGAGACCCCTCTAAATCTCCCCTTAAAGGGGAGACTTGTGAGCTGAAAGACTCCCTCCCTTTAAGGGAGGGCCGGGGTGGGTCCAAGGCCGTCTTCTTCGCTTCCCGCTGGCCGCGGGAGACGCCACGCATCATGAGGCAGACCTACTCAGCCTGCATAGACAATGCCGACCACCTCGTGCAGATTGTCAACCCCTACGCCATGCTCTTCGGAGAGGTGCGTGCCGCCATCCGGCGAGCGCTGGAACGAGGCGTCCGGGTGCAGTTCATGGTCTCAACCAAGAGCGACGGCAAAGCCAACGACGACGTCATAGGACTGGAGATGAGAAAGCTCATGAAGCGCGGAGCTGAGGTCTATTACTACAACAACGGCTTCCATCACAGCAAGGTCATGATGGTGGACAGCCTCTTCTGCACCGTGGGCACCACGAACCTCGACGCGCGCTCCCTCAGCTTCGACTATGAGGTGAACGCCTTCATCTTCTCTCCCGCCACGACCCACGAGTTGCAGCGCATCTTCCAGCAGGACATCGACCGCCACTGCACACTGCTCACGCCCGAGGTCTTCAAGGAGCGTTTCCCCCTACGACGCCGCATGCGCTCGCGCTTCTTCACCATCGCCAAACGATTTATGTAACACCTCCACTCACAATGAAACACCACCTCATCCTCTGCCTCACCCTGATAGCACTCACAGCTGCTGCCCAAAACAAGAACGCTCCCGTCAACTACGACGAGAGCCAGGTACCTGCTTTCCAAGTGCCAGACCTCCTGACCTGCTCCGACGGCACACGCATCGAGACACGCAGGCAGTGGCAGCGCAAGCGCAGGCCGGAGCTGCTCAGGCTGTTCAGCGAACAGGAATACGGCATCACGCCCAAGCACACAGGCATCAAAGTGAAGTACGAGACGCTTGCCTCTGGCCCAGCCCTCGGCGGACTGGCCACGCAGAAGCAGGTACGCTTCGTCTTCACCTCCCCCGACGGCCAAAAACACGAGGCCTTGCTGCTGCTCTATCTGCCCCGGAACGTCGCCGGACGCGTGCCCGTCATCATAGCCTACAACTTCCACGGCAATCAGACAACGACGCTACAGCACGACGTCATCTTCTCCCCCTCGAAGGAACTCATGAAGGACGCAGGCTCGGGCAAGTGGGTATGCGGCGAACAAGCCAGCCGCTGGTGCTATGAGATGGCACTGCAACGAGGCTATGCCGTAGCCACGATGTGCTACCACGACATCTGTCCCGACTCCCCCACCCTGCTCTCACACAGCGTCCTGCCCATTGGCACGCATCGCGAGGCATCCGATTACGGCACGATAGGCATCTGGGCATGGGGCTACAGCCGCATCGCCGACTACCTGCAGAAGCACGAACGGCAGATAGACAAGCACCGCATGGCCGTCATGGGGCACTCGCGACTGGGCAAGACAGCGCTCTGGGCCGGCGTGCAGGACAAGCGTTTCCGCGTGGTCATCTCCAACAACTCAGGCTGCGGCGGCGCTGCCTTGTCGAAACGCGTCTTCGGAGAAAACGTCGCACGCATCACGGCAGCCTTTCCCCACTGGTTCTGCCCTGCCTTCAACACCTACAGCGAGAACGAGGCCGCCCTACCCTTCGACCAGCACCAGCTGTTGGCACTCATCGCCCCGCGTCACTTCTACGTCGCCAGCGCACAGGACGACCAGTGGGCCGACCCGAAGGGAGAGTACCTGAGCGCACTCTATGCCAGTCCCGTCTATCAGCTCTACGGCATGCAAGGCCTCCCCGACGGCCCGCAGCCGCCCGTCCAACAGCCCCTCCATTACGACGCAGCCTATCACATCCGCACCGGCAGCCACGACGTCACAGCCTACGACTGGCAATGCTACCTCGACTACCTCGATAAAATGCTACGTTAGGGCACATCTTTCTGCACCTTAGGAAGAAAAGTTTGTAGCATTGGCACAATTTCCTCCAAAAAATTTGGCACATAAATAACTTTTTCGTAATTTTGCAACGACCAAGCCAGCCTTTTCGAGGCAGGGCGGGCCAAACAATCTTAATGGAATCCTGCGGCTGAGCACACCATCCTTCCCCCTCGGGGGAACGGGAAGGGGGCTTTGCCAAGGGGAAAAGACGTTTTCAGAACGTTACCTGTCTGTGCAGTCAAACTTCGCAACCTTGATTCCTAAGTACAGCGGTAATGCAACGAAGCGTCTGCGAGGGTAGATTATATTCTGTCTATACCTTATTATATATATAAGGTTTTGGCTACTTATATAGTCTCTCGGCGTGGGCTGGCTTGCGTTGCTTATCCTTACTTAGGGGCAATGCGAAGGCCTGACTGCAGGGATAGGCGCGGAAGGAATAACTCCCACGTCTTTTTTGTTTCCAGACCTTAACATCATTACTCACGCCGAATTCGGGAGCAGGAGGCAACAAAAAGACTCATCTCATTATGAGACAGACTAAACTTGTAGCCATGCTCCTATTGGCATTGGCATGCCTGTGCTCTTGCAAGGACAGTGACTCTGACGCAGATTTTAACTTGTCTGAATTGTATGGCTACTGGACAGGAACACAATCAAATGCAAATCAGAGAATCTATCTCACTTTCAACGAAGACAAGACAGGCGAGTTCACCTATGAATCCAACGTCTATTATCGTGTGGCTACGTTCACCTACAAGGTTTCTGGCGATGAAATTATTTGCAAGGGAATCATTGCGGGAGAAGACGGCGTGGTAAACAACTGGGAGCAGACCTTCCGCTGGAACGGAACGTACCTCTCGCCCATCGGCGCATACCAGGGCATCTACATCTACAAAAATGGATACCATCCGGATGACGATGAAGATGACTACGAGCCAGACATTAAGGTTAATTTCTCCATCAGGCACGTTCACGACTACCAGAATGGGACGTACCTCTACTTCGTAGATGTAGCAGTGACGTTTCCTGCCGGATTGCGGGATAAGGAAATCTCAATGGCAGGTGTAGCCCTCGACCTTATAAACGGCACGCTTGGGAATTCGAAAGATCTCGAAAAGATAGACATAGACGGCAAAACCAGGCCAAGTCTTGAATATTGGGAAATCAACGACAACAAGGCACACACCATCATGTGGGAAATCCTTGTCGATTCAAAGGACAAGTCCCTCAAGCTGGACTACCTTCCCTTCTTCTATCACAAGTATGGAATCACCTCCCTTGGCTGGAAGTCTGTAACCCTGACGGCAACAAAATAATGGCTATTACTATTAGGCTGCATATTTCAAAGGAAGACCAAACACATACAATAACCTAAATTCTACAAATATGAAACTCAAAACTATTTTATTTCCTCTGCTCCTATGCATGGGGCTTATGCCAGTCATCTGCTCTTGCGGAGACGATGAGGTAGAGGAAGTCACACCAAGTGGCGGGCATGCCAACAACACTGATGATACGGCTGAAGACGAAGCCCAACGAAAGATGCTCCTTGGTACATGGAGGCTTACTGAACCAGATTTCTATGAAGAATACACTTTCAACGAAGATGGTACATTTGTCTATACTTTCGATGATGGGGATAAAGACAGCTGGGATGGGACCTATACCTATTACCCATCCAAGAAACTTATTAATCTGATATATTCTGACAATGGCAGTAAGAGTTCTATCATATTACAGTCCATCACTACAGACAAATTTGTAACAGACAACGGCAATGCTTATGTACATATAAGCGGACCTGAAACCCCTGGTGAAGGCCAAACCTATACTGTCAAAGGCGTTTCCTTCAAAATGGTATCTGTCGAGGGCGGTACTTTTCAGATGGGTAGCACCTCTGGAAATAGTTATGAGCAGCCTGTTCACTCTGTGAAGCTGAGCAGTTTCAGCATCGGCCAGACAGAGGTGACACAGGAACTATGGGAAGCAGTGATGGGGAGCAATCCCAGCTATCATACTGGCAATAAACAACCTGTGGAGTACGTTAGCTGGAACGACTGCCAGACATTCATAACGAAGCTGAACCAACTGACTGGTAATACGTTCCGCTTGCCCACGGAGGCAGAATGGGAGTATGCTGCCCGTGGCGGCAACAAGAGCAATGGCTACAACTACTGCGGCAGCAATACGATAGATGGTGTGGCATGGTACACAGCGAATAGTAGCATCAAGACCCACGAGGTTGCCTCCAAGACGCCCAACGAACTGGGCATCTACGATATGAGCGGCAATGTTGAGGAGTGGTGTCAGGACTGGTACGGCGATTACAGCAGCGATAGTCAGACGAATCCTACTGGGCCATCTTCTGGCTCTAAACGCGTGAACCGTGGGGGCGGCTGGTCTGACGACGCTACGTACTGCCGTGTAGCGAACCGCTTGAGCAACACGCCGACGCACAAGAACATCAACCTCGGTTTTCGCCTTGCCCTACATGGCGAAGGAAACAATGTTGATCTTCCTATTGACTTGACAGGCTCTGGCATAGCCCAAGGGCATGAATATGTTGACTTAGCCCTCCCAAGTGGTACACTTTGGGCGACATGCAACGTTGGTGCGAGCAATCCAGAAGGATACGGCAAGTACTACGCATGGGGTGAAACAACAACAAAAAGCGTCTATAGCTGGGGTACATATCTCTATGCTGACAGCAAATCCAAGATGACAAAGTATTGCACAAATAGTTCATTTGGAATTGTGGATAACAGAACGGAATTGTTGTCCGTTGATGATGCCGCAACTGCTAATTGGGGCAGTAGTTGGAGGATTCCAAGCGAGGAACAATTTGTGGAACTCATCAACAATAATTACACCACAATAAAAACAACCACCTACAATGGTAAGAGTGGGATGCTTATTACAAGTAAACTTAATAATAAAAGTATCTTCTTGCCTGCTTCTGGTTATAGTTATAATACTGGATCTCAGAATAGTGCCAACTTAAGGGGCGTCGGTGATTATGTCCGTTATTGGTCACGTACACTAGAAGAAGACAGAAATGCTCGATGCATCACTTCTACAATGACAGACCAAACTTATAGGATTAATTCCGCTTTCCGTTGTTGCGGAATGAGTGTCCGTCCCATATGTATTAAGAATTAGATTCTATCATAAGCTTATATCCAACTTCAATAGCGTCCGAGGCGACCTAACCACCGAAACCTGACATAAGAGCAGATTAATCTCTTGATAACACTGGAAACTAATGGGCGTCTCTCTCGCAATGACAAAGGAGTAGAAATAACTATCACAAAATGAAAAAGACATGCATTCCTTGGGGGGTTGCCCTTGTTCTTATCATGCCAGCCATCTGCTCCTGCTCTGACAAGCAGGAGAACAGAGTTGCTGAGCTACAGGCTCAGCTGGATTCGCTGACAACCGAAAACCAGTCACTCTTCAAGCAGCAGCAGGATGCTTCTTATTTCCTGGGGGTTATCACGGAGAGCCTCGACAGCATTGCCGAGCAGGAGAACTTTATCCGCTCCACGGGCAAAGGCGTTGAAGGGAAGAGGCTCTCTATGGCAGAGCAAAGGCAACGTCTGAGGGATTTTGCCAAGCTTCTTGAACGTCAGCGAAACAGAATTGCACAGCTTGAGGACTCGCTGGCAAACAAGGGGCAGGGATTTGAGAAAATGAGTAGCCTCATCAGTTTCCTTAACCAGCAGCTTGACGACAAGAACCGACAGCTTGCCTTGCTGCAGAAGCAGATTGACTCGGGAAAATTGAAAATCAAAGACCTCAATAAGCAGATGGACGCTTTGGTCATTGCAAACGACTCCCTTATTTCCACTTTAGAGTCGCAGCAGGAGGCACTCGTCATGCAAGACGAAATCATCAACGAGGGCTACTTCATCGTTGGCACTAAAAGTGAGCTGAAGGCTGCTGGAGTTCTCTCCGGCAGAGGATTGGTGCGAAAAAAACTCAACATATCCAACTTTGCAAACGCTGACTTCACAAAGGTCAATATCAGTAGTTTTACAGAACTTGTAATCAATGCCTCGAAGATAACGATTCTCACGTCAATGCCCAAGGGGACATATCAGATTATCCCGAATGGCAACCAGTGCAAGCTCGTCATTACAAATCCCACATCCTTTTGGAGTGTTTCAAATTATTTAGTCATACAAACAAAATAAACAGTCATCTATGAAACTTAAGATTCTATCTCTCCTCATTGCTGCGCTCTGCACATCTATTTGTCTGGCTCAGGAGATAAAGACACACGTCATAGGACGTGGCGAGACACCAGAAAGTGTAGCAAAGAAATACGATGTCACCTTGGAGGAACTCGTAAAAGCCAATCCTGAATTGGCCAAGACCTATTATGTCGGGATGAAACTTAATATCCCCACCTCCTCTGAGACGACGTCAGTGCCTAAAGCAGCAAAAGCATTTCTAATGTCTAAACCGAAAAAAGCAAATGCCGGAGTATCAGATTCCGAAAATGCAACAATAACACCCACATATTCGGAACAAGACAGCATTCAGGGGCAAAAAAAAGCTAATACAAGACGTGTCCTTGATGATTACTCCTTTTTTGCCTTTAACTATTCAGCACCATTCAAGGCTGCGAATTCAGGTGTCGTTGGTATAATGGGGAACAGATTTGGCTTAGGGAAATCATTATTTGGCGTTACGTTCCAGGTCGGTGCATGGTTTAAAGGAGGCTATGGAACACGGTATGGAATCGGTCCAAACTTCTGTTATCCCTTATCGGAACATGTGTTCGTATTTGTACCTCTTCAAGCTGACCTGTATGTATCGTTTGGGAGGAAGAAGGAAAAGGATAAATGGTCCTTTGGCCTGGAACTCCTGCCTTCATTGGGGTTTAAGTTCAACAAGATTTTCGTATCCGGAGGATTATGGTTCGGCTGGACGACCGGCTCCGATACTGTCACTCCAGGCTTCAACGTGAGTTTAGGATTTAATGTGTAGTCTCGTTTCTTAGAAGCAAACGTCGTTTTAAACCTCTCGACGCTTTTTAACGAATACAAATTCCAACTTTAGAGGTTATAGGAACAAAACTTTTATTCAATCACTATGAAAAAGTTCATCATGTGGGGATTTGTGGCAGTTGTGACTGCTACAATTTCAATTGCTGCTTTTGCACGTAGCAACAAAGAAGAAGTCCGTATTGAATCATCAATGAACGGCCGCGGTCCATGTACACAACCTGGATGCCGTTGTCTGGCATTCAACCAACGCCCTGGGTACTACCAGTGCTGGTGCGGGCACCAAAGTTTTAGTCACAAATAAGAATCAGACTCCTTCGGTCTGAGCGCATCCCACGCTCAGTACCCACGTAAGAAAACTCCAGTACTCTCGTGAGAGTACTGGAGTTTTCTTATGAGAGTACTGGCAAGGCGACATTTGGTGTCTTAAACATACGAATAAGGTCAAATCTGTGTGTTTTTCGGAATATTAGCACAAGAATATGTACATCGTATGTGTTTTTGTGCTGAAACGCTCAGTTGTTTATCATCTTCGCCAGCAGCACCAAGTCTTGTGCATTGACCTTGCCGTCAGCGTTGAGGTCGGCAGCCTCGGGGACAAACCCTTCAGCGGTCCTGCCCACGATGTAGCGCCTGAGCATCTCGTAGTCGAGCATATCCACCTGTCCGTCGTTGTTGACGTCACCAGGGGTGACAGGCTGCGGGTAGGTGAAGAAGAAGTCGTACGGCGTGAGGTTTGCAGCACCGAGCGTGGTGTCGTCCTCCCTATGGTCGAGGAGCGTCCAGCAGTCCTGGTCGGGCACTTCGCTCTGTGTGTTGCTGCCAAAGAGCGACCACGTCTTGGGATTGCGGCCCGGGTAGGTTTCTGTGTCCTTGGCCGTCGTGATGCGATAGCCCGAGAGGGTGACACGCTGGCCTGCATCAATATAAACATATAATGTATTTGCCGGGTCGAAGGCAGCACAGTACTTCGTATTGACGTCGTCGTCGAAAAGGTCTCCCGCGTCGTGGTCCTTGATGTAAGTGCCTGTGTTGGCATAGAGCACGAGAGGCTTCACTTCGTTGCCATCCTTGTCGAGGAGGTCGAACTCCGAGAACTGGATGGTGGGTCCGTCGACGATGGAATAGATGGCAAGTTGATAGTAGCGATGTCCCGGAATCTCCTCGACGACTGTGACATGACATGTGTCGCGCAACGTGCTGACATTGGGCACAGAGAGGATGATGTCTGTCTTGCCCAGGCCGGTGGCTACGACATGTCCCTGCTCATCCACCGTGGCGACCTCCTCGTTCGTAGAGGTCCACTGGAACCTGACGTTCTGGATGGCAGCAGGCGCATAGCTGCCCTGCAACTGGAGTTCTCCGCCTGGCTCGAGCATGGCAGACCTCTGGCTGACAGTGAGCGACGTGAGGGCATGGGGGATGTAGAAGTCGTAAGGCTCAAAGCTGGTGGCCTGCAATGTCATGTCTTCAGTCTGTTCGTCGATGAGCACCCACCCTGCATCGTTCGAATCATAGAGCTGCGTGTTGCTGCCATACAGTTTCCACGAGCTGGGATTGCGCTCGGGGAACGTGCCGGTATCGTTGGCCGTGTAGATGCGATAGCCGAAGGCATCGACCTCACTGCCTGCATCGAAGAGGAAGCTGGCGCTACTCTCGAAATAGCCGCAGTACTTGGTATCGACATTATTATCTGCAGCGCTCTGCCATCCCTCTGTTTCGTTGTAGCCATTAGGGCCAGCATAGACAGAGAGGGCACCCACCTCGTTCAGGGCATCGTCCAGAATGTCGAACTCGGCAAACTGCAAGGCACCGCTGGAGCCACCCTGCAGACGCGTGATGACAAGATTGTAGTAGCGGTACTTCGTGGACTCGCCTAAGATGTTGGAATAGCGTCCCTCCTTCTCATAGACCATGCCCGCGTTCTTGCGAAGGACGGGATAGGCATCGTGCTGACGTCCGTTGTCGAGATTCTGACGCCACTTGTCGCCACCCGCATTGTAGTTGAGATGATAGCAGAGATAGCCATTGTCAACCTGCGAAGGCGTCATGTTGCGGCCCTGCGTGGAGCTGTAGTCCCAGCAATTGTCCACAACGGTGCTCTTTTCAGCAAAGGCAAGCTCCTTGCCTTCCGTAGCACCAGTGATGACACCTATGTTGTAACTGTTCGTTGCAGTCACCTTTCCTGCCGACGGGCCAACGAAGGCTGCGGCATTGTAGGGGGCAGTGATGTGGCCCGTATTGCTGCAGTTGTTGACATTGATGACCGACAGCACACGGCCATAACCGACCAGAGCTGCAGCCGGACCATCGGTGGCTGTGACCGTACCGTGGTTCTCTATGCCCGAGATATTGACCACGCCATTGCGGGCATAGCCTGCAAGCATGCCGACATACTGGGTACCCTCTGCTGAGCATGTCTCGTCGAAGACAATGTTGCTGAGCGTACAGGAGCCCGGATAACCGATGAGGCCTACACCTTCCGTGCCGCTGACGTGGAGGTTGGAGATGGTGTGTCCCTTGCCATCGAGAGTGCCGGAGAAAGGACTCTTGAGCGTTCCTATGGGCTGGAAGTCCTCTTGGTAGTCCGCCATGTCAATGTCGGCAATGAGTACAGCCTTGGCATCCGTCTCACCGCCCTCATTGACCATCTGGCTCAGGTTGCAGAGGTCGAGGCCAGAGGCTATCTGATAGACACCGTTCACCTGACGTATGGTGCCGTAGGAGAGCATCTGGTCCATCCATGCCACACGGTCGCGGACGAAGTTGCGGACACGGTCCACTTCGGCTTCCCACGAGCCAGGCACCTCAGGGTTGAGCGAGAGCCACTGGTTGAGGTAAGGCCACCGGATGAAGTTGAGGTTGGCAGAGGCACGCACCTCGCTACGGAGTGAATCGACGTCGGCTGCCACATCGTCGGGCTCGAAGTTGCCTTTCTTGCGGAGCTTTGCCCACATCTCCTGCAGGTAGGCAAAGCAGGTGGGGTCGGAGAGGACACGTCCCACGAACTGTGTCCAGTTGCCGGTGTCGCGCACCTTATAGGTCCAGTCCATGCGCTGGTTGGCGGGATAGGTGGTCTGGTCATTCTCGAGGGCGAGGTCGGCATCCCAGACGGGGCCGGTGTAGAAGTGGTCGTCGCCTCGTTCCTTATAGTAGAACACCTGGCAGAGCATGTCGGTGTTGCCGTTGAACTCGCTGATGAGGAAGTGTCGGCAGAACGTCTCGATGTCGAGCACCGAGCGGAAGCCCGTCTCCTTGTCGGCAAAGTCGGCACCGAAGACGATGTCCTCCATCTGGTTCCATGTGTTGCGGATGTAGTTGAACTGCACGGGCTGTATGATGTCCTCGTCGGGGTCGTGTACGGTGATGGGGTTGCCGTGGTTGGAATTGAACCAGTAGGGCTCACGGCTGGCATTGTTATCCACCTCGACAAAGTAGCCGCCTGTAAGGAACTCATCTTCCGTATCGTATTCTGTCATCTCTGTGATGTCGATGCGGTTACGGTCCACGCCGACAGCGTCAGCCAGGGTGTATGTGCCCCAGTAGCAGCCATTGACGACGAGGTCCACAATCTGGCTCCACGGGGTCCAGTCCTTCTCGCCTCGCCTTGACATGGCCCATGCCACGGGGTTGCGCATGAGGGTCTTGTCGCGATAGCTGTTGATGAGTACCCACTTCTTAGCCTTGGCGGGCGCCTCATTGGCTGCGCCATTCATCATGTGATGGCTCTTGCCGTCGTTGTACTTCATGCGGAAAGCCTTGTTCTCGTGGGTTGAAGAGTAGTTGCCACGGACACGGAAGAGGATGGGATAGTCCTGAATCATCGTACCGCCCTCGTAGATGAGCAACGACTGCGACTCGAAGTCCTCGCCACGATTGGTGGGCAGGATGTTGTCCTTGACGTGTACGCTGAGCGTGGGCAGGTTGGTGATTTGATAGAACTGGCTGTCATCGCCCTCGCCCGCATGGCCGAAGACCTTCATCTCGGCAATGTTGGCATAGGAGCCTGCACTGCCCACAAAGCGGACATAGCGGAAGCCTCTGCTTACGTCCACATCAGCGGTGGTATAGGCTCCACGGCCCGGGTTTGAACTGATGAGATAGAGAGGCACGGCATCCATGAAGTCGGGACTGTTGGCACCCTCGAAGAGGCTGAGCACCATACGCTGCGCCCCCTGAGAACCAGGAGCAGGCGTAAAGCCGACACGGGTGATGACATAGGGTTCGCCCAGGTCGAGTCCCACCCATCCGAAGGTTTCTGTGCTAGTGCTGTAGTAGGTCGATGCATCGTCGTCGAAAGCCTTGGCCGCATTCGACTCATTGCCTGAGTAAATCATTGTGCCTGCAAGCTGATGGTCAACAGAGCCATCGAAGGCATAAAGCACAGCCGAAGCGGTCAGGGAAAGAAGCAGACACGAAAGCCTGCGGAACATCATATTATTCATTATCCTATCAATTTTACCCGCATGCGCATATACACGCAAAAAGGCGGTACAAAGATAGTGATTTATTTTGACAAGTTGTCAGTAAACCGATGTTTTTTTTGCTAAATAACGTGAGTTCGATGAAATTAGCTTGTCAAATGCTAATTCGTCGAACTCGCGTTAATGAGTGAAATCCGTGACTTTTATTTCTGACGCTTGCAATTTGAAGTGCCATTCTGGTACTTTGACAAAATGAAAGCATTTCGGCAGTTTTGCTTACAGTCGAATTTTTCCTGAACGCGTCAGAATCGCTTCTTTTGCCTCCGACCTTGTTTTTCGACCCCCGAGCGAAAATATGGCCTTAAATCGAAGACGACTTCTCAACTAATTCTACCTCAGTGTGTTAGAAGAACCTCCACACGACTGCCATTTTGTTCCAACTCGTCATTTTGCTAACTATACATGGCAAAATAGGCCGTTTGGACCCAAAATTGCACACTTTTTGATGTGAAGCTTCCACTGAATTCATACGAGAATTTTTCAAACGCGACACGAGAACTTTTCAAACTTCACGTGTGAAGTTTTGAAAGACCTCACGTCGAGTCAGCAAAATCGACGTAAAATGCACTCTTTTTCGACACTTTTCTGAGTGTGCAATTTCTGACACTTTGACAGCAAATCGTGCATTTTTCTTACATTATCACTATACTATAGAATATAGTTTTTACAGAGAATCGATATAGGTTATATAGAAAAACTGCCTCGTCTTCAGTTAGAATTCAGCAAGAATTTAGTATCATTCTGCTGCTACAGTGTCCTTCCTTCGCGATATTGCTGGGGAGAAACACCTGTTTGCTGACGGAAGAAACGCCCGAAGTGCGACTGGTTCTTAAAGCCCAGCATGGCAGAAATCTGCTTGATGCTCTTGCTGCTGTCGCGCAAAGAAATCTGAGCCGAACGCACGATTTCATCGCTGATCAGCTGATTGGCAGCCCTGCCGGTGAGTCGTTTGCACACACTTGAGAAGTACTTCGGAGTGATGTTGAACAGGTTGGCATACTCGTTGACGTTCAAGTAGGGCAGAGAAGGGTCGTGAAGGTGCTGCATGAAGCGGCGCAGGATGTTCTCGCCGGAACTGTACTTCTGGCGCAGCATCTCCTCGCCCTGAGCCCTCTGCAAGTCGTGCAGGTCGTAAGCCATCGAAGCCATTAACAAACGCATGCTGTACTCCTTGTGCGGGGTGTCGGGACTGGAGAGATGGTTCCGCAGCAAATCAAAGTAGAGGCGATAGCGGCTCACCACTATTTCATCGGCATGAAGAATCCTGTGGGACGAAGAGAACATGGAATACGTCCACTCCATTCTGACCATCTGAGAGAGCTGCGACACATACTCAGGCGAGATGAAAAGCACCAAGGCATTGAAGTCCATGCTCATCATACTATGCTCGAATATGTTACGCGGCTTGCAGGTAATCACGTCGCCCACACCCAGTTGATATGTCGTCTCGTCAACCGAAATCTGAGCCTGTCCATGCGTCACCACGGCAAACAAGAACCCTTCAATCAAGACATCAGGTATTTCATGAGTACGCACCTCCTCAAAATCACTGAATATGGCAACATGCTCATTGTAGTGATAATTCAGCTTACTGTCAACAATTGACCTTATATCCAACTTTTCCATGACATTCTTTATATTCTTTTGGCACAAAGGTAAGAAATCTTTGCAACATACAATGCCCTTTTTGCCAACCATTTGTCCGATTTCTCCCTAATCGGGGAACAATATGGAGAAATAGGACAATGTTTGCGCCATCAAATGATATAAAATGTGCGGAAATAATTGTTACTTTGCGCCGCGAAATAAAACAACACTACATATCTATATGAACAAATCAAGCATTTACACCCTTTTGGTCATCATGACACTGATGGTCAGTTGCGGGAAAAGCGAGAAAGACTACAACGTAGAAGCATTGAAGGTCACCACAGAAACGGTCAGTGCAGGCACCACCTCCACAGGTAAGCACTACGTGGGCAAAGTGGAAGAAGACAGCAGCACACCCGTCAGCTTCACCGGCATGGGCACAGTCACCAAAGTCTGTGTGCAGGAAGGACAATTCGTGGCAAAGGGCCAACTCATCGCCGAGATGGACCCCACGCAAAGCCAGAACGCCCTGCAGGCAGCCAAGGCAACCCTCGATCAGGCTCTCGATGCACAGGAACGCATGAAGATGCTCCATGAGTCGCAGTCCATCTCCGACATCGACTGGGTGAACGTCCAGACGAAAGTACGCCAGGCACAGTCCAGCCTCGACATGGCAAACAAGGCCCTGAAGGACTGCCGGCTGACAGCTCCATGCAGCGGCATCATCGCAGGCAAGCAGATGGAAAGCGGCATGACAGCCCTGCCCTCCCAGCCCGTCTGCACCATCCTCGACATTAGCAAGGTCAAAGTCAAAGTCTCCATCCCAGAGAAAGAAATAGCCTCCTTCAACCCGCAGACAGGTAAAGGCAAGGGCGTGACCATCACAGCCGAAGCGCTCGGAGGCAAGACCTTCCGCAGCAACTACTTCATCCGCAATGTGGAAGGCGACGTCATGACACACACCTATGAAGTACGCTTCATCCTGTCCAACCCCAATGGCGAGTTGCTTCCAGGCATGGTGGTGAACGTAACGACTGAGGCTGAAGATGACACCCCCAGCCTGACCATCCCCGTCCGCAGCGTGCAGCAAAGTGCAGACGGACGTCAGTTCGTATGGCTTGCCAAAGGTGGCAAGGCGCATCGCCAGCCCGTTGAGATTGGGCAAGCCTGCGGCGACCGCATTGTCGTCCTCTCCGGCTTGGCAGAAGGCGATAAGGTCATTGTGGAAGGCTATCAGAAGGTCAGCGAAGACTCCATGATTAAGGAATAGGGATTAACCGTGAACTCACAACTATGAACTCCAAACTGAACAATCACTGGGCAGCCTGGCCTCTCAAGAACTGGGGCATCACAGCACTCATCACGGCCATCCTGCTGGGATTCGGCTTCTACGGCCTCGAACAGATGTCGAAGGACGAATTCCCTCCTTTCACGATTCGAATGGGCGTCATCGTAGCCGTCATGCCCGGAGCGACGAGCGAAGAGATAGAGGCACAAGTGGCACGGCCGCTGGAACGCTACGTCTTCACCTTCAAGGAGGTGGACCGCAACAAAACGACTACGCAGAGCATGAACGGCATGTGCTTCATGAAAGTCTTCTTCGACGCAAAACTCACCAACCTTGCACCCATCTGGAACAAGGTGAAGCATGGCGTCAATGCCTACAAGAGCCAGCTGCCAAGCGGCGTGGTGGCACTCGTCGTCAAGGACGACTTCGGCGACGCATCGGCCTTGCTCATCACGCTCGAAAGCAATGAACGTTCCTATCGGGAACTGCAGGAATACAGCGACGAACTGGCCGACCGCCTGCGTCGCATCAAGAGTGTCAGCAACGTGCGGCAGTACGGCGAGAAGAAAGAACAACTGAGCATCTACGTGGACCGCGAAAGGCTTGCCGCCTACGGCATCGGCCAGTCGGCACTCATCTCTGCGCTCTCCAACGAAGGTCTCACTACCCTGAGCGGTAGCGTCAGCACCGCCTCCACAAACATCCCCATACATCTTGCCACGACACGGCACACGGAACAGGAAGTGATGGACCACATCATCTTCTCCGACGCCACAGGTCGAGTGGTCAGAGTGCGCGACATTGCAGAAGTCAAGCGTGAGTACGACACCAGCGACAGCTATATTGAATCAGGCGGCAAACGTTGCGTCCTGCTCTCCCTCGAGATGACCGAAGGCAACAACATCGTTCATTATGGCGAAGAAGTCAACAAGGTCATCGACACCTTCCGGCAGGAATACCTGCCCGCCGACGTGGATGTACTGCGCATCACCGACCAGCCGAAAGTCGTAGAGGCAAGCGTCACCGACTTCCTCATCAATCTCATTGAGTCGATGGCAGTCATCATACTGGTCATGATGCTGCTCTTCCCCATCCGCAGCGCCATTGTTGCAGCCATCACCATCCCGCTCTCCACATTCATCAGCGTGGGCATCATGTACATCCTGGGCATTCCGCTGAACATCATCACGCTGGCCTCGCTCATCGTCGTGCTCGGCATGATAGTGGACAACAGCATCGTTGTCATCGACGGATACCTGGAATATATAGGCAACGGCATGGAGCGCAAGGAGGCAGCCATCATGTCTGTCAAGCAATATTTCATGCCGATGCTGCTCGCCACGGTGTGCATCTGCGCCATCTTCTACCCTATTCTCTTCACGATGACGGGCGAGGCAGGCGACGTCATCGGCTATTTCCCCGCCACCATCACCATCTGCCTGATGGTCAGCCTGGCAGTAGCGGCCTGCATCATCCCTGCACTGAACGTCCGCCTCATAAAGAAGGCAAAGCAGAAGAACCCCGACAAGCGCGACATCACCGACTGGGTTCAGGACATCTATGAAGTGGCTCTCAAGTGGACATTCAAGCATCCGTGGCTGACGATATGTAGCAGCGTCGTGCTTGTCGTCCTCACCTCTCTCATCTTCCCCACGCTGAAGCTGCGCCAGTTCCCCTTTGCCGACCGCAACCAATTCGCTTGCGAAGTGTTCCTTCCGAACAGTGCCGGACTGGAAGAAACAAAAGCCATCACCGAAGCTCTGCGCGATTCGCTTGCCAAAGATGAGCGCGTCACGAGCGTCACCACCTTCATGGGTTGCAGTTCGCCACGTTTCCACACATGCTATGAGCCACAGCTGGGGGGCAAGAACTTTGCACAGCTCATCATTAATACCACCAGCATCGAGACGACCTTCGAGATGCTCAATGAGTACGCTCCCCGCTTGAGTAACAATTGGCCCGGCGCATACGTCCGCTTCAAGCAGATGGACTACCTGCCTGTTCCCACATACGAATACCGCTTCTATGGCAACGACCTGGACAGCATTCAGCTTGCTGCCGACCGCTTGATGGAACGGATGCGGCAGATGCCAGAACTGGAGTGGGTGCATACGGACTACGACCAGCCGTCGCCAATCGTTGACATCGCGCTCGACCCTGTCACGGCTCCCCAACTTGGCATCACACGCACGATGGCAGAGCTGCAACTTGCCTTGCAGACGGGCAAAACACAGGTGGCTTCCATCTGGGAAGGCAACTACGAGGTACCTGTTGTGCTTCGCGACAAGCAAACCGAACAGATGCGCATCAGCGACATCGAGAACCTCTACGTCACACCCATGTCTCAACCCCTAAGCAGCATTCCCCTGCGACAAGTGGCTGACGTCAAGACGCGTTGGATGCCTACGAACATCATCCACAGAAATGGCGAGCGTTGCATCACGGTGACGGCGGAGAACAAGCGTGGCGTACTGGCTGCCACAGTACAGAACCGCGTGAAGGACATCCTGGAGAACGACTTTACGCTTCCAGCAGGCGTTCGCGCCGAGATTGGAGGCGAGCCGGAGAAGAACCTCGAGACTGTGCCTGAAGTGGCATGGGGCATCGGCATCGCCTTGGTCATCATTTTCTTCTTCCTACTGTTCAACTTCCGTCGCTTCGGACTGACAGGCCTCTGCATGGCTGCCATTGCGCTTTCCGTGCCGGGAGCCATGATAGGTCTGGGCATCGCCGACATCACCTTGGGCCTGACCAGCCTGTTCGGATTCATCACGCTGATGGGCATTATCATGCGAAACGAAATCCTCATCTTCGAACATGCCGACCAGAAGATTGCAGAGGGCATGTCTGTTCACGACGCTGCCTTTGATGCCGGACGCCGACGCATGGTGCCTATCTTCCTGACGACCGCTACTACTGCCGTCGGAGTCATTCCCATGATATTGGGCAAATCTTCGTTCTGGATGCCGGTGGGCATCACCATCTTCGCCGGAGGCATCGGCACACTCATCCTGGTCGTCACGGTGCTACCCGTTGTTTATTGGAAACTGAGTAAAGAACCACTTCCCGAATCTTAAAATATCCGATGAAATCGCACATTTTTTATATCCTGATGTTGGTCAGTATGAGTGTTTCTGCCCAGAAGCTGACCCTGGAACAATGCCTTGAAAGGGCACGCACGTACAACCACGAACTGCGTAATGCAGTCCTCGAAACAGAGGCTGCCTCCATGCAGAAGAAGGAGGCTTTCACCAACTACTTCCCTCGCATCAGTGCCAACGTCATGGCCTTCCGGATGTTCGACGAGATGGTCAAGGCCGATGGCACCTATCCGCAGGAGATAGCAGCACTCAGCGAGCAGTTCATCCCACTGATTGGTCAGCCATTCAGTGTCAGCGAGTTCAACCGTGCCTACGCTATCTCTGCCACACTCATACAACCCCTCTTCCACGGCGGACAAATCGTGAATGGCAACAAGCTTGCCAGGGTTCAGGAGGACGTAATGGCATTGAAGCACCAACTCACCGAGAAGGAAGTGGTGCAGAAGGTGACGGAATGTTACTGGCAACTGGCTCAGGTTCGGTACAATATGAGCACTCTGGATGCTGCCGAGAAGCAAGTGGAGGCTGTAATGGAGCAGGTTGAGAACTTCCTGAGGGCAGGCGTAACGACACGCAACTCGCTACTGAAGGTTCGCCTGCGCCAGCAGGAACTCTCCAGCAACCGTCTCAAGTTGGAAAATGCCGACCACGTGCTGCGTCTCTTGCTCGCTCAGCAAATAGGCATCGAGCCTGCCTTGGCGGACAAAGACTTTGACATCGTACTGGAAGATAAGACGTTGGAACAGCCTATCGAGGCAGTGGCAGGACAGCTTGGACTGTCACCCGACCACCGCGAGGAGCTGCAACTGCTGGGCAAGGCAGTCGAGGCACAGGAGCTTCAGGTGAAGATGGAGCGCGGCAAGTACCTGCCTCATCTGGCCGTGGGGCTGGCTGGCTATCACACAGGCCTTGGCGGTTTCTCCGATGGCGTCAAGTCGTACATGCACACAAACATGAACAACGGGCTCGTCTTTGGCACTCTTGCCATCCCTATCAGTGACTGGTGGGGTGGAAATTATGCGATGAAACGGCAGAAAATTAAACTTCAGCAGGCACAAAACGACCGCGAGAATGCTCGCCAGATGCTGCAGATTGACATCGAACGGGCGTGGACAAACCTGCAGGAAGCCTACAAGCAGACCCAGATAGCTCAGGCCAGTTGCGACGAGGCAGCCGAGAACCTGCGCATGAGTACCGACCAGTATCGCATGAGCACATGCACCCTGACCGACCTGCTCGATGCCGAGACGCTCAATCGTCAAGCACAGAACAACCTCGCCCAAGCTAAGGCAAACTATCAGATAGCACTGGCCGACTATCGCCGCAAGGCACAGTAAACAGGTTTTTACATCGGGCTTACCACTTCAGTTCTTCCTGCAGGATGACGCCGTCGGTCATTGGGCTGTCGGCTTCGGTGAAGGCATTAGCCTTGTACTGGATGCAGAGCATCGTCAGGTTCTCGTCTCCGGTATTCTTCAAGGCACGCTTTCCGTCGGGCGAAACACGGACGATGGTGCCCTCGCCGACAGGGAAGATTTCGCCGTCCACCTGATACTGCCCCTCTCCCTTCAGGATGATGTAGAGCTCCTCGTGCGTCTTGTGCGTGTGCAGGAAACCGCTGTCCTGACCGGGCACAAGCGTCTGGAAGGACAGCTCGCTGCCCGTAGCACCGACAGCCTGGCCCACGAACACCTTGCCCTGAATGATGAAGTCGGGGCCCATCGGAAGCTCGTGTTCGATAATCTCATTCACTTTTCCCACACTCACTGCGGCAAAGTTCTTGCCAGCCTTAATTGTCTCAATCTTTCTCATGATGTTTTTGTTTTATCATTAATAAATTTGTTTTCGACGGTGCAAAGGTACGACAATAAAGACACCCCTGCAAGAAGGCACCTTTCGGGAAGATAGTTACCAAAAGGTAGGAATTGCGCAGATTAGGCAAAAATGCAAATGCATCTTAACAAACATTAACTGAAGTTTCCGGAGTAAGTCTGGAAGACTATACCATATATATATTAATAGGGGACAAGGCGCAGGCGGAAGCCCCCATATTTCTTGCCTCGCCAGCCCAACCCGGCGTGCCGAGTTGTTTGCACATACATGTAGATGCAATTGCACATACATGTACATGCAATTGCACATACATGTACATGCAATTGCATCTACATGTATGTGCAAACTCTTTGGCGTAATATCTCTGCCTGAGCAACTTAGGATTTCGGGCAAAAAGGAGTGTCGAATCGGGCCATTCTGAGTGCCGGAAAAGGGGGGCAAGTCCCCTTACTATATTCGCATAATTACCTGTTTTACCCATCTCTATGATTCTCGAAGCTTAAAAACATTAAGTTTTTACGAAAAACTAAAGTATCTTTTGGTAATGTGGTAACTTATTTATACCTTTGCCGAGTCAAAAAGCAAGTTATTATGGAAAATGTGAATATTCAGTACCTGGGCTGCCCCATCCGGCAGGTCATCAGCCGCTTCAGCGACAAGTGGTCGATGCTCGTGCTCTACACGCTCCATTCTAGCGAGACAGGCACGCTCCGCTTCAACGAACTGCGGCGTCAGATGGCCGACTGCTCGCAGAAGATGCTCTCCTCCACACTGAAGAACCTGGAGCACAGCAACCTCGTGAGCCGCAAAGTCTTTCCCGAAGTACCGCCTCGCGTAGAGTACCGTCTGACAGAGACAGGCAGGTCGCTCATGCCTTCGGTGGACTCTCTGATTAAATGGTCGCTGGAACACTTCAACGAAGTGGTTACAGACAAGATTATCCTCTGACAGCCTAATTTTTAGTCTTTTACTTCGCACTTTAGATTTTTATTCGTAACTTTGCAAGGCAAATCGCTATTAAGCTTTATGAAAAGATTGTTTATATCTCTGTTCTGTCTCGTTCCGCTGACAGGTATCCTGAGCATTAAGGCTCAGGACCCCGAATTCTTCACACCCGTCCACCAAAATGCACTCCGCCTTCCGGCCGTGCCTCTCGTCACCGTTGACCCCTTCTTCTGCCTCTGGAGCAAGTACGACCACCTCTACGATGGCAGCGTCACACACTGGAACGGCACTAAGAAGCCCCTCAACGGCGCCATCTATGTGGATGGCAAGGCCTATCGCTTCATGGGCGAAAGCATGGAGGGCATCTATCCCCTGGCTGCAGAGAAAGCATGGACAGGCAAATACGTCAACAGTAAACCCAGTGGAGCTTGGACCAGCATCGGCTACGACGATAGCAGTTGGGAAAGCGGCGAAGCACCCTGGGGCGGCAGCGACGACAGCTACGAAAAGACAGTCAAGACGCCTTGGACAGGCAGTAACACCGACATCTACGTACGTCGCACCTTCACCCTCGACACGGTGGAACCCGATGCCATCTACTACCTGATGTACAAGCACGACGATGTCTTCCAACTGTACGTCAACGGTACACAGGTCGTCTCAACAGGTGAGACTTGGGATGTCTCGGGAACAGCAGTACGCATCAACAGCAACCTTCTCCACGAAGGTGAAAACGTGCTTGCCTGTCACTGCCACAACACCAGCGGCGGCGCATATGTCGATATGGGCATCTACCTGAGCGTACTCGAAGAAGCACAGCAGAAGTCATGCACCGTCAATGCCACGAGCACCTACTACACCTTCCAGTGCGGAGGCATAGACCTCGACGTCGTCTTCACTACACCACAAGTGATGGACGACCTTGTGCTCTTCTCCACACCCATCAGCTACATCTCATATCAAGTTAAGCCCAACGACGGACAACAGCACGATGTACGCCTCTATCTGCAGACCAGCGCAGAGATGGCCATACGCAACACTAGCCAAACTGCAGCAACCAGACGCAAGACATCCAATGGCTACGAATACCTCTATGCAGGCAATCAAACTCAAAGTTATCTCTCTCATACCGGCGACATCATAGACTGGGGCTACCTGTACATGTTCAACGACAACGCGAAAGGCCACAACCTCAAGCTTGGCAAGCATGACGACCTGATGCGGGAGTTTGCAAGCCACGGCACTGTCACCAGCGCCATCAAGACCAGAACCAATCAGGTCGGCACATACTACAGCATGGTCTACAACGACAGCCTCGGCATCGTGACGAACGAAGGTAAGCGTGCATTTGCAATGATTGGCTATGACGACACCTTCTCTATCCAGTACTTCAATTCCAACCGCAAAGGCTACTGGGCGAACAACGGCAGGACCAACATCACAGCACGCTTCCAAGACCTCTACGAAAACTATGACGACATCATGCAGCAGTGCCGGAATACTGACCTGACAATCTACAACGACGGCTACGAAGTGGGCGGGCAGAAGTATGCTGAGATACTGGCAGCTGTCTATCGTCAGACAAATGCAGCCCACAAGCTCTTCCTCGACACGAAAGGCAACCTCATGTTCATGAGCCGCGAGAACAACTCCGGCGGATTCATCAATACGCTCGACGTCACCTATCCATCGCAGCCGCTCTATTGGGTGTACTCCCCTGCATTAGCCAAGGCTATGATAACTCCCGTCTTCGAATACAGCGCACTCGGCAAATGGAACTACGACTTCCCTAACCACGACCTCGGGCACTACCCCCTTGCCAACGGCAACCACTACGGCAATCCCTCCGACGGCAGCGGCAGCACCATGCCCGTCGAGCAAAGCGGCAACATGCTCACGCTTGCTGCTATTATCGCCCAACTTGACGGCGACCTCGACTACCTGCGCAAATATCTTCCCTACATGACCAAGTGGGCCGACTATCTGGTCGAGAATGGCAAAGACCCTGCCAACCAACTCTGCACAGACGACTTCATGGGACACAGTGCCCGCAATACCAACCTCGCCGTCAAAGCCATCATGGGCGTCATGAGCTACAGCGAGATACTCCGTATGCTGGGCGACGAAGAAGGGGCCGATGAATATAAAGCCAAAGCACTGGATATGGCAACATTTTGGAAAAGGAATGCCCTTTCCACAACTGGCGGCCGACACTATCTGCTCAACTTCGGAGCCAATGCCGACACATGGAGTACAAAGTACAATCTCGTATGGGACAAAATATGGGAATGGGACATCATGCAGGATGTTCGAACAACCGAAATCTCATTCTACACAAGTTATAAGATGAGAACATTCGGCCTGCCGCTTGATAGCCGAGGCGACCTCTGCAAAAGTGACTGGCAGATGTGGGTCATGGGCTTTGCAGACCAAGAGGCACAGAGAACGAAGCTCATCAACACACTATGGAAATACATCAACGAGACCAAATCGCGTGTCCCTGTCAGCGACAACCACTATGCAAGCGGTGGTAGTCAGGCAATGTTCCAAGCCCGAAGTGTTGTCGGTGGCTACTGGATGCGCGTCTTCGTTGAACAATTCCTTGCAGGCACCCTTACCGGCATAGAGACTCCAAGCCTCTCGCCCGACAACTCGAACGAGGATTATTACGATATGCAAGGACGGAAATGGGCAACACTTCCGAAAGGCATCTTCATTAAGAACGGAAAGAAATATATAAACAAATAACTACTATGAGCATCAAAATGCACACAATCAGAACAGCATTATTCACCCTGTTCGCTTCAGCCTTTTGCTCTGGAGTATTACAGGCCGAAGAAGTCTATCGCGACAATCATGTACGCTTCACCCTCATTGACGAGGGTACCATTCGCCTTGAATATGCCCCCGACGGTAAGTTCGTTGACAACAAGAGTTTCGTGGCCGTAATTCGTGAATACGACAACGTGCCACATAAAGCCTCTTTGGGTGGCAGCAAGGTGGTCATTACTACCAGTAAGTTCAAACTTACTTACAAGAAGGATGGCGCGCCACTAAGTGCAAAGAACCTCACCATCACCTCTGCTAAGACGCTCGGCACGACGTTCACCTGGACACCTGAGACAAAGCAGAAAGGGAACCTGAAGGGAACCTACCGAACCCTCGACGGCTACGATGGCGATATGTTCCAATACAGCAACCCCAAGCATCCCATGCCTTTAGAGGATGGCTTGCTCGCCACCGATGGCTGGACGCTTATCGATGACTCCAAGAATTACATCTTCGACGGCGCACAAGACTGGGATTGGGTAGCTGAGCGAACAAGCGCAGAAGGTGCACAAGACTGGTACTTCATGGCTTATGGACACGACTACAAAGCTGCCTTGAAGAGCTTCACGAAGTTCGCAGGCAAGGTACCCCTGCCTCCACGTTACGCCTTCGGCTATTGGTGGAGCCGTTACTGGAGCTACAGCGACAAAGAACTGCGCGACCTCATCAGCGACTTCCATCGCCTCAACCTGCCACTCGACGTGATTGTCATCGATATGGACTGGCACCCCAACACGCCGGAAAGCGGCGGCGGCTGGACTGGCTGGGACTGGAACGAAAGCATCTTCCCTGACTACAAGAAGTTCCTCACCTACCTTGATGAACAGGGCGTAAAGACAACCATGAACCTGCATCCTGCCGACGGCGTGCGTCCATACGAAAAGAAGTACAACGAGTTTATGCAGCGCTACGGCAAGAACGACGGCAAGACCTACGAGTGGATGGGAAGCGACAAGAAATATGTAAAGGCACTCTTCGACACCTATCTGCATCAGTATGTCGATGAGGGAGTCGACTTCTGGTGGCTCGACTGGCAGCAATGGGAAAAGGACAGGACTCTGAAGAATCTCGACAACGTCTTCTGGTGCAACTACATTTGGTTTAGCGACATGGAGCAGAACGGCACGAAGCGTCCCCTGCTCTACCATCGTTGGGGCGGCCTCGGAAATCATCGTTATCAGATTGGCTTCTCGGGAGACTCGTATGCCACATGGGAGAGTCTTCGTTTCCTGCCTTACTTCAACAGCACCGCCTCCAATGTGCTCTATGGTTATTGGAGTCACGACATAGGCGGGCATCAAGTAAGGAGGTACGGCATGGGAGTTGAGCCAGAACTCTATACCCGTGCCATGCAGATGGGACAATACTTGCCCATTCTCCGCAGTCACAGCGCAAAAGACCCCAGCCTCAACAAAGAGCCATGGGCTTTCAATCAGACAATACAGCGTCGCCTTATGGCAGTCATCAACGGCCGTTACGCTCTTGTACCTTATATATATACTATGGCACGGCAGGACTATGAGACGGGCGTCTCGCTTTGCCGTCCGATGTACTATGATTATCCAGAGCAGAAGGAGGCCTACGAAGTGAAGGAGCAGTATATGTTCGGCAGCAAGATGCTCATCGCTCCCGTCACCAATCCCGTCAGCAAAGAGAGTGGACTGGCAACGGTCAAGGCTTGGCTGCCCGAAGGTGGGTGGCTCGAATATGAGACGGGCACGATGCTCAAGGGCGGACAAAGCATCGAGCGTCAGTTCTCGATGGACGAGTATCCTGTCTATGTCAAGGCTGGCAGCATCATCCCTTACTATGGCAAGGTCAAGAACCTGAGCGGCACGGAGCAGCCCGTCATCGTACGCGTCTTCCCAGGTGCTGATAAGGATGAGTTCACACTGTACGAGGACAACGGAGAGGACAAGAACTACGTCAATGAATATGCCACGACGCCGCTCTCCTACCAGCGCAACGGCCAGCAGCTCACCGTTCACATCGGCCAGCGCAAGGGCAGCTATAAGGACATGCCGGCACGCCGCGACTACACCATCGCCCTGCCCTGCCAGAAGGCTCCGACTTCTGTCAAGGTCGACGGAAAAGAGGTCAGCTTCACATACGACGGGCTCAATCTGGAGACGAGCATCGACCTCGGCATGATTGACTGCACGAAGGGTGCCACTATCGAGGTGACATTTGCTTCTGCTGACTATGTCGTTGCAGACGGAGAGAAAGGCAAGTTCCACCGCATACAAAACAGTGTGCAGGACTTCAAGTATCACGATGCCAACATGGTCTATACAAAGGACTTCGGATTCCTCGAGGCAACGCCGCTCCGACTCTCCTACCATCCTGAGATGCAGGAAGAGACACTCAGCCGCTTCCACCAGCTCTACAAGAAGCTGCCCGTTGTGCTGGTTGAGCAGATGGGCAAGAATGAGAACTTCGACCGCTTCCTTCGTCAGGTTGGCGAGGACGGTAAGATGGTCGTAGAGCTCTCGCCTGAAGCATACGCCACGGCAACAGGCACAGGCTTTGACCTCCGCTACTTCCCCAACAAGAAACTTGAGGGCGAGGCTAAGGCAAAAGGCCACATGGAGAAGATGGACTTCTTCATCAGCGGCAGTCCGACGCAAGGCATCCCCGAGAACTACTGGAGCATGATTGCTGAGAGCACCTTTACTGCACCGGAGACAGGTGATGTGATGTTCATCATGACGGGCGACGATGCCTATCGCCTCATCGTGGACGGCAAGGAACTCTTCAGCGACTGGGGAGACCATGCAGAGACCACACGCAATGCCACCATACCTGTCGAAAAGGGCAAGAAGTACAGCGTCCGCGTCGAGTACTACGACAACGAGTACAACGCCATCATGCACATGCAGACGCTCCTCATCAAGGCCAATTAAATAGTAAATCGTAAATAGTTAAATAGCAAATGAAGAGGCGTTTCTTCCTTCTGGCAGCCTTGCTGCTTCTCATCGTCAATCCTGCCGGTTCCGTCCTAAAGGAGAAGGACCTGGCACGCACTATCGGTGTGCTCAAGGCAGAGCTTCAAGCCAACTACGAGATGCAGCAGGCCTTCATGCAGAGCTACGAACAGCAAGGCATGCAGCAGCACCAGCAGTTGGTATGGTACATGCAGCAATGCGAGCAGATAGGGTTGATGCTCTATTCGCAGTCCACTGACAACACCTTCGACATGGCGTATGCCTGTCAGCAGGCGAGCAACCTGAGGCGCGACCTCGACAATCGCAACAGCAAGATGCGGCAGTACGACAAGATTATTGCCCGCATCAAGCAGGAGATAGAACGCACCGACAATCTCATCCGCTCGCTGAAGCGTATGCCGCCGGTGGTGGATGGCGACAGCATCCTCAGTGCCAGCGACAGCATCCTCTTCCAGGCCATCGACTCCCTGGCTGCCAAGCAGGACTCCCTGCTCACAGCACGGAACAAGATGGACGAGGAGTCCGTGGAGCTCATGGAGAAAGCGAGCGACGACATCCCGGAAGAGGAAGAGATGGGTATGCCATTGTACCTGACACGTGCGCAGCAGGAGGACCGTAATGCCTGCCTGCTCTTTGCCGACACCATAAGGGGCAACATGCAGCACTTCCTGGAGAGCCTGGAGGCGGAGAATGCCTACTATCAGAGCGTGCGCGACAAGGTGCTCGAGCTTGATGAGTTTGCGCAGAGCCGCTACAAGCTCTTGCAGGACAACATCTTCCGCAACGGCAGCGCGAACTACTTCCGCGTCCTTGCCAGCCTGCCCATGCAGGTGATGATGGCAAAGTCGACAATCGACATGAGGTACAAGCCCTTCGAGGGACACGAACGGCTCTACTCCGAGTGGCGCGGCGGGACAGTGCTCTTCATCAGTGTCTTCCTGGTCCTGTACCTTGCTCTCTCGCTCGGCATCAGCTATGTCGTGCTGCGATGGCTCCTGCCTAAGAAGTGGCGCGGGCCGGAGTTCAAGGTCAAGCGGACCATGCTGAACAACATTGTGGGCATTGCACTCTTTGCCATCATTGTCATGGTGCTGAGAATCTTTGTCCAGCGCAACTTCATTCAGATGGGCACGGGCCTCATCATCAACATGGCATGGCTGCTCGAAGCCATCTTCCTGAGCCTGTATGTCCGTCTGAAGGGGGAGCAGATGCGTCATGCTGCCATCATCTACACGCCGCTGATGCTGCTCTCGTTCATCGTCATCCTGTTCCGCATCGTCCTCATCCCGAACGTGCTGGTCAACCTCGTCTTCCCGCCCATCCTGCTCGGCTTTGCCATCTGGCAGTATGTCGTGGCTAAGCGGCACAGACAATACCTGCCATTGCTCGACAAGGTCTATACGCACATCACTACGGCTGCTATGTTCTTTGCCTGCCTTGCCGCATGGGCGGGCTATTCGCTGCTGGCTGTCCAGGTGATGATATGGTGGACGTTCCAGTTGGCTGCCATCATGACCATCACGTTCCTCTACGACTTGACAAAGACCTACGAGACGCGCTACCTGCTGAAGCATATTGGGGCGAACGCTACGACAACGAGCGAGCGGCTGGCTCTGCTGAAACGCATGAAGCGGGGCGAGTTCATCGAGCAGACGTGGCTCTACGACTTCTTCTGCCGTACCGTGGTACCCATCCTGGCTGTTGTCTCTGTGCTGGTGAGCATCTACTGGGCGGCCGAGGTTTTCGAGATGACGAGCCTCTGCCGGAAGATCTTTATGCGCGACATTGCTGGCCAGACGAGCATCATCCGCATTTCGCTCTTCTGGGTTTGCATGGCTGCGGCGCTCTTCTTCGTGTTCCGCTACGTCAACTATGCCCTTCGGAGCTTCTACCTGCACTATCGCAAGCAATATGCTGACAACACGCAAGCCATCAACAAGACGCTGGCACGCAACGTCATCGGCATCCTCTGCTGGGGTCTCTACATCATCATCGTGCTCGTCATCTTCCGCGTGCCGAAGGACGGCATCAGCATCGTCGGTGCAGGCCTTGCCACAGGTCTGGGCTTTGCCATGCAGAGCATACTGGAGAACTTCTTCTATGGCATCAGCCTCATGTCCGGACGCATCCATGTGGGCGACTATATCGAGTGCGACGGCATAGCGGGCAAGGTGGAGAGCATCACCTATCAGAGCACACAGATCACCACGACCGACGGCAGTGTGATTGCTTTCCTCAATAGTGCTCTCTTCAGCAAGAACTTCAAGAACATGACGCGCAACCACCGCTACGAGCTCATCAAGGTACCGGTGGGAGTGGCTTACGGCACCGATGTGGAACAGGTACGCCAGCTCCTCATCGAGGCTCTCAAGCCTCTCTGCCAAGAGAAGACCGACGACGGACAGACGCTCACCGACACCAGCATCCCTGTCACGGTGGCCTTCAGCGACTTCGGCGACAGCAGCGTGGACCTCAAGGTCTGCGTCTGGATGCTCGTCGAACAGAAACTTGCCATCACCTCGCGCATCAAGGAAGTCATCTACAACACGCTGAACAAGAACAACATCGAGATACCCTTCCCGCAGCATGACGTTCACATTCGAAGCTAAGGCTGGTGGGCGTCGTCCTACCCAGCGTGCCGTGTTTGCCATAAGGGCGTGCCCCTTCCCGTTCTGGCGGATTTGGCTTCCCGTTCTGGCGGATTTGTAATCCGCCAGCATCGAATATCAGCATTTGCAATGCGAGACAACAATCATTGCGGGATTGCAAATCCCTATATTCCACACGGCCGGATTGCAAATCCGGCCGAACCAGCCGCTCCACTCCGACTGAACTGCCCCTTCTCGGTACAAACAATGTTAAATAATAGAAAAAAACAGACCAAATGTTGGCTGTTCACGAAATAAATCGTAAGTTTGCACAGGAAAACCATATAAACTCATACGATTATGAAGCATTTTACACTTTTACTGATGGCTGCAGCTACCGTCTGCACCAGTGCTTTTGCACAGAACAGAGCTAAGAACATCTATACGAGCAGCACCACGCTCAACGTCGAGGCCTTGCAGAACCAGGCACAGCCTGTGGTCCTCAACCGCACGCTCTATGCTGGCTACAACACCATCTGCCTGCCCGTGAGCCTCAACGCAGCACAGCTTCAGGCTGCTGCCAAGGACGTACAGGTGGAGCGACTCGAAGTCATCCGTCAGGAAGGCACTACGCTGAACATGTACTTCCTCGACTGCACCAACGAGGGCATCCAGGCCGGTGTACCCTATCTCATCTTCTCACCCACCTTCCAGACGCTTCGTGCCAACACAAGCGACGCATCTGGCTTCAGCACTGAACTCCAGAGCATCACCAAGACCGACGGACAAGGCAACGCCGTGACCTTCGGCAGCTCATGGGAGACACTGAAGGTGGAAGGCCGATATGGCATCCCCGCACAGCAGGACACCTACGTCCTTGAGAGCGTACTCATCCGCACGGAAGGCGACAAGGCTTTCCTGCCCACACGCTGCGGCTTCACATGGGACCAGCAGTCGAGCGACGCCACTTCGCTTGAGATTATGCACGTCACCAGCCTCGAGGACATCACCACAAGCATCGACAAGCTCCAGCAGACCGGTGCAACCGTCGACATCTACAATGCCCAAGGCACACTCGTAGCTTCGCAGACCACCATCAGCGCAGCAAAGCAGACCCTGCCTCAGGGCATCTACGTCGTAAAGGGACAAAAGTTCGCGGTTAAGTGAGTGTAAAGCACAGGACATGAATCTTGTTCATGTCATTGGCTCTGCCGAACGCAAGCGAACTCGACGAAGTCAAGTTCGCGGTTAAGTGAGTGCAAGCGAAAGCGAACACGACATCTAACAGAAGGAGATGTGTCAGCCACTTATGACACATCTCCTTCTTTTTTATTATTGCTGTCTGGGGGAAATATCTAAGACATTCCTTGTCCCTTTGAAAGCGTGGGTTTCCCGAGTCAAATCACATTAAATGGGGCATAAAATGTCTAAGGTGCAAAAAAACTGAAAGGTAGAGTACTGTGAGTAAAGCCTGGAAGGCTTCACCTTGAGTATCCGGGGGCGAAGCCCTCGGAATCAGCGCATGACTAACTTCCCGCTGCCTGGAAGGCAGTACTATGAGGCGTTAGTGGGTACTGCCTTCCAGGCAGAAGCAGAGAGGGCTATGCTCTTTGTCCGAGGGCTTCGCCCTCGGTTACTCAAAGTAAAGCCTTCCAGGCTTTTTCTTCGCCCCCGGTTCTTCCCTACGGTCAGGCGGCAAAGCCGGAGTCCTCATAGTGAAGCCTTCCAGGCTTTATGCATCTCAGGCATTTTCAAGCCCCATTCAATGAGAGTTAAACCAGAGAAGGTCCTCGCTTTCAAAGGGACAAGGAATGTCTTAGATATTTTACCGGACAGCAATAGTTGAACATTTAATTCCCATGAATCTTCCATGAATTTCTCATAAATTATCAAAAATCCGACGCAAAAATGAGGCCTTTTTTACCCGTTTTGTATGTGTCTGAAAATCAACTTGGCAGGGTGGAGGGTTTGCACATACATGTAGATGCAATTGCATATACATGTAGTTGCAATTGCATGTACATGTAGTTGCAAACTACCCTTGCTTTAACTTCATGCGGATAGGAGAAGGAAATTCTCTTATTCAGCCAGCCCAAAAACTTCCTTTTATGTTCTCCCTAAAAAGCTATCTCGTGCCTCTTTTCTTTAATTATAT
>JAFUGG010000046.1 GCA_017469525.1 Bacteroidaceae bacterium | reverse complement strand
GGCAGGGACAGGAAGGTGGTCTCTGTGTTCAGTCCGAGGGCTTCGCCCACGGTTACTCAAAGTGAAGCCTTCCAGGCTTGAGATGCTTTCCCGACTTTACTCAGCTAAAGCAGTCAAGTTGTTTTTTAGCGGACAGCAATAATATTATTTGGCTGAAAATTTGGAGAAGAACAATAAAAACCGTACTTTTGTAGTCAAAACAGGGAAAACTTAAACCAAAATAAAACCAACAACATGAAGAAACGTTTCTTTTCAACGCTGAGCATCCTGCTGTTTGCTCTGGCAGCCCTTGCAGAAGGCAAGGCAAAGTATGTGTTCTATTTCATCGGCGACGGCATGGGCGTAAACCAAGTCAATGCCGCCGAGACCTACCTCGGTGCCCTCGAGGGGCGCATTGGCATCCAGGAGCTATGCTTCCCCAGCTTCCCATACGTCGGCCTCGTCAATACACAGAGTGCCACTAATGGTGTGACCGACTCTGCTGCCGGCGGAACAGCACTGGCAAGCGGGAACAAGACGAAGAACGGTGCGCTGGGCGTGCTGAAGGACCTGACGACGCCCGTCACCTGCATTGCCGACTGGGCTCGCGAGGCTGGTGCTGCCGTGGGCATCACGACGAGCGTGAGCGTGGACCATGCCACTCCGGCTGCCTTCTACGCACACATCGGCCACCGCGGCGAGTACTATAAGATAGGCGAACAGCTCACCAAGACCGACGTGGACTTCTATGGCGCTTCGGACTTCAACAAGCCCGAGAACCCCGACGGCGGTCCGAACCTCTACGAGCAGGCGAAGGCTAACGGCTTCACCATCGTGCGCAGCTACAAGGAGTATCAGAAGAAGGCCAAGAAAGCCGAGAAGATGATTCTCTTCCAGCCCGAAGAGGCCAGCAAGATAGAGCGCGGCTCCATCCCCTACGCCATAGACCGCACGAAGAACGACCTCACTTTGCAGGACATCACACGCGCTGCCATCAACTTCCTCATGAAGAAGCAGGACAAGAAGGACGGCTTCTTCCTGATGGTGGAAGGCGGCAAGATTGACTGGGGCTGCCATGCCAACGACCCCGTCTTCATCACCGAACTCATCGACATGGACAATGCCGTCAAAGTGGCCTATGAGTTCTATCAGCAGCATCCCGACGAGACGCTCATCGTCATCAGTGCCGACCATGAGACAGGCGGCATGACGATGGGACGCGGAGCCTACGAACTCAACCTCAAGGCCATTGCATCCCAGCGCATGAGCGCCGTGAAGCTCGAGCGCGAACTCAATGCCTTGAAGGACAAGATGGGCGACAAGCTCACATGGGAAGAAGGCAAGAAGTTCCTCGGCGACAACTTCGGCTTCTGGGGAGACGTGAAGGTCAACGACGACCAGACAGCACGTCTGGAGCGCTCCTTCAAGGAACTCCAAGAGGGCAAAGGCTCTGGCCGCCTGGCCGGAACAGTGAAGCACGTACTCTCGGAATGCGCCATGATAGGCTGGCAGAGCGGCGGACACAGCAACGGATACGTTCCTGCCTTCGCCGTCGGAGTCGGTGCAGAACAGTTCCACGGACGCTTCGACAATACGGAAATCTGTAAGAAGATGGCCAAGGCCGCAGGTTGGGAAGTGAAATAAACAATACATTCGGGCGGGTTCATGCAATCCGTCCGAATTCATTTTAACATGTAAAGAGACATGAAAGGACAGACACTGCTCGTAGGACTAACGCTCCTACTCGCTCCCCTTACCCTGAAGGCTGAAGGCGGCAAGAGCCAGATTCCACTGGCCGACCCCTACATCCTGCTCGAAGGCGACACCTATTATGCCTACGGCACACACGATGCCAGCGGCATCCGATGCTACTCCAGCACCGACCTCCGCACGTGGAAGGACGAAGGACAGGCTCTCAACAAGGCCAACACGACAGAAACCCAATGGTTCTGGGCGCCGGAGGTCTACCACGTCAAAGGGCAGTACATCATGTACTTCTCAGCCAACGAACACCTCTACGCCGCCACTGCCACGTCGCCGAAAGGTCCCTTCAAGCAGGTGGGAACGTACCAGATGAACAATCTCATAGGCGATGAGAAGTGCATCGACTCGCATGTCTTCATCGACGAAGACAGCACCGCCTACATCTTCTTCGTGCGTTTCACCGACGGCAACTGCATCTGGCAGGCAAAACTGAGCGACGACTTCATCACACCCGTCGAGGGAACCTTGCGCAAATGCTTTGCTGCAACGCAAGGCTGGGAACTCATGTTGGGCAAAGTCAACGAAGGACCAAACGTCATCAAGCAGGGCAAGCGATACTTCCTCACTTACTCCGGCAACGACTATCGCAGCCAGGACTACGCCGTGGGCTATGCCACCACGACGAACATCGCCTCTGGCACCTGGACGAAATATACAGCCAATCCCATCCTGCGACGTTGGGACGACCTCGTCGGAACAGGCCACCACTCGCTCTTCTACGACAAGGAAGGCATCCTTCGAATCGTCTTCCATGCCCACAACAGCACGGAAAGCGTTCACGACCGCCTCATGTATATCGGCACCATGCAGTTCCGAGGCAGCACCCTTGTCATGCTGGGCGACCCCATCATCAGGCCCACGCTTTCCTCAACTGCTCCCTACAGCCCCGAACTCATCACGAAGTCATGGGGTTTTAGGAACGGCGGAGCGGTCACCGTTGACCTGAACAACGACGGAAGCCAAGACATCGTGACCGGTGGGCTCTCCTATGTTCAGGACTCCGCCACAGACGAAACCACAAGCAAACACATTTCATACCTCGCACACCTCAACGCGACAACACACAAATGGGTGAAGTACTCTGCCCCACCCTTCCAAGTGACCGAGTCGCCCTCCATCATTCCGTGCGACATCAACAACGACGGCAACATGGACATCATCGCCTTCGACCAGACAGCAGACGAGGCAGACGGCATCACCGAAGGCATCTTCCTGGGCAAAGGCAACGGCACCTTCGAGGAAGCACAAATGCAGGTGACGGGCGACCTATGGTCGATGGTGAGCGACATCAAGGCTTTCTCCAATGCCGAAGTCATCGACATCGACAACGACGGACGCCTCGACATCATCCTCGTCGGACATGAGGGCGAACGGTGCTGCAACGTCATCCTCCACAACCTGACTACCGACCTTACAGGCGGCCTGAGCTTCTCCGCAGAGCCTTTCGAAACGGACTTCCTGCTCAGTCAAGCCATCATACAGACAGCCGACTTCAACAACGACGGCTTTCAGGACTTCGTCATCTCTGCCCTCGTGGACGGTAAGGACGACCAGCTACGCTTCACCGACGTCTATCTCAACGACAGCCAACAGCCCGGAACGTTCTTGCGCCTTGGCCTCGGAGAGAAGGGAGCCGACCTGAAACGCAAGTCGGACGGTGCCTTACAGGTGGCCGACTTCAACGACGACGGCTGGCCCGACATCATGCTCGCTGGCCTGGGAGAAGTGTCATCGGGCGAATCGACCACTCGGCAGCGCATCTACATCAACCAGCAGCAGACAGAGAAGCCCGCCTTCAAGCCCATCAACTGCGACTTCCAGACTGACATCTACACGTTGTCCTCATCGGCAAGCAACTCTGCAGGCGTCATTGACTGGAATGGCGACGGCTTCTACGACATCATGCTGGGCGGCACCAAAAGCAATGTCTATGGCGGGATGCTCTATCTGAACGACGGCAAGGGACGCCTCAAGCGCAGCGTCGCTATTCCAGGAGCAACGGGGGCAAGCATTATCTTCCCCGACTACAACGGTGACGGACGCAAGGACTTCCTGCTCATCGGACATTCGGAGGACAAGAACTACCTCACTGCAGAACAATATGGCGACAACGTCATCCTCTGTTGCAACCTGTTGCCCGTGCCTTCGCGACCCGACGCACCGACTGCCCCGACCGTCACCAAGCAGACAGACGGCGTCACGCTGGCTTGGCAGCCTGCCGAGACAGCACATCCCGGCTTCACCTACGAGGTCTTCATCAAAGATGAGCAAGGCAGATTGCTCAATAGCACACCAGCCATCGTGGGCGGCACCAAGGACGGCATCCGCAAGCTGAACCGTCAAGGACGCGTAGGCAACAGGACAGAATGGACGTTCCGCCCCACCCAGCCCGGCACATACACATGGGGCGTGCAGGCCGTCGATGCTGCCTACACTGGCTCACTCTTCACCGAAGGGCCGCAGTTCACTGTCACAGAAGAGGACATCCCAAGCAGCATCAAAGCAGCCCCCCTCCAGCTCCCCCAAAGGGGAGAGCCTGTTTACAACCTTGCTGGCCAGCGCCTACCAACAGCACGAAAAGGCGTGACCATTATAGGCAAAAAGAAAGTTCTCTACTGAGCTCCTGCCGAAGGAGGCACGGCTTCTGCGGCGCTACCCCACTGCTTATTGGGTCTGCTACCCATCTCAAGCACCAGGGTGGCGCCGTTCTTTATGTCGTCATGGCTGAACCAAGGCTTATCCCAAGGCTTTCCGTTGAGCGTTGCATGCTGTATGTATTTGTTCTCCTTGCTGCATCCTTTGGCAATGATATGCAGTTCCTTTCCGCCGGGCAACTTGATGCGAGCGTCGGTGAAAAGCGGCGAACCGATGTTGTAGGCAGGGAAACCAGGCGTGACAGGGTAGAAGCCGAGCGACGAGAAGACTACGAAGGAGGTCATTCCGCCACCGTCCTCATCGCCGGGCATGCCCATGACATCGTTGCGGAACCATGCGTCGAGGCACTGGCGGACGCGTTTCTGCGTCTTCCACGGCGCGCCTGCATAGTTATATATATAAGGAATGTGGAGCGACGGCTCGTTTGCCATCGTGAACTGTCCCATGTTGCCCGTCTGGTCGGGAAACTCTCCGTAGAACTGCCACTTGCTTCTGCCTAACGGTTCAGCGAAGGTGCGGTCGAGCTCCTGACACATTGCGTCGCGTCCGCCCATCAGTTGGGCAAGGTCTGCAAGGTTGTGCTGAACGTCCCAACGGTACGTCCATCCGTTATTCTCACCGTATGCGGCGCGTGCTCCGATGCCTCCACTGAAGCGATAGTCGAAGTTGGGCAGGAAGTTGCCACGCTCATCTTTGGGATGGAAGAAGCGTGTCTCCTGGTTCCACACGTTGCGATAATTGTAGCTAAGGGCAAGGTATTTGGCAGCCTCATCCTTATTGCCCATGAATTCTGCGATGCGAGAAAGGCACCACTGGTCGTAGGCAGTGCCCAACGTGACTGCTATGGGTTGCCGTTTCTCGAAGCCGCCCACGTTCGGTTCAGTCTCCTTCTCGCCATCTGCAAGAGCTGGGAAATAGCCGTGGTCCTTGTAGAACTGGTCGAGACGTCCAGCCGGAGCACCGCTCCAGGGCACGAGTGTCTTCTCCTCTATGCCTTTCCTGCAATACTCGAAGCCGCGCACCCCATCCACTTTAAGCCCTTTCCAAAGCGCATCAGCCAGCATAGCGACGCCATGATTACTGTTCATGCGACGCGTGTCTCCCGTCATCTCCGGGAAGGTTGGCATCCATCCGGTACCCATTTGCTCTGCCATGCGGAGGTAACTTTCGATGATATCTTCTTCCTTCCAGGGTTGAATAAGGGCACGAAGAGGGTGTGCCGCACGATAAGTATCCCATATCCAGTCGTCGGTATAGAACGGATGGACGTCATCCTCGTGCACCTGGCCGTCGAAAGCCGAGAAGTAACATCCGTCCTCGCTCAAGCAGACGGGACGCTCGAAGGTACGATAATAAGAGGTATAGAGCACAGTCTTCTGGTCCTCGGTACCGCCTTTGACGCGAATGTTGCTGAGCGTCTCGTTCCATTCCCTGCGGCCATCCTTGATGACTTTGGCCATGTTGAACGCATCTGCTTGCTCGCGTTTGAGGTTCCTCTCCGCTTGTTCCTGACTGATGAGGGAGATGCCGTAACGGAACTGAACCTTCTTTGTGCCGGCTGGAAAGCGCATGGCGGCACAGGCCCGAGGTTCCTCGGTAATCCATTTGTCGCCTATCTTTCCGTCCTGAAGAAGGCCTACCTTCTCTGGTTGCACATCGAACTCGCCCGAGAAGTAAATCTTCATGTTCTTGCTGAGCCGCTGGCTACCCGAAGCATGTTTGCCGTCGGCTTGCATCCTGCCGTTCTCCGTGAAGAGGAGTATCGTGGCAGGCTTGCTTGGGTCGGCAAACGTGAGCTCGTAGATGGCACTCTGATGACAGACGGCCAGATGCGCGTCGATGGTGTTGTCGGCAATCGAGACCTGATAGTCATAAGGCGTCACGCGCTCATGATCCCAGCTTGTCGTGATGATGGGACGCAGTTCGTCGCCTTGCGTAACGCTCAGCCGGAAGGCACTTCGCTCGCGATGATTGGTGACGACAATGGGCAAACCGTCGATATATTCTGTGACATAGTCGTTGCGCGTCGGGTAGATACGCATCAAGCTATTGGGCAGCTGGATGGTCGGGAAGCATGGCACGAGCAGATGACTGATGCTGCCGATATAGGGATTGACGTAGTCAACGGGCTCTGTCGCTGCAAAAAGGGCAAGCGGCGACAGCATGAGGGCCGTCAGGAGACTTTTCAGGTTAGTTTTCATAGCGTTTTGACTTATTTTCTGCACAAAGTTAGCATATTCTTTTGAAAATGATGCAACGAATGATGAGAAGTTCGAAACTTTTACTAATTTTGCACTACAAATATCAAAACAAACAGACATGAAACATCTTCTCTCTCTCTTCATCCTTGCATCTTCCAGCATACAGATGCTGGCACAGGCAGACATCAAGCCCACCTTCGTCAGCGGCACCATTCCCGGCGGCAGCGAAGGCGCACGGATGATATGCGACGGCAAACTCTCCACGAAATGGTGCATCGACGAACCCGGCCAGATGCCTTACTTCATCATCCTCGATGCAGGACGGCAACTGGGCGTTGTCGAGTACGGACTCGTCACGGGCGACGACACGAATATGTACCCCGAACGCAATCCCGTGACGTGGAGCATCTCCGGCAGCAACGACCAGCAGGCGTGGACGCTACTCGACGACCGCAAGAACGACCGCAGCCTGCCCGCCGAAGGTCAGCAGGAGTATCGCTTCAAGCCACAGGCCTCGGGCCAGTTCCGCTACTATCGCTTCGAGTTCCTCCGCATGGCTGGAGGCTCGCGCATACAGCTTTCGGAAATCAACTTATACGATAAAGTGCAGACGCCCATCAAGTTGGCTTTCGTTTCCACAAACACCACGACGGCTGCCCAGACAGGTCGCAGGCGTCCCACCATCGCGGAGGATGCGTCGATGGTGGCCGATGGCTTCCTCCACACGAAGTGGTGCATCGACCAGCCCAGCCAGATGCCCTACACGGTCACACTCGATGCAGGCAGTCAGACAGCCGTTAGCGAGTACCGTTTCTACACGGCTGACGACACACACTCCTACCCCGAGCGCAACCCCATCGCATGGCGCATGAGCGGCAGTAACGACCAGCAGACGTGGACGACGCTCGACGAGCAGAAGAGCAACCGCCGCCTCCGCGACGAGAACGAGCAGGAGTATCGCTTCAAGCCACACGCCACAGGCCAGTTCCGCTACTATCGCTTCGAGTTCCTTCGCATGGCAGAAGGCACGCGCCTGCAGCTCTCGGAAATCAAACTATACAAATAAACTGAATCATTCTCCCTTCCAAGCCTCCCGACGTCACACGTCGAGGGGCTTTTCTTTTCTGTTAAATAATCTTAATGCTGCATAACATTCCGCTGTCCGCGACGTTATAGAGGTGTATGGAGCACTCAGAGTTCGAACGTTTTGCACCCGCCTTGCGCACAAAGGTCATGTGCCTCGCCGAGTCGTTCTTCCAGAAGGAAGAGAAGGCGGAGGACGTGGCGCAGGAGACGATGATACGTCTCTGGAAGGCCTGGCCAGCGTTGCCGTCGCTGCCGGATGCCGAGAGGCTGGCCGTCAGGATAGCCAAGCACGAGTGCATCGACGTGTGGCGGAGGGAGCAGCGGCGGCCTCACACATCGCTCTCGCCTGCCCACGAAGAGACGAGTCCCGCGCCGAGCGACGGACATTCGCTGGAGGAAAACGAACTCACGGAAGCCATACGGAGCGCGAGCAGCAGGCTGCGGCGGTCGGAGGAACGCCTCTGGCGGATGTTTGCCGAAGCAGGAATGCAGCCAGGCGAGATAGCTCTCGCCACCGGCATACACGTCCGGACGGTCAGCGCCATGCTCAGCCACGCACGACACATCATTTATAATATACTGAAGGAAGGAGGATACATCGATGAATAAGAAGCAAATCATAGACGATTACCTTGCAGGCCGTCACCCCATCGGGCAGGAGCAATGGACGTTGCCTGCTGAAGAAGTGCTGGACCGCGACGCAGAACTCTTCGACCAGATGCTGGCGGAGAGGCAAAAGAAACAAGCGTCCCCTACCTCCAAGACCCTCTCCGACTCCCCTTTCAAGGGGGAGAAACAAGCGGCAAAGAACTCCTTCCCTTTAAGGGAGGGCTGGGGTGGGTCAGGAGTTGCGAGGCTGGTGCTCTCCGCAGCCGCAGTCCTCATTGCTGCCATCGCACTCTTCACATGGTGGCACGTCAAGCCGCAACAACCAACGCAACTCGCTGAAAAGACAGAAGAACCCATCGAGCTGAAAGACACGACTGAGGTCATCGAGAAACGCAACGTGGTTAAACCGCAAATTCAACACGTTAAGTTGGCCGACATAACACGTAGAAAAAGCAAAGTTCACGTGTTGCGTCAGAAGACATCACAGCCGACGTCTGTCGAGGAGCCACAACCTTCGACAGAAACAGTCGTGTTGGAGTCTGCCGCGGACAGTCTCTACTACTACCTCACGCAACTTGAGAACCAGATGGGCGACTGCCGTGACAGCGCTTGCCTGGCTGAGCTGACGGGCCTCATACGAGCCGACGAACGCATCAGGGACTTGGTAAACAAGATTGTCCACAAGCAAGTGGAGACCGCCTACAAAGAGGAATACCTCGTGGATACCACGACAAGATACATCCCACTATGAATAAGAAACGAAAGTTAAAAAGGAAGTAATCGGAGGAAGTTAAAGTGGAATTTAAGCACTTCGTGCCGGACGTCACCCTTCCCTGCTGCACAAACTATCGTCCGTTCCGGCGGATTTGCAATCCGACGGAAGCAAATATAAGCATTTGTAATGTGATGAAACAGTTATTGCGGGATTGCAAATCCCTATATTACACACGGTCGGATTGCAAATCCGACCGAACAAAACAGCCAATCCGACTGAACAAAACAACCATTCCGACCGAACAATTAAACTGAACACAAACCATAACCAACAAAAGATACCACTATGAAAAGAATCGCACAACTCAGCATCTTGCTCCTCGGCCTGTGCTTCGCCATGCCTCTCTCCGCGAAATGGCACTCGGACATAAAGGAGCTGGAGAAGGCCTTGAAATCCTTCATCAACAATAAAAACGTGTCGCTCTCGAACCCATATCTGGTTGCGCAAGGTCAGCCTATTGACAAGAAAAGCATCAACGTCAGGGAAACTGACTGGGTTACAAACTTCACATGCACGGACGACGAACCTGTGACGAGCCTTTGGAAGGAGTTGATGACGCACATCAAAGATGCCTCATTCTTCTACTGCTCAGATGAAACGCACTCGAAGACCGAGCCGTGGAAGGGATTGCGACTCGCTGGCAGGGACGGAATCATTGTGCTGTCAGGGCATGACAAGAATGTGTATGTGCTCACCTTCGAGGACAAAGACGGCAACGACAACGGCTTCTTCCTCTCATGGAACGACTTGCCCGAGGGCGGAAAGAAGGGGACCTTGGATCGTTTCATTGGCAGGAATCCCGAACTCGTAACGCTCGTAATGGAAGAGAGCCGCGTCACGATGGACAGCGTCCGCACGGCCATCAAGATAGGCGAAACGGTGAAGAACAGTCAGAAGGGTGCGGCGGCGGACATCGACACGACCTACATCGACGGGAAGTGGGCGGTCAGCACGAAGTTTCATCTCAAGGTGTTGCGCGAGATGGACCACGTCAGCGACTACTACGACGACTTCTCCAGCCTGAACAATAAGGTGTACAAGCTTGTCGAACTGAGCCGAGATGCCACCAGCGAGCAGTTGGCTTACATCGGATTTGCTTTGAAGCGCGAGGCTTCACGCTATGAACGTCTGCTCACACCCGAGGAGTTCTCCTTCATCTGGAAAGGACTTTTCGACATGCAGACGAAGGCTAAGAACGCCGACGCCGAGATAGAAAACTACTTCCAGGCTGCCGAAAGCATCCTCAGAGGGAAGGTCAACGAGTCGGTACGGCTGAACTATCACGACACGAAGCGGCACAAGTTCCTGAGCGACACAGGCTTCACCGTCACGAAGAACGAGGGTGGCCGTTGGTACTACGCTGTCTCGGGCAAGCACTACACGGGCAATCCCGACTTGGAATACCTTGATGCCTGTGCCGAAGAGGACGGTGTGCTCCAGTATCATGCACAGCACGTCGAGACGAACCTCACGCCTGGCATCTACCGCCTTACTGCCGCAGGACGCTGCTCAGGGCATGGCAATTCGGGTGCCTTCATCTTTGCGCAGACGGATGGGAAGCTCATGATGGAGGAGATTCCTGCTTGCGACGACCGCGGAGGCAGCATCTGGAGGGAGGCGGCACTGCGTGTCAAGGAGGCCGACGACAGGGGAACTCAGATCTCGCCACACGACGTGCGCATCGCTTTGGCCAATGGTGGCATGGGTTACGGCTGGAATAAAATCATCATAGAGGGCATCGAAGTCACGGACGGAAAACTCATCTACGGCGTCTCCTGCGACAAGGACTTCACCGGACAGCCTTTCCTGAAGCAATGGCTCTCTGCCGTCGACTTCGTCCTCGAAAGGACGGGCGACCTGCCGGGGAAGTAAATAGTGAAGTGTGAAGCACGATGAAACAGTTGTTGCGGGATTGCAAATCCCTATATTCCACACGGTCGGATTGCAAATCCGACCAAACAAAACCAGCCGCGTTCCGGCGGATATGAAATCCGCTGGAAGTGAATATGAGCATTTGAAATGCGATAAAGCAATTGTTGCGGGATTACAAATCCCTATATTCCACACGGTCGGATTACAAATCCGACCGAACAAGATGACCTAAAAGAACATGATACAAATTGGTTTTTGAAGTTAATAAACGGCGACGATGGGCTGTTGCGTTGCGAAACATGGCAGCTTTTTTTTGTATCTTCGGCATAGCATGACAGCAAATCCTGCCCTACATATTGGCGTTCTTCCCCTGCCTCGATGATGGTTCCGCCACAGAAAACTGCCCGTCACGGCGCATGGGGGAGTTTGCTGCATCATGTGTCAGCAAACTATGCCCCCTGCGGCGTCGGCAGAAACGGTATGGCATGGCGAGCGGCGAGGCACGTCTTCCTGACCTCCAGACAATGATGGGGAAATCCCTATTCCCCGGCATAAGTAGGGATTTTCCCCTGAGTTTTTCGTGTTTCCCCTTTTCTATGTAAAGAACATTGCGTACCTTTGCACCATCGAAACATTAAAACATACGGCTATGAAACGTTTACACTACTCCCTCGCATCACTTCTCATCATGATGTCCGCCCTTTTCCTCAGCTCATGCAGAGACATGGACACCGACCAGTCGATGGCGCTCTCCGGCCAGTGGAGAGGGGACTTCGGCATGTTCTACGACTACATAGACGGGCACGGAAGAACATATACCTTCGACTCCTACGACACGCGCCTGACCTTCGTCCCTGCCTACGACTACGCCACATACGGACGTGGCACGCAGGTGGACTACTATGACTACGGTCCCTACGAGTACCAGTACTACAAGTTCAGCTGGGAGATAAGGAACGGATACATCTATCTGACGTACGACTACGACCACCAGCTCGACGTTCGCATCAGCAACTATCGCATGACGAACGACTACTTCTCGGGCGTCTTCTCCAACTCTGGCACGCGATTCAACCTGCGAAAGATGGTGGACTTCTACAACTGGACGCCTTATGTCAACATCTACGGCTACCGAGACCGCAATAACTGGGACTACGACTATCCCTACTATGCGCCCTACAGCCGCAGCGACGCCGAGGCTCCCGCCGATACCGTTCAGGTAGAAGGCTCTGTCGCAAGGCGAGGCAGAAGGTAAGGAAACAGGAAAAGTGCTGGGAGCGCGGACGTCCACGCTCCCATAGTTACCAGCAGCTTTCCACGGCATCAAGCTTTAAGTCCGTGATGTTGATGTCCTGTCCCCAGAACTCAAACCCACTGGTGACAGGTCTTTCGAGTGTATTGTCAGCCCACCTGCGCTCCATCGAGAAGCTGTAAAGCCCGTCGTCGATGAAAACTTCTATCGATGTGCGGTCGATGTAGATGTCCATCGTCAAGGAAAGACTCGTAGGGTCTTGCGGCGAATAGAACTGTCCGTTGAGCGTGTTCCTGTTGAGGTCGTAGTCGACAAGCATTTGTCCGTCGAGCCTGAGGCCAGCACTGGTGGCATAGGTGAGGTTGAGTGTAGCACGAAGATGCAAAGACCCCTCTAAACCTCCCCGTGAAGGAGAGGCTTCTTTGGTGCGTAGAATCTCATTAGTTTCCTGTGCGCTCAGGGCCTTTTCGCTTGTCACAATCGGTTTCAACAAAGTGGCAACCTCGTGGATAGGCTTGCTTACAAGGCGGACGCCATCTTTCGTGGTGCGCAACGTAAGCTCCGTCGGCAGCAGCATCTGCCCGCGGAAAGGCATCCCAAGATGGTCGATGTTGGCCCACCCTATCTGTATTCTCCGTCTGTCTGGCGTGTTGCTGAACGTTTGGGCGGCATAAATGCAGCCTGTCGAGAAACGGTGCTTGCCACTTTCCGGCGTGAACGTCTTGCCGTCGAAACTGCCTATCATGTACGTATTGCTTGCCCCCAGCATCACCCACTTCACGTTGTTCGGGTTGCCATCGACAGCCAAAGGAAAGAGGTCAGGGCACTCCCAGAAGCCGTTCACATGGCTCTGCCAGGTCCAGTCCCGCAGGTTGTCGGACGTATAGATGCTGTGCCCGTTGCGCTCATTAAGGACGAGAACCCAATGGCCAGACCCTCTCCCAGCCTCTCCCTTGTAGGGAGAGGAGTATATACCCTCCCCCTGCAAAGGGGAGTTAAAGGGAGTCCACCAGAACAACCTTGGGTCTCTCGTGTCGTGCGACTGCCAGCGGTCGCGCGAATCAATCACCGGATTACCTTCGTACTTGTGGAGCATCATGCCTCCGTCCAAGCTGTAGGCGATGCATTGGGCTTCGCGGTCGCCCCGGTCGGCAGTATAGGCATAGACGATAGGCGGGTTCTTCTTCGTGCCGAAGCCCGACGTGTTGTCCTTGTCGAAGATGGCCGAGCCGCTGAACATCGTGCCAAGCGAGTCGGGATGAAGCACCGGGGCATGCTCCGTCCAATGCAGCAGGTCGGGACTCGTAGCGTGTCCCCACGTCATGTTCTCCCATTCGCGCTCGAAAGGATTGTGCTGATAGTAGAGATGATACAGCCCATTGTGCCAGATGCAGCCGTTCGGGTCGTTGATCCAGCCACGCCGCGTCGTGAAATGGAACTGCGGACGGTACGTCTCCTTATAGAAGGTGGAGGCATCGCGGATAGTGTCCGCCTGATAGACCAGCGAGAGAGCTTCTTCCGAGCCCTCATAGGTGATGGTCAGCATCTTGCCCTTGTACTCCGTCAGGTCCTTGAAGACCCAGTACTCGGGACTCGCCGAGAGGCGCGCTACGACACTTAGGTCGTCCACACCCTTCGCATGGAAAGTCAGCCTCCGCCGTTCCTCTTTCTGCGAAATGGGCAGGTTCAGGTACCGGCACTTCACTCTGAAGCTCAGCTCAGCTGCTTCCGCCATTGAACATTGACCATTGAACATTGACCATTGAACAACCGGCAAGAAAAATAATATGAAGGATAAAACACTGCGCATAATGTTCAATGGTTAATGAATCAATGGTCAATGAACCTACGCCACTTTGTTCAGCTTCTTGATAATCGAGAAGATGAAGAGGGCTGCAAGCAGGCAGATACCCATCAGGGTGCCCCATACAATGTAGAGCGGCATGTCCCACATGTGGCCGGGAATGCTGACAAGTTTGTTGCCGAGAGCAGTCGCTACGAACCAGCCGCCCATCATCATGCCCTTATACTTCGGGGGAGCTACCTTCGTGACGAACGAGATGCCGATGGGCGAAAGCAGTAGCTCGGCAAAGGTCAGAATGAGATAAGTGCTGACGAGCAAGTTGGGCGTCACGTCGGCAACGTGGTTGGGATGGTTGGTTGCAGGCAGGCCGAAGCTGCTGACCGTCATCAAGAGGTAAGCACAGGCAGCGACAAGCATACCGAGACCTATCTTGACAGGAGCCTTAGGCTCTTTGCCTTTCTTTGCCAACCAACCGAAGAGGGCGATGCTAACCGGCGTCAAAGCGACCACGAAGCAGGGGTTGAACTGCTGGAAGATAGGTGCATCGACCGTCACAACCTCGCTTGCCGTCTGCATATAATTGTAGTAAAGTATAGCCGCAGGGCAGAGAATGAGCAAAGTATTGATGAACTTCGACTTCGAGCTGCCGCCACTGAGCAGTCCGCAAACACCATACACGATGAGAATACACCAGATGAGATTCATCACGTTGAACTCCATGCCGGTGATGCCTGTTGCAGAGCGTGACGTAAACTCATCGGCAAACCAGGTCAAGGTCAAGCCGTTCTGATGGAATGCCATCCAGAAGAAGATGACCACAGCAAAGACGAGGCAAAGGCAGACGATGCGTTCCTTCGTCTCGGCAGGCGACATCTCCTCTACCTTTTCCTCAGTCGTAGCCTTGTCCTTCTTGACCGTGAGCACCTGCTTGTATGTGCTTCTGCCCAAGAAATAAATAAGGATGGAGGCGATGACCGAGACACAAGCGACGGCAAAGGCAAAGTGATAAGAGTCGGCCTTGCTGTAACCGAGCGACGTCTGCGCCCAGTCCATAATCTTGATGGCAGCAGTCGGGGCGAACAGAGCACCCACGTTGATGGCCATATAGAAGAGGGAGAAGCCCGAGTCGCGTTTGTCGGCAAACTCAGGAGCGTTGTAGAGGTCGCCCACCATCACTTGCAGGTTGCCCTTGAACAAACCTGTTCCGAGACTGACGAGCAACAGGGCTGCGCCCATAGCAGCGATGGCAACGGAGCCGCCGCCAAGAGGAACGGACAGCAACAGATAGCCGAGGAACATAATCATGATGCCGATGACTACCATCTTGCTATAGCCCCAGCGGTCGGCAGCCATGCCTCCGATGAGGGGAAGGAAATAGACGGCAGTCAGAAACCAAGTGTAAATCTCGCTTGCCGTACCAGCGGCAAAGCCGAAATTCTCACCAAGAAAGAGTGCAAAGACAGCGAGCATCGTGTAGTAACCGAAACGTTCGCCGGTGTTGGCAAGGGCAAGTGTCCACAAGCCTTTAGGTTGTCCTTCGAACATAGTTTATTTGATTTAAGTTAATAATTTGTCCACAAAGATACAAAAAAATGAGGAATGAAGAATGAAGAATGAAGAATTATTTCTACTTTTGCAGCTCAAAAAGAAGAAACATGAAAGGATTGACACCAAGAATCATCAGTTGTATAAAGGACTACAGCCGCGAGACGTTCATGAAAGACCTCATGGCTGGCATCATCGTCGGTATTGTGGCTTTGCCTCTTGCCATTGCCTTCGGCATCGCCTCAGGCGTGACTCCGGAGAAAGGTATCATTACGGCCATTGTGGCGGGCTTTATCATCTCGCTTCTCGGAGGCACAAAGGTGCAGATTGGCGGCCCGACGGGTGCCTTCATTGTCATCATCTACGGCATCGTCACGAATCCCGATTACGGCTTGCAAGGCTTGCTCATCGCCACGATTCTGGCGGGCGTGATACTCGTCGCGCTGGGTGCCTTCCGCTTGGGTGTCGTGATTAAATTCATCCCCTACCCTATTATTATAGGCTTCACGGCAGGTATCGCGCTGACCATCTTCACGACACAAATCGGCGACATCCTTGGCTTGACGCAAACGGCCGTGAGCACTTCGGGCGAAGTCATCCGCATTCCCTTGAAGACGCCGGGCGACTTCGTGGGCAAATGGATTAGCTATGCCGAGAATATCGGCACGTTCAATCTCTGGAACTTCCTCGTTGCCATCGGCTCCTTGCTGGTCATCATCTTCTCGCCCAAGGTGTTGAAGAAGGTGCCAGGGCTGGGTAAGATACCTGGTTCGCTGTGGGGCATCCTGCTTGGGACCGTGGCTGTGCTCCTGCTGAAGCAGCAAGGCATCGAGGGCATCGACACCATCGGTGACCGCTTCCACATTCAGGCTCAGCTCCCGACGATGGTTGTGCCGAGCATCACCTTTGAGCTCATCCAGAAACTCATGCCGGTGGCCTTCACGATTGCCATCCTCGGAGCCATCGAAAGCCTGCTTTCCGCCACAGTTGCCGACGGCGTGATCAGCGACAAGCACGACTCGAACATGGAGCTCATCGCACAGGGCGTGGCCAATATGGTGACGCCGCTCTTCGGAGGCATCCCTGCCACGGGAGCCATCGCACGCACCATGACGAACATCAACAACGGCGGACGGACACCTGTGGCGGGCATCATCCACGCCGTCGTACTGTTGCTCATCCTGCTTCTCCTCATGCCATACGCCGAATACATCCCTATGGCTTCGCTGGCCGCAGTACTGGTCATCGTGGCCTACAACATGAGTGGTTGGCGAACGATACGCGGCCTTCTGAAGAACCCGAAGAGCGATGTCATCGTGCTCTGCGTGACGTTCTTCCTGACGGTTGTCTTCGACCTCACCATCGCTATTGAGGTCGGCCTCATCCTTGCCTGCGCGCTCTTCATGAAGCGTATCATGGAAACGACCGAGATATCTGTTATCAAGGACGAAATCGACCTGGGAGATGCCTCGGACATGGCTGCTAACGACGAGCACTTGACGATACCCGAGGGCTGTGCAGTCTATGAAATCAACGGCCCGTACTTCTTTGGAATTGCCAACAAGTTTGATGATCTGATGGCAAACATTGGTCATGAGAAGCCGAAGGTCCGCATCATCCGCATGAGGAAAGTGCCCTTCATCGACTCGACAGGCATTCACAACTTGCAGACACTCATCGGGATGAACCACGAGGAAGGCATCCACGTCATCCTCTCAGGCGTTAATCCGAAGGTGCATAGCCAGTTGCAGAAGGCCCGCTTCTACGACCTTATGGACAGCGACCACATTTGTCCGCACATCGACGTAGCCCTTCAGAAGGCAAGAGAGTTCCTTGGGAAATAGAGAAGCTGGGGAACTTATTTCACAACCTTCCGCCAGGTTCCGTCCGCGGAAGGCACAATGTAGATATTGCCGCTGCGCAGATTTGTGACGCGGTGGCCTTGCAGATTATACAAAATGTCCGGCTGTGACGACAACTCGCAGGTCTGGCTCAGGCCGGTCTCCAAGTCCTCGACGGTGAGGACGGACTTTGATGTGTTGCTGGTGTCCAGCGTGAAGACGTAGGTTTGCCCTTCGGTTATCTTTGCCGTTGTACGCAGTTTGATGTTGCCCTTCTCGGAAGTCGTGTTGGAAACGGTGAAGATGCGGCTGCTCGTCGTGATGCGCGGCTTGCTGGTCATCGTGAACTCACCACCTGTAAAGCAGTTCTGATGGAAGAGTTTGAAGTTGACCTTGTCGGGATTAAGTTGCTTGCCAACCTCCAGGGTGAGCCTGAACTTGCTCCCTGCGATAGGCGCCATAGGAATGGCATTTGCCTCGTCCCAAGAGGAGTCGCTGCCCTCGGCATAGAAAGGCTTGCCTATTGAGGAGTTGGCTCCTATCACCCAGACGCAGCCAGTGCCCTGCTCCGGGTCGTAAGTGAGGGGCTGACCATCTTCGTCTAATGGAATGATGTGGAAGGCATTGCATGTAAAATCGGCCGTGAGGCTGTACTTGCCGCTGATGGGCAGGAAGACGTAGCCTCCGTCGGGCTGCCGGGCGAAGAAGTCCGGGTCGTAGTACCACGTGTCGGCATTCATGGCGTCGGCTCCGGAGGCATAGTAAACTTGTCCTTGCTCGAAGTCGAGGACGGCTGAGTAGCTGCCTGCACCCACAGAGCCCAAAGGCACACCGCCGAAAGTGAGGTTGTCGTATGTCTGACCCAGCAGGCAGTCATAGACGGTCTTGCGCTCCGTGCCTTTATTGTCGTCGTTGGCATATTCCCAGTACATGGCCCCTGCCAGTTTCTGACGAACGATGTACTGGCACTTCACAGTCAGCGAACGCTCGTCGTCATAGCCATATGCAAACGCGCCGTTGCTGTCCGTGACGTATGGCACCTTCGCCACGTTGTCCCAATGGTCGGTCCATTTGCCGCTGGCGATGCCGTTCTTGATTTCCTGCAACGAGATCTGGCTGCCCGCTCCGCTGTTGCCATAGAAGGCGAGACCCATCACAAGCTTACTGGCGGGAATGCCTGCCTTCAGATGGTTCTGTATGGATTCCGACTGCACGAGCCATCCGTTACCTACCGTACCGCCTCGGTATAGGGCGGAGTGGTGGTTGGGAGGACCAGACATATCGTAGGTCATGACGTTCACGAAGTCGAGGTACTGGATGCAGCTCTTGAAGTCGTAATAGCCAGGGTCTGCCGAGGAGGCCATCGTCAGCAGGAGGTCGTCGCCGAGGGCTTCGCGAAGGTCGCGCATGAGCAGCGTGTAGTTCTGTTTCTCGCCGGAGGGCGATGTCTCTCCGCTGGAATTATTGCCTGGGAACTCCCAATCGATGTCAATGCCATCCAGGTTGTAGCGGTCGCAGAAGGCGCGGCAAGCTTTGGCAAAGGCTTTCCGCTTGGTCTCGTCCTTCGCCATCGGCGAGAAGTTGCTGCGTCCCCAACCTCCTATGGAAAGAAGTACCTTGAGCTTCGGGTTTCGACTCTTCAGGCGAATCATCTGCTGCATACGCGATGTGCCGTCGGCATAGACGCTCGTGCCGTCGCTGCCCACGCCGCCGAAGGCATAGTTGATGTGTGTCATGACGTTCGGGTCGGGCGTAATGGACGACCACGAGGTGACGTAGGCTACTACCTTCTTCCCGACATCTTGTGCCAGAAGTGTATGAACCGACAGCAGCATCAGACAAAGCAAAGCGAGGTACAGGCGTTTCATCAGTAGGCGTGGTCGTTATGGAGTTCATCTGCCGTCAGTTCCTTCTTGTCGATGGCTTGCCAAGCATAGACGATATATGCCAGGACGAAGGGTATGAGTAGGGATACATAGAACATTGTGTGGAGTGTGAACTCGCTGCTGGAGGAGTTCTGCATGGTCAGCGATGACTGGATGTCGGCCGTGGAGGGATAGTAGGCTGTGTCGTTCCAGGCAGTGAGCAGGAGCAGGGCTGTCACAGTGACGACTGTGCCGAAGCCAACAACCCAGAATCCTCGTTTGTACGTCTTGTGGGTGATGGACCATAGGATGCCGAAGAGGACAAACACGATGCCAATGAGCAAGACCGCTGCCAGCGGCCACATGGCCACAAGGTTGTGCAAGTACTTGAACGGCTCCATGTAGATGCTACCCGTCTGCGGGTCAACGGCATAGCCTTCGCACGTCAGGACGTGAATGAGGAAGGCTACGAACAGGCCAAGGAAGAGCCATGTGCTGTGCATGAGGGGGCGAATGATGCGGTCATGACCATCAAAGGCTGCATCGTCCACTTGCTTGTGGATATACAGGCAACCGAGGATGCGAGCCAGGAAGACGACGGCCAAGCCGAGGACGACGTTCCACAGATTGAGCAAAGCATCAAGCCCGTGCGAGCCGTTAGCCCAACGGCTGATGATGACATCTGGTCCCTCTCCATTGCCAAGTGGATTAAGGATATTGTCACGTTCCACGATGAAGTTGGAACCAGTGAAGAAGGTGGCGACTGCACCGCCCAAGAGCAGTGGACCGAGGATGCCGTTCAGCACCAACAGCCACTGAAACGTCTTGGTGCCAAGTATATTCCCCATCTTACCTTGGAACTCATAGCTGACTGCCTGCAGCACGAAAGAGAAGAGGATAATCATCCAAAGCCAGTAAGCACCGCCGAAGCTAGTGGAATAGAAGAGCGGATAGGAGGCAAAGAAGGCCCCACCGAAGGTGACGAGAGTGGTGAAGGTGAACTCCCACTTGCGTCCCGTGGAATTGACAATCAGCCGCCGCTCGTCTGCCGTGCGGCCAAGCGAGAAGATGAGCGTGTTGGCTCCCTGTACGAACATAAGGAAGACGAGCAGAGCAGCCAGCAATGCTACGACGAAGCACCAGTAGTGCTGAAGGAAAACGTATGTCATAACTGCGGTCCTTTCTTTATGGCTTTACACATGATGTTGATTTCCACGGCCAGCAAAGTCGTGAAGAGCACGAGGAAGAGCAGGAAGGTTATCATCACGGTCTGCGAGCCGAGCTGACTGACACCTACCCAAGTGGGCAGCATGTCCTGTATGGTCCAGGGCTGACGTCCGAACTCTGCAACGAGCCAGCCTGCTTCGCTCACGATGTAGGCAACGGGGATGCAGCACAAGGCTCCCCAAAGCAGCCAGCGTGCCTGCATGATGTCCTTCTTGTAGAGGAAAAACAGGACAAGCACGAACAGCAGAATGAACAGGCATCCGCCACCCACCATCACACGGAAGGCATAGAAGCAGACGGGGATGTAAGGCACAACCTGCGAGCGATCCTTCACGTAGCCATAGCCGAAGTAGGGCATGTCCGCCTGTATCTTGCCTGAGAGTTCTGTGAGCACTTCGCTGGAGGCTCCTTCCTTCTTTGCCTGACGATACGCTTGCAGGGTCGTGATGGCACGCTGCCCGCGTGCTATCTTCTCTTCCAGTGACAACACGCGTGTACCATCTGGCTTGGTGTAGCCGTCCAAGAGGTCGCGGATGCCGGGCACATAACCGTGGAAGTCGTGCGTAGCCAGGAATGAAAGGGCGTAGGGCACGCCTATTTTGAAGGGCGGCTCGTCCTGTTCTTCGTAGTCGGGCTGATTGAATGGATTGATGCCTGAGATAATGGTCAGTGACTGGTTGTGGCCGCCTTTGTAGAGGCCTTCCATCGCTGCCAGCTTCATGGGTTGCGTCTGTGCCACAGTGTAAGCCGAGTGGTCGCCGGAGAGCATGATTAGCATCGATGAAACCAAGCCGAAGATGGCTCCTACCTTTAGGCTCTTGTTGGCAAACTCTATGTGGCGCTGCTTGAGCAGATACCAACTGCTGACACCCACCACGAATACGGCACCCAGCACCCAGGCTGAGAGTACGGTATGTATGAACTTATCTACTGCCACAGGCGAGAGAGCCACGTCGAGGAAGCTGGTCATCTCGTTGCGCATGGTGTCGGGATTGAAGGCTTGCCCCACGGGATGCTGCATCCACGCGTTGGCAACGAGAATCCACCAGGCTGAAATGGTGGCGCCAAGGCCTGTGAGCCATGTTGAGGCCAGATGGAAACCCTTCGAGACTTTCTTCCAGCCAAAGAACATCACGGCAACGAACGTGGACTCCATGAAGAAAGCCACGATGCCCTCTATTGCAAGAGGAGCGCCAAAGATATCGCCCACGATGTAACTGTAGTTGCTCCAATTTGTGCCGAACTCAAACTCGAGGATAAGACCCGTTGCAACGCCCATTGCAAAGTTGATGCCGAAGAGACGTTGCCAGTACTGGGCGGTCTGCTTCCAGAAGTCCTTGCCGCTCTTGTAGTAGAACGTTTCCATGATGCCCATGACCACGGCCAGGCCGAGCGTCAGGGGGACGAACAGCCAATGGTAGATGGCTGTCAAGGCGAACTGTGCTCTTGCCCAGTCTACCATCGTCATGTCGATGTTTAACAGGTGTATCATAAAATATATAATGTATAGGTTAGTTGTCTAAGATTTTGGAGGCAATGAACTCAGCTTCCTCGCCTTTGTGCGCATGCTCCTTGATGTAGCCACGGAAGAAGAAGAGCTTCAGGACGACAAAGATGACAAATAGCTTGACAAATATGATGGCCCAGAGCGTCCGTCCCAGCGTCATGTTGCGGAAGCCGTCGTAGTAGAGGTGCCATGTGTTTCGAAGCCACTTCATCATCGCTTGCGGTTAATGTTTGAGTTGCTTGATGAAGAATGTGACAGCCATCTTCACAGCCTCTTCGGGGTGCGGGCCGAAGCCGTGGTCGTAGTGGTCGAGCAGATGCCACTCGCTCCCTTTCCACTGCTGGTGGAAGCGGAGGCCGTAGGTATAGGGAACGGTGCGGTCGGAGGTGCCGTGAATGATGCAGGCAGGGCCTTTGTAGGCTGCTGCCGTCTCGTAGATAGGGAGCCAGAAGGCCGTCGTGATGTAGTCGCGACCAAGGCGATGGCCCCACACTTCGACATACTCCGGCGGGTTCTGCGGGTCGTCGAGACGGCCCTGCTGCCCGCCTGTCTGTCCGCGGATGGCATCGTCGCGGATTACGCCAGCCGGGGCCAGCAGCACTACCCCACCCTTCAGGGCTTTCCTGCCGAGCTGACCTGCCAGCATGGCTGTCACGACGCCGCCTTGCGAGTGGCCTGCTATGCCTATCTCCGCGAAGCGTCCGTCTTTCCTTACCCATTCATAGACATGGCGGGCATCTTCAATCTCGTTGGGAATGGTCATCTGCTGGAAGTCGCCTTCGCTCTCTCCGTGTCCGTTGAAGTCAAAGCGGATGGAGGCAATGCCTTGTGCCTCGAGCTCACGGGCAATGCCGACTTCGAGTCCGCCGTTCCTGTTGCCCGTGAAACCGTGGCAAAGGATGACGACGGGGCACTCCCGAGGCATCACGTCGGGCGTCTGCAATTCGGCCACGAGCTTGCCGTGGTCGCCTTGGATGATGACTCGCTCCGTTTTGGCATTTGCAAGGCCAGCCAAAAGCAGACAGGAGGTGAATATCAGTCGTTTCATAATCTACAGGTTCTTCACCAGCTCCAGAATCTTCTGCTTCGTGGCGTCGGTCTTCTGCTCATCGTTCTTGGCTGTGACGATGCCTGTGCTTTCCACGCTCCAGTAGCGGCAGATGTCGTCATACTCGCTAATGGCTCCGGTATAGACGCCGGGCGAATAGGACGAAAGGAGGAGTGCCATCTTGCGAACCTTTGCCGGTTTGTTCACGCAGTACATGCGCTGGATTGGAGCCTGTATCTGTGCACAGAGCGTGAAGTAGTAGATGGGTGCGGCGAGCACGAGCACTTCTGCCTCGGCCATGAGGGGATAGATTTCCTGCATGTCGTCTTTCTGGATGCAAGCGCCAGCGCCTTTGCCGTGGCAGTACTCGCAAGCCAGGCAGCCTGCTATCTTTTTCTTCGAGACGTTGAGGAGCGTCACTTCATGACCTGCAGCTTCGGCTGCCTTCTTGTACTCTTCCGCCATCCAGGCGGTGTTGCCATTCGCGCGGGGCGAGGCCTGTAAAATCAGAATGCTCATAGTGGTATTCGTTTACTTGTTGTTATGGTATTTGTTCAGTGTGTGTCTTGTCTTCTGACGACCTATGACAATCAGTTTCTCCGACTTATCGTAGTCGAATCCGCCGTAGCGGCTTATCCGTATATCGACGAGCACGTCGGGCTTGGCGAGTTGCGCCATGAGCAGGGAGTTTTGGCGAATCATCATCGTGCTGACGCGCGAGAGCACCGTGTAGTGGTTGAAGTCGAGATTATCGGGTATGAGCTTGTCTATAATCTGTCGTGACAGGGAGCGGCTCTGCTTGCGCTGCTCGGCTGGCTCGTCCTGGACGGTGGTCCCTGTCTCATAGTCGCGTCCGCTCACGTCGATGCCCACCAGTATGTCGCCCTTATGTCGTCTCACTCGGTTCATGGGGATAGGGTTCGTGACGCCTCCGTCGATGAGAATCATGCCGTCGCGCCGTACGGGCTCGAAGAAGGACGGCAGGGAGATGGAGGCTCGTATGGCTGCAAAAAGGCTTCCCTTGCGGAACACCACCTCGCGTCCGGTGTTCCAGTCGGTTGCTACGGCACAATAGGGAATGGGCAGCTCTTCTATCGGGACGTCGGGCACAAGCTCCATTATCGCCTCGATGATGCGGTTGCCCTTCACCAGATGGTTGAGGCTAAGCGAAAAGTCCGTCAGCTCCAACATCTTCTTCTTGTTGATTGTCCTCATCCACTCGCGGAAGTCATCCAGCTTCCCGGCGGCATACACGCCGGCTACCAGGGCTCCCATGGAGCATCCGGCTATCGACGTGATGCGATAGCCTTGTGCCTCAACTTCCTGTATGGCCCCTATGTGGGCAAGTCCCCTTGCGCCGCCGCTCGACAACACGAGTGCTACTTCCTTCGACATTGACGTTTACAGCTTCATCACGCGCTTCAGTTCCAAGTTCTCGTAGCCTTCGGGACAATGGGTGGAGAGATAGACGGTGGGATTCTGCATGATGAACTCGCGGACGCGGTCGAGCGTCTGGCGGGCGGCCTCCTTGTCCTCGAAGACGATGCTCAACTTGTTGGCCTTGAGGGCAGCGTCGCAATAGGTCACGTCGCCGTGGAACATATAGAAGAGGCCGTCGTCCTCGGCAATGACGATGCTGTTGCCTTTGGTGTGACCTTTGGCCTCGATGAACCAGATGCCGTCTGTCACCTGCTGAGCACCCGGGAAGTTCTTGTAGGCCTCGCCGTACTGAGCGCGGACGATGTTCTCGCCCTCCAGCTTCATGGCATCGGCATCTTCGGGCGCGATGTAAATCTTGGCGTTAGGGAAGTAGCCGATGCAATCGGTGTGGTCGGGGTGCTTGTGGGTGATGAGGATCTTCGTCACCTGCTCGGGCTTGTAGCCGAGAGCAGCGAAGGCCTCCATGTAGTCGGCCACCTTCTCGCCCATATAGAGTGGCGCCCCAAGCTTCTTGGCAGGGACAGGGAACTCTGGCTTGAAGCCTGTGTCAACGAGGATGACTTCCTTTCCCGTGTCAATGAGGAAGTTCTGCAGCGAGCTGCGATAGATGATTTGTTCGTCGAAGGCATCCTTACCTTCCTCACCGCCAAAGGCGAACGATTGGTTCATGAACCCGCCGTCGAACATACGGATAGCTTTGATTGTCATAATATCATTATTATATAAGGAGAATTTCTGTCGGAAGAAGTCTCCCTTTAAGGGAGATTTAGAGGGTCTTTATTGTTCCAGCATGGCTTCCACATCCTTCTCGAAGTCCTTTGGTTCGGTGGTGGGAGCAAAGCGTTTCACGGTCTGGCCGTCCTTTGAGATGAGGAACTTGGTGAAGTTCCACTTGATGTCGCTGTCCTTCTCCACGCTCTTGCTGATGGCTTTGAAGAGCGTCTTGGCCGCCTTTGCCTTCAAGCCGTTGTAGTCCTCAGTGGGCGCCTGTGCTTTCAGGTACTCGAAGATAGGCTCGGCATCGGGGCCGTTCACGTCACCCTTCTTCATGATCTGGAACGTCACGCCGTAGTTCAGTTGGCAGAACTCCTCTATCTTGGCATCGCCCTCGGGGTCTTGTTCCTTGAACTGGTTGCATGGGAAGCCGATGACGACCAGTCCCTTGTCCTTGTACTTCTGATTGAGTTCCTCCAGTCCGGCAAACTGTGGCGTGAAGCCGCACTTGCTGGCCGTGTTGACAATGAGCAGCACCTTGCCGCGGAACTGCGCGAAGTCCACCTCTTTGCCCTTGCTTGTCAGGGCCTTGAAATCATAGATTGTTTGCATATTCGCTTAGTTTATTGTTTGTTAATCAATAGTCAATTTTCAATATTCAATGGTCAATGATAAAATTACCCCAAGACCACATCGAGCACCATCATCAGCACAAAGCCGACAGCAAAGCCGATAGTGCTGAGGTTGGTATGTTTGCCAGCCGATGCCTCGGGGATAAGTTCTTCGACGACGACATAGAGCATGGCTCCTGCTGCGAAGGCGAGCATATACGGCAGGACAGGAATCATCAGCGAAGCCAGCAACACGACTGCCAAACCGCCAATCGGTTCAACGGCTCCGCTGAGGCTGCCAAGCATGAATGCACGCCAACGGCTGTTGCCTTCTGCCCGCATGGGCATCGAGATGATGGCGCCCTCGGGGATGTTCTGTATGGCGATACCGATAGAGACCGCCAACGCACTTGCCAGCGAGAGTCCCGAAGCGCTGTCCTGTGCTCCGGCAAACACGACACCGACTGCCATGCCTTCAGGCAGGTTGTGGATGGTGACAGCCAGGGCAAGCATCGCCGTGCGCGACAGACGCGAGCGAGGACCTTCGGGCTTATCGTTTCCGATGTGCAGGTGTGGCGTCAGCTCGTCAATCATGAGCAGGAAGCCGATGCCCATCAGGAAGCCGATGGATGCAGGCAACACGGCCCACGCTCCCTTTGTCTCCTCCATCTCCATGGCCGGTATCAGCAACGACCAAACAGATGCTGCCACCATGACGCCCGAGGCAAAGCCCAGCAACGTCTTTTGCACACGGTCGGGCATCGCGTCCTTCATGAAGAATACGAACGCCGAACCGAGCATCGTGCCCAGCAGTGGGATGAGTAACCCGATGGCTATTGTTTCCATGAATGCAAAGGTACGAAAATTTCTTCAATCCCCGTACCTTTTCCTAAGATTTATTTACTTTGCCGGCTCCCACTTGCAGCGGACGGGCGACACGATGGCGCCTTCTGCCAGATGTGTCACGAAAAACTGTAATGCCTCAATTGATTTCTTTGCTTCCATAGTTCTTTTAGTGTTATAAGTTGATAGAATAATCGTTTTGACACGGCAAAGTTACGACTCTTTTCCTTATCTTTTGCAATCCAAAACGGCACAAAACTTGTCCGAAACGATACGACATCCAATTATTCTTCGTGACTTTGCCCGCAAAACATATATATATAATAATGTTTAGCCTCGAGGAAGCTTGGATAAAGATGCATGGTCGTCGTCCCTTCGATGGATGGGACGGCAAGATGTACTGTCGCGTGTCGTCCGTCAAGTCACAGGCCGCACCGTCATCGACTACGTCAACCAGATGCTCATGATGGAGGCCGCCTTCCTGCTGCGCACATCCAACCTCAGCATCCAGCAAATCGCCGACCGCCTCCACTTCGCCGACACTTCCTCGCTGAGCAAGTTCTTCCTCCGCATGAAAGGCCTCTCACCCCGCGAGTACCGCAAGAGAGGTTGAAGGTGTCGGCTCATGCCCCATAACGAAGTCCCAGTACCACCGCGGGAAAACTCCAGTACCACCGCGGTGGTACTGGAGTTTTCCCATTAAAGTACTGGCATCGCCTCACGTTCCGACTCTTCACGAGTGGCAACAAATGTGGGACTGTATCATGCAATTCCTTCTATCACAAAATAATGTTTGCATAAGAATAATTCCTTGAGATAACGCTTGCGAGTTAAGAAAAAAGTCGTAACTTTGCAGCACATTCTACAAGAGTGCAAGACATATTGCTCAATAGTCTCACAATCACCACGTGAAAAAGAGCAAACTCCTATTATTGGGACTGCTACCCATACGGGCGCAGCTTTCCCATATATAGGAGTGGCTTGTGGTGAGCCGTGAGACGTATGGCGAAAGTCTGCGCCTCTTGCATTATTATAGATTGAACAAAAATTCATATATATGAAGATACTGAAGAAGATTATCTTATGGTCATTCCTTATTGGAGCAGTTAGTTGCTTGTTGGTTCTGGCAACCAAGGCGATGTTTTTCTTTGACTTGTTTGTAATCTGTGCCATTGTACTCTTAATTACTCTTGCTGTTCTGATGTTCGGTGGAGAAAGCATTGAAAATAATGAAGCAAAAAGTACCTATGAAGATTACACAAGGGCAAGGAACAACAGCATATATGATTTGAATGAGCAAATAACATGTTCGGGGAAGTGGCACGCTCTGCCGAGCAAGGACGCGAGCAAAATGCTTTTTATCAAGACGGATGCCAAAGATGTTAAGGAATATACAATTGACGACTTCTTTATCACAAATTCTGTCTACGATGGAAATGGAATGGTAGCCATTGACGATAAGCGCAAGAAGTTGCTTCTTTTCAATTTTGACGACAAGTCACCTACCCATAAAGTTATAGCCTATGCAGATTTACTTTCCGTAGCAGTGGTAACAGACGGGAAAATGATTTCCGAGAAGTCCACGATGCGCACAATAGGCGGAACACTTGTGGGTGGCGCTTTAATGGGCGGCGCAGGTGCTGTAGTTGGTGGTCTGTCTGGAAGTTCTACAATCGGCGAGAAGATAGGGAAAGTATCCGTAAAGTTTGTTCTACGCGACATATCGGAACCCAGTTTCGAGATATTGTTCTTGAATATGATGCCCATAAAGCCTTCTGATGCTGATTACTACAAAGTGGAAAGAGCACTTAGAATCGCGACAGAGATAAAGGACTTAACATCCATAGTGATTGATGAAATCGACAGAAGTGAGAACACTAAAACAGCAAACATACCACAGCAGTCAAGCAGTTCCGTTGCAGATGAGTTAGCCAAACTTGCTGATTTGAAAGCAAAAGGTATATTAACCGAAGCAGAGTTCGATGCCCAGAAATCAAAACTTCTAAACTTATAAACTATGAAACTATTGATTTATGTCTTTGCTGCATTTCTTTTTGTGGCGTGCGGAAAAAAAGTAGCACAACCTGAAGTGGTAGAGGATGATTTTGAATCAAATAATCTGCCAGTGTACATACTTCTAAACACAGAGGAACCACAAGTTTCTGCCAATGGTCATATCTCTCCAGGACAAAACCTTGTGTATAACATTGAGATAGACCAAGCGATTCCGAAGGACAGTCTTGAACTTATACACGACTACTTCATCAAAAAGGGTGAGACCGATTTCCCTGGAGTAAACAAGATTATAGTACGTGCATATCTCAAGGGTACTTCGATACATGGAATACCATATGCTTCATTGAATCTTATTGGCACCAATAAAGAAACTATCATCAATGAAGAAGCAACCAAGTTAGAAGAGCTTATAGAGAAGCCTACAGAAAAAGCATCTAAAGAAGTCTCCGATGCTATCGTCGGTACATTCTTCTGTAATAGAACTCATGACACCTATGTTTTCAAGTCGGACAAGACAGGATTCTTTACTATTCAGGGTGGTAGTCCCTCTGAATTCACTTGGAAACGTTCAGGCAGAAACGTGACAATAAAGTATGAAGTTTTCGGCGAGCAGAAATTGAAATTTGACGAGAAGGCTGGAACGATAACTGAGAAATCAGAATCTTTCGGAACACTCGTATTTGAAAAGCAGTAAGACGGTTAACTTAAAGATCATTGTGACAAGCACACGGCCCACTAATTAAAATAAGATTCGGGAGGCCGATGCTGAATCACCAGCGCATCTTCCCGAATCTCTTTTTCGTCTCTACTTTCTTATATTAATTATAGGTATTTTAGGCCGTCCCTCCTCGGACGGCTTTTTTCATGCCCTTTCTGAACTTATCAGCATTCGCAACGCCATTCACAGCTTGGTGGTAAGAAAGACTGAAGCCAATCTCTTTTGCTGATTTAACCCAATCAGGATAAACCAGAACTAGCACGATAGCCATTAGTAGCCTCTAATAAAAAAATCAATAAGGCTCGATGGCCTTCTTGAGGCGCGTCTTGAGTTCTTCGAGGCGACCTTGGCGAATGCTGACGCGCATCTGCACGTCCATGTCGTAGGTTTGCGAGAGGACACGGGCTTCCATGTCGCGGACAACTTTCATCACGGCATTCATCAATGGATATTCGAAGGTGAAGTCATACTCCGCCTCGACTTGTTGCTCCTCGATAGTAGCGTTGGCGATGGCTTCAGCGGCTGCCGTGCGATAGGCAACGATGAGTCCGCTTGTGCCGAGCTTCACGCCACCAAAGTAACGCACGACAAGGATGATGATGTTGGTCAGTTCGTTGGAGTTGATTTGTCCAAGGATGGGCTTGCCTGCCGTGCCGCTCGGCTCGCCGTTGTCGTTGGAGCGGAACGTCTCTCTGTCTGCCCCAATCATATAGGCCCAGCAGACGTGACGGGCATCGTAGTACTTCTTCTGGTACTGCTCCACGAGCGCCATCGCCTCCTCAACCGTGCTGACAGGATGCGCAAAAGCGAGGAACTTACTCCTGAGTTCAGTGTAAGTGCCCTCGCTTTTGGCTGTTATGGTTTTGTAAAGGTCGTTGAACATTGAACATTGAACATTGAACATTGACCATTATTCTTGGCCGCTGCTTCTTCGGGCGTAGCCGAATGGTCAATGGTCAATGGTCAATGGCCAATGGTTATGAGAGTTTATGTATCACCAGCCCTGACCTCAGCTTTGGCTCGAACCATGTTGCCTTGGGCGGCATGATGTTGCCGCTGTCGGCGATGTTCATGATTTGATTCATGCTGACGGGATAGAGGGCCAAGGCCATCTTCATCTCGCCACTATCCACGCGACGCTTCAGTTCGCCCAAGCCACGCAAGCCGCCAACGAAGTCGATGCGCTTGTCGCTGCGCAAGTCCTTGATGCCAAGCAGTTCGTCCAAGATGAGGTTGCTGCTGATGCTGACGTCGAGACTGCCGATGGGGTCGCTCTCGTCGCAAAGACCTTCCTTCAGCAAGAGGCTGTACCAAGTGCCTCCAAGATAGAGGCTGAACTCATGGAGCTGTGCAGGGCGATAGGGCTCAGCACCTTTCTTTGTTACGACAAAGTTCTTGGAAAGCTTCTCGAGGAACTGCTCGTCGCTCATGCCGTTGAGGTCCTTGACGACGCGGTTGTAGTCGAGAATAGTGAGCTGACTTGCGGGGAAGCAGACTGCCATGAAGTAGTTGTACTCCTCGTCGCCACGATGATTCGGGTTCTGCTTTGCCTTCTCAGCACCTACGAGCGCAGCCGCAGCACTACGATGGTGTCCGTCTGCTATATATAAATAAGGTATAGCGGCGAAGGTCTCGGTGATGGTGCGGATGTCTTCTGCGTCCTTGACCAGCCAGAGCTGATGGCGGAAGCCGTCGATGGGCGCAATGAAGTCGTACTCGGGCGTTGTTGCTGCGATGCGGCTCACGAGTGCATCGAGCACGGCATTGTCGGGATAAGCGAAGAAGACAGGCTCGAGGTTCGCGTTGTTGACGCGAACGTGCTTCATGCGGTCCTCTTCCTTATCGCGGCGCGTCAGCTCGTGCTTCTTGATGACGCCGTTCATGTAGTCCTCAACTGCCGCAGCCACAACGAGACCGAACTGGGTCTTATTGTTCATTGTCTGTGCATAGATATAGTACATCTCCTCGCTGTCTTGCTTGAGCCAGCCCTTGTCCTGGAACTTCTGGAAGTTCTCGGCGGCCTTCTCATAGACGCGAGGGTCGTACTCGCTTGTACCGACGGGGAAGTCGATCTCGGGCTTGATGATGTGATAGAGCGACTTCTCGTTGTCGCCAGCCTCAGCACGAGCCTCCTCTGAGTCAAGGACATCGTAAGGACGGCTCTCTACTTGCTCGACAAGCTCACGAGGGGGTCTTATTCCCTTAAAAGGCTTTATTGTTGCCATATTACTTGTTAACTTGGAACTTCGTTATCCCGTCGCGGAGGAAGCCGACTATCTGGTTGGCGGCAGCGATGCCGGCGTTGACGTTGGCTTCAGCTGTCTGCGCACCCATCTTCTTCGGCGTAGCGAAGTAGCGGCCTTCAAACTTGGCGAACTCTGCATCTGCGTCGGGCTTGATGTCTGTCAGGTACTTCAGGTCCTGACGCTCCTCCATGAGCTTGATGAGACCGGCTTCGTCGATGACTTCCTTGCGGGCTGTGTTAACGAGGATGCCGCCCTTCTTGAGCTTGCCTACGAGGTCGTAGTTGATGCTCTGCTTCGTCTCGGGCGTAGCGGGAATGTGAAGCGACACGATGTCGCACGTCTCGAAGAGCTCGTCCTGACTCTTAGCAGCCTTCACGCCAGCAGCCTCGATGGCTTCTGCTGGGCAGTAAGCATCATAAGCGGCAATGTCCATGCCGAAGCCTTTTGCAATGCGAGCCACGTTGCGGCCTACGTTGCCGAAGGCCAGGATGCCGAGCTTCTTGCCCTTCAGTTCTGTGCCGCTGGTGCCGTTGAAGAAGTTGCGGACGCCAAAGACGAGCAGACCGAAGACAAGCTCAGCCACGCTGTTGGCGTTCTGACCGGGCGTGTTCATGGCAACAACGTTGTGAGCCGTAGCGGCTGCCAGGTCGATGTTGTCGTAACCTGCACCGGCACGGACGACTATCTTCAGTTGCTTGGCAGCGTCCAGCACCTCGGCGTCCACCTTATCCGAGCGGATAATCATGGCATCGACATCTTTCACTGCATCGAGCAACTGGCTTTTCTCTGTGTATTTCTCGAGTAATACGAGTTCATATCCAGCAGCATCCGTTACTGCCTTAATGCCATCTACAGCAACCTTACTGAATGGCTTCTCTGTTGCAACAAGTACTTTCATAACTATGAACTATGAATTATGAACTATGAACTAATGCTTTGCCTCAAATTCCTTCATGCAAGCCACGAGAGCTTCGCAGCCTTCGATGGTCATGGCATTGTAGCAGCTTGCACGGAAGCCGCCTACATCGCGATGTCCCTTCACGCCGACCATGCCCTTGCTTGTGGCGAAGGCCATGAACTCGTCCTGCAGCTCCTGATACTCAGGCTTCAGAACGAAGGTGATGTTCATGCGTGAGCGGCTGTCCTCCTGAGCTGTGCCGACGAAGAGCTTGTTGCGGTCGATTTCGCTATAAACGATTTCAGCACGCTGCTTAGCCAGCTTCTCCATTGCCTCTACGCCGCCTTGCTTCTTAATCCACTTGAGGTTCTGCAGGGCGCAATAGATGGGCACTGTGGGAGGTGTGTTGAACATGCTGCCTTTCTTGATATGTGTGCGGTAGTCGAGCATTGTGGGGATGGGACGGCTCACCTTGCCCAGCAGGTCTTCCTTGATGATGCAGAAGGTGACGCCTGCCATGCTGAGGTTCTTCTGAGCACCACCGTAAATCATGCCATACTTGCTGACGTCGACGGGACGAGAGAAGATGTCGCTACTCATGTCAGCAATCATGGGCACAGGGCTGTCCAGGTCCTTGAGGATTTCTGTACCGTAGATGGTGTTGTTGCTTGTGATGTGGAAATAGTCGGCATCCGTGGGGATGGTGAAGTTCTTTGGAATGTAGGTGAAGTTCTTGTCGGCACTTGATGCCACTTCCACTACCTCACCGAAAAGCTTTGCTTCCTTCTCGGCCTTTGTTGCCCAGACGCCTGTGTTGAGATAGGCTGCCTTCTTCTCGAGGAAGTTGTAGGGCACCATGCAGAACTCGAGACTTGCGCCGCCACCAAGGAAGATGACTGCGTAGCCTTCAGGGATGCTGAGCAGCTCCTTGAACAGAGCGACAGCCTCGTCGACTACAGGCTGGAAGTTCTTGGCACGATGACTTGTCTCCATCAAAGAGAGGCCGCTGCCCTCGAACTCGAGACAGGCAGCCGCGGTAGCCTCCATCACTTCCTTGGGAAGAATAGAGGGACCGGCATTGAAGTTGTACTTTTTCATTGCACTTAAATTTTTATATTAGGGTTCTTTTTACTTATTAATTGCGCTACAAAGATACAAAAAAAAGAGGAAAGAAGCATAAAGAATAAAGAAATATGAATTCTAAAGAAAATTTTTTCACTTTTCACTTGTCACTTTTCACTTTTTGTCGTACCTTTGCACCGCTTTTCGCGACAAAGCGACGAAAGCATCGGGGTGTAGCGCAGTTGGTAGCGCACCTGGTTTGGGACCAGGTGGTCGCCCGTTCGAGTCGGGTCACCCCGACTTTTTTATTCCGCATGAGCCTGCCCCACAGCCCGGGAGCAGGCTCTTTTTATGTCAACACGCACCATCGCCGAGCCGTCCGCCAGAACCTCACCACAGGTACTCTTCTACATAGCCATCGAAGGCAGGCTCCTGCGTCCAGCCAAACTCGACGAGGACACGGCGGATGACCTGTTCCTCGGCTGGCGGGATGGGCTGATAGCCGCTGTGAAACTGATAATAGCGTTTGCGATTGAAGAGATTGATGAGATGGTTCTTGATGGACTGCTCCAGATGTTTGGGCATGTCGTAGTACATCGCCTTGAGGCCGAGAGGCATGCGCACGGGCTCGCTGCTCATGTAGCTCGGGCAGTCGGCCTTCTGCATCTTGGGGTTCCTGAGATTGATGCAGGTGGCAACAGGGTACTCCTCGGGGACATAGTCCTTCAGGAAACTGTGCAGGCAATGTTCCCTGAGCGGGCACTCATTGCTGTGACAGACAGCATATTTTCCTGCCTTCTCGCGGAAAAGCTCTTCTCTGTTTTCGATTGTTCTGACTTGGTCTTCCATGTGCATTATAATGTTTTGTCGCACAAAGTTACACATTCTTTCTGACTACTGCAAACATATCGTCGGAAATTCTCTCCTGTTTCGCATTTTGTTCCCACACGAGAAACAAAAAGTTTCCACACGAGAAACAAAACGTTTCCACATGAGAAACAAAACGTTTCCTACGGGGAAACATAATAAGAGAACGAAAAATGGAAAGATGGGGAATTTGAATTGAGAATCAGTCAGTTAGAAAGACGCTGGGAAGCGGATGGGTACTGATACAGGTACGACATGTACACATAATAGAACAAGTTGGGTCTCTTAATCGTACCCCATTTCTGGAAAGTGGCAAATCGAGGAAAAACGGTAACGTTCGACACGGAAATCCGCTGAGAATCTGACAGATGTGAAATTTTAACTCTTTTCGGGAGTTCTTCATTATTCGTCTGCGATTTGCGAGGAACAACAAGACTTCAAATTGACTAATTTTGCAACGCAAAATTTAGAACGTTGAACAATTAAAGAAATTAGAGCAATGAGAAGTACATTTTCAGTGATCTTCTACCTCAAGAAGGAGAAGTTGAAGAAGGACGGTACGAACCCTATCATGGGACGTATCACAGTGGACGGAACAATGGCGCAGTTCAGCAGCAAACTGTCGTGTGACCCAAGTATCTGGGAAGCAAAAGGCGGTCATGCCAAGGGTAAGACTATCGCAGCCCGTGACGTGAACCGTGAATTGGAGAAAATCAGGGCATCCGTTGTCAAGCACTATCAGGAAATAAAGATGCGTGATGACTACGTGACGGCTGAGAAGGTGAAGAAT
>JAFUGG010000005.1 GCA_017469525.1 Bacteroidaceae bacterium | reverse complement strand
CAACAAAGTGAGGGACATGGGCATGATGTTCTTGGCCTGCACAAAGTTGACGACCATCTGTTGCGATAAAGACTGGAGCAACAGCACCGCCGAGTCCGGCTACATGTTCTCTGGCTGCACTTCTCTTGTAGGCGGCAACGGAACGGCATTCGACAGCAATGTCATAGACGCTACCTATGCCCGTCCCGATGGCGGCACGGAGAACCCTGGCTACTTTACCGCCGCCGAGAAGGGTGACGTGAACAACGACGGTGTGGTGGACATAGCTGACGTGGTGGCTGTGCTGAACACCATGGCATCCGATGCCGATAATCCTTCTGCCGACGTCAATGCCGACAACGTGGTGGACATAGCCGACGTCGTAGCCGTCCTGAACATCATGGCAGGGCAGTAAATATCAAGGGGCAAGGAGCAAGGGGATACCAATGCCCCCTGCTCCTTGCCGCCCGTTCTTCCGGATTTGCAATCCGGCAGCAAAGGATATTTGTAATGCGATAAGAATTCCCCTTCGGAGAAGTTTTTATGCGACCGAAGAGGAAAATATTCTCCTCCGAAGAGGAAAAACAGGGAACTACTTACATGCCCATGATGCTCTCGTCAGAACTTCAAGTCGGCCCAGTGTGGATTGTGGTCGGAGAGCATGGCATCAGGGTTGGGTTGCTCGATGTGCGTACGCTTCACGCTGATGGTTGGCGTCAGGAAGATGAAGTCAATCTTCTCTGCCTTCTCTGCCGGTATGCGGCAGTAGTTGTGCCATGTGTAGTTGGCGCCCGTGTGCTTGGCGTTCATGTGATAGGCATCGTTTAATTTACAATTTACCAATTTACCATTTACCATTTCGCCTCCCAACATCGTGACGTATGCTTCATCGTCCTCCGTGACGTTGAAGTCGCCCGTCACCACGGCAGGCTGGTCGCCCACAATCTCCTGTATCTTTCGCATGATAAGCTTGGCACTCTCGCGGCGAGCCTTCACGCCCACATGGTCGAAGTGCGTGTTGACAGCCATGAAGACCTTGCCCGAACGCTTGTCCTTGAGCTTGGCATAGCTTGCGATACGCTCCAGGGCGGCGTCCCAACCCACGGAACCTGGCACGTCGGGCGTCTCGCTCAGCCAGAAGTTTCCCTTTTCCAAGACCTCGAACTTGTCCTTGCGGAAGAAGACAGGGCTGTACTCGCCTTTCATCTTGCCGTCGGTCCTGCCCACGCCGACGTAGTCGTATTCAGGCAGACGCGCCAACAAGTCCTCCAGCTGAACGTGTAGCACCTCCTGCATACCAACGACGTCGATGCGATTCTTCTTGATATAGCTGGCCACACGGTCGCGCCGGACGTCCCATCCCCAGCCTTTCTCATCATCGATGGTTGTCTTCAAGCGAATGTTGAACGTACCCCAACGGAGCTTTGCCGTCTTTTCCTTCGGGGCAGAGAAACACATCATGGGCAGAAGCATCGTAAGTAATAAAATAAGACTCTTTTTCATAATTGTTTTGTTAGTTTTGGTTGTTTGTCCTGCAAAGATACGAAAAAATGGAGAATGAAGAAGCTTTAGCTCGATGAAATCAATGAAGAATGAAGAATTTTTCGTAAATTTGCAAACACAAACGTAGTAAGGAGACAAAGTATGAACAAGGTGATGCTGATAGGCAACGTAGGCAAGGAGCCCGAGGTGAAGTACGTTGACGCGGGCGTCTGCGTGGCAAGTGTGACACTGGCTACCACGGAACGTGCCTACAAGTTGCAGAACGGAACAGAAGTACCCGAGCGTACGGAATGGCACAACGTCGTCCTGTGGCGAGGGCTGGCTGAGGTCGTGGAGAAGTACGTCCACAAGGGCGACAAACTTTTCATCGAGGGACAGATTCACACACGCAGCTACGACGACCGCAACGGCATACGTCGCTATGTGACAGAGATTTGGGCGGAGTCGCTCGAGATGCTTTCACCGAAACCACAACAAACACCGGTGGAGCCAAACACACATTAATAACTTATCATGCTTAACTGGCAAGACATCTACAACTCTATATCTGACGTCAGCGTCCACATGCCCACCCTGGGCGTATGGATTGCCTTTGGCATCGTTCTGCTACTGCTGCTCTGCTCGGGTTTCGTCTCGGCAAGCGAGATTGCCTTCTTCAGCCTCAGCCCGAGCGACAGGAGTAATATCGAGGAAGGTAAGCACAAGGCCGACGAGAAGGTCAGCGCCCTGCTCGACGACAGCGAGCGTCTGCTCGCCACTATCCTCATCAGCAACAACCTGGTGAACGTGGCCATCATCATTATCCTTGCGTTCTGCTTCGGCAAGACCATCGACTTCGGCGGTGCCGTATGGCTGGAGTTCCTCGTCATGACCGTGCTGCTGACGTTCCTGCTGCTGCTCTTCGGAGAGGTCATACCGAAGATTTATAGTGCCCAGCATGCACTTGCCTTCTGCCGATTTGCAGCCCCTAAGCTTCAGGTGCTGAACAAGTTGTTCTGGCCTCTGAGCCGTCTGCTCATCCGGAGCAAAGTCATCACAAAGCGCTTTGCCAACCACGAGGCGGAGATGCTGACGGTGGATGACCTGGAGAAGGCCATGGAGCTGACGGACAAGAAGGACATTGCCGAGGAAGCCGGCATGCTGAAAGGCATCATTCGCTTTGGTGGCGAGATGGCAAAGGAAATCATGACGAGCCGTGTAGATATTGTTGACCTCGACATCAAGGCTTCGTTCAAAGAGGTGCTCGAATGCATCGTAGCCAACAACTACAGCCGCATCCCCGTCTATCAGGACACGCAGGACAACATCAAGGGCGTGCTCTACATCAAGGACCTGCTGCCTCATCTGGGCAAGCCTCAAGGGTTCCGATGGCAGACGCTGATTCGTCCCGCTTACTTCGTGCCGGAGACAAAGATGGTAGACGACTTGCTGCGCGACTTCCAGTCGAACAAGGTTCACATCGCCATCGTGGTCGACGAGTTCGGGGGCACAAGCGGCATCGTCACGATGGAAGACATTCTGGAGGAAATCGTCGGGGAGATAAACGACGAATACGACGACGAGGAGAAGCCTTACCAGCGCCTCAACCAGAATACTTACATCTTTGAGGCCAAGACACTCATCTCAGACTTCACAAAAATACTTGGGCTCGACGACGACTACTTCGAGACGGTGGAGGGCGAGGCCGAGACGCTGGCAGGCCTTCTGCTTGAGATAAAGGGCGAGTTCCCGACGCAAGGGGAACGCATCGAATACAAGCGGTTCACCTTCGACGTGCTGGAGGTAGAGAAACGACGCATCGTCAAAGTAAAGGTGATTGTTCATAACGACTAAAAAGAAATATTACTGTCCGGTAAAAACAGCTCTTCTGCCCAACAGGCTGTTTTAAGCCGACAGCAATAAATACTAATACTTTGGCTGAAGAATATTAATACTTTGGCTGAAGAATACTAATACTTTGGCTAAAGAATACTAATACTTTGGCTAAAGAATACTAATACTTTGGCTGAAGAATTATTGCTATCCCGGGAAAAGCACCGACGGTGCGAAAGACGGAGTACCCCCCGTCTGTAGTCTTTCGTATCTTCGAGACTTTAGGGGTTCCGCTGAGCCCGAAGAAGCCCCGTTATTTGCTTTTCGTTAGGAAAGCCGATGGATAGGCACATAAATTGAGGTGAGCACGATTTTCCCCGGACAGCAATAAAAAAAGAAAGGAAGCTTCGCTTGTGATGTGACCCCGAAAAGATGGACACTAAATTAAACATTAATTATTCAACTCTCTATAGTAGTGAGCTCGGTATTGTACCGGGCTCATTCCTTTTAATCTCAATTTTAGTCTTTTATTGTTAAACCAATCAATATATTTTCTTAGGGCTCTTTCAAAGTCCTCTATACTTTCAAACTTGTTAGCATATAAGAGTTCATTTTTCATCAGCCCAAAGAAATTCTCCATCATTGCATTGTCCAGACAGTTACCTTTACGTGACATGCTTTGTGTGATGTCATGGTCTTTAAGCATCTTCTGGTACATACCATGCTGATAATGCCAGCCTTGATCTGAGTGAAGGGTGAGACCGTTTAGTCGTGGATACTTCCTAAAGGCCTTCTTAAGCATTGATATGACCATCTGCAAGTTGGGACTGGCAGAAATTGTGTAGGATATAATACCGCCATCAAACATATCCAATATGGGCGACAAGTACAGCTTTCTGTCATTTATGCATACCTGGGTAACATCAGTAGCCCATTTCTGATTGGGTCTGTCTGCACAGAAATCACGTTCCAGTACATTGGGAGCAATCTTGCCTATCTCCCCCTTATAGGAGTGATAGTGCCGTTTCTTGGTCATTGCTTTAAGTCCCATCTGATTCATCAGCTTCTGTACTGTCTTGTGATTAATTATTGAACCTTCATTGCGCAGTTCCATACAAATTCGCCTGTACCCGTAGCGCCTGTGATTCTTGTTATATATCTGCTTTATACGTTCTCTGATTCCATCATATCCATCGCCGTCGTCCATATGTGACATATGGTAATAGAACACAGAACGAGCCATCTTCATCCGATGCAACATAAACTGCAGAGGATGTCCTTCACGCCTTAGTTCTCCGATGGCCCGTGCCCAATTTCGCGTAGTCGGGCATTCCTTTCCTCGACTAAGGCTCTCACTTTTTTTAGCAGGGCATTCTCTGTCCTGAGTTCCTGCACTTCCTTACGAAGTCTTTCAAGTTCTGTAAGCGGCTTGCTATTCTTTCTCGGTCTTCCCATTCCTGGTGGTCTGCCTCGCTTCTTTATCCTCTCTAATGCCAGCAGCCCTCCGTCCCGGTAGGCTTTCAGCCATACAGACATACGCTGGGAACTGGCACCGTATTTTAGCGAAGCTGCGTGCAAAGTTAAGTGATTTTCTTCAATATCAAGCACGATTTTTCTCTTTAATGCAAAATCTGCCCTGATATTCTTTCTCTTAAATAAACCAGAACGACCCTCTGACTGATAGCGATCCCATAATACATGAAGGCGATCTTCATTTATGCCATACTTCATGTGGATTGCATGAATGGATGTTCCTTCTTCGAGCATTTGCATGTACTTCAGACATTCTGCATAACCATGCTTCTTCCTCTTTTGCATAATAAACCCCGAAAGTTTTTTGTCTAACTTTCGGGGTTCACTTCAT
>JAFUGG010000045.1 GCA_017469525.1 Bacteroidaceae bacterium | reverse complement strand
TATATTATAAACTATATTATACTATATTTTACTAATCCCATCAGCAGCAAGTAGTGTACCCCTCACCTAGAAACTGTATACTGTATTTCTGTATTCTGTATACATAATGTTCAAGACAAAATGCCTAAGAGACTTGCAGGGAACAGAAATAAATCGTAACTTTACAGCCGAAAACAGATAACACAAATATTACTGTCCGGGGAAAGCCTTCAGGCTTAGGATACCTGACTGACTTTATCGGACAGCAATGATAACTTATCCCGAACTGAGGTAATCATTTGGCTCGTGAGGGATAATTTCGTAATATTGACCTTCGTCGAAATCACTTCCGCTCGACAACAAATGAAAAACATCCGTTTTTCCTTTGTATTGTTCTCGCTTATTCGTAATTTTGCAGCCGAAAAAGCAAACACAACATGTATTTCACTGGAATTTCCATCGCCCTGATGACGTTTCTGACGATAGGCCTCTGGCACCCGCTCGTCATCAAGACCGAATACTACTGGGGCACACGCCCCTGGATTCTCTATCTCGTGGTGGGCATCGCCTGCATCGTGGCGGCCCTGTTCACACCGAACATCTACCTCTCGTCGTTCCTCGGCGTGTTTGGAGCCTCGGCCCTATGGGGCATCGGCGAACTCTTCAAGCAGAAGGAACGTGTGGAGAAAGGCTGGTTCCCGAAGAATCCGAAACGAAGTTAGGAGCCGCGCTTCTGGGAGCCAGAGCTGCTTTGGAAGAATCGGGCAGCAAGAGCACCGCTGATGTTGTGCCAGACGCTGAAGATGGCTCCGGGGACCGTGGCAAGAGGATAGGCGGCAAAATGCATGAGTGCCAGCGACGATGCCAGGCCCGAGTTCTGCATCCCCACCTCTATGCCGAGGGCAATGTTCTTGGGCTTGGGCAAATGCAGCAAGTGTCCGATGAGGTAGCCCAGAGAAAGGCCCAGCAGATTGTGCATCATCACTACTGCCACCACCATGAAGCCACCGAGCCACAAGCGTTCGGCATTATGCGAAACGACAATCCCCACCGTCAGGGCAATAGCTACGGACGAGAAAGCCGGCAGATAAGGCATCACAGCCTTCGTTAGCCCTGGAAGGAAGCGCCTGCAAAGCAGGCCGACCGCAATCGGGGCGATAACGACATAAACGATGCTCAGCAACATCCCCCAAGCATCGACATCTACCATCGTTCCTGCCAGCAGCCACACCAAAAGCGGCGTCAGCAACGGTGCAAGCAGCGTGGAACAAGCCGTCATACCTACCGACAGCGCCAAGTCGCCCTTAGCCAGATAGGTGATGACGTTCGAGGCCGTTCCGCCCGGGCAACATCCGACCAGGATGACACCCAGAGCCAACTCCTTCGGCAGGGAGAAAGCCCAAGCCAAAATCCAAGCCAGGAGCGGCATCACGGTGAACTGAGCCAGGCAGCCCGTCAGAATGTCCCAAGGACGGCTCAGCACAATCCTGAAGTCAACAGGCGAGAGCGTCAGTCCCATCCCGAACATGATGACTCCCAACATAGGATTGATGACCAAAGTGTCAATCCACACAAACGAAGCCGGAACTGCCAGCGAGACACCAGCCACAAGCAGCACCATCACACCCATCCAGCGGGCTATAAAATCACAGACATTCTTCATCTTCTCAACTTTCAACTCTCAACTTTCAACTGCAAAGATACAAACAATTGACGAAACTGCCAAACATTTTAGCCTCTAAGCGAAAATTATTCCTGTAAAAGTTTGGCAGTTACAGGAAAAAGCCGTACCTTTGCCGCGCTTTTAAGCACAAACATTATTAATTAACTTATTTACGTATTATGAACCAATACGAAACCGTTTTCATTTTGACTCCCGTTTTGTCTGATGAACAGATGAAGGAAACGGTAGAAAAGTTCAAAGGTATCCTCACTGGCGCTGGTGCAGAAATCATCAGCGAAGAGAACTGGGGCCTGAAGAAACTTGCCTACCCCATCGACAAGAAGACAACAGGATTCTACGAGCTCATTGAGTTCAATGCAGCTCCCGAGACTATCAAGACTCTCGAGACCCAGTACCGTCGCGACGAGAAGGTGCTCCGCTATCTCACCGTTAAGATGGAGAAGTACGCAGCCGAGTACGCAGCCAAGAGAAGAAGTGTTAAATCTAACAAGCAGGAGGCATAAATCATGGCACAGCAACAATCAGAAATCCGCTACTTGAACGCTCCCGCTATCGACGTCAAGAAGAAGAAGTACTGCCGTTTCAAGAAGAGCGGCATCAAGTACATTGACTACAAAGACCCCGAGTTCCTGAAGAAGTTCCTCAATGAGCAGGGCAAGATTCTGCCCCGCCGCATCACAGGCACTTCCCTCAAGTATCAGCGCCGCGTGGCTCAGGCCGTCAAGCGTGCACGCCACCTCGCACTGCTGCCTTTCGTAACCGATTTGATGAAGTAAAGTAAGGAGGAAGATTATGGAAATTATACTGAAAGAAGACGTAATCGGACTCGGTTACAAGAACGACATCGTGAACGTTAAGGCTGGCTACGGCCGCAACTATCTGATTCCCCAGGGCAAGGGCGTTATCGCTAGCGAAAGCGCTAAGAAAGTCCTCGCTGAGGAACTCAAGCAGAAGGCTGTCAAGCTCGCTAAGATTAAGGCAGATGCAGAAGCTCTCGCAGAGAAGCTGAATGCAGTGAGCCTGAGCTTCAACGCTAAGGCAAGCAGCACAGGCGTCATCTATGGCAGCGTAGGCAGCCTGCAGATTGCCGACGAACTCCAGAAGCTCGGCTTCGACATCGACCGCAAGCTCATCGCCGTCAAGGACGTGAAGACTGCCGGCGAATATGTCGCTGTCGTTAAGCTCCACAAGGAAGTGGCTGCTCAGGTTCCCTTTACCGTAACAGTGGAGATGGACAAGCCCGAGACTCCCGCTGAGGAAGCTCCCGAAGAGAAGAAGCCCAGAAAGGCCAGAAGGGAAGAAACTCCCGCTGAGGAAGAGGCTCCCGTCGAGGAAGAAGCTCCCGAAGTAGAAGAGGCCGAGGCTCCTGCAGAAGAGGAGAAGACAGAAGAGTAAATTCACTTTCATATGCGATGCAAAGGGGCACGGCCATAAAAAGCCTGTGCCCCTTTGTGCCTTATTAACATGAGCATCATCAAATGTCCTGAATGCCGTGGCCAAGTCTCCACAATGGCTGGTACTTGTCCTCATTGCGGCACAAGAATCTCGGGGAACCTCCGTCAGTGTCCAAGTTGCGGCAGCTACTGTCTCAACGCACAAGACAAGTGTCCGGAATGCGGAACAGAACTGGAAACGATTGTACCGCAGGAAGAACCCCGTCCTCAAGCAACTGAGACTCAGACAAAACCTGCTGAAAAGAAGAAAAAGCCACACAACTCCAAAGGTCCTGCCATCATTGCCATAGTCATCTGCCTCATCCTGCTTTGCACAGGTTACTACTTCTACAACCAGCATCGCATGGAACAAAAGGAACAGGAAGACTACGAGCGTCTGGAAGGCGTCACCAATCCGGAGTTCTACCAGCAGTTCCTCATCGACTACCCCGACAGCAAACACTTCGACGAAATCAACGAGCGGATGCTCGTCCTTCAGGCAGAAGCAGAAGACTGGAAGCAACTCCTCAAAGGCATCAACCGTTCGAGCATCTCTCTCTTCCAGCAAAAGCATCCCAATTCCCTTCGCGGACGCGCCATAGAAGACATGCTCGACTCCATCGATTGGAATGAAGCTTTGGCCATCGGCAACGAAGAAGCCATCACGGACTATCTGGCAAAGCACCCTTCAGGACGCTATGCAGATGATGCCTCTGAGATGAAGAACACCCTGCTCCTCTCGAAGGTGACACCAGAAGAGAAGGCCATGATTCGTGGCACACTCGAGAGCTTCTTCACGAAAGCCATTGCCAATCAGGACATCGAAGCTGCCAAAGCTGCCATCCCAGACACGATGATGAACTTCTGCGGCAAAGAGAACGCCAATGCCGAGGCTATCATCGAATATGCAAAGGAGAAGGTGGCGAACGACGTCATCGGACTTCACTACGCCATCGGGCAGAAGATGGAAGTTCGCAAAGAGACACTGCCCGACGGCAACACTGGCTTCGCTGTAGAAGTCAACCTCCAGGAGACCATCAGCCGAAGCGACACGAACCAGCCCTCGTCGAACATCTATCACGTCAATGCTCTTATCAACTCTGAGCAGAAGCTCGTGCGCATGAACATTATTAAATAATATAATACGCAATATGGCACAGAAAGAACTGCAGCTCAAGTATGGCTGCAACCCCAACCAGAAGCCCTCACGCATCTTCATGGAAGAGGGCGAACTGCCCATCGAAGTGCTCGGTGGACGTCCGGGCTACATCAACTTCCTCGATGCACTGAACAGCTGGCAGCTTGTCAAGGAACTCAAGGCCGCAACAGGACTCCCCGCAGCAGCCAGCTTCAAGCATGTCTCCCCTGCAGGAGCCGCAGTTGGCTTGCCACTAAGCGACACTTTGGCTCGCATCTATTTCGTGGACGACATCAAGGTGCCACTCAGTCCCATCGCCTGTGCCTATGCCCGTGCCCGCGGTGCCGACCGCATGAGCAGCTACGGTGACTTCATTGCTCTTAGCGATACTTGCGACGAAGCAACAGCCCTCATCATCAAGCGGGAAGTGAGTGACGGCATCATTGCTCCCGACTTTACGGAAGAAGCTCTGCAGATATTGCGCGAAAAACGCAAGGGCACTTACAACATCATCAAGATTGACCCCAACTACACCCCTGCTCCCATCGAACGCAAACAGGTATTTGGCGTCACCTTCGAGCAAGGCAGAAACGAAGTGAAGCTGGACGACCCCGCTCTCTTCGAGAACATTCCAACGGCCAACAAGCACTTCCCAGAAGACGCCCGACGCGACCTCATCATTGCCCTCATCACACTTAAATACACCCAGAGCAACAGCGTCTGCTACGTCAAAGACGGCCAGGCCATCGGCATCGGTGCAGGTCAGCAGAGCCGCATCCACTGCACTCGTCTGGCAGGCAACAAGGCCGACATCTGGTGGCTCCGCCAGAACCCCAAGGTAATGGCTCTGCCATTCATCCCAGGCATTCGTCGTGCCGACCGCGACAACACTATCGACGTCTATATCAGCGACGACTATATGGACGTCCTTGCCGAGGGCGAGTGGCAGAAGTTCTTCACAGAGAAGCCCGAGCCTCTCAGCCGCGAAGAGAAGAAAGAATGGATTGCCAAGAACACAAAAGTCAGCCTTGGCAGCGATGCCTTCTTCCCCTTCGGCGACAATGTGGAGCGTGCACACAAGAGTGGCGTCGAATATATTGCACAAGCTGGTGGCAGTGTTCGCGACGACCACGTCATCATGACCTGCGACAAGTATGGCATCGCCATGACCTTCACCGGTGTAAGACTGTTCCATCATTAAGACCCCTCTATATGGCTAAGTTCGGAGGAGACGACATAGATGCCGTCATTATGGACGGCATTACTTTCAAAGGCGGACCGAAAGGCGGCCCGAAGAAGGAAGAGGCTAAGGTCAAGACCAAAGCAAAGAAGAAGCAATACATCACAGGAGCACACGGTAGCGGAGCAGCAAAGAAGAAAGCCGACATCCGTCGCCAGCGTGCCAACAGACACAAATAAAAAGTTTAAGGTTTAAAGTTTAAAGTTTAAAAGACATCTCTAAATAACATCACAACGAAAACACAGATAAAAATGAAGCGCCTAATACAACTTTTGGTTTTTAACCTTTTCACCTTTTCACCTTTTCACCTTTTAATGGCACAGACAGAGGTTGAACCTTTCGTACCTGGCAGCACGCTCGAAGGCGTCGCCTATTACCTGCCCCGCACCGCCTTCCGCGTCACCGTCATTGCAGAGAAGACAACCACCAAGCCTGGCGACTTCCACAAGTATGCCGACCGCTACCTGCGTCTGCAAGACGTTCCGACAGAAGAGAGCGTGCAGTGGAGCCTCAAGAGCATCACCCTTGAGCCATTCGGAAAGCCCGACAGAAACAAGGCCTACAGCATCAAGATAAAAAGCAAGACCGTGGCCCCGCTCGTCGGTCTCAGCCGCGACGGCATCCTGCTGAGCATCAATTGCGATGCAAACGAGACGTTCCTTCCTGACCTTCCCAAACCAGAGAAAGGCCCGGCACCCGAGAACCCTCGCACGTTCATGACGCAGGAGATTCTCTCAGCCGGCAGCACCGCCAAGATGGCAGAACTATGTGCACAGGAAATCTACGACATCCGCGACAGCAAGAACGCCCTCATCCGAGGCGAAGCAGACAACACGCCTAAAGATGGAGCTCAGCTGAAACTCATGCTCGAACAGCTCGACCATCAGGCCTTCGTGCTGGAGTCGCTCTTCAACGGCACCACTCAGACCGACACGGAAGTCTTCTCCTTCTTCTACGACCCGCAGCAACCCACCGACCGCGACGTGCTCTTCCGCTTCTCGAAGAAACTCGGCGTGCTCGATGCCGACAACCTGGCCGGAGAACCCGTCATCGCAACCGTCAAAGTCCTGGAAACCATTCCCCAAGCCGTTCCCTCCGAGGAAGCAGCCAAGAAACGGGCAAAGATGGACCACGGCGTTTACTACAACATACCAGCCCGCACCAAGATGAGCATCACCTACGGCGGACAGGAATACGTCAGCACGGAGACACCTATGGCCCAATTCGGCATCGTGGACATTCTCTCCAGCACACTCTTCGACAAAAAGACCACCACTCAGGTCACCTTCTTCCAGACCACCGGCGGCACAAAAGATGTGATGGAATAAAACTTCTGCAGAGAACTTTGTCAACTTCTGCAGAGAAGTCTGAGAGGTTCTGCAGAGAAGTATGCAAGGTTGACTGGCGTCGAGCTATAGCTTTCTCTGCTGAAGTTTGCAAGGATAAAAGGAGCGTCAACAAACGCTCCTTTTCTGTAAGAACACGCAGAAACAGGGAATACAGCACCTCTCGTTCATTTTTTTGCAAAATGAATGTTTTATTTTGCAAAACGCATTGACATTAAATGAATAATGTGTATATTTGCAGCGGTATTAAGTAAAAAGATATAAACCACATTATTAAAACCAATTTTAAACAACAATGAAAAAGTTATTATTTACACTTTTACTCGCTGCAGCCGTGCTACCAGGCTGGGCAGACGAGTATTATCTTGTAGGTGACGGCACGTCCATAGGTTGGGAAGGTGACGGCACAAAAAGACAACCAATGAGAATGGCGGAAAAGAGCGAAGGCGTCTATGCATGGACAGGTCTTCTGAAACAAGGTGGCGAAGGCTTCAAGATTTGCAAATCTTCCGGCGGTTGGGACGGCTATCATCCCTCCGTTGAGGCACAACCCATCTCCGGAACAGGCTCTGGCACTATCACCGAAAACAATGGAGATGACTGGAAATGGAATCCTGAGAACACGGATTGGCAGTGGTTCACCATCACACTTGACAAGAATGCCGGCACGCTCTCTTGGAATCAGGACTTCACTCCACTTACCGCTGATACCGACGGCTACATCAACATTGGCACAGCCGAAGAGCTGAACAAGCTCGCCATCATGAGCCGTAGCAACGTCAACGAAGAAAGCTGGAACGTCAGATTAACGGCAGACATCGACTACACAGCATACACTGACGGTTGCGAGGCAGCCATTGCCAATGTAGAGTACTGCCCCTTCCGCGGCGATTTCGACGGACAGGGACACACCATCACAGTAGACATGAAGGCATACTGGACACGCTTCTCCCTCTTCGGCACTATTGCCGGTTCAGTCCATGACCTTAAGGTGGCCGGAAAGATCACTGCCACCGACAAGAACCAGATAGGCGGCATCTGCGGCCTGCTCAGAGGTAATGGTAACAAAATCTACAACTGCATCAGCGCCGTTGAGATTGTCGACAATCAGAGTGGCGACGGCACTATCGGTGGCATCTGCGCCGTGACATACGACGCCACGACCATCAAGAACTGCGCCTTCTATGGCAAAATCAGCGCCCCCAACCGCGATGGCTCAGCTGGCATTGTCGGATGGGACAACAACGGAACCGACCTGAATATCGTGAACTGCCTCGTCGTTGCCGAGACAAACTGGAAGGAAGGCAGCAACAACACCGACTTCGGCCGCAACAACCCCAGCCTTACCAACTGCTTCCGCGTTGACGCCACAGATGCCGACCTTGCCAACGGCCAGATGACCTACAAGCTCAACAGCTTTGTCTCTGGAGGCGAGGACTGGTTCCAGACGCTTGGCACCGACGCTCTGCCCACTCCCTTCTCCACAAGCCAGAAGATCTATGCCAACGGCACATTCTACTGTGACGGCGTGACCTCCAAGGGCGGAGACATCGTCCTGAGCAACACCGACGAGTCCGTCATTGACCCTCACGTCTTCGGCGAAGATGCTGTCTGCACAGGCTGCCATGCTGTAGGTCAGGAGCCTCTGAAGGATGGCGACAACTATCTGATTAGCAAAGCAGGCCATATGCTCTGGTGGGCACAGTATGTCAATGCTGGCAACACCGAGGCTCGTGCAATACTGCAGGCAGACATCGACCTCACGAACGCCAAGTACACGCCTGCCGGCACGACGGACTATGTCTTCAAGGGACAATTCACTGGTAACAACCACTCCGTGACGCTTGCCCTGAACAAACCCGAACTGAGCTATCAGGGACTCTTCGGCGTAGTGACCGACGGCGTATGGATTGAAGGCGTCATTGTCAAGGGTTTCGTCACGGGCAGCAACTTCGTGGCAGGCATCGTGGGTGGCACCAACGGCGGCAGCGGCAACGCTAAGCAAACCAACATCTGGAACTGCGGCAACGAAGCCACCATCACAGCCAGCGGAGCTAACGGCGGCGGCATCATCGGTGTGAACATGAGCGGATCGGCATCCATAATCATCACCAATTGCTACAACACGGGCAACGTCACATCTGGCAGAGAAGCAGGTGCCATCTCCGGATGGCTTGGCGGCGGATGGTCGTCCGTACGCAACTGCTACAACACCGGCACAGTCAAGAACGGCAGCAACACTTCCAAGGCATTCGGCCGCAACAATGGCTGCTTCTTTACCAACTGCTATGCAAGCGCTGCCAGCGGCACTGACAACTCCACTGAAGACACCGGCAATGGCAAGCCCACTATTATCGATAATGCTGCCGTCGCTTCCGGTGAACTCTGCTACAAGCTGGGCGATGCTGATGGCAATGCCTTCAGCCAGTTCATCGGCACCGACGCTTATCCCACCTTCGGTAACAATCCTGTCAACTACATTGGCGAAGCAGGCTATGCCACTCTCTACGACACCACGACCGGCTACGAGCTGAATGGCGACGTGAAGGCTTATGTGGCTACGCTCAACAAGACTTGGCTCGACCTCACAGAAGTTGAGAATGTTCCCGAAGCCACTCCTGTTGTCTTGAGGGGCACATACTACAACAAGCTGGCTGCCGACCTTCCTGCCATCAATGTAGCTAACGACCTCAAGGGCACTGATGCAGATACTGCAGCCGATGGCACAATGTATGTTCTTGCAAAGGTTGACGAAAAGGTAGGCTTCTACAAGGCTACCGGCACAATCGCTGCAGGCAAAGCTTACTACCAGAGCACAAGCGGCGTGAAGGCATTCTACTTCGACGGCGACGATGCAACCGGCATTTCTGAAGTTGAAAGTTCAAAGTTGAAAGTTGAAAGTCCTATCTACAACATTGCTGGTCAGCGTGTAAGCAAGATGCAGAAGGGCATTAACATTATTAACGGCAAAAAAGTTCTGTTCTAATGAAGAAGACATATTTAATCCCTGCAATGCAGGTTGAGCAGGCTATGGCAGCACAGATGCTGGCCGAGAGCCTTACTATCAGCGATGATACCGTCGATGGCGGCAAAGCCCTCACGAAAGAAAACAACGACTGGAACATCTGGAACGAGGAATAAGCCCATGTTCCTAATTCCACAGAAAAAGGCAGCTCCCGTTCATGGGGGCTGTCTTTTTATTATAACAATGTGTACTGACTTGATGATTTTTCTTTGCAAAGCAAACACATAATTCAAGATTTTTATGTACCTTTGCAAGGCAATTGACTGAAACAAGACAACACGAAGATATGGCAGAGACATCAGGAAAGAGACGTTCGGGCGCGACTAAGATTGTGGAAGTGCCTCAGGTTGACCAATATGGGCACAAGCAGCCGCAGAGCCTCGACATGGAGGTGGCCGTGCTGGGTGCACTTATGGTGGAACAGGATTCTTATGGCTTGGTAGCAGAACTACTCAAGCCCGAGAGCTTCTACGACCACCGCCACCAACTCATCTATCAGGCCATTCAATCGCTCAATGCTGAGCAGAAGCCTGTCGACATCATGACGGTCATCCATCAGCTTGAGACCACTGGCAACCTCGAAGCTGCTGGCGGCGAGGTCTATCTGATGCAAATCAACACACAAGTCGCCAGCTCTGCCCATATCGAATATCACGCCAAGATAATCGCCCAGAAGTCCCTGCAACGCCAGCTCATCACCTTTGCCAGTCTTGTTCAGACAAAAGCTTTTGATGCTACAATCGATGTTGCCGACCTGATGCAGGAAGCCGAGAGCACGCTCTTCTCCATTGCTCAGAAGAACATGAAGAAGGACTTCACACAGATTGACCCTGTCATCAGTCAGGTCTATGAGCTCATCCAGAAGGCACAAGCCAAGGAAGGCGGACTGAGTGGATTGCCTACTGGATTCCAAGAATTGGACAAGATTACGAACGGATGGCAAAACAGCGACCTCATCATCATCGCTGCTCGCCCGTCTATGGGTAAGACAGCCTTTGCACTCTCCATGATAAAACGCATGGCCGTCGACTACAAGATTCCTTGTGCGATGTTCAGCCTCGAGATGAGCAACCAGCAACTTGTACAGCGTCTTATGGTCAACGTCAGCGAGTTAAGCGGCGAGAAGCTTCGCAGCGGACAATTGTTGCCATACGAATGGGGACAGCTCGACAAGCGAGTACGACAGCTTTACAATGCACCTATCTACATTGACGACACACCATCGCTCAGCGTCTTCGAGTTGCAAACAAAGGCACGTCGATTGGTTCGCGAGTATGGCATCAAAGCCATTATGATTGACTATCTGCAACTGATGCAGGCAAGCGGACTGAACATCAAGAACCGCCAGGAAGAAGTCAGCACCGTGAGTCGTGCCCTGAAAGGTCTTGCCAAGGAGCTTAACATTCCTATCATTGCATTGAGCCAGCTGAATCGTGGCGTAGAAAGCCGTGAAGGATTCGACAACAAGCAACCCGTGCTGAGCGACTTGCGTGAGTCGGGTGCCATCGAGCAGGATGCCGACATCGTGTGCTTCATCCATCGCCCCGAGTACTACAAGCTATATCAGGACGACAAGGGCTACGACTGGCGAGGGAAGGCAATGTTCATCATCGCCAAGCATCGTAACGGTTCCGTGGGCGACATCAAGCTGGCATTCCGCAGCGAGTTTGCCCGCTTCTCCGACCTCGAATCGTCTGTCCCCCTCCCTGGCACCCAGGAAAGCGACATGGGTGGACGCTATGTCTCCCCAAAGATGACGCCGGAAGAGATGGCAGAGAGCGACAAGATAGCCAATGCCCTTGGCACTGGCGACTCCTTCTCAGGCCTGCAAAGTGCACAGACGGCAGACGAGTTCTAAAAACACCTCTACCTGTTTGGCCAAAGAGGTACACCGATTTCATCAAAGAGGTACACCGATTTCATCAAAGAGGTACACCTCTAAAACAAACGAAGCGTACTCTTCTAATCCGAAGGGCACGCTTCTTTTGTTATCATGGAGCCTGAGGCAAGGGTTACTCCTCGGGCTTCATATTGGTATAGACGGTCTGCACGTCGTCGAACTCCTCGAGCTTCTCCACCATCTTGTTGATGGTCTCGCGCTGTTCGGGCGTCACGTCCTTCACGTCGTTGGGGATGTAGGTAAACTCACCGCCGACATCCTCATAGCCGTCTGCCTCGAGCTTCTTCTGGATAGCGTTGAAGCTGGTCGGTTCGCCATAGATGGTGATGGTGGTCACGTCCTTCTCCTCGTCGTACTCCTCATCATATTCTTCCTCCACACCGCAGTCAATCATGTCGAGGATGAAGTCGTCCATATCCATGCCGTCCTTCTTCTTGAAGGTAAACACGCACTTGTGGTCGAAGAGGAAAGCCAGTGAACCAGTCGTTCCCATGTTGCCTGAGAACTTGTTGAAGACGCTGCGAACATCGGCAACGGTGCGGGTTGTATTGTCGGTAAGCGTATCAACAAAGACAGCGACGCCGTGAGGGCCGTATCCTTCGTAAGTCACACTCTTGTAATCACTCTGGTCCTTACCCATCGCGTTCTTGATAGCGCGCTCGATGTTGTCCTTCGGCATGTTCTCACGCTTGCAGACAGCGATGACGCTACGCAATGCTGGGTTGTTCTCAGGTTCAGGACCGCCAGCCTTCACAGCAATGGCAATCTGCTTGCCCAGACGCGTGAAAGTCTTAGCCATGTGGCCCCATCTCTTCAGTTTGGTCGCTTTGCGGTATTCAAATGCTCTTCCCATTGGTTTAATGATTTTATCGTTATATCGTTATATCGTTATGACATACTCTTAGCGAAGCTCTGCCCCGAGTTCTTTGGTCAGGTTGCCAATAAGCTTCTGCATGACGGCATCGATGGCTTTGTCGTTGAGGGTCTTCGTCTCGTCCTGCAAGATGAAGTTCACGGCGTACGACTTCTTGCCTTCGGGCAAATTCTTGCCCTCATAGACGTCGAAGAGCTTGACTGCCTTCAGGAGCTTCTTCTCCGTCTGATAGGCAATGCGCTCCACTTCTCCGAAGGGAACGTTACTGTCGAGCAGCAGGGCGAGGTCGCGGCTGACAGCCGGGAACTTGCTTATCTCGGTATAGGTGACGTTCTGCTTCTGGACGATGCGGAGGATTTGGTTCCAGCGGATGTCGGCAAAGTAAACGGGTGCATCGATACTGAAAGCCTTGGTGAGTTTGCCTGCGACGATGCCCATCTCTGCAAGTGTCTTGCCACCTCTGTTCTGGATGCAGAGGCTCTGACTGTATATGTCGCTCTTGCCTTCAGCGAAGACAAGCATACCGAAGGGTACGCCGAGACGCGTAAAGATGTTCATCACGTAAGCCTTGAGCTGTGCGAACGAGCTGTCTTCGTCGGGATGAGCCCAGCTGCCTCGTACGCGCTTGCCAGTGAGCCAAAGGCCGAGGTGATAGTCCTCGCTGTAAGCATCGAGCACATGCTTGATGACTTCAGGGTCGCGGCTGCTGCTTACGCCCGGGATGATGTCGGCACACTTCTTCTCTGCTTGGAAGCGATAGCAGTTGCCATACTCGAAGAAGCGCAGGTCCGCATTACGATAGCTGATGTTGCGAGCAATGCTTTCCAAGCCTCCGAAGAGAAGCGTCTGACGCAAGGCATTGAGGTCCTGGCTGAGCGGATTGAGGAGCTTCACAAGTTCCTCGCTCTTGTAGGACTCGAGACCATCGTAGTAAGCACCACGTTGCAGGCTGTTGTTCAGTATTTCGCGGAAGCCGCCACCAACCAATTGCTCTGCAATGATGTTCTGCAGCTTGTGGCTCAAGTCGTGAATCGTCTTTGTGGTCAGGCTGTTCTTGAGCGTCGTGGGTATCTCAACATTATTATATCCGTAGATGCGAAGGATGTCCTCCACCACGTCGCAGGGGCGCTGAACGTCCACTCTGTAAGCGGGCACCGTGAGTTCGATGCCTTCGCTTGTCTCGCTGTCAATCTTCATTTCGAGACTCGTGACGATGCTCTTGATGGTTTCCTCGGGGATATGCTTGCCGATAAGGCCGTCCACATAATCATATTTCAGCGAAACCTTGAAGTCGGGCATCGGCTTTGCCTGCACATCGACAACCTGCATGCTGACCTTCGCACCAGCCAGTTCCTTGGCGAGGATGGCTGCTTGCTTCAGGGCATAGAGCTGTCCGTGCGGGTCGATGCCACGCTCGAAGCGGAAGCTTGCATCGGTGCTCAAGCCGTGGCGACGTGCGCTCTTGCGGATGCTGGTGGGATTGAAGTAGGCACTCTCGAGCAAGACGTTGGTTGTCGTGTCGTATGTGCCGCTGCCCTTTCCGCCAAACACGCCGGCGATGCACATCGGTTCCTTGGCATTGCAGATGGCAAGGTCTTGGTTGGAAAGCGTGTGCTCCACGCCGTCGAGGGTGACGAAGGGCGTGCCTTCGGGCATTGTCTTGACGATGACTTGCCGGCCCTCTATCATATCTGCATCGAAGCAATGCAGAGGCTGACCGTAAGCCATCATGATGTAGTTCGTGATGTCCACGATGTTGTTGATGGGACGCAGGCCGATGGTACGCAGTTTGTCCTGAAGCCACTGCGGACTTTCCTTCACATGGCAGCCTGTCAGGGTGACTGCTGCATAGCGGGGGCAGAGGTTCGGGTCGTCTATTGTAATGCTGATAGGCAGCGTTTCGTCGTCCACCTTGAAGCTGTCGCAGTCGGGACGATGAAGACTCGTCTTGTAGCCGTTCTGCACGAGCCATGCGTAGAGGTCGCGTGCCACGCCGTAGTGGCTGCAAGCATCGGCACGGTTGGGAGTGATGTCAACCTCGATGAGCCAATCGCTCTCCACGTGGTAATACTCGGCAGCAGGTGTGCCGACTTTTGCCTCTTCGGGGAGGACGATAATGCCGCTGTGGTCGTTGCCAATTCCTATCTCATCTTCGGCACAGAGCATACCGAAACTCTCCACGCCGCGCAGTTTGCTGCGCTTGATGGTGAAGACCTCGTCGCCGTCATAGAGCTTGGTGCCCACGACAGCAGCAATCACCTTCTGACCGGCAGCAACATTCGGGGCGCCACAGACTATCTGCAAGGGCTCACCTTGCCCCACATTCACGGAACAAACGTGCATGTGGTCGCTGTCTGGATGCGGCTCGCAAGTCAGCACTTCTGCTACATAGAGTCCTTCAAGCCCACCCTTGATGGTCTGCACCTCTTCTACGCTGTCCACTTCGAGTCCTGCGCTCGTCAGGGCATCTGCAACCTCCTGAGCCGTCAGGGTCGTATCGACATATTCCTTAAGCCATTTGTATGATATATTCATTGCTACTTTACTTTATTATTTTTATTTCGCGTGCAAAGGTACGACTAATAATTCAAAAATCAAAATTAATAAATTCAAAATTAAAAAGGGAAGGGAAAAATAATCGATTTACGCATGCATGAGCCAAAGAATACGCATGCATGAGCCAAAGAATACGCATGCATAAGCAAAAGAATACGCATGCATGAGCCAAAGAATGCGTATGCATGTGACGGGCTAATGCGACATCTTCTTCACCTCTTCGCTGCCGTCCTCGTAGATGACCTTGCGGATGCAGATGCCATGGGGCAGTTCGCTGCCCGACGACTTGCGGCCGATGACTTGGCCGGAGAGGTTGTAGTAGATGATGTCCTTCACCCTCGCGCTGCCGCTGGACGCGGATTGCTCTTCGTCCCAAGCATCCGGCTCCACCGGAATGTCGATAATGCCATCGGGAGTGACCCAATCTTCGTTGGTGAGGTTAAGGAGGTCGGAGAGGCCGAGGCGGTTGGATTTGTTGATGGTCGGTTGGCCAAGGATGGCAACCTGGTTGCTACCGTCGGGATAACGCCCAAAGGTCTGGAACTTGCCATGCTTGCGGTAGTCGAGCTGGTCGGTCCACGAACCGTCGGCTGCCTGAATGCAGACGGATTCGGCATCGGCATTCTCCAGCTTGAAGGGGGCATGCAGCTGGCTGATGCCTTCTTTCTTGTCGCACCAGATAATCTGCGTGCCGTGGGCGGGGACAACGCCTTCCTGCAGCTGATACTTACGCGGATTGCTGGGGTCGTCGCTAAGGAAGAGGCCTGCCAGGGAGATGTCCTGGTCCGTGGTATTATAGAGTTCGATCCAGTCGGCCTTCTTGCCATAGTCGTTGATGCAGACGTCGCCATAGGCATACACCTCATTGATGCGCAGGGGATTGATGCCTGCCTCCAGCCGCAGCTGCTCGTCGGTGATGGGCGTGAACCTTGCCGTCAGTTTGATGCGGCTATCGCTTGGATAGGTCTCGCAGAGGTCGAAGCTCTCGGCAGGTGAAGCAAGTTGCCTGTCTTTGCTGGTGAGGGTCAGGCTGCCGTCGAACCAGATGTCGCTGCTGGTGTTGTGGCAGTTCTTTACCTCCACGGCTATCTGATTCTCACCGACGATGAGGTATTCGTGGGGAATCTCGAAGTTTCCCTGGTAAGGGCTCTGGCTTTCGAAGTGCCCGCCGATGGTGTAGTCGGAAAAGGTGGAGCCGCTTGCCACGTAATAGCCACCCACTTCATGCCCGTTGACATAGAGCATCATGCCGTCGTCTATCTGGTAGTTGAAGGTCAGGACATCGTCGTCCGTCAGCGGAGCATCGAGGCGGAAGCGGTTGCGGAAGTAGTAGGTGGAAGGTCTGTCGCCAGTACCCTTGTTCAGCTTGGTGACGGCACTTTCCTGCATGTAGTAGCCATCGTTTGCAAAGCCGAACGGAGCCGTCCCTGTCCGCCATCCATTTTCGTCGAAGGAACTGTCCTGCCAGTTGTAGCCGTCCATCGAGCCGCTATCGTAGTACATCCATGCCGCCCCCTCGGGGAGGAGCGTCGAGGTGACGGTCTGGTCGGTGCCTGTCTCCCAGCCGCTGAAGGCATATCCAGCCGGTGCCTTTGCCGTGAGCTGGATGGGTTGACCATTATAGGAGAAGAGATAGCCCTCGAACCTGCCCGTAGGGATTTCCTGTCCGTTGACGGAAAGACGTGCTTCCGAGATATTGGAAGATATGTCGGCAAAGAGGCTGTAGCTGGTTTCGTAGTATTCCTTCAGGTTGCTGATGCGCGTGCCGTTATGTGCCGAGCGGATGGTGCCTATTAGGTTTGTGTTCGAGCTGGAGCCTTCGAATGCAAGGGCGGGATTGATGTTCTGATAGATCTCGCGTACGATTTCTTCGCATCTGGAAGGCTCGAACACGCTACCGTCTACGATGCAGAAGGCATCCATAAACTGGCGTCGGAAGGGGTCGTACTTCATCAAGTTACGGAAGAGGTCATCTACGTTTGCACCGCCGCTTGTGGTCATCAGCTGCTGGAGCATGTTGGAGATCCCGAAAGCCGAATCGAGGTCAAAGAGTACAAAATGGAACTTGCCGTCGGTGCGGCTGCGGAAGCCTTTCACGTTGTTCGTGTTCGTTATCCAGTCGGAAGGTCCGATGTAGCAATCCAGAGCCATGTAATTCACATATTCGTCAATATCGAGCAGGTCACAGATTTGCCTGTACGTCTCCTCCGACTTCGTCTGAGCCAACTTCCTGGCAAGGTTCTGGAGCTGTATCCAAGCCGCATTGTCACCCACCTTCTGGTTGTATTTGGCATTGCTCAGGTCGAACTGGTCCATGTCGTCGAAGCTGATGCCGTAGTTGCTATAAGCAAAATGCTTGTTGTTGCTCTCGCGGATATTGAGCATGCCGTAGTAGTCACCGTTCAGGAAGACATGGGCCGGCTGATAGTCTTGACAGTCGACGTAGAAGCCGCTCCTTAGCACCATCATCTGTATGGCAGGGTCCTTGATGCGGGCATACGTGTCGTTGCCGCCGTTGCGGACCTGCCAGCAGCGGTACTTGTTGTATGGCTTCAGGGGGAAGACGGGATAGCCTATCGCATTCACTCCCTCGTACTTCGCATCCGTCTTCAGTCGGAAGGAGCTTCTTGCCTCCCACGTCTTGCCATCGACCGTAGCACCGCCATAAGCGCGTGTAAAGCCGCCACATATCTCCAGGTCCATCTCTTGGTTCAGCACCATGGAATAGGTGATGACGTTCCCATCTCCCTGAGGAACGAGGTACTCCATGTTGACGGGGCGCTCCCAGTCCATGTTCCAGTTGCAGGCACTGCTCTGACCGTTGCCGCTCATGCCGTTCGTGCCTTTCACGAAGACGCCTGTCCTGTCGTCGAAGAAGTTCTGCGGATTGGAGACGACAGAGAGAATGGGCAGGTAATAGTCATGGTTTCGATATATGTAAGTGCGTGTCACGACAGGACTCGGCAGGAAGCCGTCCATCAGGAAGCATAGACGCAGCACAGTGGTCGAGGCTATCTGGAAGAGGCCGTTCGTGCTGGTCTCGCCATTCGTGGCCGTGGGGGCGCTGCCGTCCAACGTGTAACGCAAAGTATAGCCTTTGGGAATGTTCACGCGTACCCAGAAGCTCTTGTCGAAGACTTTGGAATCGATGCTTGGCACAGGCTCCTCGAGACGGAAGTCAGCAAAGACGCTGCTGGCATTCGAGCTGCCTGGAGAGGGTTCGCCTGTCCACTGCCATTCGTCCCCGCCATCCGTAGTGCAGGCCCAGGAGCAACGGGCTATGCACGGAGGATAGCTGACCGAAGAGACGACCGCGCCATCCGATGCAACAAGGCTGAGCGTACCCCCATCCTCATCCAGTTTGAAGGGTATCTGTCTCCTCGCCCCCGTACCGTAGTTGCCTTCTGAATAATAATGGTCGAACCACAAGACCTTGAATCCCTTGGCGGGAACGCTGCCAAAGGCAGTAGGCAGACGATACTCGTTTGCTCCGTCCACCAGTCGGAACGCACCCAGCGATACAGCCTGCGAAGAAGGATTGTAGAGCTCCACCCAGGCCCCATAGCAATTCGCATTATCAAGGTACTGGTCGAAGTTGGCGACTTGAATCTCATTGATATACAGCACTGGCGTTTCCACCTCCTGCGCGAAGGCAAGGACTGGAAGAAGTAGAAAACAAAGGAGGCTGCATATATTGCTTTTCATCGTTCGAATGCACAAATCCAGATGCAAAGATATATTTTTTCTTTTAGACTTAAAGTTTTTGTCTTTATTATTTGTAGGATAACGCAAAAAGTCGTATCCTCTGCGACAGAATTACCAGAGGACTATACATGGACATTGATATCATCCCTTGACATATATTTCCCGTTGTCAGAGTTTCACGACTGCAGTCGTTATCGATTTTTCGGGCAGTGTGATGCTCAGTCTGTCGGCTGCTATGCTGCAGCAATCCTTCACCTTTGCCATGTCCTCCGAAGCCGACGTACGCCAGACGGATACTTTCCTAATGCCTGGGATGCTGATGTCGTGGACGGTCTGTACTCCCTCGTTCAGGAGCACGAGGACGAGTGTACGGCGGTCGGGACTGACGGCTGCGAGGGTCTGCGGACAATCTGTCTGCAGGATGTCGTAGCCGCGACGGATGAAGCGCGAGCACTGCTGGCGGACATAATAGTTCTTCACCTTGCGACAGACTTGTCCCTGGAAACTGCCGTTGATGGTGCACCACTGGTCGCTACGTTCTTCCATATACTGCCAGTCGAACCATGCCTCTGGTTCAAGCAATCGGATGTCGTCGAAGAGTCGCTGTGCCAGCCGGAGATTGCCTTCGATGCCTTTGCCTCCGGAACCCGTCTCGCTCATCCAGAAAGGCTTGCCTGCTGCCTTCACGAGCCCGGCGAGACGGATGCGCTCGGCGTTGGTGCCTTCGTAGGTATGCGTATTCCACTGCCCCACCAGCGGCAGGACTCCAGCCTCGCGATAGTCCTCGATGGCCTGAATGGAATGGGCGAGGCTCGTCTCGTCGGAAGCGGAGATGACAGTGCTGAGCCCCGACTCTTGAAGGATGGGAGCCAACACACGGAGGAAAGCTATCTGAGACTGGACGTCGAAATGGCAACCCTCCTGCGAACCGTTCCTGTACCAGTAGCTGGTGAGCGACTCGTTGAAGGGTTCCAACGTCTTGAACTCGATGCCATAGGCTTCCTTGTAATGCTTGCAGACGTCCACAAGATAGTGGGCAAACTCTTCGTAGTATTCGGGCTTGAGGTTGTCTTTGCCTCCGTCTGCATTGCCTCCCACGCAGCCGCTATAGGTCATGTAGTAGGGACAGGAGTTGCTGAAGGCTTCGAAGACGGCATCGGGACGCTTTTCCTTGATTTTGAGCAGTATCTTCCTTTGCGCCGAGTCGCGTTCCCAATGATAGAGGTCGCCGCTGAAGAATTTGAAGCCTTCCATCTCAGCTCTCAGCCCCTTGCCTTTCCCCATGTGATGGGGGTCACAGTGGCGGTTCTCGGGGTCGTCTCCGCCACCTATGTTATAGCGGAAATGCGAGTAGTTGAGACCATCTGGACTGACCAGCCAATCGATGATTTCGTCCACCTTCTTCTCGTCCCACTTGCCGCACTGTCCTGCCCACCAGCAGAGCGACACACCCCAACCATCCCAATGCTGGGCAACCTGCTTTGTATCAATCGAATAATCGGCTGCCCTCGAAGAGGAAGCTACCAACAATAATATAATAATGCTCCTGAGCCTCATTTCGTTGCTTTTGTTTTGCAAAAATACAAAAAAAACTTTAATCTTTAATCCCTAATCTCTAATCTTTTTTCTATCTTTGCACCAAATTATTAACTCCAAAACTAAAACTACCAATGAAAAGGTTATTCTTGTTCTCCACTTTACTTGTTTTCTTATTCTCTTCTGTCTCAGCAGACGAGTTGTATGAAGTCAATTACAACATCATCCCTCTTCCTAAGGAAGTGAAGACAGACCCGAGCAAGAAGGTGTTCTTTATGCTTAAAGAAGGAACAGGCATCTGCTACGACCAGAGCAATGCCGAATGCACGCGAATAGCGCAGTTCCTGAAGGAATGGACAAAGGAAGCCACTGGCTTGACACTCCAGCTGACTCCCGACGACAAGAACGCCATGATTCAGTTGCGTCTCGTTTCTCCTGCCGCTCCTAAAGGCAAGAAGAGCAAAAAGCCCGTCGCTTTGACTGAGCAACAGAAAGAGAGCTACACCATGAAGGTGACGGAGAAGGGCGTTGAGCTGACTGCCTATGAGCCCGTTGGCTTGTTCCGCGCAGCTCAGACACTTCGCAAATGCCTTCCCGAAAGGCCGGACTTGGGGATGATGCCTTATGTTGAGATTACCGACCAGCCACGCTTCACCTACCGTGGCGTCATGCTCGATTGTGCCCGTCATTTCTTCTCCGTTGAGTTCATCAAGCAGTTCCTCGATGTGATGGCGCTTCATGGCTGCAACCAGTTCCATTGGCATCTGACGGAAGACCAGGGCTGGCGCTTCGAGGTGAAGGCTCTGCCCGACCTTGCCGTGAAGGGCAGCGTGCGCGAGAAGACCGTCATCGGTCCCAGCCGTATGCGCATTTACGACAACATCCCCTATGGCGGCTACTACACACAGGAAGAGTGCCGCGAAGTGGTTCGGTATGCTGCTGAGCGTTACATCAACGTCGTGCCTGAAATCGACATGCCCGGACACATGCAGAGTGCCCTCCACGTCTTCCCGAACCTGGGTTGTACGGGTGGCCCCTACCCTGTCGCTCCACATTGGGGTGTGATGCGCGATGTGCTTTGCGGCGGCAATCCCGAGACATTGACTTTCCTGAAGACTGTCTTCGGCGAGATTTGCGACGTCTTCCCCTCGCCCTACATACACATCGGTGGCGACGAATGCCCGAAGGAACGCTGGCAGAAGTGTCCCAAGTGCCAAGCCAAGATAAAGGAACTGGGGCTGACCGACGAATCGAACGTCAAGGTGGAAGGCGGCGATACACGTGGAAGCCAAGACGGACGAAGCCCCGAGAACAAGCTGCAGAGCTACATCAACCACGAGATTGAGCAATTCCTCGCTTCCCGCGGGAGAAGCCTCATCGGATGGGACGAGATATTGGCAGGCGGGCTGACCGAAGATGCCATCGTGATGTCGTGGCGAGGCACCAAAGGCGGCGTGGCAGCGGCCAAGCAGAAACATCGTGTCATCATGAGTCCGAACGTCTATGCCTACATCGACCACCCGCAGCTGAAGGACTACGGCAAGCAACCACGCACGACCGACAGCTACATTGTCTCCTGCTCGAAGATATATTCCTTCGAGCCACTTGTCCCTGAGGAATTGAGCGGAGAGGAAGGCGACTACATCCTGGGCGTCCAAGCCAACCTCTGGACAGAACAGGTGGCTTACCCCGAGCATGCCCTCTACCAGTTGCTGCCACGACTGGCCAGCATGAGCGAAGTGCAATGGTGCAATCCCGAACAGAAAGACTTTGAGAACTTCAAGACCCGCCTGCCCCGCCTGGAAAAGCTCTACGACCGGATTGGCGTCGTCTATTGCCCTGAGATAGAATAGGCACTGGCTCTCTGATATCTTCATCAGGTACAAAGGATGCTGCCGCAGGAAGCGGATGGCATCCTTTTTTTGCAATTGTAACCAAATCGTAACAGGTCGTTTCTATGAGAATTGGGTATTTCTTCGTATCTTTGCTCCCGAAAACAGAAACAGGCTCACAAATGACGATTGCAATTGTATTCACGTTGCTCGGCTCTCTGGCACTGCTCATCTTTGGCATGAAGACGATGAGCGAGGCGCTGCAGAAGATGGCCGGCCCCAAGCTCAGGCACATCCTGGCACGCATGACAACCAACCGCTTCACGGGAATGCTGACAGGCATCGGAGTGACGGCAGCAGTTCAGAGTTCAACGGCAACGACCGTGATGACTGTTTCGTTCGTCAACGCATCGCTGCTCACGCTCTCGCAAGCCATCAGCATCATCATGGGAGCCAACATCGGCACAACGCTGACGGCTTGGATTATGTCGGTCGCTACGTTCAACGTGACTGATTTCATCTGGCCAGTGTTCGTCCTGGCAATGTTCTTTATTTATAAGAAGAAACATGAGTCAGCCGGCTACTTCCTCTTCGGCATCGCATTCCTCTTCCTTGGCCTGGGCACATTGCGGCAGACGGGCATCAACATGAACCTCGGCGAGAACGAGGCTGTGCTTGGCTTCTTCAGTTCGTTCGATGCAGAGAGCTTCTCCACCACCCTACTCTTCCTGTTCATAGGCGGCATACTCACGATGTGCGTGCAGTCGTCGGCCGCAGTGATGGCCATCACGATGACGCTTTGCTCGCTGGGCGCCATGCCCATCTATCAAGGCATTGCGCTGGTGATGGGCGAGAACATCGGCACAACGGTCACCTCCAACCTCGCCGCCCTGACAGCCTCCACACAAGCCCGCCGTGCAGCCTTCGCCCACATGTTCTTCAATCTCTTCGGTGTTTGCTGGATGCTCTGCGTCTTCCATCCCTTCGTAGACTTCATCTGCTCGCTGGCAGGCTATGACATCGGAATGGACAAAGCCGTAGTGGGCCACGAGGCCTTCGCCAGCAATGCAGCACGGCTGAGCATCGTGCTTGCCACCTTCCACACGTGTTTCAACGTCGTCAACACTGCTGTGCTCATCGGCTTCATCCCGCAGATTGAGAAACTCGTCAAGTGGGTCATCAAGGACAAACCAGAACCCAAGTCATCCTGCCGACTGCAATACATCAACGGCGGACTGATGGCAACGCCCGAAATCTCTGTCCTGCAGGCTCAAAAGGAAATCGTTTACTTTGCCGAACAAATGCAACGCATGTACGGCATGACGTGTGCCTTGCTCGACGAGAAAGACAAGAAGTCGTTCGAGGTACAAGTCCAGCACATCGAGAAGTATGAGGACATTGCCGACAACATGGAGATTGAGATTGCAAAATACCTGGAGCAGGTGGCCGACGAACACCTCTCGGACGACACGAAAGGCAAGATTCGCGAAATGCTCCGCGAGATAGGCGAAATGGAATCCATAGGCGACGCCTGCTACAAGATATCACGCATCATCCAGCACCGCATGGACAGCCGCGAGGACTTCACCCAGGAGCAATACGACAACATGCACGAGATGCTGCGCCTCGCGGGTGAGGCAATGACGCAGATGATGGTCGTGGTCAGCGGCAGACGCGAGGACCTGACCATTGACACCTCGAGGGAAATAGAAGGCGAAATCAACGCTCTGCGCGACCAACTCAAGGCCGACAGCATCCAAAACGCTGCCAGCCGGGAGTCGTCCTACGCCATCGGCTCCTTCTACAGCGACATCATCAGCGAATGCGAGAGACTGGGCGACTACATCATGAACGTCGTGGAGGCACGCCTCGGCAAAGGCAGCCTTTCATTCAGAGGATTGCATGTGAACCTCGCCCGCAAGACAGTGAGCGTGGACGGCAGTCCGGCAAGCCTGACTCGCACAGAGTTCGACCTGCTGTGCCTGCTGCTCTCGAACCGCGGCCGCGTGCTCTCACGCCAAAGCCTCATGGAGAAGATATGGCCGGACGTCGTCGTTACGGACCATACCATTAACGTCAACATCACGCGCCTCCGCAAGAAGCTGGGGCCCTATGCTGCCAACATCGTCAGCAGGCAAGGTTTCGGCTACATTTTCGAAGTATAGCGTCGACAAGACGCGAATTGACAAAATGTAAGCAAAACACATTTTTTGCTTACACTCGGTATTTTCCACACCTCGCCAGAAACGCCTAAAATCGTCGCGGTGGCACTTTCCTACCCCAAAGCAAAAATAATGGCTTAGAACGCGAGCCATATCTCATCGTGCAGTAAATCAGCATATTGCAGGAACCTGCACAGCAGCATGCAACCCATCCGAATATATCAAAACTACATACATTCCTTACAGAATGTCTGTTTTTGACGTAATTTTCCACATTTTCCGACGAAAAGATTCACCCAACCTCACGAGTCGAAGTTTCAACATCGACACGTCGATTTGCTCATATCGACGTGTCGATATTGAGAAAGTCACACGTCGATTTGGGAAAAACGATGCTTCAAACGTCATTTTGTGACATTTCAAAAAGTGTTAAAAAGAAAGAATAATCCCCGTTTTTCTTACTTATTGACAAAACGGACCGCAAAACCTCTACGACATTATGAACCAAGGATTGTGCAGGTCGGGCTTGTTGTAGGTGAGGGGTTCCCCGGTCAGGGCATCGACCACCTTGTGCCCTGTTGCCCTGGCAATAGCATCGCCTGCTGCCGTGTCCCATTCCATGGTGGGTGCAAAGCGCGGATAGACGTCGGCACTTCCCTCGGCCACGAGGCACATCTTCAGGCTGCTGCCACGGCTGACGATGTCCACTTTGCGGTTCACCTTGCGAAGCTTGGCGATATAGTCTTCCGTCTCCTGGTTCATGTGCGAACGGCTTGCCACCACCTTGAGGCCGACGTGATTGAGCAATGACTGCTGCGGGAGGGAGAAAAACGACAGAGGCTCCTTCCGCTGAGTGACAGGGACATCCAGATAGTCCATACTGATTCCCTCGACCCTGCGAGCAGCAATGCCAGCTATTCCACCATAGATGATGCCGAGCGTCGGACAGAAAATGATGCCCAGGACGGGCTGACCGTCTTCCACGAGAGCAATATTGACCGTGAACTCGCCGTTCCGATTGATGAACTCCTTGGTACCGTCCAGCGGGTCGACAATCCAGAGTTTGCGCCAGTTCTTGCGCTCCTCGTAGGGAACCTGTGCTCCCTCCTCGCTAAGAATAGGTATGCCCGATGGCTCCAAACGGCTGACGATACATTTATGCGCAGCTTTGTCGGCAAGCGTCAGAGGACTGTTGTCGGCCTTCATCTCGATGCCGAAGTCCTGCGACGGGTCGTTGTATATGCGCATGATTTCCCTGCCGGCATATACAGCAGTGTTAATCGCAAGGTCGAGAATAGTTTCCATATATCAAAGCATTTTCAACGCCAGTTTGATGACGCGTTCAACAGGAGCCTCGGGCTCGTCCTGCAGTATCTTCTGCACAGCCTTGTGAGCAGGTGCAGGGCTGAATCCAAGCATGGAAAGGGCAGCCACAGCCTCGTCCATCACCTCCTTGTTGACTGCCGGAACCTGCGCAGCCGCAGGAGAAGCAGTCTCAATGCCGAGCGAGCCAATCTTGTCGTGAAGCTCCACAATGATGCGTTGAGCCATCTTCGGGCCAACGCCCTTCACGGTCTTCAGTATTTTGTCGTTGCCCTCGCTGATGATGCCAGCCAGTTCCTGAACGGTCAGAGACGAGAGAATCACCCTGGCAATGCTTGCCCCGATGCCGCTCACGCTGGTCAGCAGCAAGAAAAGCTCGCGCTCGGCTCTCGTACTGAACCCCCACAACTGGTAGGCATCCTCGCGAATGGACTCGCTAATCCACAACTTGACCTCCTGTTTCCCCTGAATGGCAGAGAAGGTGTTCAAAGTGATATTCACGCCATAGCCCACCCCATGGCACTCCACGACAGCAAGCGCCGGAAACAGGTCGGTAAGCGTTCCTTTCAGATATTCAATCATAAAAATCGTCGTTTAACGAGTGCAAAGATACGAAATAAAGTTGAAAGTGGAAAGTTGAAAGTTGAAAAAAAAATGTTTCTTATACACAATAAAAGGTAACACGTATCCGTTAATATAAAACATGAGCGCGCGTAAAATCATATTCGTTTTGATGATGATGCTGGCAGCCCCTTCCCTGCTCCCCCTTTGGGGGAGTGCCATTGGTGGTGCTGCGGAAATGGGGTACTCCCCCAAAGGGGGAGCGGAGAGGGAGCTGGCTGCCCCTGCCGATACCGTCACCGACGGCAAGCCTCGCTATTCCGTTCGCAAGACTGGCACCCAGGATACTAAGAACCTTCGCAAGAAGACCGCCGATCTGAAAGACCCCGACAACCTGAAGACCGAAGTCATCTACGACGAAAAGGACAATACCTACACCATCGGCACCTCGCTGGAAGGCAGCGACGACACCTCGGGCTCGGCAGGAAGAGGACAAGGAGGGACAAGAGGCACCAATACAAGCAGGAACTCCAGCAGCCGCAACCAAAGCACATCCTCCCCCAGTTCATCCAGCACCGGTGCAGCAGGAGCATCATCCGGAAGCATCCTCCCGGGCAGAGCAGGCTTCACCCTCGGCACAGCCACTAATTTCCTGAACGCTCCCGTACTGATGACGCCTGAGGAGTATCAGCAATGGTCGCTCCAGAACTCCATGCAGCAGTACTGGCGCAACAAGAATTCGGAAGCATTCGAAGCAGCAGGCAAGAACAAGTTCGACTTCACCGACATGCACTTCGACCTCGGCCCTGCAGAAAAGATATTCGGCCCGGGCGGTGTGCAAATCAAGACACAAGGCAGCGCTGAACTCAAGATTGGCATCAACTCGAAGAAAATCAACAACCCCGCCCTCGCCGCCTCGCGCCGCAAGACCATAGGCTTCGACTTCGACGAGAAGATAAACCTCAGCCTCAATGGCAAGGTGGGCGACAAAATCAACATGAACCTGAACTACAACACGCAGGCCACCTTCGACTATGATACACAAAACCTCAAACTCAAATACGACGGCAAAGAGGACGAAATTGTCAAGCTCATAGAAGCCGGCAACGTCTCCTTCCCAAGCAACATTAGCCTCGTGCCAGGTGTCAGCAGCCTCTTCGGACTTCGCACAGACGTCCAGTTCGGCAAACTCAAAATCCAGACGGTAGTGAGCCAGAAGAAGAGTGCCAGCTCAAGCGTCAGCAGCAAAGGCGGCTCACAGACGACAAACTTCGAGTTCAGCGCAACAAACTACGAAGAGAACCGACACTTCTTCCTCTCCCACTTCTTCCGCGAGAAGTTCGACCAGGCAATGGCAACACTGCCCACCATCTCCAGCGGCATCAACATCAAGCGCGTCGAGATATGGGTCACAAACAAAAGCGGCAGGACGGAAAACAACCGCAACATCATCGCTCTTGCCGACCTCGGCGAACCCAAATACATCTACAACCCCATGTGGGCAGGAACAGGAACCGACGTCCCGAGCAACCGTTCCAATAGCATGTACGACGAGCTCGTCAACAACTATGCCGATGCCCGCGACATCTCCCAAGCCACAAACATCCTCGACGGAATAGGCGACTTCTATGGCAGCATTGACTATGAAAAGCTCCAAGCCGCACGAAAACTCAGCAGTTCCGAATACACAGTCAACAACGCTCTGGGCTACGTCAGCCTCTCAAGCACACTGCAGGTGGACGATGTCCTTGCCGTAGCTTACGAATACACCTACATGGGCACAACCTACCAAGTAGGTGAATTTGCCAGCGACCTCACTGACAACTCCAAGGCCCTATTCGTCAAGATGCTGAAAAGCACTTCTGGTAGCCCCATCCTGCCAACATGGCGACTGATGATGAAGAACGTCTATTATCTCGGCACACAGAAAGTAATGGCCGACAAGTTCCGTCTCGACATCAAATACCTCAGCGACTCTACAGGCGTTTATCTCAGCTACTTGCCAGAAGAACAATTCAAGAGCACCATTCTCCTGAGAGCGATGGGACTCGACCGTCTGGACGCAAAGAACAATCCACACCCCAACGGACAGTTTGACTTTGTCGAGGGCTACACCATCAACAAGGGACGCATTATCTTCCCCGTCACAGAACCCTTCGGCGAGCACCTGGCAAAATGGATAAACAACCCCGCTCTGGCCGACAAGTATTGCTTCCGCGAACTCTACGACAGCACAAAGACCGTCGCAAAACAAATCTCAGAGCACGACAAGTTCTTGCTCACTGGTCGATACAAAGGCACCAACGCAGGAGAGATTGACTTGGGCGTAACAAATGTGGCAAGAGGGTCTGTCATCGTCACCGCAGGCGGCACAACTCTCACAGAGAACACCGACTACACCGTTGATTACAACATGGGCCGCGTCACCATCATCAATCAGAGCCTCATCGATTCCGGCACCAACATCAGCGCATCCGTGGAAAGCAATGACAACTATGGCATGCAGCGAAAAACGATGTTCGGCATAAACCTGGATTATGCAATCAACAAAAACTTCACGGTTGGCGGTACCGTCATGCACCTCAGCGAACAGCCTCTCACCACAAAAGTCAGCATGGGCAGCGAGCCACTGAAGAACACATTATGGGGCTTTCACATCAGTTGGAAGAAAGAAACCCAATGGCTTACCAACCTCATCGACAAGTTGCCTCTCATTCAATGTACACAGCCCAGCTTCATTGCCTTCAATGGTGAATTCGCACAACTCATTGCAGGGCAGAACCATAGCGTACAAGGCGACGCCTCATACCTCGACGACTTCGAGACCAGCAGCATAAAGAACAGCTTGACGCAACCCACATATTGGAGCATGTCGAGCACGCCAAGCATGTTCCCCGAAAGCAAGTTGACGAGCGATGCCTCATATGGCTACAACAGAGCCCTGCTGGCTTGGTACTATATCGACCCCATCTTCACACGCCGAAGCAGCACCCTTACACCAAGCCACATCAAGAGTGACCTCGATCAACTCTCCAGTCATTATGTCCGCGAAATATATGAACGCGAACTTTATCCACAGAAAACCCAAAACACCTATACCAGTGCCAACGGACTCAATGTCCTGAACCTTGCATACTATCCCAAGGAACGAGGCGCATATAACCTTTCAACAGATGTTGATCAGGACGGCCACCTCAGGAACCCTGAGAAAATGTGGGGCGGCATGATGCGCAAACTTGACAATACAGACTTCGAGGCTCAAAACATCGAGTACATTGAATTCTGGATGATGGACCCCTTCATCTACAAGCACGACCAGCCGGGCAACCATGGTGGCGACCTCTACTTCAACCTCGGCGAAGTATCAGAAGACATTCTCAAGGACGGCAAGAAGTACTTCGAAAGCGGAATGCCTGTAGATGGCAATCCACAATATTATACAGAAGGTTACTGGGGGCGTGTTCCCAACAGCAGCAGCGTGACGTATGCCTTCAACAACGAAGCCGGTGCTCGTGCCAGACAGGATGTCGGCCTAAATGGTCTCAATGACGAGGAAGAACGTGAATTCAGTCTCTACGCGAATTACCTTCAGCAGATGCAAAGCAAAGTGTCCGGAGCAGTCTATGACAGCATCTACAATGACCCTGCCAACGACAACTACCATTACTATCGCGGCTCTGATTTCGACCAACTTCAGACATCAATCTTAGATCGTTACAAGCGCATCAACATGCCTCAAGGCAACAGCGCTGACTCCGACACCAGGCCCGAAAGCTATGAAACAGCATGGAAGGTAACGCCCGACGTAGAAGATATTAACCAGGACTATACTCTCAACGAATACGAGAAGTACTATCAGTACAAGGTCAGCATCCGTCCGGAAGATATGGTTGTGGGACGCAACCACATTGCCGACAAGCGTACGGCAAGCGTAAAACTTCGTAACGGCAATACAGAGGATTGCACCTGGTATCTGTTCAGAATTCCGCTGCAAGAATATGAAAGCAAGGAAGGAAACATCAGGGACTTCACAAGCATCCGCTTCATGCGTATCTTCATGACTGGCTTTGAAGAAGAGACCATTCTCCGTCTGGCCACGCTCGACCTGGTGCAAGGCGACTGGCGAACCTATCAGCAGCCGCTCTACAATGGCAATACAGCATCGAGTGGCAGCGGCGTCCTTGAAGTCAGCACAGTATGTATTGAGGAGAACAATGACAAACAGCCCGTCAACTATGTCCTGCCTCCTGGCATCACACGTGTCACTGACCCATCGCAAGCACAACTTGTCGAAGCAAACGAACAGGCAATGTGCATGATAGCACGTAACCTTGGTGGCAACGAATCGAAGGCTGTCTATAAGAACTGCAACTACGATATGCGTCAGTACAAGCATCTGCAAATGTACGTTCATGCAAACGCTTTGGCTGAGAACATCACAGCGACTTCCGATGGCGATTGCAGTGTCTTCATACGTCTTGGCTCTGACTACAAGAACAACTATTATGAATACGAAGTTCCCCTGAAGCTCACGCCAGAAGGCTTCTATGACACCTATAGCGCTCAAGGATGCCTTGCCGTATGGCCATCGGAGAACATGGTTGACATCAACTTCGACATCTTCACTTCGCTCAAGAAGCAGCGCAACGCCCAGGCAAGTATTGGCGTTACTTCCATGAACCGCCTCTTCTCGACTTACGATGAGAACCATCCCAACAACAGAATCTCCATCATGGGTAATCCCACGTTGGGTGAGGTAAAGACCATCATGATTGGCGTCCGCAACAATAGCGGCAGGACAAAGAGCATTGAGGTTTGGGCCAACGAACTCCGACTCCAGGAGTTCAGCAACAGTGGAGGATGGGCAGCACAAGGAAACCTACAGCTTCAGGTCAGCGACTTGGGTTCGGTCAATGCCACAGCCAAGATGATTACCTCGGGCTTTGGAGGCATTGAACAGAGTGTCGCACAACGCAAGAACGAGGACAACTTTAACTACTCTGTCTCTACGAATTTCGACCTCGGACGACTCCTCCCAGAGAAGGCTAAGCTTACCGTCCCAATGTATTACAGCTATAGCAAGGAGAAGGTATCGCCCAAGTACAATCCCTTCGACACTGACATGCTCTTGTCCGATGCTCTTGATGCTCTTGCCAATGAACAGCAACGCGACTCCCTGCGCAGTCTTACAACCCATACAGAGACTAACAAGAACCTTTCATTCACAGGCATTAGACTGAACATCAGTACGCGCAAGCACCCGATGCCTTACGACCCAGCCAACTTCACATTTGGCTACAGTCGTTCCACGCAGTTCATCGAAGGCCAAACCACTGTCTATGAGCGCGAGCTGAACTGGAAAGCCAACCTCAACTACTCCTGGAGCCCGAACTGGAAGTCTTGGGAGCCTTTCAAGAATATCAAGGGAAAGAGCAAATGGCTGGACATCATCAAGGCACAGAACCTTGCTTTTGCTCCGCAAAGCATAACGTTCTCCACCGACATGAACCGCAACTACTATGAGCTTCAGGAGCGCGACCTTGAGAACCCTGGCGACCTCTCTGCCCTGCCAGCCACATTCAGCCAGAACTGGACATGGAACCGCAACTTCTCACTCAAGTGGGATATATTCAAGGCTTTGCATTTCACCTTCCAGAGCGGCACAAAAGCTGAAATCGAGGAGCCCTACACACAAATCAACAAAGATCTCTATCCTGACCGATACGAAGCATGGAAAGACTCCGTGAAATGGAGCCTTCGTCACTTCGGACGCCCGCTTGACTATCATCAGAACACACAAATCAGCTACAAACTTCCACTGGAGAAGATTCCCATCTTCGACTGGGTCTCAGCCGATGCTTCCTATACAGCTAACTACACTTGGAAGCGAGGTGCAGAGAGAGCAGGTCGTCCTTCGCTTGGAAACACCATTAACACCCAGAGGACTGTCAACATTAACAGCAAACTTGATCTGGAAAAGCTCTACAACCACAGTCCATTCCTCCGTGATGCCAACAAGCGTTTCTCTGCATCAAACGCTCGTGCAGGTGCCAACCAGAAACGCCAAGAGAAGGAACGGGAGGACAAGGCTAAGAAGGCCGCAAAGGAAAAGGAGAAGGATGCCAGGAAGGCTGCCGAACAGCAGTCAATGGAAACAGGAGAACCTGTTGACAGCATTCTGGCAAAGGGACAAAAGGGACCTTCCAGACAAGGCAATGCTGCTGGTGTCAGCACAAAGAAGAAGCCCGAGAACAAAGGTTTCGTGCAGGAGATTACGCTCTATCCAGATTCCGACCTTGTCATTGCCCACGGCCATAAGTCAAAGCGTGTGCGTGTAACGGCTCGCGACAGCAGTGGCTTTGCCTACAATATTAAATTTAAGAAGGTGGACGAGAATAGTATCCGCATCGTCAAAACACCTGTTGATACGACAAGCGTACGTCTCAATGTCATTGCCCTGCCCAAGGCGTCTGAACAGAAATGGTATGGTTTAGCACAAACGGCAGCTCGCTTCCTGATGATGATTCGCAACGTAAGCGTCAGCTACCGCAATACTTACAACCTCTCTGTCCCAGGCTTCCTGCCAGCCGTTGGCGATATGCTTGGACAGCGGAAACTTGGCGGCATGTTCACTCCTGGGCTCGACTTTGCCTTCGGCTTCGTGAGTGACTCCTATCTTGATAAAGCCAAAGACAGGGGATGGCTGCTCGGGAACGACAGCGTGGCTACGCCTGCAACCATCGCAGAGACAGAGGACGTTCAGGTGAAGATGACGCTGGAGCCCTTCACCGACCTTAAGATTGACCTCAACATGAGCCGCACCGACAACCGCAACAAGAGCATACAATACATGTATGGTGCGCCTCCTACTCACAGCGGTTCATTCAACATGACGACCATCAGCATCGGTTCGGCCTTTGCAAGCATTGGTTCGGCAAGCAATGGATACTACAGCAAGACGTTCCAGAAGTTCCAGGACAACCTCGACATCTACCAGAAACGCGTCGAAGACCTCTACCAAGGCGTACGCTATCCTGCCGGAACTGGCATGAGCGGCAAGTTTAATCCCGAGAACGGGACAGTGAACAAGTACAGTGCCGACGTCATGATACCGGCCTTCCTCAATGCCTATACTGGCAGCAGTTCGCTCGACATCTTCCCGTCGCTCCTCAGGATGTTGCCCAACTGGACCATCAACTACCGTGGCCTCAGCAACCTGCCATGGGTGCGTGACCACTTCAAGAGTGTCACTGTCAACCATGCTTACAAGAGTATCTATTCTGTCGGTTCATACCATTCCTATAGCTCTTGGATAGAATGCATGGGCAGTGGCGGCCTCGGATTCGTGCAGAACACCACCACTGGTGGCTACTCTCCAAGCAGCCTCCTCGATGTCAGCACCGTCAGCATCAACGAAAGCTTCTCGCCACTGATTGGCATCAATGCCACATTCAGCAACAACATGACGCTCAAGGCTGAGTACAGAACCACCCGAGTCCTTAACCTCAGCATGACGAGCGCACAGCTTACGGAGACCGGTTCCAAGGACTTCGTGCTGGGATGGGGTTACAAGATAAACGACTTCAACCTGGGCAGTATCTTCCGCTCAAAGAGGGCAAGCGAACAGGCCGCAAGAAACAGCAAGACGAAGAAGGGCAACGCCTCCACCCGCGGAGAACTGGACGAATCCAATGCCGCCGGCAGTAGACAGTCCAGCACGAGCAGAGGTAAGCAAAAGATTGCACACGACCTCAACCTCCGCTTCGACTTCAGCATTCGCAACCAGAGTGCCATCAAGCGTGACCTGCAAACAAATCTCTGCGAAGCCACAAGCGGCAGCAAGGCCTTCAAGACCAGTGCCCAGGTGGACTACACCCTGAGCCGAATGGTCACACTCAGCCTCTACTACGACCGCCAACGCTCTGCCCCGCTCCTCTCCAGCAGCAGCTATCCCACCATCACTCAGGACTTTGGCATGTCCATGAAGTTCTCGCTGACAAGGTAAAAGCGGCTGGGGAAGACAGTGAAACACGACACGCCGTGAGATGAATTAGCATTCTTCCCAAGATGAATTAGTATTCCTTGGACGATGAATTAGTAATTCTTTGGACGATGAATTAGTAATTCTTTGGACGATGAATTAGTATTCTTTGGACGATGAATTAGTATTCTTTGGACGATGAATTAGTATTCCTCTGGAAGTGGACATGTAAGCACCTTCAAAACCAACACAAACCTCAATTAAAATCATTATCATGAGAAAGACATTTTTTATCGTACTGCTTCTGGCACAGACAGCCATAACCTGGGCCGGGACAGGCAACGCATCGGACAACTGCAACACGCCGACCCTTGCCAAGATGTTCGTTCAGCCACCGATGGAATACCGCCCGTATGTATGGTGGCACTGGATGGGCACCAACTATTCGAAAGAAGGAATCCGCAAAGACCTCGAGGCCATGAAGGAGAATGGCATAGCAGGTGCTACCATCTTCAATCTTACTTCGGCCGTACAGGAAAGCCATTATCCCGTAGGCAACAACCCTTGGCCAAGCCAGACTTTCCGCAGCGACGAATACTGGGAAGCTATGCGCTTTGCCGCAGAAGAGGCAGAGCGTCTCGGGCTGAAACTTGGTCTGCACAACACACCTGGCTATAGTTCTACCGGCGGACCATGGATTGACGAGCAGCGAGCCATGCAAATCGTAGTGAAGACAAAAACGTCCGTGAGCGGAGGACAAACTGTGAAGATACAGCTTCCAAAGCCCGACGAACCCATCTATCGTGACTATAGCGGACGTGAGCGTCAGGCTACTTTCTATGAAGACATCGCAGTCGTGGCCCTGCCCGCTGACAAGAAGGAACTGACAGCTACTGACACGAAGGACCTCACCTCGCAGATGAGTGCCGACGGGATGCTGACATGGGATGCCCCGGCAGGCAACTGGATGGTCTACCGCATCGGCCATGCACCGCTCATGTCGACGCCTCATCCGCTGCCCGATGAACTAATCGGCCATGCACTCGAAGCCGACAAGATGAGCAAAGAAGTCTCCAACTACCACTGGGACAGCGTGCTGGGACCGCTCAGGGAACACCTCGGGCAGTACTTCGGGAAATCATTCACCCATATCCTCGTCGATAGTTATGAGGCAGGTTCACAGAACTGGACCAACGGCTACCGCGAGCAGTTCGAGCAGATAAACGGCTACGACCCTATTCCATTGATAGCCATAAGCGATGCCGAGCCGGAAGGCAATCTCAGCAAGCAATTCGCAAAAGACACAAAGGCCACCATCAGCCGGCTTTTCATCGACAACAGTTGGAAGCCCGCCCACGAACGCATCAACGCTGAGGGACTGCAGATGGCATGGGAGCCTTACGGCTTCGGAAATGTCTTCGACACCTATGAGAGCGTCGCCATCCCCGATATCCTGATGAACGAATTTTGGACAAGCGGCAGCGGCAGAATCGGTGCAGCCTTCATCGACAAAGCCAAGGCTGCAGGAAAGAATATCATTGCAGCAGAGGCCTTCACAGGCATGCCACAGTACAGCCGCTACACAGAAGACCCTGCATATCTGAAGCGTACAGCCGACGGCACATTTGTCTCCGGCGTGAACATGCTCTTCCTGCATCACTGGGTACACCAGCCCTTCGACGACCGCTATCAGCCGGGCATGGGCATGGGATGGTGGGGAACACACTTCGGACGCAACCAGACATGGTTCCGGCAGGGCAAAGCCTTCATGACATATCTGTCTCGTTGCCAGATGATGCTCAGGCAAGGAACCCTTGAGGAACACGCAGGAAACCAACTCCACAGAAGACTGGAGAAGGCCGACATCTACTTCATCGTCAACCAAGGCAAAGAGGCTTCCACAGAGGAGATTACCTGCGAAAGGTCGCAGGCTGAGCCCGAACTGTGGGACCCCTATACGGGTCATATCACATTGGCACGGCAGAACGAGGGCGTGACCACAGACAGACAGACACACGTCACCATCACTCTACAGCCCGGCCAGTCGGTATTCGTCGTCTTCAACCAACAGCCCGCCCGCTATAAGAAACAGCTGGCCTACAGGACAGAAAACCAGTCATCGCAACCCATCGCTGGCACTTGGGACGTTGCCTTCGAGCCTAAACTCGATACGCCCTTCCGCATCAAGGACTTCCAACTCTCCGATTTCAGCAAAAGCGACGACAGCCGTCTCCGTTACTTCTCGGGTACTGCCACCTATACCCATAACGTGACCATCGACAAGCAAGACCTTGCCAAAGGCAAACGCATCGTCATCAGCCTGGGCGAGCTCAACGACATAGCCGAACTTTGGGTGAATAGGAAGAAAGTGGCCACATTATGGAATCCACCCTATGAGGCCGACATCACGCCGTACCTGCACAAGGGAACGAACGCCATCTCCGTGGCCGTCACCAACAACTGGGCGAACCGTATGATTGGCGACGAACAATATGAACCCGACTTCGAATGGGGGTATGACCGTGGCGAAGAACGTGGACGAGGACTGAAAGACATTCCCGAATGGGTAGTGAAGAACGAGCCAAGACCATCGAAAGACCGCAAGACCTTCTTCATCTGGACATACTTCCGAAAGGACTCGCCGCTACAGCCTGCAGGCCTCGTTGGCCCCGTAGAACTGAAAATGCAGACTGTGGCTTTGCCAAAGTGAATGCCTATAATGACTGAAGCACCACAATAGCTACAGCACATGGATTGAGGACCAGCGATTTGGATTTCATGACAAACTGCTTTGCCATGATGTTGTTGCGGTCCTCATCTGTGTTTTTGGTGCAGACGTCTGCATGGTCGATGCTCCAAGCCTCCATCACTTTATAACCAGAGGGCACAGAAAGTCTCACCTTCTGCCTTTCATCGTATGAGCGATTGACGAGCGAGATGACCAATCTATCTTCATCATCCACGACTGCAGCACTGCCGATGAAGCATAGGTCTTGCTCTGTTTTCGTCACTGCCGCCTCATTGTCGCCTTCAACCAAGAGGCTGCTCATGCGCTGGCCACGGATGCCGGGACCCTTCACATTCACACCGACGGCACTACCTGTCATGAAGCGTCGGTAGAGGTCGAAGGCATAGTAGCAGGCCGAGGCATAGGCATCCTGTTCGCCCACCGTCTTGAGCAGGCCGTGGCCATTCACGGGAAAGATGTAGTTGGCCATTGCGACATGGGGACTGGTGCGAATGAAGACATTCAGCATGGAAGCCATCGCTGCCACGTCGTAGAGGCGGCGGTCGTCCTTCCGGCTGAACGCATACCGGCTCCCGTTGAAGATGCTGTGGCGGCAATTCCATTCGTCTATACTGAAGCGGACAGGGTTGGCAGAGCGACCGGCCAAGGCATTGTAGGCCTCCAGCTCGGCAATGAGGCAGCGTAAGTTAGCCTCTACCCTCTCCGATCCGAAGAGCGTTGCAGCTGGATTCAGGAGAACCTGTTCACGTACCTTTGCCGTGAGATAGAAATGGAGCGTCAGGTAGTCGAGAAACGTTCCGCATTGGTTCAGGACTGTCGTATTCCAGCCCCCATTGTGCCCCACTCCTAAAAGACTAATGTCAGGGAAGCTTGCCTTGATGGCCGAGGCATACCTCAAGAGCTGTTCGGCATAAGAGGAGTCGCTCTCGCTTTTATGGAAACGGTTGGCCAGATAGTTCTCGTTGCCCAGACACCAGTACTTCACCCCATAAGGCTCTTTGTGGCCGCAGCGGGCACGGTAAGCTCCCATTGGAGAATCAGCCGCCCCATTGACATATTCCACCCAGTCGAGTGCCTCGCCAAGCGAGTGGGTAAAGGCATTGTTGTTGCCCATAGGGATATTGATATAGGGTTCAGTGCCAATCCCTTGACACCAACGGATGAATTCATCCGTGCCAAAGGTGTAGTACTCTGTGCCTCCCCATATCTTCTCGCTCTGAGGCGTTCTGTCAGGTCCGACGCCACGTCTCCATTCGTAGTCGTAGATGGCAGTACCGGCAGGCCATCGGACAATAGGAATCTGCAGCTTGCGCAGTTGCTCAGTCACTGCTTTGTTCTCCTCCCCGGCCTTGTTCACCACTCCTCCGTAGATGACATTGTCGTTACAGTCCTCCAGCATCTGTCCGTAAATCATCGGATTGACCGAAGCACGATGCTCAAGGTCAGCGACGGAGACAACTGTCGGACCAGTCGTCACCGTTTGGGTGAAAGCGGGTCCTTGTGCATCAAGCAGCACTGGACAGAATGCCACAAACACTATGATGAATGCACACTTCATGGTCATAACGATAGCAGAAAGGGAGATTGTGTCTTTCATGTGGAAATGTATGTTGTCGGTTGACTATTGACTGCAAATTTACGAATAATCGTCCTACGGACATGAATTACAACAGCATTTTAACTATTTTTAAACCAACTCAGCCTCTGATGCTGCCCCCATCTTCGCATGTTTGCAGGGCAAAAAAAAAAAGATTCTCAATCTCACGACTAAGAATCTCAACCTTAAAAATCTAATACCATGAAAAACACTTTTGCTTCGCGGTGCGGACGAGGCTCGAACTCGCGACCCCTAGCGTGACAGGCTAGTATTCTAACCAAACTGAACTACCGCACCAAAGTATCAATCTTTAAGTAGAGCGGAAAACGAGACTTGATGCTTTTGTCACCTTGAGCTCGTTTTGCTCTTGCGAGCGGAAAACGAGACTCGAACTCGCGACCCCAACCTTGGCAAGGTTGTGCTCTACCAACTGAGCTATTTCCGCATTAACGTGGGCAGGGACAGATTCGAACTGCCGAAGCCGTGAGGCAACAGATTTACAGTCTGCCCGTTTTAACCACTTACCTACCTACCCAGTCCACTGACTTTCGCCAGAAGTGTGACTCCTGCGGGATTCAAACCCACAACCTTTTGATCCGTAGTCAAATGCTCTATTCAGTTGAGCTAAGGAGCCATCCTTTTCCCAGGTGGGCGCTGAGGGATTCGAACCCCCGACCCTCTGCTTGTAAGGCAGACGCTCTGAACCAGCTGAGCTAAGCGCCCAATTCGTTTCTACAAGATGCCTCGCTTGGCACCTCTCTTGCGAATTGCGGTGCAAAGATACGGCAAAATCCTGAACTGGCAAAACTTTTTCATGTTTTTTTTCAAACAAAACATCATTTTACATCTATACATTACATATAATACGACTTCCTGACGTTTTCGACTGGTATTTTGGAATATTGCTGTCTGATAAAAGTTCCTTCAATGATTGAGTCCTGTTAAAGGAAGTGGACTCAGTAAATCAATATTCGGAGGCGATGCAGGGCATCGTGTCTGTCGACGAACGATGGTTCTGCATCCATTTTGCTTGTGTTTGAAACTTAACACGACAGGGGGGAGGGTTTGCACATACATGTAGATGCAATTGCATGTACATGTAGATGCAATTGCATCTACATGTATGTGCAATCAACCCATGCTGCGATCCGATATAGATAAAAATTTTAATTTAGGTTTCGGATGCTGTGTTTTTGCGGAAGTTAAAGGAGTCGGAAAGCATAGGGATTGGCAAGGACTCAGGAAAGAAGAGAGTACTCCATGCGTAAGTTTAGTCAGTTATTCTTGACTGTCAGCTTGCAAGGTGCGGCAAAGCGTGGGTCTTGCCGCTCATACAACGACTGCCGATAGGTGTCTGCGCTGGGCTTCAGTTTGCCCTTGAAGACCCTCTTGCCGCGCAGCTTCACCGTGACGGGCTTCCTGAGGTTCACCAACTCATCGCTCAGGTAAAGCGTGAGCTCGGAGTAGTCGCAACGGGTGATGTTGATGACGTTGCCCTCGACGATAGCGTCCACGCGCTTGCCTCGGCTGAGTTCCTCCCGTGGGGCCTCCAACCAATAGAACGTCGGACGCAGGACTGCTTCCTGCTGCCAGATGACGTGCTTCGGCCATGCCTGCCGCTTGAACTGCGCCATCCAAGGCAGAGCGGCCGCATCCTCGCGGTCCATCCAATGGCCTTTGCCCTCCATGATGTGCGTCTCGTGAACGTAACCGTCGGGGCACGTCTGCCTGAGGGAATCCATCTGAAGGCCGCGTTCACGGTCGAGCTTGTTGCGATCATAAGCAGCATCCAAGGCACCGCACCATATCATGAAAGGCGTGTTCAGCAGGTTCTCCAGCCGGACATCCCCTGGATGACCTGCCATCATGCTTGCCGCAGCCCAATGGTCGGCCATGCGCGGAGCCATGCGCCACACGCCGTCGCCGCCTGCGGAATAGCCCAGGATGTAGACTTTATCGGGGTTGACGTCGTAGTGAGCCATCATGGTGCGGATGAGGACGCGGTACATGCTGTCGATGGGTTGCTGGCACCACATGTCCCACGCCTCGATGGGAGAGCGAGGAGCCACATAGACGCCCTCCTTCGGACGGTAGAGGTGCATCTGGTTCCGCCATTGTTGGTCGTTCACCTCGGGTGTCGTTCCGCCACCTCCGTGCAGGCTGATCCACAGGCTCCGCCCGTCGGCAGGCTTCTCGCCGTAGGTCGTCCACCAGAGCTTCATGCTGTCGCCGTCCTGCCGGATAATGCTGTCGCGCAGGATGCCAGCCGTCACTGCCCGCAAACTGTCGCGCCATTGCTGGCGAATGGCGGTATAGTCCTGTGCCAAAGCTGGTGCAAAGACCAACATAACGAGAAGGAAGCACATCGTCCTTGTTCGGTCGGATTTGCAATCCGACCGCATTGAATATAAGGATTTGTAATCCGTAAAAGCTTTCATACCTATATTGATTAACGTACAACAATCACATTCAAGAGCCCATCCAAACCCGCGTAATTGCGAGCAGAACTATAGAGATAGTCCTCTGGCCGCTCTACAATCTCCTGCTTCACTGGGTTGTGATGGATGTATTCCAGTTTCTGCCTGAAGAATTCATAGGAGTCAATCTGCTCAATATGATTGCCATCCTGCCAGAACTTAAATCCTGTTATCTTCTTATCGTTGGCAGCACGGAAGCCAAATCTGCCTATGAGCCAATCCTTCCGACTTTCCTGTATGTTCTCCATGATGGCTTTGATGATGCTCTTGCTCGTGAACTTCTTGAAGTCACGAAGCATATCGCCAATGGCTACGCCTTCCTCTGTCCCTACAATCATGTGTAGATGATTGCTCATCAGCACCCACGCATAAACATCAAGCCCTTTATTTGCCTGACAATACTTCAACGAATCGACCATGATGTGCTTGTATAGAGGACGCGTGAAGACATCCATCCAGTCAACAACGGTTGAAGTGGTGAAGTAAATATTACGCGTTAGTGCTGGCATATCATCGTTCTCTTTTATCGCATTGCAAATGCTTATATTCGATGCTGGCGGATTGCAAATCCGCCAGAACATTAGGGGGCCCTTATCTGGAAGGCTGTTCCTTCCCGGTCGTTCTTAATGCGGTCGGCGTCGGCTTTCCAGTAGTTTGAACCGGCACGGCCGCCGCATTGGATGGTGTAGCCCTCGGGGGTCTTGACGATGACGAAGGTGTGCCACTCGGCTTCAAACGGGTTCTGCGCCTTGTTCCGCCAGAAGGTGCCCTGCTCGTTGACGTAGCGACCGTCCTGAGCATTCGTTATCTTATAGCGACCCGTTGCAGGGATGAGCTCGATGTTCCATAGCTGCCGCTGCGGATTGATAGTGTCCGGTTCGGCCACAAATAGTGGGAAGTCGCCTGTACGGTCAGCCGCCGCGTTCACATCAGTCAGGTACTTCCCCTTATACATTATATAATATAGTCCGTCCTCGACAACCTGTTGCGGGAAGAACTCACGCCCGTAGGCATGGCATTTCTTGTATTCCTTGACGAGACGGGCTGCCTCTTCGTTCACCCAAGGCGTAACGACGGTGCCGCTCACAACAGGCTTTGCTTTGACGACAGAGCCTTCGAAGTCGCGGCTGACAATAGTCTTCTGCTTCTCCTCCAGCTTTTGCAGGGCGCGATAGTGTGCCACGAAGGCCAGGGAATCCTGCAGAGCAAGAGCTTTCTGCATAGAAAGGACCTGAAGTCCCCGCTGCCCAAGCACTCGCATCGTCTCTACCCAAGGGGCAATCTCCCTAAGCATTTCGGGCTGGGAAAGGCTGTCGGCAAGCAGAGCATCTGCTTCTGTGACGAGACGGGAAAAGTAAGTTTCGTTGGGAACCTTGCCGAAATCGGGACTCTCTCCTTCGCGACGCAGGCCGTGCCCCGTCTTGCCGAGGTCGATGTTGTTCTTGCAGAAGAAGCGGAAAGCCTCGTGGCTCGTCGGCATCAACTCAGCGACGGCGCGTTCCCAGGACTGCTCAGCATCGTAGGAAGGCATGTTCCAACAGTAGTCGGCGATGCTGTAGAGCGAGACTTTGGAAGCCTCTGCGTACTCCATCGGATTGCTGCAGAAGCCGGAAACGAGGTCGGCGATGTCGAGTCCGTTGCCGTATGTCTTGCCCATGAGCAGGCGGCTCTGGCAATAATCGTTGACAGGATAGTTGAGCCAGATGAAGGCCTTGCGCCTGATTTGCGCGTTTATCCATTCCATGTCGTCGCGTTCTATCATGTCGACCACCGTGTTGCCTGTCCACATGATGCGCACTTCGGGGTACATCGTCGTGCCGAGGATGGAGAGATAGTCGCCGCTGCTCCATGCCTTGTTGTACTGCGTTGGGCAGATGATGAGCGGCTGCACGTCCTTGTGCTTACGCACGAAGGCATCGGTCAGATAGTTCATCAAGCCTGCCTGCTTCTCGGCCTTTGCTCCCTCACCACCGATATCGTCGAAGAAGACGGCAAAGGTTCGGATGCCAAGCCCGTACATGAGGTTCAGCTTATTCACTACGGCCAGGCTGTCAGCCTTGTTCCATCGGATGTCACCTCCGGGATGGATGGCCCAGACAAACTGCACGTGATTGCGATGAGCGGCTTGGGCGAGTTCCTTCAGCCTTGCAGCCTCGGCCTCGGGATAAGGGTCGCGCCAATGGGCACGATGATAGGGATCGTCCTTCGGTCCATAGACATAGATGTTGAGCCGATGCTTTCCGTAGAAGTCGAACTGACGCAGTCGGTCCTCATGACTCCAGGGGTTGCCGTAGAAACCTTCTATGACGCCTCGGCAGCTGACGCTTGGCCAGTCGCGAATCTCAAAGGAGGTCCCATCTCCATTCAGAGGAAGAACTTCCTTGAACCTTCCTTCCTGGATTATGAACTTTGAGTTTTGAATTTCTTCTGCTACCTGCTTTCCGTAGAAGAGACCGCTTTCGTCCCTGCCTGCCACAACAATCTCCGAGGGCGTGACCTTCAGGTAGAAGCCTTCTGCCTGCACGGGAATCTTCTTCCGATAAGCCTTGACGGCCTTATCGCCAAAGGTTCCTGTCAGCTCTCTTCTCTCGGCAAAGCTGCATAGGCAAACCGCCGTCAGCAACAATAGGAATAGGTGTCGTCTCATGGCATCAAATGGCTAAATGGTAAATCGTAAGTTGTAAATCGTCAAATTGTAAATGACTTTATCCCATCTTCGATATTTTCTGGAGGGCTGCCTCGTCGAGAATCTTAATCTTTCGTCCGTCGAGGAAGATGAGTTTCTCCTGTACGAAGGTGCTGAGAGTACGAATGGCGTTGCTCGTGGTCATGTTGCTCAGGTTTGCCACATCCTCGCGGCTCGGGCAGATGGCCAGTGTCCTGCCGTCATCCTCCGTGCCGTAGCTCTCCTTGAGAAACAGGATGCTCTCTGCCAGACGGCCGCGGATGTGCTTCTGGGTAAGGTTGACCGTGCGGGCATCGCTCTTGCCGAGAGCCGTTGCCAGACGCTTGATGAAGAACCATCCGAGCTGAGGGTTACGCATGATGAGCTGTCGGACGAGACCCATGGGAATGCTGGCTATGACCGAGGTCTCAAAGGCAGCAGCGGCCGTCACGTAGTTCTCGTCGGCAAAAGCGGCACGATAGCCGAAGTACTCCACCGCGTCGGCCACGCGCACAATCTGTGCCCTGCCGCCCACGCCGTCCTTGTATATCTTCACCTTGCCGCTGATGAGGCAAAGCATGTGCGACGGGATGTCGCCCTCGGCATAGATGAGTTCGTTCTTACGGTAAGTGCGCACCTGCATACTGGCAAGCACCTGTTCGCGCTGGTCCTGCGAGAGTGCACCGTCCAAATCAGGCAGTTTCGCAAGCACTTCTTCTTTCTTAATCATCGTTTTCGTATGTTTTACAGCACAAAGGTACGACTTTTAAGTGAAAAGAGAAAAGTGAAAAGTGAAAATTTGAATATGGAGGGCGAAATTTGTTGAAGTGTGAGCCGAATTAAAGCCTCAGCAGCCTCGCTGGAGAACGACGCGTCCCTGTTCGTATAACGACGCGTCCCTATTCGCATAACGACGTGTCCCTAATTGTATGGCGACACGTCTGAAGATGCAATCCCATCCGTGCAGAAGAGCATAGCCCTGTGGAGCGTCTGGCAACGCCCTGTAGCTCTTCGGCCATACATCTGCAGGTCTTCGGCCGATGCGACGTTGGGATTAAGTGAACATAGAACAACATTTGCGACACAACCCTGTTTTGATGCAAAAGAAAGCTTTCATTGAGAAAAGTGAAGGCCTATTTTGTGTCCAACAACATCTTTTTATGTCTTATTTGTCTTTCTTGGAGTAAAATATGCAAGAAAAGTTTCGTAGGTTGAAAGAAATTGTGTAATTTTACAAGCAGATAAACGTTTTGAATTGATTTACTCCGATATTTGAATTAATTAAAATATATGAGCTATTTACGTTTCGATAAGACGCTGATGACGAACCTGCGCGAGTCGCTGCCCAAGGAGGTGCTCCGCTCGAACCGTTCGGGTGCTTACAGCTGCACGACAATCGTGGACTGTAACACGCGCAAGTACCATGGGTTGCTCGTGGTGCCTGTGCCTGAACTGGACGACGAAAACCATGTCCTCCTGTCGAGCCTTGATGCGACGGTCATTCAGCACGGTGCCGAGTTCAATCTTGGCCTTCACAAGTACAACGGAGACAACTTCAGCCCTCGCGGACACAAGTACATCCGTGAGTTCGACTCCCTGCAGGTGCCCACCACCATCTACCGTGTGGGCGGCGTCATCCTCAAGAGGGAGATGATGTTCCAGCACTTCGAGGACCGCCTCATCATCCGTTACACTTTGGTCGATGCCCACTCTGAGACGACGCTTCGCCTGCAGCCCTTCCTGGCTTTCCGCAGCGTCCGCGAGTTCACGCACGAGAATGCCGGCGTGAACAGACACTACGACCTCGTGCAGAACGGCATATCGACTTGCATGTACCACGGTTATCCTACGCTCTACATGCAGATAAACAAGGAGAACGAGTTCGTGTTCCGTCCCGACTGGTACCGCGGATTGGAGTACCCGAAGGAACAGGAACGCGGCTACGCATCTACGGAGGATCTCTATGTGCCCGGTTACTTTGAGTTCCACATCAAGAAGGGCGAGAGCGTAGTCTTCTCGGCAGGATTGGAAGAAATCAATACCGACACGCTGGCCGAGCTTGCCGACTTCGAGGTAAGCGTCCGCACGCCTCGCGACAACTTCTATAACACTCTCGTCAACAGCGCCCACCAGTTCTTCGTGCATCGAGAGCACGAAGACTATGTGCTGGCAGGCTACCCGTGGTTCAAATGCAGGGCAAGGGACATGTTCGTCTCGCTGCCGGGCCTGACGCTCACCAATAACGAGGTGGACAAGTTCGAGGCCGTGATGCACACAGCCGAGAAAGCCATCCGCGAATTCATCGAAGGCAAGCCTCTCAGCGTCAGCGTCACCGAGATAGAACACCCCGATGTATTACTTTGGGCCGTATGGTGCATCCAGCAATATGCCAACTTCGTCTCAATGGATAAGTGCATCGAGAAATATGGTCATCTGCTTTGGGACATCATGGAATGGCTTCGCGCAGGTAAGCATCCCAACTTCCACGTCGAGAAGAACGGCCTCGTCAGCTGCGAAGGCAGAGACAAGGCTGTGACCTGGATGAACAGCACAGCCGGCGGGCATCCCATCGTGCCGCGCACAGGCTTCATCGTCGAGATAAATGCTCTTTGGTACAACGCCCTGATGTTCAGCGCCGAGGTGTGCAGACAGAAGAAGGACAAGAAGTTCATCAAGCAACTCGAGGCAGCTGCCCAGCTCTGCCAGAAGAACTTCGCTCCGATGTTCTACAACGAATACGGCTACTTGTGCGACTACTGCGTCGATGGCTATCGCGACTACGACGTGCGCCCCAACATGATTTTCGCCGTCGCGCTCGACTACTCTCCCCTCGACAGAGTGCAGCAGAAGAGCGTGCTCGACTATTGCACGAAGGAACTCATCACGCCGAAAGGCATGCGCTCGCTTTCGCCGAAAAGCCACGGCTACAACCCCATGTACGTCGGCCCGCAAGTGCAACGCGACTATGCCTACCATCAGGGAACCGCTTGGCCTTGGCTTGCCGCCTTCTACATGGAAGCGTGCCTGAAGATATTCCGAATGAGCAAGCTGAGCTATGTGGACCGCCTGCTCGTGGGCTACGAAGAAGAACTCTTCTACCATTGCATCGGCACGATACCTGAGCTCTTCGACGGCAACCCGCCCTTCCACGGACGTGGCGCCATCAGCTTCGCCATGAACGTCTCAGGCATCATGCGCATCGTGAAACTGCTCGACAAGTATAACGAAGAATAAGACAATAAGAAATGAAGAAAATAAGAAAAGGACGAATCAGCGTTTCTAATTCTCTAAATTTCTAAATTTCACATTTTCTGACATGAAAGTTCTAATGTTCGGTTGGGAGTTTCCTCCCAAGATATACGGCGGCCTTGCAGTCGCTTCCTACGGCATCACCAAGGGACTGAGCCTGCAGGGAGACGTCGAGACAACCTTCTGTATGCCGAAGCCTACGGGACAGGAGGAGAAGTTCCTCAAGATAGTTAACATGAGCCAGGTGCCCGTCGTTTGGCGCGACGTTTGGTACGACAACATCAAGGACCGCTTCGTGGGTCACACTGCGGAAGACTACTACCGCTTCCGCGACCATCTCTATGCCGACTTCAACTACTTGCAAGGGCTCGACGACCTGGGTTGCATCGGCTTTGCCGGAGGATATCCAGGCAATCTGCATGAGGAGATCAACAACTTCTCCATCATCGCAGGCGTGCTGGCAAGGAGTGAGCAGTTCGACATCATCCATGCACACGACTGGCTGACCTATCCTGCTGGCGTTCATGCCAAAATGGTGAGCGGCAAGCCTCTCTGCATCCACGTCCATGCCACGGACTTCGACCGCTCGCGCGGAAAGGTGAACCCCACCGTCTATAGCATCGAGAAGAATGGTATGGACCATGCAGACTGCATCATGTGCGTGAGCGAACTGACCCGCCAGACCGTCATCAACCAATATCATCAGGATCCTCGCAAGTGTGTAGCGATGCACAACGCCGTCTATCCGCTCAGCGAAGACATACAGGCCATCGTGCCGAACAAGAAGAAGGGCGAGAAGGTGGTGACGTATTTGGGCCGCATCACAATGCAGAAAGGTCCGGAATACTTCCTCGAGGCAGCCAAGAGGGTGCTGGAGCGAAGCCGCAACATCAGGTTCTGCTTTGCCGGAAGCGGTGACATGATGAACGCCATGATAGAGCTTGCAGCCAGCTACGGCATTGCCGACCGCTGCCACTTCCCCGGCTTCCAACGCGGAAAGCAAGTCTATGAGTGCTACAAGAACAGCGATGTCTTCGTCATGCCCAGCGTCAGCGAACCCTTCGGCATCGCTCCGCTCGAAGCCATGCAATGCGGCTGCCCGTCCATCATCTCGAAGCAAAGCGGCTGCGGCGAGATACTGAGGAACGTCATCAAGGTCGACTATTGGGACATCGACGCCATGGCCGACGCCATCTACAGCATTTGCCAGAACGACGCTCTGCACGACTATCTGGCCGAGGAAGGCATGAAGGAAGTGGACCAAATCACTTGGGAGAAGGTAGGCCTCCGCATCCGTGAGTGCTACAACCAGCTCACCTCACGAGGATGGTTCGACAATGGAGAGTACCTCAATGCAGTTAAGAATATCAAATAACACATTATATAATATATAAAGGAAAAGACGATGAAAACTATTTGCTTATACTTCGAGATACATCAACCCATACATCTCAAGCGCTATCGTTTCTTCGACATCGGCACCGACCATTACTACTATGACGACTACGAGAACGAGCGCGTCATCGGCGAACTCTATGAGAAGAGCTACAAGCCTGCTTTGCAGACGATGCTCGACATGATAGAGGAGAACGGCAAGGCCTTCAAGGTGGCGTTCAGCATCAGCGGCGTCTCGCTGGAACTCATTGAGCAATACGCTCCAGAGATGCTCGAGCTCCTCGGCCGCCTTGCAGCTACAGGCTGCGTGGAGTTCTTGGCTGAACCCTACAGCCACGGCCTTTCGTCGTTGGCAGGCGATCCTGAGAACTTCGTGGCAGAGACAAAGCGACAGGCAAAGAAGATAAAGCAGCTCTTCGGGCAAAGTCCGAAAGTGTTCCGCAACAGCTCCCTTATCTACGACGACGAGATAGGCGCCATCGTGGCTGACATGGGCTTCAAGGGCGTAATGGTGGAAGGTGCGAAGCACATCCTCGGCTGGAAGAGCCCGCACTACATATATTCTTGTGCCCAGGACTCCCGCCTCTCGCTCATGCTGCGCGACTACAAGCTCTCCGACGACATTGGTCTTCGCTTCAACGATGCCTCCTGGTCGGAATATCCCCTGATGGCCGACAAGTGGCTCGGCTGGGTGGCAGGCCTGCCGGAAGGAGAGAATGTCGTGGGAATCATGATGGAGCTTGCCGCACTCGGTTACTATCAGCCGCTCGGCAGCCACATCCTCGACTTCCTCCGTGCTCTGCCTAAGCTCGCAAAGGATATGGGCATCCAGTTCGCCACACCTTCCGAGGTGCTTGCCAAGAACAAGCCCGTCAGCCCGCTCGAAGTGACCTATCCCGTCAGCTGGAACGACGAGGAGCGCGACACCAGCAGCCTGCTCGGAAACGGTATGCAGCGTGAAGCCTTCAACAAACTCTACGACGAGAACATCGTGGGCCGCATCCTCGCTTGCCGCGACCGTCGTATTCAGCAGGACTGGGACCGCTTGCAGGCCACAGACAACTTCCGCTTCATGACCACAAAAAATAATGGCATGGGCACGAACCGTGGCATTTATGACAGCGAGTACGACGCATTCACCAACTATATGAACATCTTGGGCGACTTCCTCAAGCGTGTCAAGGATATGTTCTCCGACTCCGTCGAGAACGACGAACTCAACAGTCTCTACACACAGATAGCCAATATGGGCGAGGAACTCAGCGTGAAAGAAAACGAGATAAGCCGCCTGCGTGCCCGCCTCAAGAAGCTTGGTGATGCAGAGGAAGAGGCTCCTGCACCCAAGGAAGAGGCTCCAAAGGCAGAAAAGAAACCAGCTCCGAAGAAGCAAAGCTCGGCGGCCAAAGAGAAAGCCAAAGCTCCTGCAAAAAAGGCTGAACCAAAGAAAAAGACTGAGCCAAAGGCAAAGCCTGCTGCGAAGAAAGCAAAGGCTGCTCCAAAGCCCAAAGCTAAATGAGGATTCCCATTCTAAGCATCAACGGCTCCGATAGCACTGGTCAGTCAGGCATCGGGGCCGATATTCAAACTATCGCAGCCTTGGGCGGCCATGCTCTCACGGCAATAACTTGCGCTGGAGGCTACGGTCTGCCTCCTGAAGTTGTGAAGGGGCAGGCTGAAGACATCATTTCGGCCTTTCACCCGAAAGCCATCAAGGTCGGGCTTGTGACTGACAGCGAGACGGTTCGCATGTTGCGTGGCGAGGTCATAGCCTGCAGGAAGCTTGTCATTGCGCCCGGCATCTTCGACTCCGACGGCAGGCAGATGGTGAGCGACAATGTCGTCGAAGCCATCAGCCACTATCTCATTCCCGAGGCTTCACTTCTGATGCTTCGCCTGAGAGACGCAGAGAAGATGCTCGGCATCCGCATCCAGACCGACGACGACATGCTGGCAGCTGCCAGTCAGTTCCACGAAATGGGAGCCCAATGGGTGCTCCTTCGTGGCGGCAAGCACACGAAAGGAAGGCTGACGGCATTGCTGAGCCACGGCCTCACCCCCAACCCCTCTCCCGTGGGAGAGGGGGGCATCTATCCCGCTGAACAGGGATGCTATGGTGCCAACGATTCTCCCCTCTCCCACGGGAGAGGGATTGGGGGTGAGGCTGGGGAGGGGGCCAGGTCTTCCTTCTTTACCTCCTACAACATCGATGGCTGGCAGCGGCATGGTGTGGCGGCAGCACTCTCGGCAGCCATCACGACGCGGCTCGGCATGGGCGACGATGTGCCTACTGCCGTCCGCAATGCCCACGACTTCATCCATTCGCAGGTGGTCTATGCGAAGCCCGACGCTACAGGCGGACGTGCCATCGACATCTACAACAACTTCATCTCGCTTGTAGCCGAACATTACCGAGAAGCCCACGATGTCACGTTCTATGCCGACCGCCTCTGCATCACGACGCGTTACCTCTCGCAGGTGACGGACAGAGTCGTAGGCAAGTCGCCCAAGCAAATCATCGCCGACTACATTATGGGCGAGGCCAAGACTTACCTCAGCACCACGCGCCTCAGCATTCTGGAGATAGCCGACCGCCTCGGCTTCTCATCGCAGACACTTTTCTGCAAGTTCTTCAAGGCGCAGGAGAAGACCTCGCCCAGCGACTTCCGCAGCCGGCAGTAAAAGACTTAGGACGACATGGCAACTTCAGACCTCACATCAAAGAACGAGAAAAGGATTCCGTATTTCGACCTTGCGAAAGGGTTCTGCATTCTGTTGGTCATATGGTTCCATCTTGGAGTAAGCACGCCCATCGACCCTTACCTAAGCGCCATCCGCATGCCTCTCTATGTCTTCCTGTCTGGTTTGTTCTTCAAGACTTACGGAGGCATCCTGCAGCTGATACGCAAGAAGACGAAGAGGCTGCTCATTCCCTTTTTCTTCTTTTACCTGACCACGTCTGTGCTGATACCCATTCTGGTTCACAACCTATTGGGAATTAACTTCGAGACAGGACAGGACTGGCGATTGCTCTACGCCTTCCTGACATACAACGAATACCCCAACATCCCCCTCTGGTTCCTATGGGCGCTCTTCATGCTGAACGTCTCGTTCTACGCCCTGCAGCGTTTCATCAAGTCGGACATCCTGCTTGGGTTTTGCTGCCTGGCATTGGGTATCGTTCTGGGGAACATTCTGACGTTGCCTGCATCCATCAGCAAAGCTTTCGGATACATCTTCTATTTCTACCTTGGATACATGGCTACGCGCCACGAAGTCATAGACAGGCTGCCCGTCCGACGCGTCCTGCCCCTGTCGCTCAGCCTGTTTATAGTGCTGGGGCTCGGGAATCCGAGTTCAGAAGTTCTGCAATACGTTCAGCAGACCTTACTGTCCGTCACGGGCGTACTGACCCTTTTGCTGCTGTGCCGAATCATCAAGCATCTGCCCTATGTTTCCTACGTCGGCAGATACTCCATCATGCTCCTCGTCACCCACGAACCGCTTATCAGGTTGCTGAGTATCGTCCACATCGGCAATCCCTACCTGTGCTTCCTGATCCTGGCGGCATCCTATCTTCTCATCATTCCCTTCATGCGTCGGTACATGCCGCACGTGACTGCGCAAAGCTAATTCTATAGGCCAGTCCAAGGAATACTAATACTTTGGCCAAGGAATACTAATACTTTGGCCAAAGAATGCTAATACTTTGGCCAAAGAATGCTAATGCCTCTTTCCGTCCTCCTTAATTCGGCTGCGCAGACAGCAAAATCAGATGGACGGAATCAACGGATAGACGATGTTCACTATGAAGATGTTGGCAGCAAGGATGATGATGTTCATCAGCAACCCGATGCGCATGAAGTCGCCAAAGCGATAGCCGCCCGGGCCGTACACAAGCATGTGGGTAGGCGAGCCTATGGGAGTGGCGAAACTGCTGCTAACGCTGATCATGAGCGCAATCAGGAAGGTATATGGGTCATAGCCCAACTTCACCGCCGCCTCGTACATAATGGGGAAGAACATGGCTCCGGCTGCTGTGTTCGAGATGAACTCAGTGACGAAGGTTGCAACGAGGCAGATGGCCGTCATGACGACAATAGGGTTGACGCCGCAGACATCGAGGATGCCCGAAGCCATACGCTCGGCAATGCCCGTCTTCTGGATGGCAATACCGAGCACCACGCTGGAGGCAAAGACCATCAGGATATCCCAATTGACGGACTTCATAGCCTGGTCGGGCGAGCAGCAGCGGAACACCAGCATGGCAGCAGCGGCAAGGAAGGCGCACTGCAGCAACGGCATGATGCCGAGGGCAGAGAGCGCCACCATCGCTATCATGATGAGGGTGGAGACGAACGTCTTGGCGCTCAGGTTGGGAATTTCTTCCGAGTCGAAGAAGTGCAGGTCCGACTTAAATGTCTCAGCGTCGATGCTTTCGTGCGGCTTGCCTTCCAGGAGAAGCGTATCGCCAGCCTGGATTACCACGTCTCTGGGCGACTCCTGGAGGCGGTGTCCTTGACGGCTCACGGCCACAAGTGTCAGGCTGTGGTCGCGCTCGAACTGGTTTTTCCCCATGGTAGTGCCGATGAGCTTGCTGCCAAAAGTGACATAAGCCGTGCGCAACTGGCAGTGGCTCTCGCCAGCTTCACTGATGGAGAAGACCGGATGGTCAGCGCTCACAAAGCCGTGGCTCTGCTTCAGCTCCAGCAGGTCGGCAATCTGTCCGGCATAGACCAGGCGGTCACCGCCCATCAGGGGCTCGTCGTCGGGTACGGGAGAAGTCACCTTCTCGTCGTCGAAATGTCGCAACTCAATAAGACTGCCGCCGCGAACATGGTTCAGCCCAAGGTCCGCCACGCTCTCGCCGATATGTATGTTGTCGGAAGGCACAAGCAGTTCGACCGTGTATTCTCCCGTCGACTCAAATGCCTCCTCGGGAGCCTTGCGGTCGGGCAAAAGGCGACGCATGGCAATGACAGACAATATGCCGACGGCCAGACAGAAGAGTCCTGGGATGGCCGTAGCCAGAATGTTCATCGAGATACCCGTCCTGTCGGCATAGAGGCCGCTGATAATCATGTTAGGCGGAGTGCCGATGAGGGTGCAGACGCCACCCATCCCCGATGCATAGCTCAGGGGAATAAGCAGTTTGGAAGGCGAGATGCCGAGCTTCTTCGACCACATCTTGACGACGTTGATGAAGAGCACCACGACCGTGGTATTGTTGAGGAACGAACTGAGCGCAGCAACTGGCAGCATCAGGCGGGTGACTGCACGAGCATAGTTATTCGGCTGACCGAGCAGGTTCTTCACCATCCACTGCAGCACACCAGTACGCGTCAGGCCCGCCACAACCACGAAGAGCACACCAATGGTAATGACCGATGGTGAGCTGATACCAGAGAAGGCTTCCTTCTCGTCGAGTACACCTGTGACGAAAAGAACAGCCACTGCGCCAAGGAACACGAGATCGGAACGCAGCCTTGTGAAGAGTAGGATGCTGAACATGCCCAGCACCGTCAGCAGGGTAATCCAGGCATGCAAGCCGAAGCCTAAGAACAGGAAGCCTTCCATTTACTTGAACTCGAACAGATTGATGAAGCCTGTCATGGTGAAAACCGAACGTATCTCGTTGCTGAGACCTTTGATATAGACATGGCTGCCTACGGCTTTGGCTTTCTTCAACACACCGAGGAACAGCCGCAGACCGCTCGACGAGATGTAGTCCAACTTGGAGCATTCCAGGATGATGTCGTGTCCGCTGCAGTTTGAGAGTGGTTCCAGTTCTTTCTCCACGACAGGAGCCACGGCCGTGTCGAGGCGTCCCTCAAAGTACATAATGTAGTCGTTGTTCTCTTCTTTGAATGTAGTTTTCATTGTCTGTTGCTTTTTTATATGTTTTATATCTTTTTCCTAAGTGTCAACACGTTTCTGTCGCCGATGCGCTCATAGTTGATGGAGTCCATGATGTTCCTGACGAGATGAATACCCAGCCCGCCAATGGGACGTTGCTCAGCCGTAAGCGTAGTGTCCACCTGCGGCCTGGTAGTGGGGTCGAAGGGTACGCCGCTGTCACTGATAACGAACTTGAGGCGCACATCACTGGCCCTGGCTTCGATGCTGATGTCGCCTACGGTACCACTGGGATAAGCATATCTCATGACGTTGACCACAGCTTCTTCCATGGCGAGATTCATCTGCATGGTTGTAGGCGCATCGAGTCCTATGGTTTCGCATACCTCCTCGACGAACTGTGCCAACTGCGGAATCTGCTGAACATCATTCTGGAGGGTCAGGTTGCGCTCCAGTCTTACGTCGAGCTGCTCCTTAGTATATTTGACAGCCAGCATTGTCAAGTCGTCGCTCTGTTCTGCTTCACCCACAAAGGCATGAACGCCAGTGCTCACGTCTTCCACGAGAGTTTGAGGTGTGTATGAGTCTGACTTTGCCACACACTTCTTAAGCCTTTCCTCACCGAACTGTGCATGTGTGATGTTCTCCGCCTCGGTCAGGCCGTCGGTATAGAGGAAGATGATGCTGCCCGGGTGTAGGAAGAGTTCTTGTCCTGCAAACTTATACCCCACCATGATGCCAAGGGGAAGATTCGGCATGCAGTCGATGAACGTCTGTCCGCCATCAATAAGCAACGGCGAACAATGGCCGGCATTGCTGTAGCGCAAGCGGCCTGTAGGCAGGTCGAGCACACCGACAAACATCGTGACGAACATGTTCGAGTCGTTCATCTGTGCCATCGATTCGTTCATCTGCATCAGGATGCGTTCGGGGTTTGCCTCATGGACAGAGACAGTGCGGAACAGGCTTCGCGTGACGGCCATTACCAGCGAAGCAGGCACGCCCTTGCCACTGACGTCACCGATGCAGAAGAAGAGCTTCTCGTCGCGAATATAGAAATCGAAGAGGTCGCCCCCCACCTCCTTGGCAGGCACAAGCGAGCCGAATATCTCCACATCATCGCGTTCAGGATAGGGCGGGAATATCTTGGGCAGCATGCCCTTCTGTATCTCACTGGCAATATGCAGCTCGCTGCCTATCCGTTCCTTCTCGGCACTCACTGCTTGCAGGCGTATGGCATTCTTCATGGCACGCCATATGATGTAGCCCAACAGGAACATGCCCGCAAGCATCAAGAGGAAGAGATTGAAGCGCACCTGGCGCAAGCTGTAATAGATTTCACGGTCGGCACATACCACAGCCATAGACCAGCCCGTGCCTCCGCCCATGCGTGAGTAAAAAACATACTTCTTCTCGCCCTTCTCGCCACGTACCGTGGCCTTACCGCTGCGGCCAGCTATCATCTCACGGTTGACGTATCCAATGGTCGTATCCTTCATGTCGGCTGCCACCTGTTGGCTGCGGGTGTGCATCACAAGACTCTCAACTGGACAGGCCATTATCTGCCCAGCCTTGGAGAGCAGCAGGTTGTAGCTGGAGGCATAGGTCTGCTTTGTGTTCATGACTTCCGTCAGCCAGTCGAGCGACACATCGGCTCCCAGCAGTGCCACAGTCTTTCCATTCTCGTCGCGGACGGGAGCGAAGTACGAGCAGAGCATCATGCGTGCTCCTTTCTCATCGTAATAGGGTTCGCTCCAGTAACCGCCGTCGGCAGCCATGGCACCCTTGAACCAACCTGCCTGCAGGTAGTCGTGGTCGGCACCGCCTATCTGTTCCGATTCGATACGACCATCGCTGCGTCGTGCCACATAGAGCTCGCACCAACGACCGTACTGCGGATAGTAGTCGGGCACGAAGGTAGCCCCTACACCCACGATTTGTTCATTCTCCTCCACCAGTTTCCTGATGACGGAATAGATGTTCTCTGGCTGGGCAAGTTCTTCCTCCACTGCCCACACCATATTGTTCACGGCCACTTCCACGGCTGTCGTCACCTTCTCTATCTCCAGACTCTTCACCCGCAGCTCGCTCTTTGCGCGATGTTCCACCTCCTGCTGGATGCCCTTCTTGGCAAACCAGTACTGCACGCCGTTCGACACCTCCACCAGCACAGCGGCCAGGAGGATGATTGTCAGGCTCGACTTCGAGTGCAGGACCTTGGGCAAGAATCGACCAAACATTGTTTTCATTATATATAATAGTTCCTTTTAGGCGTGCAAAGGTATGAATTTTCCACGAAACATGGAGTCCGGAGGCTCATTTATTTTCGCTAATGAAAAAAAATTGCCAAGAATGTCCTTCCGGTGAGCCAATTTGTACCTTCTTCGGAGTTTCTTTTTACCAAATGGGAACAGATGATTGTCCGCTCTCGTTTTTGTCCATACCTTTGCAGCGGGAAACAAGGAGATAGAAGAAGCTAAAAGAAGATACAACCAGAGCAAGAACTATTGTCCTCTATCTTCGTGGCGAAGCCACATATCTACTTCTATCTCCCTCTAACTACAAAAGAAAAAGAAGAAGTATGGAAGACAGACAAACCCTTAACCGCCAGTTGGCTCAGATGCTGAAGGGCGGAGTGATTATGGACGTGACGACGCCCGAGCAGGCTCGCATAGCCGAGGCTGCAGGAGCATGTGCAGTGATGGCATTGGAACGCATACCGGCCGACATCCGCGCGGCTGGTGGCGTAAGCCGCATGAGCGACCCGAAGATGATACGGGGCATACAGGAGGCCGTCACGATTCCCGTGATGGCTAAGTGCCGCATCGGCCACTTTGCAGAGGCGCAGATACTCGAGGCCATCGAGATTGACTACATCGACGAGAGCGAAGTGCTCTCCCCTGCGGACGACATCTATCACATCGACAAGCGGAAGTTCCGCGTGCCGTTCGTCTGTGGAGCGAAGGATTTGGGCGAAGCACTGCGACGCATCAACGAGGGTGCCACAATGATACGCACCAAGGGCGAGCCTGGCACGGGCGACATCATACAAGCCGTCCGCCACATGCGCTTGATGCAGAGCGAGATAAGAAGACTCGTCTCGTTGAACGACGACGAGCTCTACGAGGCTGCCAAGCAGTTGAGAGTGCCTTACGACTTGGTACGCTATGTTCACGAGAACGGCAAGCTGCCTGTTGTGAATTTCGCAGCAGGCGGTGTGGCCACGCCAGCCGATGCTGCCCTGATGATGCAGCTTGGGGCAGAGGGTGTATTCGTGGGCAGCGGCATCTTCAAAAGCGGCAATCCCGAGAAGCGGGCGCAGGCCATTGTGAAAGCCGTCACGAACTATAATAACCCCACCGTGCTTGCAGAGCTCAGCGAAGACCTCGGCGAAGCGATGGTAGGCATCAATGAGAGCGAGATACAACTGCTGATGGCAGAGCGGGGGTTATGAAGATTGCTATACTTGCTCTGCAAGGAGCCTTTGCTGAACACGAACAGATGTTCAGAAATCTTGGGGCAGAGACAACGCTCATCCGCAACTTGGCAGATTGGCGTAACTTCATGTCTTCCCCCTCTGGAGGGATGAGAGGGGGGACGATTCCTGGCGGCGAGAGCACAGCCATGATGCGAATCATGAGGGACGAAGGCCTGTTCGAGCCCATCCGACGTGCCATCCTCGACGGTCTTCCGGCGTTTGGAACATGCGCTGGCCTCATCATGCTCGACAGGAACCATCTCAATGTGATGGACATCAAGGCTCGCCGCAACGCCTATGGCAGGCAGCTGGGGAGTTTCAACACGGAAGGCGATTTCGTGGGCATCGGACAGGTTCCGATGACTTTCATCCGTGCTCCATATATCGAAGAGGCAGGTCCGGAGGTCGAGATACTGGCTCGGGTCGATGGGAAAGCCGTCGCAGCAAGGCAGAAGAACATGCTCGTGACAGCCTTTCATCCCGAGTTGACCGACGACACAAGCGTTCATGAGCTCTTCCTCGGGATGGTTACAAAATGTCACGTTCCCGTTTGATTTTGTTACAATTTGCTATTTCAATTTCTGACGCCTTACGGAGCAAAATAGAGCGAAAAGTGCTTCTCGGGACGACTTAACAGAGTGTTTCAGCCAACGCGGCATAGGGCAATGACAAAAGACCTATAGTGATGTTATCATCTCGGCGTAGTTCTTTGGACTTTTCAACGGGTTAAATTTGCCCAGAAAACGTGCCAAAAACACCGATTTCCTGTTCTAAAATGCTTGTAGATTATGCCTGCAATAGACGCAAGGAAACACAAGTCTGTATCACACAAGACATTACGCAAATCGGACGAGAATGCGTTCTTTTGAGCCTCGACGCACCTCGACCGATTTTTCGCCATTCTCAGCGCATCAGAGAAAAGCAGGATGTAAGCAAACGTGGCACTTTCTCTGACAAAGTGTCAAATGCCACGTTGCCTCCTTTGTTCAGTCGGATTTGCTAATCCGACAGCACGTAACCGCTATTTCGACCTACTTCTCCCCCACTTCCAGGTAGCTCTTCAGGGCCTCGACATACGCCGCGAAAGCCTTCTGCCCATTTGCCGTGATGCGGCACAGCGTGCAGGGGCGCTTCCCCTTGAACGTCTTTCTGACTTTAATATAACCCGCCGAAGAGAGTTTATCTATTTGAACACTCAGGTTGCCTGCTGTCGCTCCCGTCTGCTCCTTGATGTACGGGAACTCGGCCTCCTCGTCGGCAATGAGCAAAGACATCACCGCGAGTCGCAACTCGGCGTGCAACAATGGGTCTAATGGTTGGAAAACCTTTTCCATTTGACAATTTGACAATTTAACAATTGCACAATTAATTCTCCCCCTTCCCTTTAGGGGAGGGCTGGGGAGAGGCTTTAAGCATCCAGCCGGGGAGCATCAGGCCGACAAGGGCAAAGAGGAATATAAGCTCGCAAGGCCGGACGAGACTCAGTCTGCCAAGCACGTCAGGTGGCAACAGACGACTTATCATAACCGAGAATAAACCGAAACGTAATATCACAAAGGACAGCAATCCGAACCATACCAACGCGCTTTTCTTTAGGATGAGGCCTGTCATGCTGACCGCCACAGCCAGCAAGGTGAGGATAGTAGGCGTTATGTGCATCCCAGCATAAAGAAAGACCTCAGGACTCTCATAGTGTTGCAAAACGATATTCCACACGGTAGCAATAACGACATAAACAAGGGCAAAAGCCAAGGTGGTGTACCAAGTCTTCCTGACCAACGTGCCTACAAAGTTCTCAGGGACAGGCACGCGATTCCTGTTGATGCGCTTCATCACCAGCCAGATAACGACAGGTAAGGCGAACCAAAGCAAATGAAAAAGAGGTGTCCAACTCAACAGGTTGGCACTTGCCACGACGAGGGCCGTCATCATCGTCGTCAAACCCGACACGAAAAGCCACTCCCCCGTATCCTTCGACACGGCTCGGCGACTCTTTTCAAGTTGTTCGGTGATAATCTCAAGACTGCGCTCGGCAGTCAGATCCATGTTTTCTTCCATAGTTTCCTGTTTTAAGTGGTTATTATTAAAGTGTTTCGACGCATTTAATAGCGTTCGACGATGCAAAGGTAAACAAGTTTATAACATAAACCAAACGTTTTACAAGAAATCTTTCGATTTGTTGCATCTTTTAACATTTCAATTTTCAATTTTCAATTATATTTCGTATCTTTGCAGGCGAAAAACTATATAATTATAATAAGGTATGGGAAAGTTTAGTTTGATGGCATTGCCCTACGAGGCAGATGCCCTGCAGCCAGTCCTCAGTAAGGACACGATTGGTTTTCATCATGGCAAGCATTTGGCTGCCTACGTCAATAACCTCAACGCACTTCTGCCAGGCAGCGGATTCGAGGAAGCGAGCCTCGAGGAGATTGTCTGCAAGGCAAGTGGCGGCATCCTCAATAATGCGGGACAAATCTTGAACCACGAACTCTACTTCGGACAGTTTAAGGGGAAGGAAGCCTCCCCTTTAAGGGGAGGTTTGGTAGGGTCTGCTATTAAGAGAGATTTCGGTTCGTTCGAGGCCTTCAAGGACGAGTTTCAGAAGAAGGGAGCGACTCTCTTCGGCTCGGGTTGGGTGTGGCTCTCGGCAGATAAGGACGGCAAACTCGTCATCACGCAAGAGCCGAATGCCGCCAATCCCGTGCAGAAAGGCCTCAAGCCTCTGCTGACCTTTGACGTCTGGGAACATGCCTACTACCTCGACTACCAGAATCGTCGGCCCGACCACCTCGCCGCGCTTTGGCAAATCGTTGACTGGAACGTCATAGAGGGAAGAATGAAAAAATGAAAAATGAAAGAATGAAAAAAATGAAAAGACCTATGGAAGAAATCAAGATATATCATTCTCTCTGGCGGATGCTGCTGCTGATTTTGGGAAGTATCCTCTTCGTCCTTGGCGGCATCTACGTCCTCCACATGCACAAGAACGTGTTTCATCTGGTTGTGGGATGGAGCAGCATCGTGTTCTTCGGCTGCTGCGGCATCATATTGCTCTGGTCGTTCCTGAAGGAAAGGCTCTTCGACCAGCCTCACCTGACCATCAACGACGAGGGAATCTCCTACCGAGGAATGAAGACGTGGCACGTCCGCTTTGCCGACGTCGCGTCCTTCGAGGTCAGGAGACTTGGGGATAACAACTTCGTAGCCATCAACTACAAGCCTGACGTGGAACGGCAAAAGATGGAGGACGCCAGCATCTTCGGCCGCCTCTTCCGTTCCATGAACAAGCACCTCATCAATGCCCAAGAGTCTATCTCCGTTGTTGACATCAGCATGACGGCAGACGAGCTGTGCCATTTACTGAACCAAAGGTTAAAACACGCTTGACATCGTAAGCACATTTCAAATGCAACGAAACAGCGAACTGCATACGGCATGGGACTTCGTCGAGAATACCGGGCGAAGCATCTTCCTGACAGGCAAGGCGGGGACGGGCAAGACGACGTTCCTCAAGGCCGTCATGGAGCGCTCACGCAAGCGGCCTATTGTGGTCGCTCCGACTGGCGTGGCAGCCATCAATGCAGGCGGCGTCACCATCCATTCCTTCTTCCAACTGCCCCTCTCGCCTTACGTGCCTGGTGCCAAGCTGGAGAGCAAGTTCGACTTCAGCAAGGAGAAGCGCAAGATTATCGCCTCGATGGACCTCCTCATCATTGATGAAATCTCTATGGTTCGCGCAGACTTGCTCGACGCCATCGATGCCGTGTTGCGTCGTTACCGCGAGCACGGCGAGCCCTTCGGCGGCGTGCAACACCTCATGATTGGTGACTTGGCACAGCTCACGCCAGTCGTCACGCCCGAAGACGAGCAGATACTCAAGCCCTTCTACGACACCCCGTACTTCTTCGGCTCGAAGGCTTTGCAGCAAATCGACTACGTCACCATACAGCTGAGCCACGTCTATCGGCAGCAGGATGAGTCGTTCATCGCCCTCTTGAACGAGGTGCGCAGCGGACATCCCTCGGCAGAAGCCCTTGCGAAACTCAATGCCCGATACGATTCGACATTTGTCCCCAGCCCGAAAGAGCCGTACATCCGCCTCACCACACACAACAACATCGCCAACCACTACAACGAGTCGGAGCTGCAGAAACTGCCGGGCTATGCTTATACATACAGAGCTGAAATCAAGGGAACGTTCCCCGACTACTCCTACCCCACGGCCGAGACGCTCGTCCTGAAGGAAGGAGCGCAGGTGATGTTTGTGAAGAACGACCCGTCCGGCGAGCATCGTTACTACAACGGACGCATCGGACGCGTTCAGGAAGCAAGCGACACGCAACTGAGCGTCTATTGTGAAGGCGACTCAGAAGCCATCGAAGTGGAACCTTTGGAATGGGAAAACACACGATACTCCTTGAATGAACAGACGCGAGAGATAGAGTCGGAGGTGCAGGGAACGTTCAAGCAGTTGCCCTTACGCCTGGCTTGGGCCATCACTATCCACAAGAGTCAAGGCCTCACCTTCGACCGCGCCATCATCGATGCCAATATGAGTTTTGCTCCAGGACAGGTCTATGTTGCCCTAAGTCGCTGCCGCACGCTCGAAGGCCTTGTACTTGCCAAGCCTCTCGACGCGCGAGTTGTCATGAGCGACCAGCGAGTCGATAGTTACATCGCACATCAAGAGAGCGAGGCAGAAAGGAGCATCCAGCATCTGCCCCTGCTCAAGCAGGAATACGAACGCTACCTCCTGCTCCAACTCTTCGATTTCCGCGCCATCCTTTACCTCGAAGAGTCGATGATGCGCATCTTCAACGAGTTCTTCTATCACAGCCAAGCCTCGCTCACCAGGCAGCACAACGAGGCACTCTCGCTGCTTCGCGAACGCGTTGTTGCCGTTGCTGACAAGTGGCGGCAACTGATTCAGTCGATGTCTTTCGACGCCTTGCACGACAAGGACTTCCTTGAGCGCGTGAAGCGCAGCGCTACCTACTTTGCCGACCAACTGCACGACATCCTCTCTGTTCCCATGGAGCTCAGCCAAAAGGTCGAGACGAACAACAAGCAGGCAACACGTCGTCTAAGTAACGCTCTACCCGACTTGCGGCAAGCTTGCCTTGCTCGCCAGTATCTGCTCACGAAGATTGCTGAGAAAGGCTTCAGCGTCGATACCTATCTTCACGAGAAGCAGATGTCGATGCTCGACGCCTTTCCAACCGATTCGCCCAAGAAGCCCAGGCGGAAGACAAAGAAGCAAGCAAAGGATATCGACGAAATCCGCTCGATTGTGGCACGAATGCTAAAGAAAAGAAAATGAAGGCAGAGGACGTTATCGCATATATGGAGTCGCTCCGCAACGAGAAGCAAAGGGAAATCCGGATGCGTTTCTTCAAGACCGGCAAAGGCGAATACGGCGAGGGCGACGAGTTCCTCGGCCTGAAAGTACCGCAAACAAGAGAGATTGTCAAAGCCGCTTGGAAGGACTTTCCCTTGGACGAAGTGCCCGAACTGCTGATGAACCGCTGGCACGAGGTACGCCTTTGCGGACTTCTTATCCTTGTTGCCAAGTTCGAGAGCCTCGCGACAAGACGACTCACAAATGACGAGGATGCCATCCGCGCCCGCGATAATATATTAATAACGTATATCGAATATGCCGACAGAGCCAACAACTGGGACCTCGTCGACCTGTCTGCTCCCAAGATTCTGGGTGCCTGGTTGCTCTTGCCATCACGTCTCGGCGACAGAGACTACAAGTTACAAGTCCTCGACAGCCTCGCCTTTTCGGACAACCTATGGCGGCAACGCATGAGCATCGTCTGCACTTGGAAGACGTTGCAGCAAGGCGATCCGTCCTGGTGCCTGCGTTACGCCGAGATGCACCTCCAGCATCCGCACGACCTCATGCACAAGGCGGTGGGCTGGATGCTGCGCGAGATGGGCAAACGCGTCTCGATGGATCTGCTCAGGGACTTCCTTTCGCTTCACGCCACAGAGATGCCCCGCACCGCACTTCGCTATGCTATCGAGAAGATGCAGCCCGACGAGCGACGCTACTGGATGCAGCAGAAACAGACAGGCAACACTGGCAAACACACAAAACCATGAACACAAAACATCTCCAAAACCTTCCTCTCCTGCTCGCACTCCTGCTGCTGGCAGCCTGCAAGCCACTGGACTTCACCCATGCCTCCGTGGAGAAAGTCGACGACCTGCGAGGTGTGAAAGGCCAGAGCTATCAGGGAATGGCCATCTGCGGCGACCTGCTCGTCAGCTTGCAGAACACAGGTCTTGCCACCATCTACCGCCTCCATGCCGACAGCCTTGAGCTGCTCAGGCAGTTTCCCCTTGCCAGTCATACGCCAGAGAACCATGCCAACGTGGCTTTCTTCGGCACGGAACGTTTCGACAAACACGACGAGATGCCGCTTCTCTATGTGTCGCAATGCTCGAAGCAACGCTATAAGGGACTGAAAGATGTCTGCTTCGTGGAGCGTATCTCCCTGACGAAAGAGCCGGAACTGGTGCAGACGATTGTCCTCGACGACAAGGACGGGCTCTACGGCTACGCGCTGCAATGGATGATAGACAGCAAGCGTAAGCTCCTCGTTGGCTACGGCAACACGGTGGAGAACATGGGCAAAGGCAACCGCTGGCGCACGATGGTCTTCCCGATGCCACGGCTCAGCGACGGCCCCGTCGTACATCTCCGTCCCGAAGATGCCATCGAGAACTACTGCATCCAGGACATCGACGCACGTTTCCCTTCGAACCACATCGGCCAGGGGGCTTGCATCGTAGGGAACCAGATGTTCATTCCCGTCGGTGTCGGCACGGAGAAGCACCCCAGCATCCTCTATGTCTGGAACCTCAAGAAGAAGCGTCTGGACCACATCATCGATTTCCAAAAGCAGGTGCCGCACGAGTTTGAGGACTGCGAACCCTATCGCGGCGACCTCATCATGCAGACGAATGGCGGCGGGCTCCTGCGGTTCAAAAGACATTAACCATAACACTTCTCCTATGAAACCTCGCGACAACAAAGAACAAATTCAGCGCATCCGGCAGATGGAGCGTGCCTTCGTTCGTGCTTCGGCTGCCCTGAAGCGGCTCTCATCTGCGCTTGATAAGTTCGAGGAGGCAAAGGAAGACATCGCCGCACTCAACGCCTATTACGACAGCAACCTGTGGAAGCAGGACTTTGCCGACGACGAGGCGGGCCGCTTGCCACAGGACTTGAAGCGAGGCGTGCTGTCGGAAGACGGTATCTGGAACGTGCTCGAAGGATTTCAGGAACTGCACGAGAGAGCGAAGAACCTGTAATTATGAACCACGAATTACACGATTTTCACAAATTCACACAGGCTTCGTATGTCCTCAGGAGCGCGGTCAATTCGTGCAATTCGTGTAATTCGCGGTAAGAAAGCATTCTTAGTTTAGCATAATGAAGGACTGTTTCGATAAGATGAGCGCAGAGGAAGCGCGGACGTTTCAGGCCGATGTGCTGAGCATCGTGAGCCAGATTCCGCCGGGCCGCGTGATGACTTACGGCCTCATTGCTACCTTGGCAGGCTGGCCGAGCCATGCCAGGATGGTTGGCCGCACGCTTCGTTATGCTCCGGAGGCAGCCGAGTTGCCTTGCCACCGCGTCGTCAACGCCGTCGGTCGCACGGCTCCTGGCTGGAAGAGGCAGCGCATCCTATTGGAAGCAGAAGGCGTCACGTTCAAACCTAACGGGCATGTGGATATGACACGCCACTTGTGGGAGCCAGAGTTTTAAGGGAAAAGTGAAGAGTGAAAAGTGAATAATTTGCCTCCGCCCTGTAGGGAACGCTTATTCTTCGCTCTTCACTTTTTTTGTTTCTTTATGTAATGTTTTGCGAAAAGAAGCGTCTAACTAAGTAGAGACAAGTAAAACATCATATCACTTAAAACATCAAGACTATGGAATGGATTATGATTCCCCTGAACTGCGCCATTGTGTTTGGCTGCATCTACAAAGTCGTGGAGCTCTTCGTCCACAAGCGCGAGCGGCTGTTGCTCATCAGTAAAATTGCCGAGCTAACCAACGTTGATTTCAAAGGCATCAGCCTCTACAGCAGCGGCAACAAGTACACTGCCCTCCGCATCGGCTGGCTGTTGCTTGGCGTGGGCTGCGGATTCCTGCTCGGCTTCTGCATCAACATGCTGGCGACCTATGGCGATTACGCTTTTCGTGCAGACACAGATTTCATGTTTCGCTATAGAGATTATGTCGGCGGCATCGTCTATGTGGCGAGTGTCTGCATTTGCGGAGGCATAGGATTGCTCATGTCTTACCGTGCCGAGCGCAAGGCTGAACAAACAAAAGAAAAGTGAAAAGGCGAAAAAGTAAAAAGGTAAAAAGGAGGAAATCCATTCCTCTTTAACTTTTTAACCTTTCAACTTTTTAATTTTTCAACTTTCAATGTTGATGGACGAGCAGCGATTGATAGCCCGCATCCTTGACGGCCACGCCGAGGACTACGGCTATTTCCTGGAGCGATACGGTGGCGAAGTGTTTGCCATCGTGTCGCGTCTGGTGCCGAACCGCGAGGATGCCGAGGAGCTGACGCAGGACGCATTCGTCCGCGCCTACAGCCGTCTCGACTCCTTCATCGGTCGCTCCTCGTTCTCCACCTGGGTCTGTCGCATCGCCTACACGGTCGCCGTCTCGTGGCTCCGCAAGAAGCGCATCAAGTATCTCAGCATCGACGACCTTCCTCATGTCAGCGACGCCGAGGTGGACGAAGCACTGGACGACGAGAGCCGCCTCGACGACTTGCGCCACGCCATCAGCCTTCTCAAACCAGACGAACAGATGCTCCTGGAGCTTTTCTACTTCGAGAGCCGTCCCCTGGCCGACATCGCCTACATCCTCGACGTGCAACCGGGCACCATCGCCACGCGTCTGCACCGCATCCGTCGCAAACTCTATTCACTCATGAAACATGGAACAACAGATTGAAAGCCGTGCCCTTCGCAAAGCCCTCGAGCAGAGAGAGAGACCGAACCTGACGTCGAACTTCGCCTATACCACCTTGAAACGCATCCGCCGCGAACAGCGCGAGAGTCAGCGCAGGCAGCAAGTCGTGGCCGTCATCATCGTCGCAGCCGTCGCCGTCCTCGGCATCGGCGGCCTCGTCTATGCTTTCGGTGCAGTCATCTGGCAGTCGCTCGTGGCTATGTCGAAACAGCCCGACGCCCTCGCCCTCGTTCTGACCACGCTTTGTTGCCTCGCCTTCTTCGCCCTGCTGAACAATTACCTCGCACGACATTACACAGGACGAAGCAAGACTCCGCACGTCTGAACAGCCTTTTCATACCATCTCAGCAGTCGATTCCCCTTGCCAAGTTCATTGCACATACATGTAGATGCAATTGCATGTACATGTAGATGCAATTGCATCTACATGTATGTGCAATCAATTAAATATGTAAAAAGAGGCTCAGCGAAGCACGGCGTCGAACATCTTCCTGTATGCCTCCACCTTCTTCTCAAAGGAGAGCGGATAGGCACGCGACGATGAAGGGAGGCGCCAAAGTAGAGTCCCCTCCCCGCTCCCCCTTTGGGGGAGTGCCACTGAGGCACCGACTTTCGGCACTTCCTCTATGCCAAGCGAGGCGCAGATGGTCTGTGTGGCCTTCTCGCCAGTAGTGACTATCGCTCGGAGATGAGGCAGCTGGCTGACAAGGGCGGCAATGTCTGTCGGCTCCACCACCTCGAGGAACTTGTCGGAAGCATTGTCCTTGAGCCGCCGCACAGCCGTCGCCGTGTCGAAGAAGGCAATGCCTCGTGACTCCAGGTGACGCACTATCTCGTCCAGCTTGAAACACTTCTCCTCTTGATTGACAAAGTGATTCCTGTCGCCGAAGAACACCTCTCCCTCGATGCGCCAGTGGTCGTTAATCCAATTCGGATAGAAAAAATCGATGCACCACCGCTTCCTCTGCGGCGGAAAGCTGCCCAGGAACAGCACCTTCGCCCCTTCCGGCAAGAAAGGCTTCAAGGGGTGATATTCCACCCCGCCCTTGCTTCTGGCTATGTTTTCTGTGTTCAAATAACTCATACGGCACAAAGATATAAATAATTTTTCAATGTTCAATGTTCAATGTTCAATGAATTTCGTATCTTTGCCCTCAGAAAGCTTCATTAACCAATAACCTCTAAACATTAAACGAGATGAAAGACCTGAAAGGAACAAAGACGGAGCAGAACCTCAAGGAGGCTTTTGCAGGAGAGAGCATGGCACGCAACAAGTACAGCTACTTCGCTTCGAAGGCTAAGAAGGACGGCTATGTGCAGATTGCCGCCATCTTCGAGGAGACGGCTGCCAACGAGAAGGAGCACGCCAAGATGTGGTACAAGCTGCTGAACGGCGGCAAGGTGAGCGACACGAAGACCAACCTGGCCGATGCAGCAGGCGGCGAGAACTTCGAATGGACGGACATGTATGCTCGCATGGCAAAAGAGGCTCGCGAGGAAGGATTCGACGAGATAGCCGAGAAGTTCGAACAGGTCGGCGCCATCGAGAAGCACCACGAGGAGCGTTATCGCAAGCTCTTGAAGAACATCGAGGACGCCATCGTCTTCTCTCGCGACGGCGACGTCATCTGGCAATGCGCTAACTGCGGACACATCGTCATCGGCAAGAAGGCACCAGAAGTTTGTCCCGTCTGCGACCACCCGCAGAGCTACTTCCAGATCAAGGCAGAGAACTATTAACTGGGAACGCGGACGTCCCGTCCGCTTCTTGCTGGCGGACGGGACGTCCACGTTCCCAATTATTTATATAAGCAGCGACAGGACTGCTCCCCAGTGAGCGAGGGCGCCAAGCAGGACAAAGACGTGCCAGATGGCATGGTAGTGCGGACGCTCGTCGTGGGCAAAGAAGTATGTGCCTGCGGTATAGGCGATGCCTTCGGCAAGGAGAAGCCACAATGTGACGGGCGTCAATGCCTTTATCACCGGTTCGGCAATGAGGACGATGCTCCATCCCATAATCAAGTAAATGGCAAGCGAGAGCCGAGGATAGCGGCCAAGGGCAACTATCTTATAGATGGCTCCTGCTATCACTATCATCCACTGGAAGGCAAACACCGTCCAGCCAAGCCAACCTCCCATTACGCCGACAAGGACAGGCGTGTAGCTGCAGGCAATCATGACGTAGATGCTGATATGGTCGAACTTGCGGAGGATAGCCTTCGCACGCTCGTTGCTCACCCAATGATAGACGGTGCTGCTCAGGAACATGAAGGTCATACCGAAGATGAAGCAAGCCACCCCGAATGCCATCTGCCAACTGACATCTGCCGCCAGCCAGACAAGCCAGATACTGCTCAAGGCAAAGACTGCTCCGCCAAGGTGTGTCCAGGTGTTACCCTGCTCAGCCTTTTTAGGCCAAAACCTCTTCGATTGCATTTTGAGTCTGACGGGTCAGTTCTTCGTAAGTCTGTTCTGCCGAGGGCTTTATTTGTGGCAAGTAAGTCACTTCGATGTGCTTCGGCCTCATGAAGCGGCTGCCACGCGGCAAGGCTTCGTAAGCTCCCTTGATGCAGACGGGTACGATAGGCACTCCAAGTTCGTGGGCAAGGATGGCGAAGGTCTTCTTGAAGGGCACCGTCCCTCCGTCGTGAGTGCGTGCTCCTTCGGGGAAGATGATGACGCGATGGCCTTCGCGAAGCACTTTGGCAAGCTTCAGGATGGAGTTCTTCAGGTTGGCACGCTCCATGACAATCACGTTGGCCTTGGCTGCCATCTTGCGTCGGTAGTCGCCTCGGACGTGTTCCTCCGTAGCATAGAAGAAGTATTCGCCGAGCTGGTTCCAAGGCAATCCGGCAAGCACCAGCGGTCCGTCCACGAAGCTCTGATGATTGGGAGCAAGGATGCAGGCTCCCTTCGCGGGAATGTTCTTCTGTCCCTTTATCTTTAGAGAATTGTAGAGGCTGAAGAAACCTTTGAAGAGACGTGAGCAGAAGCGGTGGGCAAAGCCAGATGTGGGCAGGGGCAGATTATCTACAGGACCGTTCAGAAGCTGATGCCAATCGACATCTTCTGCCTCCATGCGCGTCTTTTCCTTTGCAACATGTGAGGCAAGCGCCTCGATGTTGGCAAAGGCAGGCATCTCGTCCACGCCGACGGACGTGCCAAAGGTGCGCTCGATGAAGTCCTGAAGGCTTATCTTGTCAAGCGAGTCCAAAGCGAGGTCAGTCTCAATATGGTCGGCAGCATGAACCTTCACGCCTTTCTCCTGTTCAATGAAGGCCTTGATGAGACGATACTCCTCGCTATCAGGTTCGGGCTGAGCCTCATGCTCCTTTGTTCTTGCTCCCTGCCCTTCCTTGAGAATGGCACCAAGCTTGTAGCGTTGCAGCTTCTCGAGTCTTGTCCTGGGCAGTTCACCACGATAGACAAGCACGCTCATTATCTTCTTGTAGGCCGAGACGGTTCTGTTGTACGGCTCCAGCACATCTCGCTTCAACCGCATTGCCACCTCGCTATCGGTCAATGTCGAAGACCAGAGAGGCTGAGGCACGATGATGGCTCGCAGCATATCGCCATCCTGCACGACGGCCGCTTCCTTCACAAGCGTCTCGTACTTCTCCAGTTTGTACTCTATCTCGCTTGGCTGGACGTTCTTGCCATTGCTCAGCACGATGATTTCCTTCGTGCGACCGGTAATCGTGACGCGTCCCACCGCATCGAACTGGGCAAGGTCGCCCGTGTGCAGATAGCCGTCGGCATCAATGACCTCCGCCGTCTCCTCAGGACGGTTGTAGTAACCTTTCATCAGGTTGGGACCTTTCACGCAAAGCTCGCCGTCCACCAACTTGCAGTCCACGCCGGGCAGAGGCAGTCCGGAGCAGCCAGGGATGTAGTCGCCGGGGCGAGTGAAGGCAATGATGGGAGCAGTCTCTGTCATGCCATAGCCTTCGAGCACGTCGAGGCCAAGCGTCCGCAAGCCCTCGCCTATCTCCTTGTCGAGAGCTGCACCGCCACTGACGCAGTAGTCGATGTGTCCGCCCATCTTTTTCCTGACAGAACCGAACACCAGTCGGCTGAGCGTCCTGCTCCCCAGCACCTTGCAGATAGCGAAGAGCGCACGGGCCACGGCCGACTCGTCAATCTTCTTCTTGATGCCCACGAAGAGCGTCTGCCAGAGTCGCGGCACGCCTATCATGATGCCCACCTGTCCTCGCTGTAGCGTGTCCATGATGTCGGAACCAGAAAGCGAAGGACTGATGGCAATGCCGCCACCCATGTAGAGCGGTGCGATGAGCGAACCCATGAGCGGCAGGACATGATGCAGAGGCAGCAACACCAGTGCGCGACGCTTCTCCGAATAGATAGGCACATCGTACGAGACGCTGTGTACATTAGCCTTCAATGCCGAGTAACTGAGCATGACACCCTTCGGCGAACCTGTTGTGCCTGATGTATAGATGATGACAGCCGTGTCGTCGTTGTCAGGCTCGCTGAGGGCAGCCCAGGGAAGGATGGAACTGGCAGGCTCATCCTTCAGGGAAAGGCTTTCGTAGTCGTCTATCACAAAAACATTTGTCTCGACGTTTGCCTCCTTCATAGCTTCTCTCAATACCGTCTCCCTTTCCTTCGACACCCAAACGGCATCGGGCTGACAGTCGCGGAGGATATAGGCCACGTCGCTCGCCGTACTCGAAGCATCCACAGGAACGGCAACGCCTTCGTTCTGCCAGACGGAGAAGAAAGCATACACCCAGCCCTCGCGGTTCTCGCTGAAGATGACGGTCTTCGTCTGCTTGCCCTTCGGCGTCTTGCGTGCAAACTGCGCCACACGCCTAAGCAACTCACTGTAAGTCACACTGTGCTCGCCTGCGATGATGGCAACTCTGTTCAGGTCTATCATAATATACCTTATTATATTAATCCGCTGCAAAGGTACGAAAATTTATCTAAACGCTAATCCTTAATCCAAATTTATTTCGTACCTTTGCCGAAAAGAAGCGTATGGAAACATCAAACATCAGCACAGAGCGCAGGTTGAGCAACACGGTGAAGCCTGCCGAGATGGGGCTCGAGGAGTGGCAAGTGGCGCTGCGCAGGCAACAGGCACAGCGCGAACGGTTCGTCATCAGCGAACTCGGGCCGCTATTCAGTCCTGGAGAGTATCAAGTGCGTAACCCGAAGACACGCAGCCAGTACAAGGTCATCTACCGAGGTGCCTACAGTCCTTGGAACTACTGTTCCTGTCCCGACTTCCGCACGTCAGGCCTCGGCACCTGCAAGCACGTGGAGGGCGTCAAGCTGTGGCTGCAGGCACAGGGCAAAACGGTGCTAGACGAGACGCCAGACTACACATCTATATATATAGACTACCACGGCGAGCGGAGCATACGCCTGAGGCTCGGACAGAAGTACAGACAGGAGATGGCTGCCCTGGCTGCGGATTACTTCGACCAGGCATACGTCCTTCGTCCCGAGGCCTACACACGCTTCGACACATTTCTGGAGAAGGCACGCGCCATCGACCCTCTGTTCCGGTGCTATCCAGACGCGCTCGAGGAGGTCATCAGTCAGCGCGAACGCCTGCAGAGGGCTGAGCTTGTGGAGCAAACCTATACGGACGAGACGCTCGATGCGCTGCTCACGATGAAGCTCTATCCTTATCAGAAGGAGGGCGTCCGCTTTGCCATCAAGGCAGGCAAGGCCATCATTGCCGACGAGATGGGACTGGGCAAGACGGTGCAAGCCATCTGCTGTGCCGAGATTTACCTGCGCGAGAAGATGGCCGAGAGTGTGCTCATCGTCTGTCCCAACTCGCTGAAGTACCAGTGGAAAGGGGAGATTGAACGTTGGACGAAAGGACGCGAGGCTCTCATCATCGAGGGTTATGCCTCCCGAAGGCTCGAGCTCTACAAAGCCTCCGCTCCCTACAAGATTGTCTCCTACCAGTCGCTGGCCAACGACATCAAGTCGCTCAGCCGCATTGCCACGGACTTGCTCATCATGGACGAAGTGCAGCGACTGAAGAACTGGCACACGCAGTTGGCACAAGCCGTGCGCCGCATCGACTCCCACTATAGCGTACTGCTTTCCGGCACGCCGCTCGAGAACAAACTTGACGAGTTGGTCTCCATCGTGCAACTTGCCGACCCATACTGCCTCGCACCGCTCTATCGTTTCCGATACGACCACATCGTCACCGATACCAGCGGCAAGGCCATTGGCTACAAGAACCTTGGCGACATACGCGACAAGCTGAAGGACACGCTCATACGCCGCACGAAGCAGAGCGTGCAGTTGCAACTGCCGAAGCGAACGGATCAATTCCTGCTCGTTCCCATGACGCCGGAACAAACCAGTCGGCACGAGGAGCTGCGAGGAGCGGTGGCTCGCCTGGCAAGCAAATGGCAGCGGACGGGTAGCCTCAGCGAAGAAGAGCGACGCCGACTGCTGCTCATGCTCGGACAGATGCGCATGCTGGCCGACAGCACCTTCGTTATCGACCAGAACCAAGAGAGCCGTCACGATGTGAAGGTCAGCGAGGTGATGAACATCCTCTGCGATGCCTTGGAGGGGAGCGAGGCCAAGATAGTCGTCTTCAGCGAATGGGAACGCATGGCCCGACTCGTGGCGACGGAGCTTGACGCTCGCGGCATCCGTTACGAGTTCCTGCATGGAGACGTGCCTGCAAAGAAGCGCGACGAGCTCATCAATCGCTTCCAGAACGACGCCGACTGCCGCATCTTCCTCTCCACGGACACAGGTTCCACGGGTCTCAACCTGCAGGTTGCCAGCATCCTCATCAATCTCGACCTGCCCTGGAACCCGGCTGTGCTGGAGCAACGTGTGGGCCGCATCTATCGCATAGGACAAGAGATGCCGGTGCAGGTGCTGAGCCTTGTGTCGAAAGGTTCCATCGAAGAGAGCATGATAGAGCGACTGCGCTTCAAGCGTTCGCTCTTCGAAGGCGCCCTCGATGGCGGCGACGACACCATCTTCCTCAGTGAGGACCGTTTCAAGAACTTCATGGAAAGCCTCGCACCAGCATTCACCAGCCCCCTCTCTAACTCTCCCTTGCAGGGGGAGGACACAGCCGAACTTCTCGCTAAGGAAGTCTCCCCTCGGGGAGATTCAGAGGGGGTCAAGCTTTTTCTCACGTCCCTGCGCGACATCCTTCAGTCGCCCGAGAAGACCAGACAGCTGGCAGAAGCCATCAATCAGATACTGAGCCTCACCTCCGACTCCTCCCCTAAAGGGAAGGAGGGAAACAATTATGAATTATGAATTGCGAATTATGAATTACAGTTTACTTGTGACCGGAGCCAGCGGCTTCATTGGTAGTTTCATCGTAGAGGAAGCCTTGAGGCGAGGCTTCGAAGTCTGGGCAGGCGTCCGGGGCACATCGAGCCGCAAATATCTGCAGGACGAGCGCATCCGCTTTGCACAGTTCGACATGCAGAACGCCACGAAGCTGCACGACCAGCTGCTCGCCTACAAGGAGGAGATGGGCGGCCGCGGCTGGGACTTCGTCGTGCATGCAGCGGGAGCTACAAAGTGCCTGCACACCGAGGACTTTTTCCGCACGAACACCGAGGGCACAAAGAACCTCATCGATGCCTTGCGTGCTGCGGACATGGTGCCTCGCCGCTTCGTCTTCCTGAGCAGCCTCAGCATCTTCGGAGCCATCAAGGAGAAGCCCGTCCGCAAACCTTCGGAGGACAATCCGTGGGTTTACGAACCCATTCTTTTGACTGACAAGCCGCAGCCAAACACTGCCTACGGACGGAGCAAACTGGCTGCAGAGCACTACCTCACGGAACAAAGGGACTTCCCCTACACCATCCTGCGACCGACGGGCGTCTATGGTCCGCGCGAACGCGACTACTTCCTCATGGCGCAGAGCATCAAGCAGCACATCGACGTGGCGGCTGGTCTGACCCCGCAGGAGATAACGTTCGTCTATGTCCAGGACGTCGTTCAGGCCGTCTTCAAGAGTATGGAGTCGGCAAAAGCGGAGGGGAAGGCCTACTTCCTCAGCGATGGGAAAATCTACAACAGCCGCAGCTACAGCGACCTCGTACAGCAGCATCTCGGAGGTCCCTGGGTACTGCATCTGAAACTGCCCCTCTGCATCCTGCGCACCATTTGCTGGGTGAGTGGGAGAATCAGCAAACTGACGGGCAAGATGAACGCCTTGAACGACGACAAATATAACATCCTCTCGCAGCGCAACTGGCAATGCGACATCGCTCCGGCCATCGACGACTTCGGCTACGAGCCGCAATGGGGCCTCGAAAGGGGCGTGGCAGAAAGCATCCGCTGGTACAAGGAAGAGGGTTGGCTCTAAAGGCAGGAAGGCGAAAGGCAGAAAACGAATAATGTAAGCTTTTTGCTCGTTTCGCTTACATTTTGCTATTTCGGTTTTGGATGCAAAACTTGGCAAAATAGACAAAATCGTGTCTCGAAAACCGACTCAAAAGGAGGATTTTCCTGACTTCTCCAGAGAAGTCGGGGAAGTTCACACGTGAAGTTTGCAAACGCGACGCGTCCCTCCGGGCATTTTGACGCGTCGATTCGCCCCTCAAAATGGGTCGAAATTGCCACTTTTATGCACAAAATCGGATGTTTTGACAGCCTTTTTCAGCTGAGGTATTTTGCATGTTGCACAGCCTCAATGGGTTAGGTTTTTAACATTTATTCCCGTCGTCCCGTACCTAGGTACGAGGCGAGCATTTTCGTCGCATTCTCAGGCGACCGGAGAAATTCAAGATGTAAGCAAATCCCATGGTTTTCCTGACAAATTGACAAACAAGTGCTCGGCCGACTCCCAAAGGCACGGACATCAAGGCATTTCCTGTATTTTCTGCTCGCAACTCCCTCATTTTTCACTTTTCACTTTTCACTTTGCACTTTTTTTCGTATTTTTGCAAGGCGAATGGGTCGTTTGGGAGATTGGTCGTTTAGGCGTTTAGGTATAATTACCAAGCAGCCGACGGTTACTTTCCCAAACGACCAAACAACCAACAACTAAACAACCAAACAACCAAACTACTAAGCTATGAAAAGACTGTTTCTGACGGCACAGGCTGCCGCCTTCGCCTGCCTCCTTTCGGCACAGGCACAAGAGAAGAAAGACTATCCGCAGCCCGAACCCATGCGCCCCGGAATGTCGGAGTACTGGACACCACAGCCGAAGGTTGTCGCTCCGGGCGACATCAAGCAGGCCGGCGCTCCCAGCGACGCCATCGTCCTCTTCGACGGAAAAGACCTCTCGGCATGGACGAATGCCGACGGAGGAAAAGCGGAATGGACCGTCAAAGGCGGCGTCATGACCGTCGACAAGTCAAAAGGAGACATCCTGACGCGCCAGAAGTTCGGCAGCTTCCAACTTCATCTGGAGTGGTGCGTGCCCAAAGGCATCACCGGAGAAAGCCAGGCCCGAGGCAACAGCGGTGTGTTCCTGCAGGACATGTACGAGGTACAAATCCTCGACTGCTACGGCAACGAGACCTACGTGAACGGCATGACGGGAAGCATCTACAAGCAGACGCCGCCCCTGGCCAACGCCATGCGGGCCCCGGGCGAATGGAACGTCTACGACATCATCTACACAGCTCCCATCTTCAAGGAAGACGGCACCTACCTCTACCGTCCGTTCGTGACCGTCATACAGAACGGCATCGTCATCCAGAACCACACCGAGATACAAGGCACCACCGAGTACATCGGCTTCCCCCGGACCGTAAAGCACGGCGACGGCCCCATCCGTCTGCAGTCGCACGGAGACCCGAGCCAGCCCATCAGCTTCAGAAACATCTGGATAAGACCGCTGTAATTCAACCTAAAACCATGATAACATGACAACAAGACGAGCTTTCCTCCGCCAGTCGGCCACAGCTCTGGCCGCCGGCATCATCATCCCGCGAACACTCTATGCCAGTGCGTCCACGACCAAGAACGTGGCAGCAAGCGACCGTCTGAACGTCGCCCTCGTGGGATGCCGCTCAATGGGATGGTACGACCTCTCAGACATCATGCGCTACCCGGGCACATCCTGCGTCGCCCTCTGCGACATCGACAGCGGCATCCTCCAGAGCCGAGCCGCTGAAGCCGAGAAGAACTGGGGCAGACGGCCTGCCCTCTACGGCGACTACCGCCGTATTCTGGAGCGCGACGACGTGGACATCATCGTCGTCGGCACACCAGACCATTGGCACTGCAAGATAACAACCGATGCCTGCTCGGCAGGAAAGGATGTCTACGTGGAGAAACCACTCGCCAACAGCATCGGGGAGTGCGATGCGATGGTTTCTGCTGCCAGGCGATACGGACGCGTCGTTCAGGTGGGACAGCAACAGCGGAGCTCTGCCCTCTGGCACAGAATGAAAGCCTACATCGACAGCGGTGAGCTGGGACACATCGGACGCGTCAACGTCTGGGCAAACTTTGCCTATGCCGCCATCCTCAACCCAGCCAGCGACAGCCCCGTTCCCGAAGGCATCGACTTCGACATGTGGCTCGGCCCCGCACCCAAACGGACATTCAACGCCTCACGCTTCCACGGCTCATGGCGAATGTTCTGGGACTACGGAGGCGGACTGCTCACCGACTGGGGCGTACACCTGCTCGACATGGCCCTCTGGGGCATGAACGTCGAAGGAATGCCCACGCGTGTCGTCGCGGCAGGAGGCAACCATGCCTACCCCGAGAACTTTTCCGAGACATTCGACACGCTGAACGTCACCTACCAGTTTCCCGACTACCTCATCCAATGGTCGAACGTAGCCATCGAGTCAGGGCCGTATGGACGCAACTACGGCCTGGAGTTCAAAGGCACCAACGGGACACTCGTCGCCAACCGCGAGGGATGGGAAGTCATCCCGCAGGACGGCAAGACAGAAGCGAAGACGGTGAAACCCTCGAACAACGACCACCTGGACCACACCAACAACTTCATGGAGTGCGTGAAAAAGCGCGATATGCAGACAGCCTGCCCCATCACAAACGGAAGCTTCTGTGCCAAGTACGCACACATCGGCAACATAGCAGCCCGTACACATCAAGTGCTGACCTACGACGATGCACGCCACACTTTCCACAACAAAGAGGCTGACCGCTTCATCCTGCCCGACTATCGCAAGCCCTGGAAACTGTGATGTCGTACACACGAAAGTGATAACCTGAACAATAATTCAAAAAAAAGTATATAAAACATAGGGTTTGTTTCGCAGAAATGTTGTAACTTTGCACACGCAAAAAATAGCCTCTCTACAAAACAACATATTATGAGCGAAACAAGAAAAATAAAGCGCGCACTGGTTTCCGTCTTTCACAAGGACGGACTGGAAGAGATATTGCGCACTCTTCATCAGGAAGGCGTTGAGCTGCTCTCCACGGGCGGCACGCAGTCATTCATCGAAAGCCTCGGCATCCCCTGCAAGAAGGTGGAGGACGTGACGACCTATCCCAGCATCCTGGGCGGCAGAGTAAAGACGTTGCACCCGAAAGTGTTCGGTGGCATCCTCGGTCGCAGGGAGAATGAGGGCGACCAGGAGCAGATGAAGCAATACGACATCCCTGACATCGACCTCGTCATCGTCGACCTCTATCCCTTCGAAGCAACAGTGGCCTCAGGAGCAAACGAGGCTGACATCATCGAGAAGATTGACATCGGCGGCATCAGCCTCATCCGCGCCGCTGCAAAGAACTTCCGCGACGTCATCATCGTCCCCTCAAAGGCTGAGTACCAACCCCTGCTCGACTTGCTGAAGAAGCAAGGTGCACAGAGCGAACTGGAAGACCGAAAGTGGTTCGCCACTCAGGCCTTCGGTGTCAGCAGCCACTACGACACCGCCATTCACAATTGGTTTGCTAATTAAAATTTAAGAAATAAGAATTAAGAATGGTTGACAGTAGAGCGGCAAAAGTGTGCCCCAAAATTCCAGCGTTCTTAATTCTTAACTCTTAACTCTTAACTCTTAATTTCAAAATAAGATGAATCTGTTTTCCCTTAACAAAGAAATAGCAATGGACCTCGGTACGGCCAACACCATCATCATCTGCGATGGCAAGATAGTGGTCGACGAGCCAAGCGTCGTTGCCCTTGACCGCCGCACGGAGCGCATGATTGCCGTAGGCGACAAGGCCAAGATGATGTACGAAAAGACCAATCCCGAAATCCGCACCATCCGCCCGCTTCGCGACGGCGTGATAGCCGACTTCAATGCCTGCGAGCAAATGATGCGCGGCCTCATCAAGATGGTACATTCGGGCAATCGTCTCTTCTCGCCATCACTGAAGATGGTCATCGGCGTGCCAAGCGGAAGCACAGAAGTGGAGCTTCGTGCCGTACGCGACAGTGCAGAGCATGCAGGCGGCAGAGAGGTCTACCTCATTTTCGAGCCCATGGCTGCAGCCATCGGCATCGGGCTTGATGTGCTCGCACCAGAAGGCAACATGATAGTTGACATAGGCGGTGGCAGCACAGAGATTGCCGTCATATCGCTTGGCGGCATTGTGGCCGACAAGAGCCTGCGCGTGGCTGGCGACGAACTGACAGCCGACATCCAGGAATACATGAGCCGCCAGCACAACGTCAAGGTCAGCGAACGCATGGCAGAACGCATCAAGATACACGTCGGCGCAGCAATGACCGACCTCGGAGAAGATGCCCCGGAAGACTATATCGTACACGGTCCCAACCGCATCACGGCACTTCCCATGGAAGTTCCCGTCTGCTATCAAGAGATTGCTCACTGCCTCGAGAAAACCATCGCGAAGATTGAGACAGCTGTGCTCAGCGCCCTCGAAGAGACGCCGCCAGAACTCTATGCCGACATCGTGAAGAACGGCATCTGGCTCACAGGCGGCGGCGCTTTGCTCAGAGGACTCGCCAAGCGTCTCACAGACAAGATAAACATCGAGTTCCACGTTGCCGAAGACCCCTTGCACAGTGTGGCAAAGGGAACAGGCGTCGCTCTGAAGAACATCAACAACTTCGCCTTCCTGATGTAATCCGTGCACGATTTCATCGAGCGCATAACAGCCTACGTCCACTGGGCACTCTTCCTGCTTCTGGAAGCGCTCAGTGGATTCCTGCTTTTCCAGTACAATCATTATCAAGGCAGTGTCTGGTTCACGCAAGCCAACACAGCCGCCGCGATAGTGCACGAGTGGGAAGCAAAGGCCATCTCATACCTGCGGATGCCTGCCGAGAATGCAGCCCTTGCACAAAGGAACATTGCCCTGCAGCAGCAACTCGATGTCATGCGTCACGAACTGGCACTCGCAAAGGTTGACTCTTCGCATACCCAAAAGATGCAGACAGAGGTGCTTGAAGGCACGACGCTCATCCCCGCCCAGATTGTTGACAACAGCGTCCGCAAGCGAGACAACATGCTCGTCATCAACGCAGGAAGCGACGATGGTGTTGCTCCCGAGATGGGTGTTGTCAGTGGGACTGGCGTAGTCGGCATCGTCAGTGCAGTCACGCCTCATTATGCTCTCGTCATGTCCATCCTCAACAGCCACAGCAGCATCAGCTGCCGACTGCGGGGAACGGAATACTTCGGCTATCTGAAGTGGAAAGGCGGCAAGCCGCTGAGGGCATACATGGACGACGTGCCTCGCCATGCCCAAATAAAGAAAGGCGATGTCGTCGAGACAAGCGGCTTCTCGTCAGTCTTCCCCGCTGGCATCTTCCTTGGCAAAGTGGCAGAAATCAACAACAGCAGCGACGGACTTGCATTCGAACTTGAAATCCTCCTGAGCACTGACCTCGCCAACATCAGGCACGTCAATGTCATCGACAACCACAATAAAGCAGAACTCGATTCCCTCTTGACGCAATGATAACGAAGACATTAAAGCGACTGGCATGGGCGCTGTTATTGCTGGCAATACAGGTGCTCATACTCGACCAGGTACATCCATGGGGCTATGGCGCGCCATTGCTGTGCCCGCTCGTTGTCATCACATTGCCTTTGGGAACATCTCGTTCGGAAGCTTTGCTTTGGGGCTTCGGAGTAGGTTTCGTAGCAGACATCTTTGCAGGAACATCAGGCATCAGCTCGGCAGCCCTGACCTTCATCGCCCTCATTCAGCCGCCTTTGCTTGCTTTGATGGCTCCCCGCGACTCAGAAGAAGAACTGCGACCATCCTTCTCGGCAATGGGACGATGGAACTACCTGCAATTCATTGCCCTGCTCCTCATCCTTCATCACCTCGTCTACTTTGCCCTCGAAGGCTTCTCCTACTTCCATATCGAGGATATTGCCATCAGCATGGGAGTGAGCTTTGCTGCCTCCCTGCTTCTTATCATATTGGCAGAGCACGTCCGTAACCCCAAAAAGTGAGTGGCGCTATGGATGGAAATTATGAGCTTGAGAAGCGCAAATACGTGATTGGCGGCGCAGCGACGGTCATCATCATCGTCTATCTGCTTCGCCTCTTCACCCTGCAACTGCTCAGCGAAGACTTCAAGATAAGTGCCGACTCCAATGCTTTCCTCAAGCGCATCCAATATCCGGCGCGAGGCTCCATTTCCGACAGAAACGGGAAGCTGCTTGTCTATAACCAACCAGCATACGATGTGATGGTCATCATGAACGAGCAAGTGGGTGTTGACACACTGGACCTTTGCGAAAGCCTCGACATAACTCGCGACTGGTACGAGCAGAGGATGACTGAGATTAAGGACGTCAAGCGCAACCCGGGCTACAGCAACTATACCCAGCAACTCTTCATGAGCCAGCTCTCGACGGAAGAGTTCAGCCGCTTCCAGGAGAAACTCTTCCGCTTTCCAGGCTTCTACATTCAGAAGAGAAGCATTCGCCAGTACAACTATCCCTATGCAGCTCACCTACTTGGAGACGTAGGCGAAGTAGGTCCCGAAGATATAGAGAATGCACCCGACCATTACTACCGAAGCGGCGATTACATCGGCAAACTTGGCGTTGAACGTTCCTACGAAGCATTACTGCGGGGTGAGAAGGGAATGGAAATACTGCTGAGGGATGCGCGGGGACGCATCAAGGGACGCTATCAGAAAGGCAAGTTCGACGAGGCTCCCATCCCTGGCCGCAACCTAACCATGAGCATCGACCTTGACCTGCAAGCTCTCGGGGAACGTCTGATGAAAGGCAAACTCGGCAGCATCGTTGCCATAGAACCGAGCACGGGCGAAGTGCTCTGCATGGTGTCGAGCCCAACCTACGACCCACGTCTCATGGTCGGCCGACAGCGAGGAAAGAGCCAGAAGATGCTGGCACAGGACGCACGCAAGCCTCTCCTCAACCGTGCCATCATGGGACAATATCCACCTGGCTCCACCTTTAAGACAAGCCAGGCTCTCACCTTCCTGCAGGAAGGCATCATCACGCCCTCCACGAGTTTTCCATGCAGCCGCGGCTTTCACTACAGGGGACTCACGGTAGGCTGTCACGGCCATGGCTCGCCGCTACCACTCGTTCCATCCATCGCCACCTCGTGCAACGGTTACTTTTGCTGGGGACTTTATTACATGTTCGGAAACAGGAAGAAGTACCCATCCGTGCAGGATGCGATGACGACATGGAAGGACTACATGGTCAGCATGGGTTTCGGCTATAAGCTTGGCATCGACCTGCCCGGAGAGAAGCGTGGCATGATACCCAATGCACCCTATTACGACAAAGCCTATCGCAACGATTGGAGCGGCCTGACCGTCATCAGCATCAGCATCGGACAGGGAGAGGTCAACCTGACGCCCTTGCAGATAGCCAACTTGGGAGCAACCATAGCCAACCGAGGCTGGTACATCATTCCGCATGTTGTCAAGAAGGTGCAGGGTATGCCTATCGATACGCTCTACACGAAGAAGCACTACACGAAGGTTGACCGCAAATATTACGAGACGGTGGTTGCCGGTATGCGGCAAGCAGTGCTGGGAGGGACCTGTCGGCTTGCCAACACCTCCATGTACGAGGTCTGCGGCAAGACAGGCACTGCTCAGAACCCGCATGGCCAGGACCACAGCGTCTTCATGGGCTTTGCTCCACGCGAGAATCCGAAGATTGCCATCTGCATCTACGTGGAGAATGGTGGCTGGGGAGCCACATATGGTGTTCCCATCGGAGCGTTGATGATGGAGCAATACATCAATGGCAAGCTTTCCGAAGCAAGCGAGGCCCGAGCCACACATTTTGAGAACAAGCATCTATACACACCCGTCGAATACTCCTTGAATTCGCCTTCAGAGAAAGATGAAAAGCAACAAGACCAATAAGAAAGCATCATTGTGGAAGTCCATCGATTGGCTCACCATCTTCATCTACCTCGTGCTGCTGGCATTGGGATGGATGAGCGTATGCGGTGCATGCTACGACTTCGACCAGACGGCCGGCATCCTCGACTTCTCGACCCGAAGCGGCATGCAGATTGTCTGGATTGATACATCCTTGCTACTTGCCTTTCTCATTCTCATGACAGACGACCGCATCTTCGAGTCTCTTTCCTATATTATATATATAGGTTTCCTTGCCTTGCTCTTCGTCACGCCCTTCATTGCCCACGACATCAAGGGCTCCCTCTCGTGGATAAAGATAGGGAGCTTCAGTGTCCAGCCTGCAGAGTTTGCCAAGTTCGGCGTGGCGCTTTGCCTTGCAAAAGTGATGAGCACCTACGGCTTCGACGTGAGGAAGTTGAAGGACTTCATCATCTGTGCCATCCTGATAGCCGTTCCGATGGGACTGATTGTCATGCAGAAGGAGACGGGAAGTGCGCTTGTCTATAGCGCCTTCTTTCTGATGCTCTATCGCGAGGGAATGCCCGGATGCCTGCTCTTCACTGCCATCTCTGCCGTCGCATATTTCGTGATTGGCATCCGCTATGCAGAAGTTCCTCTATGGGGGATGGAGCAAATGAGTCTGGGGCACGCACTTGTCATGTTGCTCATTCAAGTCTTCACAACAGGGCTCATCAAGGTTTATGGAGGAGAAAAGAAGAACTGCTGGAGCCGCGTCTTGCTGTTCTCGCTATTGGTGGATGCCTGCGCCATCCTCTTTGCCAAGTACATCCACCCGTGCAATGCCGTCTGGGCAATGGTCGCCGCCTGTGGGTTTACGACAGTCTACCTTCTCTACCTCTCTCTTCGCGACCGTGCTCTCCCCTATCTTCTCATCGCCCTTTTCACATTGGGAAGCATGGGCTTCTTCTATTCCGCCGACTTTGTGCTGAACAAAGTCATGGAGCCTCACCAGCAGACGCGAATCCGTGTGTTGCTCGGCTTGGAAGACGACCCGCGCGGTGCCGGCTATAATGTCATCCAGGCCAAGATTGCCATCGGCTCAGGAGGGCTCGAAGGAAAGGGATTCCTCAACGGAACACAGACCAAGCTGAAGTATGTGCCTGAGCAGGACACCGACTTCATCTTCTGCACGGTAGGCGAGGAAGAAGGCTTCATCGGCTGTGCCGTGGTGCTCCTGCTCTTCCTTTCCCTCATTCTGAGGCTCCTGCATCTTGCCGAGCGGCAGCCATATACCTATGGGCGCGTCTATGGGTATTGTGTCCTGAGCATCTTCCTCTTCCATGTCTTTATCAATGTAGGGATGGTACTGGGCCTGACGCCCGTCATCGGCATTCCCCTGCCTTTCTTCAGCTATGGAGGCAGCTCCCTTTGGGGCTTCACCATACTGCTCTTCGTCTTCCTAAGGATAGATGCCGGACGCAACCGTTTTCAGCGATGAACGATAGTGTCTCGTTGCTTAGGCGTAATTGACTCATTATATGTCTCCCGGGGAGTCGTTTTGCCCTTACATAAGTCTCTTTTACCGTCTTTCGCGCATATTTGGAGCAAAAAAAAAGGCAGTTCCTTTGAAGCAAATGAAAAATATTGTATCTTTGTACGCACAAACTAACAACCTTATATATATTATAAAGCCTTAATACCTAATATGAGAAAATACCTTTTATATGCCATTGCAACGATAGCCCTGATTGCGGCAAGTTGCACAGAAGACATTGACACATCCGCACGCTACGTATTCAAGGAGGAAACCATTTCAAGCTATCTGGCAAAGCACGAGCAGTATAGCGAATATTACCGACTGCTCGGAGAAGTTCTAGTCAGCAAGGTTAGCGATACTAACACACGCCAGTTGCTGTCTGCCCGAGGGCACTACACCATCTTCGCCCCCACCAACGACGCCATCCAGGAATACCTTGACTCGCTTGTGAAACAAGGAATTATTCCGGAAGCCAGTTGGGACGCCTTCCCAAGCCAGCACAAGCGAGACTCCATATATCACGTCATCGTCTTCAACAGCATCATCGACAGCGGCGATGACTATGCCGAATACCAGATAAACGCACTGCCGGCAGCCACATCGACTTCGCAAAGCGTAGAGATACCCCTGCCCAACATGAACGACCGCAAGCTCGTCGTACAGTACACCGACGAACCGGACAGCATCCTCGTGAACGACTGCAACATAGACCGCATCAACCGCGACATCCTCTGCATCAACGGCGTCATACACGCCATGCACAGCGTCATCTCCCCCAGCAACAACACGATGGACTATCTGCTCAGGAAGTACATCGACGACGAGAACAGCAACTTCGTCGTCTCAGCCAAGATAGTCCAGTCGTGCGGCCTCTTCGATGAGCTTTCGAAGAACCGAGACGAAGAGTACGAAGACCTCTTCCAGAGAGGCGACAGGATACCCGCCACCAGCGAGAGCGTGGGCGACGGCGGCAAGGAAGTGTTCCATACACCAGAGCACCGCTACTACGGCTTCACCTATTTCGCCGAGACCGACGAGTTCTGGACAAGCGCAATTGGCAAAGACGCCAAGGACATCACGATGGAAGACGTCATGGCCTACCTCGACAGCCAGGGAATCTATCCCGAAGCCAAGCGCGACAACAACTATCAGTCGGAGGACAACCTGCTCTATCAGTTCATCACCTACCACCTGCTGCCCGAGCGACTGCCCGCCAACAAACTCATCTATCACTACAACGAGAAAGGCTACGACATCAACAAGAAGGTTCCCTCCGTCGCCGTCATGGAGTTCTACACCACCATGGGCAAACGCAGACTCATGAAAATCTTCGAGAGTCGCGAAAGCGATGGCGTCTGCCTCAACCGCTTCCCCAACCTCGACACGGACCGCAGAGGCACCTACCACGAAATCTCGTGCGACCCCGACAAAGAAGGCATCCGGCTCGGAGAACCTAACCTCGAGGGAGAGAACAACATACGCAACGGCATCATCTATCCCATCGACAAGCTGCTCTGGTACAGCGACGACACACGCAACAACATGCAAAAGCAGCGCATCCGCTGGAGCGTGCCGAGCATGTGGCCCGAATTCATGAACAACGACATACGCTGCTCCGAAATCACCGACGAGAAGCACAAGAACATCTACATCCCCACCGACGACGAATACAAGTACCTCGAGGACGTCGACATCTCGAAGGAAACCCAGTTCTTCTACTGGACCGGACGCGGCAACGGATGGATGAACATGCAAGGCGACGAGATGAGCATCCGCGGCCTCACAGACTGCACCATGCGCCTGCCGCCAGTACCGCGCCGCGGAACATATGAGTTGCGCTTCGCCATACAGAGCGGCGGCAACAGGCGAGGCATGGTACAGTTCTACTGGGGAAGCAACAAAGAAAAACTCTCTGCCATGGGCATCCCCATCGACCTCCGACAGGGAGCCGACAACAAACTGCACACCAGCAACGGCGACGTGCCAAGCGACATAGGATATGAGAAAGATACCGAAGACGACGACTTCAACGCCGAGGTCGACAAACGTCTGCGCAACAACGGATTTATGAAGGGATGCAACCAGTACTGCGCTGGCGGACCCGGCGGAAGCACCATGATGAGAGCATCAGACAGATGCATCCGACGCATCATCGTACGCGAAACGATGGACCCCGACGAGACTTATTACGTCAGGTTCAAAACCGTCATGGACGACCGCACGCGATTCTTCTACATGGACTACCTCGAGTATTGTGCCAAGGACGTCTACGACAATCCCGAGAACCCCGAAGATATTTGGTAGCAAAGGGCTTCCGCCTGCGCACGAGGCGACAACTGAAGAAGCTTTAGCTTGACGTCAGTCAAGGCGTACCACACAGCTGGTGCGCCTTCTTTTTTTATTCTTCCTCGCCCCACTCTAATCATACGAATCAATATCATTTCAATACGTGCTTCATCCGTGTTCGTATAAGGACACGTCCCTATGAGGAAATCGACACGTCCCTATGAGGAAAAGGACGTGTCCCTATGAGAAAAAGGACGTGTCGATTTTACAAAATCCACGTGAGGATTTGGTCATATCCTATAGAGAACCCCGAAGGGGTGACGGAAGCCAGCTTAGCGTTCCATCACCCCTTCGGGGTCAGAATATCTTGCAATAAAGTGGACTGAAGAAGGTGATGATTACTTCCTCACGAACAGTTTCTTCCAGAAGCTCTTCTGCTCCTTGTTGCCATAGCCGTAGCCATAGCCGTAGCCGTACTTCTTGTTTCGGGTGCGGCTGTCGTTGACGACGATGCAGAGGTGGTTGAATATCTTCTCTTGATGCAGCCGCTCCAGTTCGGGGAGGTAGCGGCGGTCCACTTTCGTCTCGCGCAGGACGTAGATGGTAAGGTCGGCTACGCGTCCTGTGATGCCAGCATCGGCTACGACCTGGGCGGGCACGTTGTCGATGATAACGTAGTCATAGTGCTTCTTGAGTTCTTCGATGCACCCTTCCAGACGCTCGCTCATCAGCAGTTCCGTCGGGTTGGGCGCCATGATGCCGGCCGGCAGGATGTCGAGGTTGCACTCCTTGTTCTTCGTCACGATGAGACTCTGCACGTCGTCGACGCTACCGGAGAGATAGGAGGTGAGGCCGTAGCTGCCCGACATGGCGTCGTGGCGGCTCCTGGTGCGCTTGCGGATGTCGGCGTCAACGAGTACGACTTTCTTGCCTGTCAGTCCGAGCGTTGCTGCGAGGTTTCCGCTGATGAATGTCTTGCCTTCACCGGGCATCGTACTGGTGAGCATGATGACGCGGGCGTCCTTGTTGATGAATGGCATGTTGAAGCGTATCATTCGGAACGCTTCGGCGAGGACTTCGTCTTTTTCTCCATCGACGACGATGTCATAGTCGCCGACGCTGGAACTGCTGTGGGGCACTTCTCCGAGGATGGGGATGGTGGTGAACTTCTCTATGTCTTTGCGTCCGTGGACTGTCGTGTCGAGGAACTTCTTCGCCTGGAAGAAGAGGAACGGCACGATGATGCCTATCATCAGAGCAATGAGAGAGATGACTTTTGTGCGGGGGGCGATGGGGGAACGACTGCCAAAGGGTCGTTCCACGACACGAATGTTGGCCTCGGTGATGGCCAGCTGCAGGGCTGTCTCCTCGCGTTTGTTGAGCAGATATGTGTAGAGCGTCTCTTTGATGGTCTGCTGGCGCGTGATGTCGATGGCTTTCTTCTCTTGCTGAGGCACAGCATGAAGCGTTCCCGTCAGGTCTGATTCTTCTTTCCTTGCCTTGTCGACTTGCAGTTTGAGGCTCGAGCTGAAGCCTTTGAGGGAGGCGAGGATGGCTGTACGCATCTGCGAGAGGTTGAGGTCAAGGTCGGCTATGGTGGGGCTATTCTCGGAGGTATTCTCCGCCAGACGATTGCGCTCAAGCATCATTTGGTTGAAGGTGTTAATCTGGGATGTGATGCCTGCGTCGCTGATGCCGCCCATGGTGGGAATGAGTTTACCTTCCGAGAGGTTCTGCGAGAGATAGTCCACGAGGTACTCTATCATGGCGTGCTGCGTCTCGGCTTGAATGGTGCGCTGGTGGGCGGCAGTGCTCTGCGTGATGAAGGCTTCACTGCTGGCCTTGAGGTCGACCAAGCCGTTGTTCTGCTTGAAGTCTGCCATCTGCCCCTCCACGTCGCTGAGCTCGGAGTGTATCAGACCTATGCGGTCTTCGATGAACTCGGAGGTACTCTTGGCTATCTGATTCTTGTCGTCAATGATGCTTCGCTTGTAGGCTTCGAGCAGACCATTGAGAATATCGTCGGCACGCTGGATGTTGGTATCCGTACATGTAATGCGGACCAAGGTGCTTTCCTTGTCGATTTCGCTGCTGCTTACCTTGTTATATAGGATTATGGCAGCATCCTCCATGCTGATTCGCTGCACATTGACAGTCGTTCCGATGAAGTCTGCCACCAGCCCTTCAGCAGGAGTAGCTACGAAGTTGCCGAAAGGAGTCTTCACAACTTTGCCCCATTCCACCTTCGTCACGAAGTCGGACTTCTCCATCGGGATGCCGTACTTGACGCCAGTGATGGTGCCGCCTCGGCTGCTGTCGATGGTCAGCTTGAAGCTTGCGGGCACAGTGAACTCCGTGAGAAAGCTGACGGTGAAAGGCCGGTCATCATAGAGGGAGACATGGCGCAAACCGGAACGTATGCTGTACATCACGTCGAGCTGCAGGTCTTTTGCCACCTCCTGGGCGAGCTGGAAGGAATGAAGGATGTAAACTTCGTTCTTGACGCTTGCTCCGGCAAGCACGCCGTTGAGCTGCATCAAGGCATCGGTGCTGATGTTGGAACGGCGGCTGCTGCCTCCCTGTCCGTTGTCGTCTTTGACGAGCATTACAGCCTGTCGCTGATAGACGCTGGACTTTGTGGCCAGATAAAGCCTCGAGGCGACAAAGCAGAGGATGGCGGAGAGGAGAAACCAGCCCCAGTTGGATACGAAAGTATCAAGGATGTCGCGGAAGGTGAGGGCTTCGTCGGTATTGGTTTGCCTGCGCCTGCGGGTACGCACTGCTGTATTGTTGTTGTTGACTTCCATAAAGTTCTGTTATCTTTTGAGTGCTACGATAAGAGACACAACGCTGACAATCATGCCGACCACTGTACTGCCGACGGACAGCCATGTGTAGCTGGTGCTACCCTTCACGCGCTGGCTCTTGTTGGGCTGTACGTAGATGACGTCGTTTTGTTGTAAGTAGTATGCCGGGGAACTGAAGACGGCCTGATTGTCGAGCAGGTTAACTTCGTATGCCTTTCGCTGACCGTTCTCTTCTCGAATGACGAGCACGTTGTTGCGATAGGCGCTGTTTGTCAGGTCGCCGGCCTTTCCAAGAGCCTCGAGGATGGTGAGGCGCTCTCCCTGATATGTTTGCGTGCCGGGGTTCTTGACGTCGCCCATGACCGTCACTTTGAAGCTCATTATCTTGGTGTTAACCACGGCATCGTTGATGTAGCCCTCATCGACCATGCGTTTTTTAATCAGTGCCGATATCTGGTCTGTCGTCATGCCGCCCACGTGTATGGTGCCGAAGATGGGGAACTCGATGTTGCCTTCGGTGTTCACTCTGAAATAGGAGACGCCCGAGGAGACATTTACGGTATTGGAGCCCATCTGCGAGTTGTTGCCACCACCAATGAGGGTGTTGTTGTTGAAGCGCATGAGGAGCTCGGGGTCCTTGCTCGCCACGGAGATGGCAAGCTGGTCGTCGGGCTGCACCTGCAGGTCGAAGCGCTCGGCTATGTCCTGAGGCAAGGCGTACTCTTGGGTAGCGCCCTGCAGGTATATCATCTTCTTGTTTGAAACACAAGAGGTCATCAGGCCAAGGCTCAATGCACATGCCAGAAGTGGTAATATCGTCTTTTTCATTTCTTCATTGCACAATTTTGTGCGCAAATTTACTAAGAAAATATCATATTGAGGCCTTTTAAGCAAAAAAAAACTATCTTTCTGTCAGATATAACACAGAAAAAGGTAACTTGCACCCGTTTTATGCATACAAGACGTACCAACATAAGCCTATGAAGAAGTTATTTCCTCTCCTGTGCCTCATGCTCCTCACCCTTAGTCCCTCTTGTATGGCGCAAGGGCTTACGAAGGGTTATGCTTCGTACTATGCCGACAAGTTTCACGGATGTCGGACGGCAAGCGGCGAGGCCTACGACAAGGACGGCATGACGTGTGCCCACAGGAAGTATCCCTTTGGAACCTTATTGAAGGTATGCAACCCGCGCAACGGCCGCACCGTCTATGTGCGGGTCACAGACCGAGGACCTTATTCCAAGGGGCGCATCATCGACTTGAGCCGAGCTGCAGCACGCGAACTGGACATCATAAGGGCTGGTCTTGCCATGGTGGAGATTACCCCCATCCTGCCGAACGAAGTGCCTTATCGCGTCAAGGAAGACAGTCTGACTGAAGTTCCTGAGCTGGAACTCATATATGCTCCACCTATCATTTTCCCTGAACCGATTTGGGAACGCGACTCGACAAACGTATCGGATGAGCTGAAGAAAATCACCTCCTCGTGGACATTCACAGGTCACTGATTTCCTGCCCATCTGCCAAGCCTTGAATTTCGACGAGAGAAGTCGGCAAACTTCTCTGCAGAAGTTGGCAAAGTTCTCTGCAGAAGTTGGCAAAGTTCTCTGCAGAAGTCGGCAAAGTTGACTGCAGAAGTTCGCAAACGCCTGCAGGCCTGCCTTATTGTTTCATATACTTCTTACCTTCCTGCACCTTGACGCCCTTGCTGTTTTTTTGCCAAAGGCGACCTTGAAGGTCATAAGCGACCTTTGGAAGCCTGAGCGGAATGGGACTTAAGGCCGTGATGATGTCGTCCGGCACTTCGTCGAGCGTCCAGAAGGAGCGGTGGTTTGTTCCAGCTGCTGCGGCATAGGTCTGGACGAGGCAGTTTGCCTGATTGCTCTCGGTTCGCAAGTTGAGGCCAATGGTGCCGGACGAGAAGTCGTACGGCATCACCGAGGTACAGGCAAAGCCATACCTGCCGCCTTCGCTCGTCTGAGGTGCCACGTAATACTCCACACTCTCGTCTCCCATAGCGACTGCATTGCCTGATGTCTTTGCGTAGCCCTGTATATAACGGCCGGTCAATACATTGCGGACATAATAGCACCGCGTGTTTTCCGTCGGTTCGAACACCCAGTAGGCAGCATCGCCCACGCTGCCTTCGCAGGCTATGCGGTTGTCGCTGTCCCTGTTGTCCACCATATAGGCTGGCGTACTTGAGAAGTTGCGGATGGTATAGGCATGGTCCTTCAGTGGCCAGTCTTCAGATGAGGGGTCGTCGCCGCCGTTATCAGGATAGTAAGGTGTGGGGTCGAAGGTATTGTTGTAAATCTGTCGAATCTCGTCAGCAGAGAGAACACCCTTGAAGAACCAGGCGTCATCTATGTATCCCTTGAAATAATCTTTGCCAGCTTTATGGCCACCAATGCGGAAACCTCCGGTACACGTCTCGAAGGCGCCTGCCGAAACGGTGCAGTCGCGCACGCCATTTATATAATAGGTAATGCTTTGGGCGACGGGGTCGCAAACAATAGCTACATGTTGCCACGTGCCTGGCCTGAGTGAACCAGCGGTAGCACGATGCTGACTGCCTCCCAGAAAGTTGTTGAACATAAAGGTAGGCTCGCCGCCAGCGACCGGAGCTTCTGCCCTGCCATAAAGATAAATACGTCCGGTGCCTGCATTGTCCTTCTGAGCCAGAATTACTTCATCGCGGAAATACATGCCATTCTCTGTCTGATTGTTTGCATCCGGAGCCGTAGTATTCTCATCAAAGACCCAAGCACAGAATGTCGTCTGCGTTACCCGGGTATCGAAGATGCCTGCTGTGTTCAGGTCAAGATACTGGGCATCGCCGCTGAGACGGAGGGCCTGCCCAAGTCTTCCCGTGGCATAGGAAACACCATTGGCACTGGGCGTGAGCACGTACTTTGAAGGAGAACCATCCTCGAGATTGCCATCGAAGGGATAATGAAAGATGAGCTCTGTCTTTGTCTCCGATATATCTTCTGCGACATTAAGGCCTACACTCTTTGCCCAGGCATTCCAGAGGCTCTTCAGCTCGCGAACCTTATCTGGATATTCTGCAGCAACATTGTTTGTCTCCGAGAGGTCGAGAGCAAGGTCAAAGAGCTGCCAGCCACCATTTGCAAGGGCGGTAAGCCGCCAATTGCCCTTGCGGACAGCCTTGCCATTCTCGTGCTCCCAATACATCGTGCGCTCATCGTCCCAGCTGTCTTTGTCTTGGAGCAACGGCACAATGCTGCGGGCTTCATCGCACATCGGCTTGATGCTGTTTCCCGAATAGAAAGAGGGATAGGTCGCGCCGGCAAGCTCCATACACGTCGGCATCACGTCAAGGAAACTGCAAGGCTGCGACATTATCGTCCCCTCCTTGCCCTCTGCCATACCTGCCGGCCAATGAACTATGGTAGGTGCTGCCGTCCCGCCATGGAACTGCGTCGTCTTCCAGTAACGATAAGGTGTATTGACTGCACCAGCCCATCCGTTATGAAGATAGTTATAGGTGAGCTGACTTCCCGGCATAGGTGAGTTATGCACTACCATCTGCCCGTCGCGCGTGCGGTCATGGCGGTCGAACTCTCCGATATTGTAGTTCTCGCTCGAAGCACCATTGTCGGATGTAAAGATGATAAGAGTATTGTCGAAGATGCCCCGACGCTTCAATTCTTCAATGATGCGGCCGATGTTCTGGTCCACACAATCCACCATAGCAGCATGCACCTCCATGTTTGCCGATTGGAATGCTTTGTCCGCTTCGTCCTCCCACTTGCGTCCGGAGGCATTGGTGGCGACAGGCATCTCCTCGGCTTTGATAAGGCCAAGCTCCAGCATACGCTGATAGCGACGTTCACGAAGCACATCCCATCCCTCGTCGAACTTGCCTTTGTACTTCGCTATATCCTGAGGCTTAGCTTGTACGGGCCAGTGCGGTTCCTGAAAAGCCACATACATGAAGAACGGCTTGCCGTCCGCGGTCATTTCGTCCATCATGTCGATGGCTTTGTCTGCCACAAAGTCGGCATAGTAGAAGTCGGAGGGAATGCTGTCCGTGAAGATGGGCTCCTCGTTATGTACGAGGGAGAAGGGGTCAAAGTGGTCTGTCACGCCCCAAATGGTCCCCCAGTGCTGGTCGAAGCCTCGGTTGCAGGGATATGTGTCGAGGGGTGCGAAGGGACGATTGTCGAAGTAACTCTGATGAGAAAGCCACTTCATCTGGTCCTCCTTATTACCTATGCCCTGCGTCAGCGAAAGGTGCCACTTGCCACTCATGCCCGTGTGGTAGCCGGCTTCGCGAAGCACTTCGGGAATCGTCACGCAGTCATGCGTGAGACTCAATCCCATGCCGGTGATGCCGACGGTTTGTGCATAGCGACCTGTCAAAAGCTGGGCCCGCGAGGGACAGCTGCGACCTGAGTTGTAGAATTGCGTGAAGCGCATACCCGAGGCGGCAAGGGCGTCAAGATTAGGGCTCTCCACTTCGCCGCCGAAGCAATTGAGGTCGGAATAGCCCATGTCGTCCACGACGATGAGCATGATGTTGGGGCGCTGTGCCTCTTGTGCAATTGCAACTGCCGGCAACAAAGCCGGCAGCGCAATCAGTGAGCGATTATATTTGTGTCGCATAGATTGTCGTTTTTCAATAAAGGACTTTCTTGCCACCAACAATATTGATGCCTTTCTGCATCTTCTGCAAGCGCTGGCCAGCAATGTTGTAGATTGAAGATTCTTCATTCTTAATTCTTAATTCTTCATTTATGCCGGTTGCATCATCACCTTCGAAGTAGAAGGCCTTGATGCCTGAGACACTGGTGAAATATGCCTTTCCAGCAGGAATGGTTGTGCCCACAGCAGCCTTATAGAAGCCTACCTGGCCTTCCTTTTCGGCCAGAATATACTGAGTGCCATCTGATGTGATGCCAGTCGAAGGCTCCAAGGCGTTGCCTGTCATGTCGCTGCTGGCCGTTTTTGCAACGGTGGCATAAAGGTTTCCCTTGAGCACGACGGCAGAGCCTGCTGGCACGTCGCTGACTTCCTCAAGACTGACATACGTGCTGCCGACGATGCCTTTATATGCCTGTGCCCCGAGAACGAGGACATCCTCTGTAGCGCAATAGGTGGCATAGCCTGCAGCGGAGATGTTCTGAGGCTCGAGCTCTGTGAACTTCCAGAAGGAGCGATGGTTCGTTCCTGCCTTGGCGGCGAAGGTCTGAACGACATTGTCGTTGCGCCAGTTCCAGCCGATGCAGCCGTCGGTGAAGGCGGTGTTGCTCATGTCTGCTGAGGTGAGGCCGAAGCAGTCCTTGCCTTCCTGGTCGCTACAGTTCACGATGACATATGCCACAGGAGCGTTGCCCATCGTGACGGGCACTTCGGCCGAGGCGGCACATGCCTGTGCATAGCGACCTGTCTTAACGTTCTTGACATAGAACTGCCCGCTGCCTGCGTCCTCGAACTGCCAGAGGCTGGCATTGTCCAAACCGCCCATCGCCAGTTCCTCGCCGCCATTGTCTTTGATATAAACGTTGTTGTCGTTGCGGTTCGACATGATGTAGACCTTGTCCGTACTGATAGTCATGGGCGGAGTGACGAGGGTGAGCTTCCAGAAGGAGCGGTGGTTGGTGCCGGCAGCGGCAGCGAAGGTCTGCACGGTGTTGTCGTTCTTCCAGTTCCAGCCAATGCAGCCGGAGGTGAACTCCGTGTTGCTGAGATTGGTGGAGGCGAGGCCGAACATATCGGTTCCCTCGACCGTACATTCCTTCACACGGTATTCAACAGGAGTATCACCCATGAGGACGTTGACCTCCGTGGAGGTGCTGCACTGCTGGGCATAGCGGCCGGTCCTCTTGTTCCTGACGTAGTAGCAGCCTTCGTTAGCGGTCGCGATGAACTGCCAATAGCAGGCATCGTCGAGGCTGCCCATCTGGATGACATCGACGCCCGTGTCCTTCACATAGAGATTGACGTCGTTGCGGTTAGCAATCGTGTAGTACTGGCCGTTCTCGATGGTGAGGGCGGAAATGGTCTGTGAAGCACAAAAGAGTGCACAAAGCATGAGTAGAGTTTTCTTCATCTTGATAATGTTTTTTACAATACGTTTTCTTCTAACTATATTACTACCACTTTTTTGACATAAACAGACAGAAAAGGTTTAATCCTGCAAGGGAGGAAAAAGATACCTTATGGGGGCATCGGTTTTTCCCATGCATGGGAAAGGCCAACAAGATATAGGAATTTGGCTTTTCCCATGTATGGGAAAAACTGACACGGCATAGGATGTCGGATGCTTTGTCGCTGAATGTCCTTTTTCAAAGTATGGCGGATTCGAAAAGGCGGGTCAGTTTTTCAGCCACGGCCGCAGGCGATGCCAGGCGGCGAACTGCTTCACAGTAGTCGGCGGAAGGCTTTATGTCCATCGCTTCCTTCATCTTCTCGGCCAAAGCACGAGCATCGCCGATGGGCGCAATGAGTACAGCTCCGGGGATGCGAAGCGAGGCGGGAACGCTCTCGGTGGCAACGGCGGGGATGCCTGTGGCGAGGGCCTCGAGAACGACCAACGGCTGGGCTTCGCTGCGGCTGGGCAGGACGAGGGCATCGCTCTGCCAGAGCAAGTCGCGCACACCGACTTTGTCCAAGAATCCGTACAAGTGGACGCGGCTATGAGAAGCCTCACCCCTAACCCCTCTCCCGTGGGAGAGGGGAACCTGAAAGAGCTTCTGCATGGCTGGCGAATCGGTCCCCTGGCCTGCGATGTGCAGCTCGACGCTTTCAGGCAAGTATTGCATGGCCTCGGCAAGCACGTCGTAACCCTTTCCGTAAATATCGGCAAGAGCCAGGCAACAGAAGCGGACCACAGACCTGGCCTCACCCCCGACCCCTCTCGAGAGGGGAGAAACCAGCAGCCCACTCCCCTCTCCCACGGGAGAGGGGTCGGGGGTGAGGCTGGGGCAGAAGAAATCCGTATCGACGATGTTCGACATGACTTGATAGCGATAGGCTTTGCCGAAGAAGGGAGCAAGGTCGTCCACCAATTCACTGCTGACGGGAATGACACAGGCTGCGGCTTCGTAGGTCCATCGCATCTCCTCTTTCAGCCACACATGCCGTTGCCAACCCTTGCCAAAATCACGTTCGAAGAGTCCGGACGAGAGGTGTTCGGTAATGAAGAAAGGGATGTCGAACTGCTCTGAGATTGCCCTGGCCGCCAGACCCGCGTTCTTGCAGCAATGAGCGTGCAGCACGTCGGGCTTACCATACAGGCGGACGTACCGCTCGACTGCCTTTTGGCAAAGCTCTGTCCAATGGCTGATGTTCCTGCGGACTGCTTTCGGCACGGCCCGCATATACAGACGAAAGACTTCCACACCCTCCATCTCCATTCTCTCCTCCTGCCATGGGGCTGTGAAGTAGAACTGGTGGTCCTTCGTAAGGCTCAGCTCCACGACGCTCACAATGCGTACTTCGTGCCCCATCGCCTTCAGAGCCTTGGCCTGCTCCAGACAGAACAGACCGCCATGAGGAGGGAAGAAAGAAGGGAGCTCGAGGATGTGCATCTTGTTAGTTCATAGTCTTTAGTTCATAGTCCATAGTTATGAGCTCATTGTCGGGGGACGCAGCAGGCAAAGAGACGCGCTGCCTCATGACTATGGACTCACAACTATGGACTATGGACTCACTTAGTATTCGTTCCAGCTCTTGATGCTGAGGTCTTCTACAGACAACGTGCAGAAGGACTCAATGAATGCACTCGCAAGGCGTGCGTTCGTAATGAGTGGAATGTTGTGGTCGATGGCTGCGCGACGAATCTTATAGCCATTGGTGAGCTCCCTGCTGGTACGGTTCTTGGGGATGTTGACGACAAGGTCGAACCGGTGATCTGCTATCATCTTCATCACGTTCTCCATGCCTGGCTTGTCCTCGTCGGGCCAGCTTACGGCAATTGCCTTCGCACCGTTCTCGTTGAGGAAGTTGGCTGTGCCTTCGCTTGCATAGATGGTGTAGCCGGCCTTCGTCAGCATACGTGCGCCGTCGAGCATAGCGACCTTTTCCTTCGTGCCGCCGCTGCTTATCATCACGCCCTTGTCTTTGCTGGGAATCTTATAGCCTGTAGCAATCATGCTGTTGAGGAGTGCTTCCTCAAAACTGTCGCCAAGACAACCAACTTCGCCCGTAGAACTCATATCGACACCGAGGATGGGGTCGGCATTCTGCAGGCGGGCAAACGAGAACTGACTGGCTTTGACACCAATGTGGTCGATGTCGAAGGCACTCTTATCGGGCTTTGCATAGGGCGCGTCGAGCATGATGCGGGTCGCCGTCTCGATGAAGTTGCGCTTGAGCACCTTGCTGACAAATGGGAAGGAACGGCTTGCGCGGAGGTTACACTCGATGACCTTCACGTCGCGTCCCTTGGCAAGATACTGAATGTTGAACGGTCCGCTGATGTTCAGCTCCTTGGCTATGGCACGACTCATCTTCTTTATCTGGCGCGCCGTGGCAAAGCTAAGTTGCTGTGCAGGGAAGACCATCGTGGCATCGCCCGAGTGAACGCCGGCATATTCGACGTGCTCGGAGATGGCGTACTCTACGATTTCTCCGTTCTGGGCCACTGCGTCGAACTCGACCTCGTTGGTCTCCGTCATGAATTTACTTACGACGACTGGATATTCCTTGCTCACCTCACTTGCCATTTGCAGGAAGCGCTCCAACTCTTCGTCCGTGTAGCAGACGTTCATGGCTGCACCTGAAAGCACGTACGAGGGACGCACCAGTACGGGATAGCCCACTTCGTCGATGAACTGCTTGACGTCCTCCATGCTTGTCAAGGCACTCCATCTTGGCTGATCTATGCCGAGCTTATCCAACATGGCGCTGAACTTGCCACGATTCTCGGCACGGTCGATGCTGACAGGCGATGTGCCGAGGATGGGCACGCTCTGTCGGTAAAGCTTCATCGCAAGGTTGTTCGGTATCTGTCCACCTGTTGAGACAATCACGCCGCGGGGCGACTCGAGGTCGATGACGTCGAGGACGCGCTCGAACGACAGCTCGTCGAAGTAGAGGCGGTCGCACATATCGTAGTCCGTCGAGACAGTCTCGGGATTGTAGTTTATCATAATGCTCTTGTAGCCGAGCTTGCGTGCGGTCTGTATGGCATTGACCGAACACCAGTCGAACTCTACGCTGGAACCGATACGATAGGCACCGCTGCCGAGCACGATGACTGACTTCTCATGCTTGTAGAAGTTAATGTCGTGACCTTCCACAGCGTAGGTCATGTAGAGGTAGTTCGTGAGGTCCGGGTGCTCGCTGGCAACCGTGGGAATGCGCTTCACTGCGGGCAGGATGCCGAGCTTCTTGCGGTAAGCACGAACGGCGAGGTTCTCCTTCTCCATGTTGCCTGTGTGAACATCAAGGACACACCTTGCAATCTGGAAGTCGCTGAAGCCCAAGATCTTTGCCTTACGCAAGACATCGGCCGGAACCTCCTCGATGGCATTGTACGACTGCAACTTGTGCTCGTAATCGACAATGTTCTTCATGCGCTCGATGAACCATTTGTCTATCTTCGTCAACTCCTCGATGCGGTCCACGGTATAACCCTCTTCGAGTGCTTGTGCAAGGGCAAAGATGCGGAGGTCTGTCGGGTTGGCGAGTTCCTCATCGAGGTTCTCAAACTTCACATGGTCGTTGCAAACGAAGCCGTGCATGCCCTGACCAATCATTCTCAAGCCCTTCTGCAGCATCTCCTCGAAGCTGCGACCGATGCTCATAATCTCTCCGACAGACTTCATGCTGGAGCCAATCTTGCGACTCACGCCTGTGAACTTGGTGAGGTCCCAGCGCGGTATCTTGCAGATGAGGTAGTCAAGCGACGGAGCCACATAAGCGCTGTTCGTCGTACCCATCTCTCCGATCTGGTCGAGGGTATAGCCCAGGGCAATCTTCGCTGCAACGAATGCCAAGGGATAACCGGTTGCCTTACTTGCCAAAGCTGAGGAGCGAGACAGACGCGCATTGATTTCGATGATGCGATAGTCGTTTGTCTCTGCATTGAAGGCGAACTGTATGTTGCACTCACCCACGATGTTGAGGTGACGCACGCACTTGATGGTGATATCCTGAAGCATCTTCACTTGCTCATCCTTCAAGGAGCAAGTGGGAGCCACCACAATGCTCTCGCCTGTATGAATGCCGAGCGGGTCGAAGTTCTCCATAGATGCAACGGTGAAGCAATGGTCGTTGGCATCGCGGATGCACTCGAACTCAATCTCCTTCCACCCTTTGAGGCTCTCCTCAACCAACACCTGAGGAGCGAATGTGAAGGCACTCTCAGCAATCTCCTTGAAAGTCTTCTCGTCCGGACAAACGCCGCTGCCAAGTCCGCCAAGCGCGTAAGCCGAGCGAATCATGATGGGATAGCCGATGCGACGGGCTGTCTCCACGGCTTCATCGAGTGTCTCGCAAGCATGACTCGTAGGCACCTTCAGGTCAACCTTACCCAGTTCCTTGACGAAGAGGTCGCGGTCCTCGGTATTCATAATAGCTTCGACACTCGTGCCCAACACCTTTACGCCGTACTTCTCGAGCACGCCGTTCTGGTAGAGAGCCGTACCGACGTTCAGACCCGTCTGTCCGCCCCAAGCCAGCATGATGCCGTCCGGTTGCTCCTTCTTGATGATTTCCTCAATGAAATAAGGAGTGATGGGCAAGAAGTAAACCTTGTCCGCAATACCTTCACTAGTTTGGATTGTTGCAACATTGGGGTTTACGAGCACCGAGTAGATGCCCTCTTCGCGAAGAGCCTTCAGTGCCTGGCTGCCAGAATAGTCAAACTCGCCTGCCTGACCAATCTTCAGCGCACCGCTGCCTAACACGAGAACTTTCTTCAGTTTCATAATTCTATTACATTTATATATTTATTATCCTTGAACTCTTACTAATAAGAAAAAGCCACTTTCGCTAAAGGTGACAGCGAAAATGGCTTCTTTTATTAAACAGACAAACGTGGGAACCTGACGGCATCAATTCCTCGCCCCGCGCCTGTGTTATGTAGTAGTTAAGTAACATCGCTTTTTAATTTTCGACTGCAAAGGTAAGGATATTTTCAAAAACGACAAAGCAGCAAGCTTTTTTTTTCAGGAAAATCATAAATTTATGCCAATTTTGCCGCTAAATCGTAACACATCTCTCACAAATCATGGTACGCAGGCTTCACGCTGCGGTAGAGAACATTGGGCAACGCGGCGTGCCGCATTAGGGCATTTACTCCTTCTCCTATATGATGCCGTGCTCGAGGGCAAAGCGAACCATCTCCACGGAAGAGGAAATGCCCAGTTTGTTGAAGATATTCGTCTTGTGACTATTGACCGCACGGAGGGAGATGTGGAACTTCTCGGAGATCTCTTTGCCCAGCAGACCTGAACAACAAGCCTCGACGATTTCCAGTTCGCGTTTGGTGAGCAAAGCCTTGGACTTCTTGTTGGGCTGAGCATCCACGATATCACGCACCAGCACGGCAAGGTCGCGGCCATAGAACGGCACACCTTCCGCCACAGAATCGATGGCTAACTCCACTTCCTCCAGCGGGCCGTTCTTGCTGATGAATCCGTCTATACCAATTTGCATGAGCCGGATGATGACATACTCCTTGGTATCGACCGAAAGGACGATAATCTTGATTTCCGGATACTCTGTACGCATGCGCTTTGCCACTTCAAACCCATTGGTTCCTGGCATAAGGATATCCAGCAGCAGAAGGTCGCAGGGCGTACCTGCTTCCAGAGATTCAAACAACTCTTCGGCACAGGCTGCGCTGATGGTAACGTCGTGTGGCGAGTCATGCAGCACACTGGTGACACCTACACGTATCAATTCATGGTCGTCAAGGATTGCGATATTCATAGTTCTCAGCTTATTCAGTTTCTATATCGGCACATTTATTACCATCGTCACTCCCTCGTTTGGAGCAGAGAGTATCTGCAGGGTGCCATGGTTCAGGGCTACCAGTTCTCGGCAAAGGAGCAAGCCTACACCTGTACCACTCTCGCCATTGGTGCCCACGCGACTTTCGACACGAGTCTTAGCATGCATGATTTCATCTATCTGTTCTTTTGGAACATATTCGCCGTCGTTGTGAACATAGAAGCTGTTCGGTGCCTTCGTCCCTACCTCTACCACACCACCTTTTGGAGAGAACTTGATGGCATTGCTAAGGATGTTGCGCAGAATCGTACGCAGCGCCTCGCGGTCTGCCGTAACGAGCATGCGCTCTGCCTTGAGGCTTATCGTCACCTCCTTAAGGTCAGCGGTGCTACGCATGAGCACAATGACGTCGGTGATAAGGGCACAAAGGTCCAGCCGCGTGGGTTGCATCGTCCGTTTGCCTTGCTCCAGCTGAGCTATCTCGCCAAGGTTACGCAGTAACGACAACTGGCTGTCGCTGCCGGCAAGCAGTTGTCCCGTGAAGGCTTGTACCTGTTGGGGCGTATAGTTCGAGAAGTCGCGGTAGAGCATCCGCAGCACTTGCTGCTGGGCCACCATCGGGTTCGTCAGGTCGTGCGTGAGAATAGTGTACTGTCGCTCCTTGTATGTCGCAGCCTCTTCAACCATACGTTTGCGACGATGCAACTGAACAAGCAATAGGACGAGCAACAATACAATGATGAGCGAGAGGAGCGAAACCACAAACAACACCCGAGTGCGCAAGCGTTCCTCCTGAATAGCTCGCTGCTGAGCCTTCAGCTGTTGCTCTTTGCGAAACGAGTCGTACCGAACCTGGGCGATGGTCAACTGGCGCTGCGTCTCTTCGTTCTGCAATTGTTCGTGCAGCACGCGGGCCTTCTCGAGCCAGGCAAGCGCTTCAGCACTGCGACCTGCTGCCTGATCCTGACGATAGAGGCGGTCGCATGCTTCGTATTCCTGCTTACGCATTCCCAACTCATGTGCCAGGGCGGCGGCCTCCAGCAGTTGATTGTCCTGCAACAGGACAATCAACTCGGAGGGGCGATTGCCTGTCTCACGAGCTATGTCCAGCGCCTCACGGTTGCACTCCTTGGCACGTTCCTTCTGCCCCATGGCATCGTAGATATTTGCCAGCTGCGCCAGCCGGATGCCCTCTTGTGTACGCCGGCCAAGCTGCCGATCAATCTGCAGCGCCTCTTCGGTCAGGCGGAGCGCTTCGGCCAACATTGTCACGTCATCGGCATCCAGCCCGACGCTCGCATCCTTCTTCCCATTAGAGGATTGCGACGTTACTTCCTTCGCCTTGGCTACCAGCACTTCGCCGAGCATGGCTTTGCGGATGGCAAGGGAGACAGCCGTATGAGTGGAGTCGGAGGCTATGAGCGCCGTCTCGATGTCGATGGAGCGCCGCAGGTACTCGATGGCCACATCCTGCTTGCCGGCAGAAGAATACACGCCTGCCAGATTGCCCAACGACGCACTGAGGTCCGCCTTAGTCCCATGCTCTTCATCGTAGAACAGACACAGCTCGCCGTAGTGGAGTGCCTGTTCGTAGTCGCCCAAGCGATGATAGCAGTAAAGCAGGCAGGAGTAGAACTCGCAGCGCGTAGAGGCAGAGTCTTCGGGAACTGCCTCCAGCGCTTCGTAGTTGAGTGCCACCGCTTCCTGCAAGTGTCCCGACATCGCCAGCGAATAGGCGCTATCGACATAGAGCAAGGGGTCTGCCAAAACACTCTGCCCTTGCGTCGGCAATGCCAGCGCAAGGGAGAATATCAGACCTATGAAGGAGCAGAATGTGAACTTCATAGAGCAAAAGTACTACATTCTTTTGACTTCTCCAAATTTCTATCGATTTAGTCGCTCACCGGACACCTCACGTCCGTCCACGGTGAAGACTTTGTCGCCACGAAGGATGTATATTCTTCCGCCCTTGACCACCTTCACTCCTGTCTTGGAATTAGAAGAGGTCGCTGTCGGACTATTGATTCCGACCGGGTCATCCTCGTCCCTGAGGTTTGTCAGGATGCCGCCACCCAAGTTGGCAAAGAAGATCCATTCTCTGTCTGCCATGTAATAGCCTGACGACGCACCTGGCTGCAGTATCAGGAAAGCCTTGTTGGCCTCTATGCGCGACCTCCAAAAACACCTGTAGCCTGTACTCGAATTGGTATAGGAGGAAAGTGTGGGCGGCTCTATGCCGTAGCAGCAGAACTGTTTTAGGTCGTACAAGGCAAAGGCCTGTCTGCCGATGCTTTTCACGCCCGAGCTGAGCGTCACCTTCTTGATATGGTCGTCGGGATGGCTACCGCTCGGACCGTCGCCCTCGAAATAGAGGAAGAAGGGCTGTATCTCAACATCGACACCCTTGATGACCACTTCCTTGATGTCTGCCAAGAAGTCAATCCACTGCAGGCGGTAAGCCACTTGAGGGTCGGTTTCATCCTTCGTGCAGTCAGGCATTGTCCCTTCGTAGTCAATGGTCAGCACGCCATCGGCGAATTCCCACACACCCTTAGTGCCCATTGTGCCGCATTTGATATCAGGGCCTTCCTCTTTTATATTGAATTTATTCCAGCCTTCAACAGCCATGTAGGCTGAACGGGTTCCCGCCGGAACAACGAGAGGAATATGCTCACAGTCCATTCCAAGGAACACATTGCTTCCAAGTGTAGGAGGCGTAACTGCCAAACTGTTCAGTTGGGTGATGTTCGTACAGCCGGAGAACGCATAACTCTTTATTGTCTTTATTTCAGCAGAGATGGTGAAGGATGCATCGGATTTAGCCTTCGGGTAGGCGACTATAGTTGTCTTTGCCTTATTGCACAGCACACCGTCAACAGAAATATAATTCCAGTTCCCATCAGCGACATTAATAGCTGTCAACGCGGAGTGATCAGCGAAAACGCCGTCGGTGATACTCGCAATGTCTTTTCCTATCTTTACTTTTTGGATGATATCCTTGTATGGATACCAGGTCGGGTCCTCGTACAGGAAGTTCCACATCGATCCGGTGCCGTTGATTTGAAGTTCATCTGTCTGAGCAGAGTAATACCACGTCATGTTGTCGCCGCACTTTCCTGAAGCATCTGCCGCCTTTATCTGGTAGAAATTCTTCCACACATTGGCTTCCTTGTAAGCGCTTATTCTGTTTTTTGGTACATAGAGCGACACCAACGACTGGTCAACACCTGTAAAGACGGAGAAGCTGATAGCAGGCGGTGTGGCGACAAGACATGTTATCAATGCCAAGGCACTGCAACGTGCGAATGCACCATCGCCGATAGTTACAACAGACGGGGCTATTTCCACCGTTTTAACCTGGTCATGGTTATAGAAAGCGTATGTGCCTATCGAGGTCACGCCGTTTTGTATTTCAATGGATTTGATTAGCGACCGATATGGATACCATTCAGGATAATCACTGGGATAATTTTCCATCTTGCCAGTTCCGCTGATGGTCAATTTGCCACTTGCCACATCGAAAGACCATGTCACCGATGCTCCGCAAGAACCGTTCAATGCGGTAGATTGGATTTTGAAGTTCTTCCATTGTGCTGCCGCTTTGTACCTATCTACACTTCCCGATGGCACGAAGAGCGGTATCTTCGAGCAATCAACATCCTTGAACACCTCTGTGCCAAGCGTCGGAGGCGTAGAAGCGAGACAAGTAACAAACGCTATCGCCGTAGAACTCATAAATGCATATTCCCCGATTTCCTTGACCGTGTAGGGAATTTGTACGTCACTTAGCTGCGGCATGTTGAAGAAGACATATGCGCCTATAGATGTCACTCCGTTTTCTATCACAATGGATTTGATCTTTGGCGCCCATTTGATCCAGCTGGGGTCATCGTCCTTGTAATCCCACATCTCGCCTGTTCCTCGGATAACCATATCATAGGTTATCGTATCAAGCATCCAAGTCAGGTCGTCGCCGCATTTGCCGGCAATCTGGTCGTGGGTTTGAATCCGGAACTCTTTCCATTGTTCTGCCGTCCTGTAGTCATTGTAACTCTTTCTCGGAACGTAGAGACGGACTCCTGAACACGTTATACCGGAAAATACATTTTCTCCCAAGGTGGGTGGCGTTACGGCATTTACACGAATCGAATCCAGCGCACTGCAGTCCTTGAATGCCTCTTTGTCTATCGACTTCACGCTGCTTGATATAGTCAGCGTTTTCAGAGCCGAGCAGCCGGAAAAAGCTAATTCACCGATTCTTTCCACATTGTCCGTACAGGTGAAGTCTGTCATTTTGCTACAGTCCATGAAAGCTTCTTCACCTATCCAACGTACATCTTTCCATAATGTATATTGGGGATATCTCTTATCATCCACCGATGCTACATAGTAGGGTCCGGCATTTTGAACATGGTCAGTGAACGACGTCCACAACTTCGGGCAGTCGTAGAACGCATATCGGCCCACAGTTTTCACACTGCTCGGCATAATTACCATGACAAGACTCGGGCAATGAGCGAAGGCTTTCTCTCCGATTGAGGTAACGCCGTCAGGGATGACGACGCTGCGAATATTCATTCCTGAGCATATCGAGTCGTGAATAACCTTCACGCCGTCTCCAAACGTAAACGAACTTACTTGCGGACCGAAATAATACCTGTTGCAATTCGTCGCATTCCAAACTACGGATGTGACGGCATCGCATCCCTCGAATGTTCCTTCCTCCAAGCTTGTTAGTCCTTTCGGAACCAATACCTCCTCCATTGCCGAGCAGCCTTTGAACGCATTCGCACCGATTGACGTGATGCTCTCGGTAATAGGATGTGACGTCATTGCAGAACAATCAGAAAACGCATAGGCACCAATCCTGTAAATAGTCTCAGGAATGTCAACTTTCGTAATCTTGTCGCGGAGCCCATGCCATGGACTCGGATTGAGCTTTTCAAAGTCCCAGATTTCACCATAGCCGCTGAGTCTCAATTCACCATTTGCCGGTAAAAAAGTCCAATAGATATTATCGCCGCATCTGCCTGTTAGAGAATCAGATAACGGTTCTATGTGCCAGAAATTGCACCACACTACTGCTTTTTTATATGCCTCTACAGACGATGCCGGAACATAAAGTATGGCATCGCCCGGCAACCACAAGAACATATCGTTCCCTGACAGGTCAACCACCTCCGGATTCATATTGTAAATCATTTTCAATGAAATGTTTTTGCCTATGGCATGCATTCCGTAGTTTTCCAGCGTGGTCGGGATATATATATATTGCAACTTTGCGCAATTGAATATAGCACTGTCTCCTAAAGCGGTCACACCTTCAGGAATAACGATATTCCTAATGATTGTGCCTGTAAATGCTAAGTTGCCTATCCGCTTCACATTCGGCATCTTAACTTCATCGATTGTTTTGTTACCTATGAAGGCATGGTCACCAATCTCTGTCACGATGTAGTTCTTTCCTATATAACGTATATATGCGGGTATGGAAATAGTACTCGAGAGATTTGGATAATTGCCTTCAGTATATTTCTCGTATGTCACCACAGCGGTCATCTCTGTCTGGTCTATGATGTACATAATTCCGTTTGCATCCTTTATGAAACTAATGATATTAAATTTCGACCACACTGCCGCATTCTTGTATAACGACTGTGCCGAGGCTGGCACACGCAATGTCACAGCAGCGGGATCAGCCAGCCCGTCAAACACCTTTGAAGCTTCATTCAGTACCACTATGCCGTCAACATAGCTCGTTATCTCCTTCAGTGCAGAGCAACCACCGAATGCCCGAGCGCCAATCGAATTGAGAGTACTCGGCAGAGAAATGTGGGCGACACCCGTACAACCGTAGAAAGCGTCAGCACCAATCTTCGTCAAACCTTCGGGTAAGTAAAGATGCTCTAATTTATTGCAGCCGGAGAACGCATGTTCACCTATCGTCTCAAGGCTTTCATACTTCCAAACGTCTCGAAGCTTCTTGCAGCCGGAACACGCATAGTCGCCTATCGACTTTATGTTTTCATTCAAACGAATCTCAAGGACAGAACAGCCCGCAAAGGCATACGGTCCGACACCGACAACGGGGATATTCTCGCCCCGCCAACTAATGGTCGCGTAAGTATCCAAATAATAGTTTTTCTCTGCAAACGAGGCATAGTTTTCCTCCGGATTCAACGACTCATACGTCACCGTAGCCGTCTTCGCATCGTCATCAATGTCGTAGTAAAGATAACCATCCTTGACATGCTCATAAACCTTTGCATTTGCCTCTGCCGTAAACAATGCTAAGAATGTCACGACACAAAAAAAAGTTTTTACAGAAAAAGCCTTCATCGTTGTATGATTTTAAGTTAGTGTTCCTATACGTTTGCGATTTATTAGTTTACCCCTGACATTTTGCATTTGCCCACTGTCTTTAGTTACATTTAAGGCAATATCAACAAAACTCCGCCGCAAAGTTAAGATATTTTTTTCATCCCCACAAGTACCCAAAACTCGCATTTTAGGCATAAAACTTAAAGAAGCCTCATAATAAATAACACGAAAATACCCACGATAAATTCTTCGTACGCAAGTTGCGTACGCAAGTTTTACGTCCGCTTCGTCTTGAACTTCTGTCCCTGTTTCGAGAGGTTTGTCGGGCTGCCCTGCGCAAAATAAAAAAGCCCCTCGAGATTGCTCTCGAAGGGCTTCGCTAAAAACGGCGGCTACCTACTCTCCCACGGGTGTGCAGTACCATCGGCGCGGGCGGGCTTAACTTCTCTGTTCGGAATGGGAAGAGGTGGAACCCCGCCACTAT
>JAFUGG010000044.1 GCA_017469525.1 Bacteroidaceae bacterium | reverse complement strand
AACTTTGCCATTCCAATTTGCGTTTTACCTTTGCCGCTGGAACGATCAAACATCAGGCGACAGGAAGACAAAATGCGGTGGTTCGGGAAACGGATTACACGCTATTGGCTACTCCCCTTCGTTCGTGTTCGTGGCAGCGAACCAGACTAATTGGCTTAGTATGGAAATTTGTTCGTAAAAGGACACAAAGAAAGAGCGGACGAGATAAAGAAATGGGCTGTCCTCACCTGCAATACTGAATACCCCAGTGGTTTCCAGTTTGCAAGTGAGGACAGCCGTTTTCGCTCGTCCGCCATCAGTCGGACGTGTTACATAGCATTCTCAGTATCTTGCATACCGACAAGGCTATGAAACTTGTCCGACGACAGAAATCCCTTTTACGATGATTGGATGTGCTTTTCAGGTATTAGACTTATGGAATAGGTTGCAACGGTCATCTATCGCTATTTTGGCTAACGGTTAAGAGTGTGACCTTGTGAGATTTGTGAAAGCCTACCTACAGAAGAAGGGGACAACCACAGATAAGTGTGCGCGTCGGCTGAATCGGACGTGTTCATTCAGGCGGTGGCACTCTTAGATGCGGTTATTCCCCAGATAGCCCGAAGATGTGACCTGCTTGTTTGGTTACTGCTTCGGGCGGCAACAATCGCTTTCACAACCAGACTTTGGGCTAATCAGATAAAGATGTGATTCGGGAAAGACACCTCATGAGTCCGCAAGACGAGAAACGTGGTGCACATGTTCCTGAAAACATTGTGCCAATCTCAGATTGATCCACAATGTTTCCACGAATATGTGTGCCTTGTTTCCTTGCAGGCAGACAGCCGTGAGTGGCTATCTTTGGCATAGCCGACACCTCGGCCATCCCGAAGATAACCTTTCACGGCGAAGATAATCCTTTCCCGATAAAGCCAATGGGATATTCGTTTATGTGCCGAAGATTTCGTATCTTTGCACCCGCAAATCCAAATGAATCCGTATGGCAAAGAAGAAACATCAGGGGCATTACTGCAAGGTGTGTGGCGAATACAAGTCCAATGAAAGCTTCACTGGCAAGGGACACAAGAACCACATCTGTAAGAAGTGTGCCAAGTTGTCTAAGGAAGACAGAGAAAGGATGATGAATGGTGAATTTGAAGATGATTCTGACCTCTTCGAAGATATTGAATTGCCATTTGATGAAGGCGATGGTGAATACCAATCATCAGATGCCGTCTATTACGATGATTATCTTGGATTTGTTGGGCTTGACAGTCTTTCACCTTTATCATATGAGGCAAAGCGATACAACAAACTTAAAGATGCGGAAAGAACCGTCTTTCGTGGGATAGTTCAAAATCTTATCATCGAGTTTTGGGAAGACAAAAGGTTAATTCCTGACGGTGGCGAGGTGAACCAGATAATGAATACCGCTATCAGACATTTCAAAGAAGAAGTTGCATTTACTGTAAAGAGCGACAAAGACCTTCGCAGAATAGTGCAGTCTATGGTCGTACCGACTATCAACAAGCAACTGAGACGTGAGAACAAAAAGAAAGAGGAAGGGTAACCGTTGCCATTTGTAGCAACACTTACCCTTCCTCTTCTTTTTTGCAGTTTTTCTACAAAAAGTTTGTTTCGTTCAACAATTATTTGTACCTTTGTTGCCGCAAAGGAAAGCCAATAAGGAGTTATGTGGCTCCTCGCAGACCTCGGAAGAATGATGAAGCCGTTGAGCCTCTAATTCGTTACCCCTATTCAAAAACTCTATTTTGAATATTTGATTATCAACAAGTTATCTTAAACCATAAGTTTCCACATGAGAAACAAATTGGAAACAAACGTTAAAATATGTTGCGACACACGTCAAGTTCATTCACCCGACCCGACATGTTGGCAGCATGCTTCACTCTACCAGGACCTTGCGAGCTGTCCCGTCAGCAGAACGGATGATATGAATGCCCTTCTGAGCCTTGTTCATGCGGATGCCCATAACAGAATAGGACTCCGACTGATAGCCGCGGTCGCCCGCAATCTGCTGGATGTCGTCGGGATCGTTGCAGAAGGTCCCGTCGTCCGAAAGCAGGACAATGCCATGAGTGGAGTCGAGCACCGGGTGGTCGTCCACGCCAATCGTCTGGTACCATACCGGCTCGTCCGGGTCGCCGTATTGGTTGAGCATATAGCAAAGCTCACCATTCGCAACCTGATCGGAAGTGACAAGTGTGGCGTTCCTGTCGGGGAAGACTGAGTAGCAATTGTTGGAAGTTGGATTCCCTCGCAACATAGCATCGCTCATGTCGGCATAGTAGTAGCCCTCAATCGTGCCACTGCCATAGCAATTATAGGCTTTCCCGCGACCAGCATAGCCCGTCAGCTGACCGCTCTCGAGGGCTCCCTTCACAGGACCAGATGCATAGCAGTTGATGAATACAGGCGTCGATGCAGCAGCCATGTTACATCCAAAGATGGCACCTGCGTTCCGACTCGCAGCCGTCACAGAGCCCTCGTTGCCAAGGCACTCCATAGTGACAGTGCCGCTTCCGTTGGAACCGCCGATGATGCCTACATAGGACAAGCCGCTGATGGAGCATGTCTTGTCGAGAACAAAGTTCTTGATGACGGCACCGCCACTGACGATGCCGAACAGACCTGCGTAGCTTTCGCCCGTTTCAATCGTCAGACCTGTGAACACATGACCCTGCCCGTCGAAGCAGCCCACATAAGGATGGGCTGCATTGCCTATGGGAGCAATGGTGTAGCCACGGAAGTCGAGGTCGGAAGAAACGAGACCGTTGATGTTATTCAATCCGCTGTTCACCAGCTCGGCAAAGCGAATCAGCTGCTCCGGGCTGGCTATCGCGAAGTCGAGGTTGTTGACGTAAGCATCGCCGTCACGAATCACCTCCAGATGGTGCTGCAGGACAGGATGCCCGTCCTCTCCCAAGGTCTGATAGAAACATGTGCCGTCGGCCGACGAGCCCAGATTGTTGAGACTGTAGCACAGACTGCCGTCTGCAGCATCGTCTTCATCAATCACGATGATACCAGGCTGCCGCGTCGCATGATTGCTGAAGCAACGGCTCAGCGCCCCCTTCTGGTGACGGGCGAAGCTGTCGCTCTCGGTAACTCCACTAACCGAAGCAAGGCTGTAGCACCTTGTCAGAAAAGCACTTGTACCCATCCATCCGCAGATGGCAGCGCTCTCCTGCTGACCGCTGACAGAGCCTGTGGCGTAGCAGTAGCTGATGTTGACGGAAGTACTTATGCTGGCACAGACGCCCAGAATGCCTGCCGCCCATTTGCCCGTGGCGTGAACCTCACCCTCGTTGGCCAGACCTTCGAGCGTGACACTACCCTCACCTTGTACAGAACCCACGAGACCAACGCCATTGGCACCGCTTATCCTGCAAGAGCTGTCCAACGTAATCCCACGAACCACAGCACCAGCTGACAACGTGCCAAAAAGACCCACATTGTCCTCGTCGCGACTGATGACGACTCCTGACAGGATGTGATTCTTGCCGTCGAAAATGCCGACATAAGGCTGCTGACTTGTCCCGATGGGTTCAAGCATGGAGCAGACTCCAGTCAAATCCAAGTCTGCATTCAGACGAGCGTTCAATCCAGTGAGGCCCTGCCTGTTCACGGCACGCTGGAAGGATATGAAGTCGGCAACAGTATTGATGACGAAGAGCGTGTCGGAAGGATTCACCTCCCGTATCTCCACATAGCCCAGCTTGTCGTCAATCCACTGGATGCGTTGCTTCAAGTAATTCTTGACAATGTCGAGTTCGCCCTGATAAGTGCCGGGAGCAAACTGCTGCAACGTGAGCGGCTGACCAAGGTTGTCCCAACGCGTAAAGTTGAGCTTCTGCGACTCGTCCAGCACATTGCCCAAGCTGTCCACGAAAGCCCAAAGGCTATCGACAGAGAATGCCTTCGTCTCCCTCATCTCAGCCCAGATGTCGCTGAGCATCTTGTTGGCAGATGGGTCGGAAAGGATGCGGTGGACAAAGTCGCGTATGCCGGAGACGGCAGAGCCATAGTTGAATAACCAGTCCGGTTTACCATTCGCAGGATAGACGCGTTGGTCGTTGTCCATGCTGAGGTCGAAGTCCCATACGGGACCAAAGTGGAAGAGGTCGTCGTAGCGCTCCTTGTACATATAGACGCTCCACATGGCATCCGTGTTGCCGGCAAACTCGCCGACAAGGAACAGACGTAGGAAGCTGCCCAGGTCCATTCTGCTGCGATAGCCTTCGAGGGAATCGGTGTAGTTGGAAGCCCACAGCCTGGCCTCCATCTCGTTGAATGCATCGCGGATATAGGAGAACTGCTGAGTCGATAACTCATCTTCGTCCGGAGCCTTGATGTCAACAGGAATGCCTTTGGTGCTGCTGAAGTGATTGACCTCTCCTCCGGGACTGGTTATCTCCAGCAGGTAGCCGCCACCGATGAAGGGCTCTTCGTTATCGTCGGGAAGCAGTTCAGTTATATCCACACGATTGCGGTCGACAGTAATCTGGTCGCATAGTTGGTAGTTACCCTTGTACTCTCCGTTCACGATGACATCGACGTTCTGAATCCATGGCGTGTAAGCCAGCCCCAGCCGTCTGCTCATTTCAAAGGCAATGTTGTTGCGCATCAAGGTCTTCTCGCGCCAATTGGGAAGAAGCGTCCACTTCTTGGCCTTGGAAGGACTCTGCAAGGGGGAATCTTTCAGCATATAATGACTCTTGCCATCGTTGAACTTGATGCGATAAGGACGCTTCAGGAATGCTTCATGGCGAGAGCCGTTACCTCGCTCGCGGGCAAGAATCGGATATTCCTGCAGTTGCTTTCCATTGTCGTAGATGATGCACATCTCCGACTCAAGCTCATGAACCTTGTCGTAAGGCTCTATTCCCGAATAGGTATGATAGGAAAGCGTGGGCAGGTTGGAGAGCTGATAGAAGCGCGTATCGTTGCCTGCCCCTTCGTGTCCGTAGAACTTCAGTTCTGCGATGTTGCATCGGCTGTCTGCAGGTCCGCACCAACGTACATAGCGGAAGCCACGGCTGACACGCACACTTGCATAGGACATGACACCAGCGATGCCCTCCTTCGTAATCATATACAAAGGAATGGCATCCATGAAGTCCTCGCGGTTTGACCCCTCAAAGATACCCAAGACAACATTTGCAGGCCCTTCGATACTACTACGAGGGCACCACCCTACCCGTGTGATGACATGAGGCGTACCCAAATCCAAGCCCACCCATGTATGCGACTGCTCATAGGTGGCGACAAAGGTGGAGAGATCTCCGTCGAAAGCATTCGCCGCCGTATTCACGTCCCACGAGGCCGACTGGCTCTCATAATCGTAGCACTGCTCTGTGCCAATCACGGTTCCCGTCAGCTTCACATTCTCTGCGATAGGTAGCTCTGCATGCAAGAACTGGACAAGGCACAAGGCGGGAATCAAAAGTAATCTGCTCAGTTGTCTTTCTGGTATCATATCTTATTTGCTCATCTGTTTCTTACAGCCGCAACGATCCTGTCGATGGCTTCGTTTACGACCGAGCGTGGACTGCCGACATTCATGCGCATGAAGCCAATGCCGCCTTTGCCGAACATCGCTCCCGAGTTCATGCCGACCTTGGCATCGAAGGCAAAGAAGTGGTCCAGCTCTTCCTGTGTCTTGAAGCCAAGTGCCGTGCAATCCAGGAAGATGAGGAAGCTGGCTTGAGGCACGATGGGACGTATCTGCGGACATTCCTCTGCGAAGCGCTTTACCACGAGGTCGATGTTGCCCTGCACGTAGTCGAGCATCTGCTGCTTCCACGCCCTGCCCTCGTCGCTGTAGCAAGCCATCACACAGTCGCAGGCGAAGACGTTGCCGAGGTCCTGGTCCGTGCCCCAGATGTAGTTGAAGTATTGCTTGCGGAGTTTCTCGTCATAGACGATGGCATGGCTCGCCACGATGCCAGGCAGGTTGAACGTCTTGGTGGGAGCCTGCAGGGTGATGCTGATGCGGCGTGCCTCATCGCTGACGCTGGCGAAGGGAATATGCTTGCGGCCGTGATAAAGCATGTCGCAATGGATTTCGTCGCTCACCACGATGACGCCTTCCTCAGCACAGATGTGTGCCACCTGCTGCAAGTCTTCCTTCGACCAGCAGATGCCGCCGGGGTTATGAGGGTTGCAGAGAATCATCAGCTTGCAGCCCTTGATGTCCTGGCGGAACTGGTCGAAGTCCATCTCGAAGGAAGTCTCCGTCCTCTTCAATGGCGACTGTACGACTGTCCTCTTGCACGTCTTGGGCACGAAGGTGAAGGGATGATAGACAGGCTCCTGCACGAGGATGCGGTCGCCCTTCTCCGAGAAGGCCTGCACGGCAAGGAAGATGCCGCAGACCACACCGGGGACGTAGCAAATCATCTCGCGAGTGATGTCCACGCCATACTGCTCTTTGTTCCAGCGACAAATGCTTTCGTAGTAAGGAGGGTTCTGGCAAGTGTAGCCAAGGATGCCCTGCTCCAGGCGTTTCCTAATGGCATTCATCACGAAAGGCGGCGTGCGGAAGTCCATGTCGGCCACCCACATCGGGATGAGGTCATCGCTCCCGCAGTAGTCCTTCACTCTGTCTGTCTTAATTGCATCCGTTCCCTCGCGGGGAACAAACTCATCGAAGTTATTTTCCATCTTTGTTATTTACGTTTTGACAATTTACTATTTACTATTTATTTACTATTTGGTTATTTAGCTATTTACAGGGGTGGCAGCGAATTGGGAGCGCGGACGTCCCGTCCGTATCTGGCTGGCGGAAGGGACGTCTGCGTTCCTAATTCTTCATCCTTCATTCTTCATTTTGTAGATGCCTATCTCCCCGCTGCCGTAGCAGACCGTAGCGTCGGCATCATAGATACATCCAAACTGCCCAGGCGCAATGCCTTGTATGGGAGCGTCGCTGTGGATGTGATACCCCTCGTCGTCGAGGCTGATGGTGCCCGGCATGAAATGGTCCACATGACGGACTTTGAACTGAATCGGCATGGGTTCTTCGCCTTTTTGAACAGGCAGAGGCTCCGTGATGAAGTGGAAGTCTGCCAATCGGAAGTCATGTCCGTACTGCAATTGCGTGTTCCAACCATTCGCCACAAAGATGATGTTCTTCTTGATATTCTTCTTCACGACGAACCACGGGCCACCGCTCAGGCCGAGGCCTTTCCTTTGTCCGATGGTGTGGAACCAGAAGCCTTTATGCTTGCCGACGACCTTGCCCGTCTCGATATCTATAATCTTTCCTTCCTGCTCGCCCATGAAGCGGCGAATGAAGTCGTTGTAGTTTATCTTGCCCAGGAAACAGATGCCCTGACTGTCCTTGCGTCGGGCACTCGGCAACTTGGCATCGAGGGCAATCTGTCGCACTTCCTCCTTCATCAGGTGGCCTATCGGGAAGAGCGTATGGCTGAGCTGTTTGTAACTGAGTTGTGCCAGGAAATCCGTCTGGTCCTTCACAGGGTCCTTTGCCGTGCCGAGCCACATCTTGCCGTCGCGAATGACGTTCGTGGCATAGTGGCCCGTCGCTATGTAGTCGTAGTGGCAGCCCACCTTCTCCTCGAACGCACCGAACTTGATGAGACGGTTGCACATCACGTCCGGGTTGGGCGTCAGTCCCTTCTTGATGCGCTCGATGGCATAACCAACGACCTGCTCCCAGTATTCCTTCTGTAGGTCGGTCACTTCGAGCTTGAGGCCATACTTGCGTGCCGTTGCCTCCGAGAGCTCGATGTCCTCTTCTGCCGTACACGACGAGTCCTCCCCGTCCATACCTATCTTAATATAATGCAGGTCAGGCTTCACCCCTGCCTCGCAAAGCAGATGCACCACGACGGCACTGTCCACGCCGCCCGAGATGAGCACTGCAACACTGCCCTTTATCGATTCATAGTTCATAGCAAGAGTTCCAACTTAATCGGTTTGTTCATAGTAGTAGGAATAGTCGATGCCTTTCATAAAAAGCTCGCGGTCGTCAATCTTATCTGTCAATGCACCGCTCAGCAAACTCTTGATGGGAGTGGCGTCTGTTGTGCTTCTCCGCATTGTCTCCAAATAATCCTTCTTGTCTATTCGGCTCCAATCCACACACACCTTCAGGCGTGCCTTGAATAGTAGGTCAAGCCAAATGCGAGTGCTTCGTCCGTTGCCCTCCATGAAAGGATGCGCCACGTTCATCTCCATATATTTGTCTACTATCTCATCGAAGGTGCTTTCCGGCATCTTCTCGATGAGACAAAGGTTTTGCTTTAGGTACTCGGCACGACAGAACAGCATTCCGTCTTTCCAAATTGTCTTTGTTCGTATTTGCCCGGCAAAGTCGTAGAGTCCGCCAAACAGGAAGGCATGTATCTGTTGCAGGCAAGCCACTGTGCCAGGCTTCATCTCGTCGAGGATGTCGCCCTCAAACAACGAGTAGGCTTTCTTCTTGCTTTGTCCGTCAATGCTGTTGTCACTGTAGGTGAACCAATTCAGAAAAGCATGTGCGCGGTTATTGGGATAGTGCTTTGCCAGTGTCTGCACACCCTCAGCATCGAGTGCATCGGCAGCACGCAGCTTGCCGTCAGGTGCTTGAAACTTGAAGTGGTTAGTGAGACTAACCAGTTCGATGCCTTCCTTGGCCATCTTTTCTTTGAGATACTTCCAATAGTTACGGCATTTCTTATAATCTTCCTCATCATTAATGGCCTGCACAATATCGATAGCCGAGAACCACCATTTGTTGTGTTCCTCGTCCCAAACAGCCCGCACCTCGCGGTCCCCATAGAAACGTATCGACTTTTTACTTGCCATCCTACTTTTGGTTTAATTTCCTTCGCGGAATAAAGGGTGAGGCTTCACTTCTTCAGAACCTTTCTGCCGACGATGATGTTGATGCCCTTCGTGGGTTTGTCGAGCTTGTGTCCCTGAAGGTCATAGTAATCCATCTCCGTCGCATTGTCTGCATTCATGTTCGCCTTGGGACAATCAATCCCGTCTGACATGTCTTGCGTTAGAGGTACGATTGTTCCAAATTTGCTCCATGGAGAAGTCGCCTTATATTCATCTAAAGCTGTCTTTGGCACATACAACGTGGCATAAGCGTATCTAAAAGTATCTTCTCTAAAGGGATTATATGTTTCATATTGCTTGATATTATTAATTGTTTTGCCTTGGCTATTGGGGCGGTTTGTGCGATTATCTTTGCCATTTCATACATTTTGCCTTGCAAAGTTACGAGTTTCTTCGGACAAAAGCAAGTGTGGGCTCGGAAAAAGTGTGCTGCGCTTTGCTTTACCAAACGCAAGTAATTCATAGAACACGTTTAGTTCGCACACGAGTAAATTGCAAACTTCTCACGAGTAAATCGCAAACTTCTCACGAGTAAATCGCCAATTACACGTGTGTGGTTTTCGGACTTCCCTTGCCTTCTGATTTGCAGTCGTTTGGGAAGTGAGGTCTTTATGGCTTTCGGAAGGTCCAGACTTGCTCGCCTTGGAAGGTCTGGATGTGCAGGACGATGTCGCTTCCGGCCGGAATCGTCTCGAGTTCGTCCAGAAGGAGGCTGGCATAGACGGTCGCCGTATAGGACTGAGGATCGCCATTCTGCCGATGATGGAGGCTGACGTGTGTGGTGCCGCCGCTGGTTCCGTCGATGCGATAGCCCCAATACTGTGTGCCTCCCTGCGTGAGCGGCGAGAGGTGCATGTTGATGTACCTGCCAGACTTCCAAACACTTGTCACCTTTATAGGGTCGGGTTCGCAGGCCAGCTCTGTGGAATCGCCGAGTAGGTAGGCTCCAGTCAGTTGATAGAGTGTCGCATTTTGTCCGTCGGGGACAAAGCCGCAGACGACGCGGTACATGGCATCCTTGTCGTAGCCTTTCTGAGGGTTGCTGATGACGTAGGTGCGCTCGTCATCGGTCGTGAGCTCTGTCATCGTGCCCGCAGCGTCGGTGCGAACCGTGGCGAACTCAGTCTGGATGCTCGGATAGATGTCTGAACCGTCGTCGCCACCCTTGCAACAGGAGAAGAGGCAGACGGCGAACAACAGGATATACTTAACCTTCATATCTATTGCAACTGTATGTTTTCTACCACGAATTACACGAATTACACGAATTTATCACTGCAGTCGAAGGCGTAGCCCATTCGTGCAATTCGTGCAATTCGTGGTTGTTAATAAACCTATTTGTGTGTATCTTTCTGGGCCAGCAGCTTGTTAATGACTGGGTTGGCATACATCGTGAGGATGCGTTCCCTGAGGAATGCCTCGTCCTTATGCTCTATCTTGACCAGGTCGATGCGGCTCTGCAGGTAGGTCTCAAAGGTCTTCTTTTCCTCTTCGTTGTATTTGTCGGCATGGGCCGAAGTGCCGTTGAGCAGGTCGAGGGCAATGTAATTGCCCGGGAAGAGACGGTAGCCGGAATGTATCTCGCAGTCGATGCGGCGTGCCACCTCTGCGAAGACTTCCGTCTTGGGCAGATGCGAGAGCTCGTCGAGCCAGATGTTGATGCAGGGGCGGGCTTCGTAGTGGATGCGTCCCTTCTGTCCGAAGATGCCCGTCTTCATATTGTCCAAGTCGTCCTGCTTCGTCTTCTTGAAAGCCGGATTGTCGCGCTTCTGCTGGAACTCCTGCGCCTTGAGGTAGTCGCAAGGGACGTACTCGTAGCTGATGCTGAGAGGTACGAGGTGGAGGTCCTTGAGCCGCTCCACGATGCTACCTTCCCCTGCCATCGCAAACATCTTGAGCAGAGACTCCTGCGTGTGGTCGCTGCTGTCCTTGGCACGTCCCTCGCGCTGTGCTATCCAGATGTTCTCGTGCTTCTCGTTGATGGCATAGTGCATGTAGCGGCTCATCGTCTGACTGCTCTCAAGCAGTTCCCTCGGACTGAGCCCTCGCTTGACGGTGAAGGCTTTATTGAGCTTGACGAGCGTCTTAATCCACGGATAGATGAGGAGGTTGTCGCCGATAGCAATCTCGCAGGTCGTGGGGAAACGGTGTTCGTGGAGCATGAGGTCGAGGATGGCGCTGTCGAGCACGATGTCGCGATGGTTGCTGATGAACGTGTAGCGCTCCGGCCCGGGCTCGATGCCGCTGTAGGAGAACGTGTGGCTCGTGCTGCACTTGCGCAGGATATGCTTCAGCACGGGCTTGATGAACCGCAGCTGGAACTGCAGAGGAGTGTTGACGCCCACGAAAGCCAGACGTATCAAGCCGCCAGACATCCACCTCGGCATCCATGGCACAAAGCCCTTCAACATCCGCGAGAACTGCCTGTCGGCAAGCAGACTCTCGACGGCCTGCTTTACCTCACCAGCCGCATAGGGACGAATTTCATCAAATTCATTGACCATTGAACATTGACCATTGAACGTTAAACATTGAGGGCGGTAGCAAATTCTTCATTCTTCATTCTTAATCCCTTCTTCGATGATGTCCGTCATCACGTCCTTGATGTCCAAGCCTGCGGCACGGACTTGCTGCGGTATGAAGCTCGTGGTCGTCATGCCTGGCGTGGTGTTTATCTCGAGGAGATTGATCTTGTCGCCTTCCGTGATGATGTAGTCGATGCGGATGATGCCGTGGCAACCCAGGATGTCGTAGATCATGGAGGTCAGCTTGCTCACCCTTTCGGCCAGATGCTCACTGATGCGGGCAGGCGTTATCTCGTCGCTCTCGTTGTTGTATTTGGCTGCATAGTCGAAGAACTCGTTCTTGGAAACGACTTCCGTGATGGGGAACACCACGCTCTTCTCCCGCGTCTTGTAGCAGCCGCAGGTCAGCTCGGTGCCTCCCATAAAGGCCTCCACCATCACGTCCTCGCCTTCTTTCAGAGCAAGGTCGATGGCCGGACGCAGTTGCTCGAGGGTCTTCACCTTCGTCGTACCAAAGGAGGAACCGCCTCTGCATGGCTTCACGAAGCAAGGCAAGCCGATGCGCTCCACGATGTCCTCGTCGCTGACTTCTTTGTCGTGACCTATCTTGACGAGCAGGCTGTCGGCCACCGACACGCCGTATGCCCTCATGTAGTTGTTGAGCACAAACTTGTCGTAAGTCATGGCTTCGACGAGCACGCCGCAGGTTGAGTAAGGCATCCCGATGAGGTCGAAGTACCCTTGCAACTCACCGTTCTCGCCCGGCGCGCCGTGAATGGTGATGTAGGCAAAGTCGGGATGAACTTCCTTGCCTTCTGCCACGAAGCTGAAGTCGTCCCTGTTGACCTTCGAGCGAGTTCCGTCGGGCAGCAGAGCCTCCCACTTGCCGGCATGAATCTCTACCTTATATATATTATAACGCTCAGCGTCGATAAACGAGGCAATACCCTCGGCACTACGCATACTGACGTCGTGCTCCGAGCTATCGCCCCCACAAACTATTGCTACGGTCTTCTTCATATTCACTATTTATTTACTTAACAGAACGCAAAGTTACGAATAAAAATCCGCATCCTTTAGGTTTTAATGATTAAATCTTTCAAAATAAGAAAAAAACTATCTTAATTATTTGTTTTAATGGTTGTAAAATAATAACTTTGCCGCATCAAATCTAATAATTGAATGCCTATGATATAAAACAATGCATGACATAGTACGTGCATCTTGAACATATTGGAAAAGCGTTAAGCTGTTATTCTTGCATCTTTGAAACTTCGACACTTTCAAAAAAAATGCTGCTAAGAGTAAAGCAAAACGCTCACGCCTAGTGCGTGGGCTTTACTCGTATATTTAGCAGCATAGGTAGTCGAAGACCTCAAAGAGCAAATATCTCAGAGTTTTGTCCGCGCTTTTTTATGCACGTGTGCGAACGGGTTACGTTCTCTCCCTAAGGACAAACATTAACCAATTAATAATATTTGTCCGCATAAGGAGCGGACGTTAAACAACAAGATTATGAAAAAGTTATTGTTATTAATGGCGATGGTAGTTTCCGTAGGCATTTATGCATCTGTAGAATTTAAAGAAAATAGAACTGATACTATAGCAAACTATGGAAACGAGAAGTATGAAAAAGTAGCTCAAGTAAGTGGCGTTTACATTAATACAAAATCTGGGGTAAAAAATAACTTTGCAGGTGAAGGTTTGTATAAAGGAATTAACACTTGCGGAGTCTACTATTTTAAAATTCCTGGCACATCAAATTACTATCCTGTTCATAAAAACACCGATTCTACATTTAAGGGCGTGGATGTATCATCTTATAACTCTTATGCACAATATGGAGAATGGAGATATTTCTTCTTTTACTAAACACATTATCTTATGGATGACCAAGATGTTTATGAAGAGTTAGACTCTGAACAAATATTTATAGATTCCAATGAGGAAGAAGAAGAGGATGAAGAATCACTGATTGAATATTTCAACAACCGTGATTGAACATTAGGGGGTATGCCATATTGATGTGACATACCCCTGTTTTATGTTCTGTACTTACGCCATTTGTTCAGCAAGGCTTCGAAGTCCTCGGGGAGTTCGGAGGAGAAGAACATCTCCTGGCCTGTCGTGGGATGTTTGAAGCCGAGGGTTCGGGCATGGAGTGCCTGCCGAGGGCACAGGGCAAAGCAGTTGTTGATGAAGGCTTTGTAGGATGCTGTCTGCTCGCCTCGTAGGATTTGACAACCGCCATAGCGCTCGTCGGCAAACAAGGGATGGCCGATGTGCCGCATGTGGGCACGAATCTGATGCGTGCGTCCTGTCTCGAGACGACACTCCACGAGTGTCACAGGCCCGAAGCGTTCCAGCACCTTATAGTGTGTGACGGCTGGCTTCCCCACCTCGCCGTCCATTGGATAGACGTCCATTTGGAGGCGGTCCTTGGCGTGCCGGCCGATGTTGCCGGTGATGGTTCCTTCGTCGTCTGCAAAAGGTCCCCACACGAGGGCATTGTACTCGCGACGGGTCGTATGGTAGAAGAACTGCTTGCAAAGGTCAGTCTTAGCCTCTGCCGTCTTTGCTATGACGAGCAGACCACTTGTATCCTTGTCGATACGATGCACGAGTCCGACGGTCGGGTCGTTGGGGTCGAAGTCCTTGTCGTCGCGCATGTGCCAAGCCAAAGCATTGACGAGCGTGCCGCTATAGTTGCCGCAGCCTGGATGAACGACAAGGCCGGCGGGTTTGTTGATGACGAGCAGGGCATCGTCCTCATAGACGATATCGAGAGGCATATCCTCCGGAACGATTTCCCAGTCGCGCTTGGGGTGGTCGAGAACCAGCGTGATGACGTCGCCAGCCTTGACTTTGTAGTTACTCTTGATGGGTTTGTCGTTCGCACGAATGCTTCCTGCCTCGGCCGCCTTCTGTATGCGGTTGCGACTTGTGCCGGGCATGTGGTCCATGAGGAACTTGTCGACGCGGACAGGCGTCTGCCCTTTGTCCACCTCTATGCGCCAATGCTCATAGCCCTCCTCCACCCCCCCCCCGAGGAGGGAGTCATCTTCGCCTTGTTCGGGCGAGAACGAACCATCCAGCAGCTCATCCTCGAGCAGTATGTCTTCCTCCAGCTCCGTCATCTCTCCTCAGAAGATTTCCTCTTCGTAGCCATCGAGGACTTCCTCGTTTCCTCCCAGCGAATCACCGAAGAGGTCGCCGAACTCGTCTTCGTCGGCACCTATCTCAGTGTTGCCGACGACGAGAACGACAGGCACATCATTGGGGACACGTTCGCCGGCATAGACTTCCCTGCCATTGACTTTGAGGGCAACCACCCAGTCGGGGTCGCCCGGCACGAACTCCATCGGACCAATCTTGAAGCCGAGAGCCCGCAGACGTGCCTCAGCCTCACGACGGGAACAGTTGCCCGCGATGTCGGGAATCGTATTCGTTGGTGTTTGCTTCTGATTGATGGTCAGATAGATTTCCCTACCCGACTTCACCTTGCTGCCAGGAGTAGGCTTCTGGTCCAATACGATGCCTGCAGGCTGACTGCGCACATAAGCGGAATCCACTACGACCGTCACCAAGTCGAGTTTATCGAGTGCATACTCGGCATCGCTTATCATCATGCCTTTCACCTGAGGCACCTCGACGCTCTCGCCATGCATCGTGTACTGAATCATCCATATCCACAATCCGACACAAAGCACTATACCGACGAGCACCATCGCCAAGAGGTTCCAATAGACATAGGGACCGAAGAGCTTCTTCTTGAATTCCTGCCAAGACATAATTGATATTTACTTTTTAGTCATTACCAACTGCAAAGATACATAAAAATGAAGAATATAGAGTGAAGAATTGAGAATAATTTCTTTTCTATGCACAAAATGACAAAAGAAGCGAGCCGTTTCCACGTGAGAAACAAACTGTTTCCACACGAGAAACAAAAAGTTTCCTCACGAGAAACAAAACGGAAACAAATGTCGACTCGGCCAGCGACCGCAGTGGGAACGGGTAAAAACAAGAAAGGAAGCATAGCCAACTGGCTCTGCTTCCTTCCCTGTTTACTTCCGTCAAGCGTTTACTTGCCGTGTCTTTCGTCGGAAACGGTGAGCTTCTTGCGACCTTTGGCACGACGAGAGGCCAGCACGCGGCGGCCGTTTGCTGTTGTCATTCTCTGACGGAAACCGTGCTTGTTGTTACGGCGACGGTTGTGGGGCTGAAATGTTCTTTTCATGTCTTTATCGTTTTATTTTTATTATGTGCATTTTACGATTCGGGGTGCAAAATTAAGGCTTTTTTTTCATTTACGCAAGGATTATACAACTTTTTCTTTCTATCTTTTCAACTTTTCAACTTTTATTCTTACCTTTGCAGCACAAATCAATAACCATTAACAAACAATAACCATCTTATGATTAACTCACAGGACATCAAGAAGGGCACCTGCATCCGCATGGACGGCAAGCTCTATTTCTGCATCGACTTCCTTCACCGCAAACCCGGTAAGGGCAACACCATCATGAACGTGACGCTGAAGGACGTCGTCAACGGCGGCGTCATCGAGAAGCGTTTCAACATCGGCGAGCGCCTTGAGGACGTGCGCGTGGAACGTCGCCCCTATCAGTATCTCTACAAGGACGGCGACGACCTGGTCTTCATGAACAATGAGACTTACGAACAGATTACGATTGCTCCCGACCAGGTAAACGGCGTGAAGTTCCTCAAGGAGAGTGAGAACGTGGAGGTTGTGGTCGATGCCAGCACAGAGACAGTGCTCTATGCCGACGTTCCCGTCAAAGTACATCTGCAGATTGTATGGACAGAGCCCGGCCTGAAGGGCGACACAGCCACCAACACCCTGAAGCCCGCCCGCGTTGAGACCGGCGCAGAGATTCGCGTGCCTCTCTTCATCGAGGAAGGCGAGACCGTGGAAGTGGACAGCCGCGACGGCAGCTACCTCGGCCGCGTGAAGTAAAAGACCACCTATCCGACTCCCCAAGGGGAAAACCGGACAAAAGCAAAAGGGCTTCTGAACAACTCAGAAGCCCTTTCTTATTTTCCCGATGCCTTAATGTCCTATAGGCTGCATCACTTATCTTAACGTCTTTTGTCTGCGCTCACTTAATCGCAATCTTGCGCCCGCCTATGATGTTGACACCCTTCTGCTTCCTGCTCAAACGCTGGCCTGCAAGGTTGTAGATGGCCTCATCGCTAGCGTTCAGGTCAGCGTTAAGGTTGATGCCAGTCGGGTCATCCGTTATCAGAACGCTTCCCTTCACTCCGACGCTGTAATACGCCTCTGCCGTACTGCTGACGAGGAGCGATTCGCCGACAGTCTCCATGGTGTACTCCCCCACTTGTGCCTCTTCGTCGGCCTCAATGGTAAATGCCAGAATCTCGCCATCTTCTCCCTTGAGCAGATGACCGTCGATTGAACTTACAAGGAGTTTAAGGTTCCCATTGTCGAGGAGGCCCGCAAGCACCTCATGACCCGCAGTACGGTTGCCGTAGAGTGTCACCTTGGGATTGCCGTCTTCGTCCAGAACCACACCAAAGTCTTCGGGCAACTGGATTTCAGCCTCAAGGCAAGTCAGATTGGCAGCCGTATTCCGTATGCCGAGCTCGACATTTGCCGTCCCGCCAGACAGAATCACAGCGTCGTTGAGGTAGAAGGTATTGTCATCTCCTGCCTGGGCTATGGTCCATGCACAAGCAGCAAGCAGAAAAGTAAGTGTCTTCTTCATGTCTGTTCCTAATTATACATTCTGCCTTGCAAAGATACATCTTTTTGCGAAAGCATCAAAGAAAAGCATGGAAAAGTTTTGCAAAAACCTTCCTTGCTTTGTTTTTCTGCAAACAGAAAGGAGGGAAACGTGCGATGACATTTCCCTCCTTTTGATTTGTAAATCTCGTTTACTTAACCTTTGCCACAATAGCCTTGAAAGCGTCGGGATAGTTGACAGCGAGGTCAGCGAGCACCTTGCGGTTAATCTCGATACCGGCCTTGTGCAGCAGCCCCATCAGCTGGCTATAGCTGAGGCCCTCCATGCGGGCAGCGGCATTGATACGCTGAATCCAGAGAGCGCGGAAGTTGCGCTTCTTGTTGCGACGGTCGCGGAAGGCATAGGTGAGACCCTTTTCCCAAGTGTTCTTGGCAACGGTCCACACGTTCTTGCGGGCACCGAAGTAACCTCTGGTCAAACCCAGAATTTTCTTTCTCTTAGCTCTTGAAGCTACATGATTTACTGATCTTGGCATAATTTTGTTTCGTTTTGAATGTTAGCGACGCTGTGCGTTCTTCATGTGCTAAAGCATTCGGTTAATAACTAAAGTAAATTGATTTCCTGAGTTTAACAGAGGTTTAGCGGAGGCAGAGAAGGTCGCGGACCTGCTTCATGTTCTCGCGAACAACGATAGCGCTGTGGTCGAGGTTGCGCTTCTGCTTCTTTGTCTTCTTTGTCAGGATGTGGCTGTGGTAGGCGTGATGACGCTTTACCTTGCCTGTTCCGGTGAACGAGAATCTCTTCTTAGCGCCGGAGTTAGTCTTTACTTTTGGCATTTTTTTGAAATTTGAATTAATTAATTTTGAATTATTAATGATGTGGCAACGCATATACCAGGGCGTTACGCACTATCTCATTTACTATTTAATCATTTACCATTTGTCCCCTCTCCCACGGGAGAGGGTTAGGGTGAGGCTCTTTTAGTCGTCGAAGTCCTCGCCTTCCACCTTTGGCCCTGTGTACTCCTTGCGGGCTTTCTGTTGGGGCGCTTTCTTCTCGCGAACGGGAGCCTCGGCTGTTTCTTCTGCCTCCTGAGGCTTCTTGGCACCGCCTGCCTGCTTCTTCGGAGCAAGGAACATAATCATGCGCTTGCCTTCGAGCTGCGGCATCTGCTCCACCTTGCCGTAGTCTTCCAGGTCGGCAGCGAAACGCAGGAGCAGCACTTCGCCCTGTTCCTTGAAGAGGATGCTTCGTCCCTTGAAGAAGACGTAGGCCTTCACCTTGTCGCCGTCGCTGAGGAAGCCTTGGGCATGCTTGAGCTTGAAGTTGTAGTCGTGGTCGTCGGTCTGAGGTCCGAAGCGAATCTCCTTGACGTCCACCTTCACTTGCTTTGCCTTGATCTCCTTCTGGTGCTTCTTCTGCTGGTAGATGAACTTGCTGTAGTCGATGAGTCGGCACACAGGAGGCTCGGCATTTGGAGAAATCTCTACGAGGTCGACACCACGCTGCTCTGCCATCTGCAGTGCCTTGGATATTGACACAACGCTGCTTTCGATATCGTCGCCGACGATACGGACATCGCGGACACCACGAATCTGCTCGTTGACGCGATACTGCTGTTTCAGATTAGGTTTCTTCATCTAATATGGTTAAACGGCTGCAAAGGTAGCACTTTTCAGCGAAAGCGCAAAATTTTCCCCGTCTTTTTTTCTTTCCCAGCAACAAAATAGCTTGGAATAGCTCGGAATATTTGCCTGGGAGAAGATTTGGCGAACGTACAAAAAAACAGTAAACCCTGACAAGATATTGCTTCAGGAACTTTTGTTATTTGAGTGAATTATGTAAAGATTTTGTCCAAGAGGACTCATTCTGACGGCTTATTTTTGCACGAGTGGCACTTTTCTACCCTAAAGACACAAAAATGGCTCAAATCGAATCTGCCATAAAAATCAACAACTTGCAAAGTCTGACTTTACAGCCAATCGCTAAGAAAGTACTACTCCGTCACATTTCATTGCAAAACAAAGCGCAAAAAGAGGCCTAGATCGACCTGTTTATTCACCCAACTTGACACGTCGAAATTGAAAGAGCGACACGTCGATATTGCAAAATCGACGTGTCGCTCTGAAGAAGGGCACACGGCAAGTTCATAAAGACCTCATGCCGAAGTGACTATTTTTGTAAAATATTTTCTCCGGATCTATGTGCACGATGATGCTTCTGCATTGATAAAACCCGGACGAGTCTCGGGATGCGATTATTGCAGATTTGTACACATCCCACTTACGAGATTTGAAGCAATCTGTGAGTCGGTTCTTTCTGCTTATTTCTTCCAGACAGGTCTGACGGGCAAACCAATGTAACGACCGAATCCAACATTCCCTAGTTCGCCTCGGGGTAGGGTGTCATCTATGGTCGTATAATCAACAAAGCTTTTCGCTTCATAAGAGCGTATGTAAAGGGATGCCGACCAGTATCTGAATACCTCATCTTCACCCTGAGTACTGTCGTAACCGCTCAGCCCTGCTGCAGGGATGAAGATGTAGTTGCCGTTCTTCTTGCTCGTAAACAAGTATCCGTGGTTTTGGAAGCCATCTTTGCCTGTTCTTGTAGTCCACTGCTGCGTAGTATATTGTTTCAACTCAAGGAACTGGTCACTGGTTGGCGTCTGCCAATCGCTTCCCCAGTTGGCTGTTGCGGCATCATCCTCTGGCAAAAGCGTCGTGATGCCATCGCCGACGAACACGCCATTGCTATACCAAATGCCATTGTATGAATCGTCAACAGTGTACTTGTTTATAGCCGCAACCGTACTACTCACCTTCTCCCAATAGTTCATCCACTTATAGGTATCCGGTCCATACATTGCCTTTGTTTTGGTTTCTCCCCAAGCGAAGTAGTCGCCGTAGTCCTCGGGAGCTGCCGCTCCTATGTTGCATGAGGCCCACAGCGTGCCGCTTGGCAGGCCGAGGTCAACGAACTCGACATTCTCGTCGAACGTGATGCTCTCCACTTTCTCGACATCGTACCTGAAAGTCTGTCCGTCAACGAGGTTGATTTTCACTTTCTGTGCCTGTACGGTTAAGCACGTCACTAATAGCAGCAAGGCTGCAAGGAAGGATTTCTGTTTCATGTTGTACTGATGTTTATTTGTTGATTGGATTACTTAGACGACGGTTCGGCAGGACGACAAGGAGGCGTCTCCGTCCAGAACGCAACATGCCCGCACGGAGGGGAATTGCTTCCTCTCGCGCGGGCACGCGCAATTATAAATAATGTATCTTAAGGAGAGACTATGTGGGGGGGTAAACTTTTCCCTGACTTGCGCAAGCTTCTGCCCAAGCCACGAGCTTTACTTAACACCGCTACGGCACGCATAGTCTGTCCTTCCATTTTTGAACGTTAGCCGGCAGATGCGACCATCTGGGCCACTTCGTCCTTGATGCGCTGGGCGAAGGCTTGCATCGACATGCTTGCCTGCTCGCCACCGCCGCGCTGACGCATGGAGACGGTGCCCTCGGCTTCTTCCTTCTCGCCAACGATGAGCATGTAGGGGATGTGCTTGAGCTCCGTGTCACGTATCTTGCGACCTATCTTCTCGCTGCGGTCGTCGATGATGCTGCGGACGTCCTGTGTGTCGAAGTATGCCTTAAGCTTTTCTGCGTAGGCCTGATACTTCTCGCTGACGGGAAGTATGGCGACCTGGTCGGGCGTGAGCCACAAGGGGAAGTGACCTGCGGTGTGCTCTATGAGGACTGCTACGAAGCGTTCCATGGAGCCGAAGGGTGCGCGGTGAATCATGACGGGACGATGCTTCTGTCCGTCCTCGCCGACGTATTCCAACTGGAAGCGCTGAGGCAGTTGATAGTCAACCTGTATGGTGCCGAGCTGCCAGCGGCGACCGATGGCGTCCTTCACCATGAAGTCGAGCTTCGGACCGTAGAAGGCTGCCTCGCCAAGCTCCTGACGTGCCTTCATGCCCTTCTCTGCGCAAGCGTCGATGATGGCTTGCTCTGCCACGTGCCAGTCTTCGTCGGAGCCGATGTATTTCTCCTTGTCGTTGGGGTCACGCAGTGAGATCTGCACCTCCACGTTCTCTTCCTTGAAGTTGAAGGTCTTGAAGACGCGCTGGATGATGTCCATGACGTTGATGAACTCCTTCTTGACCTGGTCGGGACGACAGAAGATGTGGGCATCGTCTTGCGTGAAGCAACGGACGCGTGTCAGGCCGTGAAGCTCGCCGCTCTGCTCATAGCGATACACCGTACCGAACTCTGCGCAGCGGAACGGCAGCTCTTTGTAGGAGCGGGGACGGTTTGCGAATATCTCGCAATGGTGAGGGCAGTTCATGGGCTTCAGCAAGTATTCCTCGCCCTCCTCGGGTGTCTGGATGGGCTGGAAGCTGTCTTTGCCGTAATGGTCCCAGTGGCCTGAGGTCTGATAGAGGTTCTTGCCGCCGATGTTGGGTGTGATGACTTCCTGATAGCCGTATTGCTTCTGTATCTTGCGGAGCATCTCCTGGAGGCGCAAGCGCAGGTCGGTGCCTTTGGGAAGCCAGATGGGGAGACCCTTACCCACTCGCTCGCTGAACATAAAGAGCTCCATCTCCTTGCCTATCTTGCGGTGGTCGCGCTTCTTTGCTTCCTCGAGCATGAGGAGATACTCGTCGAGCATCTTCTTCTTGGGGTAGGATATGCCGTAGAGACGCTGCATCTGGTCCTTCGTAGCGTCGCCGCGCCAGAAGGCACCGGCGATGCTCATCAGCTTGACGGCCTTGATGATGCCAGTGCTGACGATGTGCGGACCCTTACAGAGGTCGGTGAAGTTGCCCTGGGTATAGGTTGTGATGGTGCCGTCTTCGAGGTCCTGGTCGATGTGCTCGCACTTGTAGGTCTGTCCGGCTGCACCGAAGAGTGCGAGGCTGTCTGCCTTGCTGATTTCCTTACGCACGACGGGTTCGTCCTTGCGAGCCAGTTCGAGCATCTTGTCCTCGATAGTCTTGAAGTCTCCCTCGCCTATCTGCTTGCCGTCGGGAAGCAATACGTCGTAGAAGAAGCCGTTCTCAATGGCCGGACCAAAGCCGAACTGGATGCCGGGATAAAGCTCCTGGAGAGCTTCGGCAAGCAGGTGGGCGCTGGTGTGCCAGAAGGCGTGCTTGCCCTCCTCGTCGTCGAACTTGTAGAGCTGAATGCTTGCATCGACGTTGATGGGACGGTTGAGTTCCGTGGTCTCGCCGTTGACGCCACAGGCCACGACGTCCTGAGCCAAGCGGGGTGAAATACTCTGTGCAATCTCAAAGCCAGTGACGCCGTTCTCGTACTCGCGGACGGAGCCATCGGGGAAAGTAATCTTTATCATATCTTGCGGTTATGTTATTGAGGTTTCTGGAGTTAAAGTGGAAGTTAAAAGGGGAGTTATGCGCTTTCAACGCAGGAAGTAAAGCACTGCGTGCTGGACGATACAAACTTTAGCTCGACGAAGTCAACGGGGATGCCAAAGCTATCGTCCTATGCACAGCATATAACTTCTACGAGCGTAGCGAGTTTACTTCCATTTTAACTTCTATTTTACTTCAGGAACTCCTGTTATGTTATTTATTATTACATTATCTCAAGGGCGCAAAATTACGAAAAACTTTGCATACATAGGCCAAATGCTGTGTTTTTTTTACTTTGTTCGTTCATTTTTACTCGTTTAGCATTGTTTTGGAGGGCTTTGTGGCGAACTGCTTTCTGGCTTTTTCCAAGGAGAGGAAAGCTTTCTGAGAAGTTGCCTTCTGCTTTGTGGAAGTATTCTTTCTGCTTTGTGGAAGTATTCTTTCTGCTTTGTAGAAGTATTCTTTCTGCTTTTCTATAAGCATACCCCCCCTCTTAAAGCCTTAATTCTCTTATGCTTAACCCCCTAAATCCCCCTTTTATTCCCCCTTTGAGGCCCCTTTCTCCTCTCAGGCTCTGCTATTATATACAGCAATACCCCCCTTTTTTTAACCCCTAAGGGCAAAAAGGATGAAAGAAAGCGGCATTTTGGACAATAAAAAGCAAAGCGTTACGGGAAGAATCAGGAAGCGTTACGGGAAGATTTCCAACACGTTGCAATAAAATTCCAACACGTTGCAGAAACAGTTATGGCACGTTGCAGGAAGAACATCTGCACGTGCCTACCGGTCTTCCGCAGGGAAGTGCTCCTGCACGTAGGCATCCACCCATTCGTAGTACTGCTGCAGAGCCTGCTGTCCCCTCCCCTTCCGCATCTTCTTCAGAGCCTCGCAGGCATGGCCGAACACTTCGCGCTCCAGCGGCATGATGCGTTGCACGATGCCTGTACCGGCGGCATTCACCAGCTTGCTCAGGTCGATGTAGTCGCGCACATTGCCTCTGCGGAGGCTGAAGACCTTGAGCTTCTGCTCGATGGACTTGGAGCAGAGCCACGACTTGCCTTTCTCGCCATGCAGCACAATGGCCGGAAGCGTCACGTCCGTTTGCAATACCAGGGGGATGGCAACAGAGCCGCACGGCCAGCCGATGTTTGTCCAGCTGACGGTATGCGAGGCCTGTTCGCCGGGCTTAACGCCTTGCACCAGCAGGGCACACGAGGAGATGTAGCGGGGGATGAACTCCGAGAAGTGGACGAAACGCGTGTCGTCGGCATCCTTAGGCAGCTGGTCGTAGAGATTCTGCTTCGTCAGGCCGTGTGTCAGAAAGCGAGGGACATTGGCTATGAGGTACTCGCAGTCGAAGTTTCCCTTGCTGCAGGCCTGGGCCATGAAGTCGGAGATGGCCATGTAGCGTTCCACTCCGCGGTCTATGTCGCGGCAGCCCGTCGTTCCGTGGTTTGTGCGCATCAGATATCCCTCGGGAGCCACGTTGGGGTCATTGGCGTCGAACTTCACATAGCAGGAGTCGCCCGTCTCATAGTAGGCACAACCGCCCTCGGCATCCAGTACGCCGAAGTTGGAGTTCACGCCAAGAGGCTTGGGAAGGGTGTCGAGCAGATGTTCGAAGTCGGCAAGGGTGCGGCAGACTTCGAGTGCCCTGCGCATCGTTGCTCCGTCGTTGTCTGTGTCCTTACCCTGGCAGCCGTTCATGTTGTAGGCAGCCGTGTTGATGATGGCAAAGCCAGCCTCGTTGTGCCCTCCCCAGATGCTGACGGGCTTCACATCCCATGAGGCTGCAATGCCCATGTATCGGAAGCGTTCGCCCTGCACCACGGCAACCACATTATTCTGGTCGCCCGTGTCGCGGTTCTTGAAGATAAGCGGACGTCCATCCTTTGTAGCTTTGCCGGACACGATGAAGGATGTGCAGGCACACGTCCTCACGGGAGCCATAAGGCATGTACCGATGGTCAGCGCAAGTAGCAGCACGCCGGAAATGTTCTTCATAACAAGATGTTTTAAGGTTTCTTCGCCAATTGCTTCGAGTACTTCTTGATGAGATTATAGGCGGTGTAGAGTCCCAGCTCACCAGCCTGCGAGAGGTCGCTCAGCCCTTGCTCCGTCTGCCCTCCGAGGATGTAGGCGACGCCACGCCCGTAGTAAGCGCTGGGGAAGTGCGGGTCGAGCTCCAGGGCACGGCTGAAGGACTTCTGAGCAGCCATATAGTCGGCCTGCTGCACCTGCACGCAGCCGATGTTATAGTGCAAGAAAGGGACGTCGGGCATGAGGTCGGAGGCCTTGCTAAAGTCTTGCACGGCCATGAGATAGCCGAGGCGGAGGTCGGAGGCACTGGCCGTGGTGCGCGACACTTCGAGTTGGGCGAAGCGGCACTGTGCCCGCAGGATGAGTGCCAAGGCATCGGGGCCGTGCTCCTGGATGAGGGCATTCATGTCCGAGACAGCATTCTCGAAGTCGCGTATGTGGTAGTAGTCGAGCGCCCTCCTCATCAGCAGGTCCTTGTCACCAGGCTTCTGCTCCAGCTCCTCGGTCAGGGCAAGGGCAGAAGCTTGGTGCGCCTCGGTCTGTTTCTCTGTCATCGGCGCCTCGTTGTCCGTCAAGAAGAGCTGCCTGGGAAGCGTCTGGCCAGCATTGAGACGCTCCAGGTCAGGCAGATAGGCGACGTAGGTGTTCGTCTCCGACTCTTTCCTATAGTAAGTGAGGGAGTAAATAGGCTCCGGCTGGAGCTCCGTCTGGCGGTTCTGCACCTTGCCTCGGTACTCGCTGACGTACTCGTTCTCCTCCTCGTGCTCGTCTTCCTCCACCAAGGCAGCGTAGTCCTCGATGTTGTGCTCGCTCTTCTTGCGGGTGCGGACGGGATGCTTCTTGCCCTGAGCAGCGTCGAGCCTTGCCTGCAGCACCTTGAATTCGTCCCTCTCGGCACCGTTCACGTCGCCTATCTTTCGCTTGATGGCAGCCCGCTGACGGTAGCCGTCCCAGAACTCGGGATAGTCCTTAATGACGGCGCTGATGTCCCGGATGGCTCCCTTATAGTCGCCGATATTGTCCAGGAGAAGGGCACGGTTGTAGAGCGCAATGGTATTGTCCGGCTCCAGCTCCAGCACGAAGTTGAAGTCCTCAATGGCCAGGTTGTCCTCTCCGACGTTTGCCCGGAGCAAGCCTCGGTTGTAGTGAGCCAGGTAGTTGCGAGGCTCGAGGTCGAGGCAGGCATCGTAGTCGGACATGGCTCCGCGGAGGTTGTCCTGATTGTAACGCGCCAAGGCACGGTTGACGTAGAGCCCTGCCATGCGGGGCAGCTGCACGATGGCTTTGTCGAGCGAGGCCTCGGCCTCCTTGTATTCCTTTCGGTTGCCCTGGAACATGGCCTTCATGCTCCAAGCCTTGCCGTCGTATTCGTCAAGCTCGAGCGCTCTGTCAGCCCACTTCTCCGCCTGGACGGTGTCCGCACGGAGCAAGGCGACCTGTGCCTTCATCGTGTATTGCTCCGGCTCTTTGCCCCAATGACGGAGCATGACGTCGAGCGAGGAGTCGGCACGTGCATACTCCTTCAGCTCTATCTGGCAGAGCACGATGTTGTGCCAGCTGTTATGGTCGAGAGGATTGATAGAGATTGCCTTCCGATAGTCCTCCTCAGCCAGGGCATAACGGTTCTGATTGATGCGGCAAAGAGCTCGCAGGACATAATGGTTGAGGGCATACGGATTGCGCTCCACGGCATGGCCCGCGTCTATCTCTGCCCCCTGATAGTCCTCAAGGTAGAACTTCGCCAAAGCTCTGTAGAAGTAAGGTTCGCCAAGCCACGGCTTCACGTTGATGACCATGTTGAAGCGCTGGATGGCCAACACATAGTCCTCGTAATACAAGGCGTTGCGTCCCATCAGCAGGACGCGGTCGGTGTTGATTTGAGCCGATAAAGGCATGCACGACAACACAAGAAGGAGTATGGAAAGGCACCACTTCAATCGTCTAACGCTTCACTTTCACCTTGTAATTACACGAGAACTTCCCCCTCCTGATGTCCTGAAGCTTGGGGTTGGTGAGCTGACGGCGAAGGCCCTTCAGGTGGTCAGTAAAGACAACGCCATCGAGATGGTCGAACTCATGCTGCATGACGCGAGCCAGATAGCCTGTCACCCATTCGTCGTGCTCCTGGAACTGCTCGTCCTGATAAGTGACGCGGATACGCTTTGCCCGCTTCACCTTCTCGTGTATGCCAGGCAAGCTCAGGCAGCCTTCCTCCATGACGTCGGTTTCCGTCTCGTCGTACTCCTCAATATAAGGATTGATGAACGTCTTGATGTAACCCTTGTACTCAGGCATGTCGTCGCTGATGACGTCGAGATTAATGACAGCAAGCCTGATGGGAAGCCCCACCTGCGGCGCTGCAAGGCCGATGCCTTCGCTGCGCTCCAGGGTCTCGTACATATTCTTAATGAGCTGCTCCAGCTCGGGATAGTCTTTGTCTATTTCCTCAGCCTCTTGCCTAAGCACAGGCTGGCCGAATGTGTATATTGGTAAAATCATTATATTCTCTAATCCCTAAACTTTAAACTTTGAACTTTCAACTCTTTAACTTTCAACTTTCAACTCTTTAACTTTCAACTTT
>JAFUGG010000043.1 GCA_017469525.1 Bacteroidaceae bacterium | reverse complement strand
TGTCCGATAAAATGTGTACCTTTGTCCATGTTATTGATGTTTTGTAGCGAAAGCAAAGATAACAAAAAAGGCTGAAACCCAAGCGAGGGCTTCAGCCTAATTTTTATATCGAGAAAAAAGTTTTAGCGGACAGCAATAATAAAAATCTTTGAATTACTGATTATCCTACGCTCTGGCAAAAAGCCTCGTACGACTGCTCCAGACGGGCTATCTGATAGGGCTGAAGACGAAGGGAGAAAGTACCGGTCAACTCCTCCAGTCCGAAAGCAACCTTGATGATGCTGGCAAGATTGAAACTGCCTCCCGTTCCGCGTTTCATCAACTGGCGGGCAACCTTCAAGACCTCGCTCCTGTCGTGCTCGATGTAACGCAAGGAACGCAACAACAGGAACAAACAAGGCAGGGTGTCCACACGGACCAGATAGACCATCTGCTCGCGGCCTTTCGGAATGCCCATCGCAGCGAAGAGCTCCTCCACCTGCCTCGGATGGTCCAGCTGGGGCAAGATGAGCAACCCAACCTTCTGCCGTTCCACCTCGTTGAAGCCCGAAGCAAGACGCTTGAAACACGCATCCGAAAGTCCAGCCAAACCGTTCTTCAGTCGAACGAGAAAAGTCTTCATCATGGTGACGAGATAAGCCTTGCTCTCGTAGTGCACCAGTGCCTCCGTCATCTGCCAATAGAGGTCGGCAGAGCAATCGAGCAAGAGCCGTTCTCCGAGCATATAGCCAGCAGTTCGCTGCTCACTTCTGGAAAATGAAGATAGCAGCGAGACGAGCCCTTCGGCATCTCCGGCCTGCACGACAGGAAGCAGTTTGCCTTCGAGCGTCTTGCTATAATGCTTTTCGGTCAGCACGGCCTGGAGGTCGGCAAACGGAACACGTCCTGTATTTCCTTCATTGCAGCATCTGTCATACCGTCTGGCTCAAAACCCATCGACTTGGCACGCAGATAGATGGTAGCCGCCTTGTTGAGTACATCCGTCTGGTCGAATGCATCCATAATGTCTGTGCCGACCGCCACCGTACCATGTTTCTCCCAGAGCACGACGTCGAAGTCTTTAATCTGCTCCAGAGTGGCGTCTGCCAAGTCTATGGAACCAGGCATGGCATAGGGCACGACACCCAGTCCGAGGGGCGCAAAAGCAAGTGTCTCGGGAATCATCGACCAGAGCAAGCGGGTGAGTTTCTCCGAATCGAGGAATTTGTTCGTGTGGCTCATGGCAACAAGTTCGATGGGATGCGTGTGAAGGCTGGCCTTGTAGCTCGAACCGGTGGCAATGAGATAGTCGTGGATGGACAGGTGCGAAGGCAGTTCGCTGGTGGGCATCACCGGTTCGTCGGCAATGATGACGTAGGATGCGCAATCGTCCAGAATGCGGATGATGCTGCCGTTCTGCATGGGCCAGCGTGCCAAGTCGCGCATACGTTTGCCCGTTCCCTTACAATAGAAGTAGCAGCCCTTCAGATGTGGCAAAGTCTTGCCGATTTGCAGCGGCTCGGAAATAGCCGGCAGGGCACGCATCTCATCGTCCACATATTCCGTGACGTTGACCGTGATGTTGCCGCCATTACGCTCTGCCCAACCTTTCTGCCAAAGGTAGCCAGCCACCTCGGCTACCTTCTGTATCTCTTTATTTAATTCGCTATTCATAATTCACAATTCATAATTTATAATTCATAATTATTATTTCATCGAGTTAGGAGAGGCTCTCTCCGTAACGTTCTTTAGTTATCTCTTCAAGTGATTTGCCACGCGTATTTGGGCAACCAAGCACGCCTATCACGAGGGAAAGCAGCAGCAACCCAATCATGCAATAGGCTGCCAGGGTGAAGCCCTCGCCGTTCTCGCCATAGATGAAGGTGAAGACCAGTCCCCAAAGTGCTGAGAGGCCTCGAACGATGAAGAACATCAGTCCCTGAGCCCCTGCACGGAACTTGGCGGGGAAGAGCTCACTGCCCCAAAGCGCATAGAATATCTGCACGCCCAAGCCTCCGTTGATGCCCCATAGAATCGAGAAAGCCCAAAGGCTGCCTATTCCGCTCACACCCTTGATGACTACAAGCCAAGTGGCAAGACCAGCAAGCAAGCCATGCACATAAACCAATTTGTGAGAGATTCGGTCAATAAAGAATGAAAGACAGAACGTTATGGCCACAACAACAACCCAACCGATGCAACTGAGCATATTGGCATATTCGTTGCTCAATCCGCCTGCCGTCTCGTAGATGTGAGGCTGGAAAAAGCCCATCACGGAGGCCACAAGATTCCACGTCAAATAGATGCTGGCAAGGTAAGCGACCGTGCGGACTGCAATCTTGTTGGTGAAGAGAAGTTTGATGTTCTCCCAGATGCTACTCTTGTCTTTCTCGCGACTCTCCTCGAAGGCCGCACTCTCATCCAGTTGGCGCTGCAAAGTCCAAGCCACAAAAGCCACAACAAAAAGCGTGAAGAAAACTACACGCGAACTGAACACCTGGACAACCTCGACTGGCGCATCCATTCCGACAAAAGCATGAGCCACCGATTCCACAAGGCCGTAAAGATAGCCTCCAGGGGCGAACAGCATGCCGAAGAGCAGGATAACCATCGGGCCAAAGCCCCACGACATCTGCGAGATGCAGATATTGCGACCTCTATTGTGCACCTCGGAACTCTCGGAAATATACGTCCACGATGCCGGCACGCCAATGCCAACAGAAATGCCCGTCACCAGGAAGCCGCAAAGCAGCATCGGGAAGTTCACCGAACACATAATCAGCAGGACGCCAAGCATATAGACCAGAAGGTTGTAGGTGAAGATGAACTTCCGCCCAAACTTATCAGCCAGGAAGCCACCGATGATGGCACCTATTGCTGCACCTAACGCATTGGCGCTGATGGCGTTAAGCCAACCGAGATGCATCTCGCTCAAGCCAAGATAGTTCTGCCAAAGCGTAATGCCGCTCGCTCCAGCCACAATAGCACCAGCATCCAGATAATTGTTCAACGAGACCGCCAGGGTGCTCTTAAGAGACGATTTAGCCATAATTCGAGGTTAGATTGTTAAGGGGTGGGGCTATCGTTTGCTTGTCACATTCTTTTCATATTGCTGAATAGCGGGGATGAATGCCTCGCCGACAGGCACATTGTTCTTCAGGTTGAAGTAATCGAAGACGGCTCCGAAGGGAAGGCTCTTCGCTTCTTCCAAGAGAGCGAGGCGCTCGAAATTCTGCTCCTTATCCTCGTATTCGCGCAACATGGCAAGAGGTTCCAGGAGGGCTTGCAGCACACATTTCTGCGTTGCCCTGGTTCCAACGACATAGGCACCGATACGGTTGATGCTGGCATCGAAGTAGTCGAGACCGATATGAGCGCGGTTCAAGGCATCGGCACGGACAATTTCCTTGAAGAGGTCGAGCGTCTGGTCGTTCATGATGGTGACATGGTCGCTGTCCCAACGAACAGGACGAGAAACATGGAGCATCAACTCTGGCACGAACAGGAGCAACGAAGCCACCATGTCGCTCACATTTTCCGTCTGTTCGTAGTGACCCGTATCGAGTGTGTACATCAGTTTTCTCGTAGCACAATAGCCAGCCACAAAGTCATGAGAACCAACGGTATAAGACTCAAGTCCTATACCAAAGAGTTTAGCCTCCAGGCAGGTCTTCATGTTCGGCAATTCCTCCTTCAGAATCTCGTCGAGGCTCTCGGCAAAGATTTCGCGATAACGTTTCCGCTCGACCGTAAGGTCCTTCGAACCGTCGTGAACCCAGATGTTCATGATGGACGGGTCGCCTTGCTTGCTGCCCATATAATCGGCAATGCGGCGACAACGTTTCGTATGTTCAATCCAGAACTCGCGAATGGCAGGGTCGGGATTGCTGAGCGTCAGGTTGCCGCTCTTGGGATGCGAGAAGCTGGTGCTGTTGAAGTCGAGCTTGAGGCCCTGCTCCCTCGCCCACTCTATCCAGCTGTCAAAATGCTTTGGCTCCACCTCGTCCCTATCGACAAACTGACCGCCAAAGTCGCCATAAATTTCGTGAAGGTTCAGTCGGTGATTGCCTGCAAGCAGACTCTTCGCGAAAGCCACATCAGCACGCACTTCATCTATGTTGCGAGCGCGACCGGGATAGTTGCCCGTCGTCTGGATTCCACCACTCAAAGCCTCGTTTCGCTCGAAGCCCACCACATCATCCGTCTGCCAGCAATGCAGACTGATGGGTGTCTGCTCCAACTGAGCAACGGCAAGGTCTGTATCAACGCCTATGGCTGCATAGCGCTCTTTTGCAATCTCGTAGGACTTTAGAATTTGTTCTTCTTTCATGATTTACGTTTATATTGTTTTAATTCTATACTTCTTCTGACGATAGCCCGCATCTCTGCCAGCGAGCCCACCAGCCCAGCAGCACGAACCTGCACCAGGGCATTACCCAGCGCCGTTCCCTCTTTCGGACCGGCAATCACAGGGATTCCGAGAGCATCGGCAGTGAACTGCATGAGAAACTCGTTCCTGCTGCCCCCGCCTATCACATGGAGTCGCTGGATGTCAACGGGTGTAATCTCGCGAAGTGTCTCGACGACTTCGGCATAGCGACCGGCAAGGCTGCGGAAGATGACACGGACATAATCGGCCGGCGACTGAGGCAAGGGCTGACCTGCTTCGCTCAGATAATCCCGGATGGCTGCCGTCATCGAATCGGGATGCGCAAAACGCGGGTCGTCGGGATTGATGAGGCTCTGGCACTGAGACTCCAGGCACAGAGCATTCAACTCATTCACATCCGAAGGCACTTCACCCTTCGTCCATTCCTTCCTGCAACCTTCCAGGAGCCAAAGGCCCGTGATGTTCTTGAGAAAACGTATCGTACCGTCCAAGCCTCCTTCGTTCGTGAAGTTGTGACGGAAGCTGTCCTCGTTGATGATGGGCGACGGACTCTCTACCCCCAGCAGGCTCCAAGTGCCGCAGCTCAGATAGGCATAGTTGCCGTCTTCTGCAGGAATGGCAGCCACAGCGGAAGCCGTGTCGTGACTGCCCACAGCCACGACAGGAATGGGACCTAAACCAGTCTTCTCCTGAACCGCCGGACTCAGCACACCCGCCCTCTCGCCTGGCTTAACCAGACGGCCGAAGTGCTCACGGCTGAGTCCTATCGACGCAAGAATCTCAGGGTCGAGGTCGCCTGTCCGCGGATTAAGCATCTGCGACGTGGAGGCCACCGTCTGTTCCATAACAGCCTCGTCCGTAAGCATATAGACAAGAGCGTCGGGCATGAAGAGAATCTTATCGGCATTCTCAAACGTCTCATGGTCTGCACGACGGATTGTGTCGAGCTGGAACAGCGTATTGAAAGGCATGAACTGGATGCCGGTCCGTTCGTAGAGTTCCTGCAGCGGCATACACTCGTTGGCGAAGCGCTCTACAGCCCCGTCCGTATGAGGGTCGCGGTAGCAATAAGGCAGCCTCATCAGCTCGCCATTCTTGTCGAAGAACGCAGCGTCGCAACCCCATGTGTCGATGCCGATACTGGCAAGCGAAATCCCCTCCGCCTTGACCTTTTGCAAGGCATGAAGTATCTCGTCGAAGAGGCGAGGCAAGTCCCAGTATACGTGTCCGTCGCGTCGGACCTGAACTGTCTCGAAGCGCGTCAGCTCTCTCATCACGATGCGCCCGCCCGAATACTCAGAAACAATCGTGCGACCGCTCGTGGCACCGAGGTCAACAGACAGGCAGTTGAAAGTTGAAATTTGAATGATGAAAGTTGAAGATTGAAGATTTGACATTGAAATAATCGGAATTTTAAGGTCGAAGTTTAATGTTTTTATGGTCTTTTCTTTTCAAATCCCTGCAAATATATAAAAATAATTGCTCTTGCAGACCGTTTCGGGAAAAAAAATGTTGCAAGTCCTGCACATCCGCCTGAAAGAGGACTATCGGCAAACCCAGAAATGCCCAAGCAATCCGCAAAAGTAATGTCACTTTCATATTTTGTTACAGCTTAAACCGAATATTTTTGTGCAAAGGACGGCATTTCGCATGGATTATCAAGAAAACATCTGACTTTATAATGTCATATTTTGGCATTTACATGATAAAACCCGTCCCAGATATAAACTTTCAACTTAGGGAGCAAGGTAAGTTTTCAGAAAGTTCTCAGTCACTTCTCTGTCAGTTCTCAGTAAAATCTAAGTACGAACTATATCCATTTCGACACCCCTTTTTGCCCGAAATCCTAAGTTGTTCAGGCAGAGATACTACGCCAAGGGGTTTGCACATACATGTAGATGCAATTGCACATACATGTACGTGCAATTGCATCTACATGTATGTGCAAACAACCCGACACGCCAAGTTGGTAGACGAGGCAAGAGAACTTCAGTTAATCAGACCTTTATAAACAAAAAAAAAGAGAGTCCTGAAAAGGACTCTCTAAGTGCGTCATTATTCGCAAAAGCAAATTGGCTTTCGCCTATCCTTGAGCCTCTTGTCGGATTCGAACCAACGACCCCGAGATTACAAATCACGTGCTCTGGCCAACTGAGCTAAAGAGGCGGGTGGGAAAGCTTGCTATATCGCGCCGCTACAACCTGCTGCCCTTGCTGCGGTCAAGCCCTGGGGGATTCACAAGGAGCATGCCGTATAGGACTTTCCCATGATTTTTGCGGCTGCAAAGGTACGACATATAATTCAAAATTCAAAATTAAAAAATTCAAAATTATATGTTAAGGCTTTTTTTTTGCGTCATAATACATTATTTATATTATAATTTTGTACCTTTGTCCGCTCATAATAATAATGTTCAATGAACGATAAGCCTACTATGATGGATGCTGCCGGGTGGATGGCATTGCCAATCGGCTTGATGTGGTCGGCAAGTTTTCTCTGCACGATGTACGGGACGGAGCATCCGCTGCTATCAATGCTGAGCACTGCCCTGGGCATCATCAGCATATATACGCTCTACAGGCAACTGACGAACTATCGCCGCCTCTACCCTGCGGTCAGCTGGCTGCACATCATGAAACTGTCGCTCGTCACAAGTCTGCTTGCAGGCCTGCTCACCGATGCCGTCCAGTATGCCTATTTCCTTTGGTTCGACGGTGGGCGGCTGCTCTCCATTCTGGGCACTGCATTTCAAAGCGAGGAATATCGCGAGCTGTGGAAACAGATGATGCCGGAAGCAGACCTGGATGAGATGCACAAGGTCGTCCAATCCATGACCGTTCGCGACATCATGATGCAATTGGCGTTCTACAACATCATGCTGGCCCTGCCTTTCTCCCTGTTTGCAGCTCTCCCCGTAAGAGCGCCTAAGAAAATAAAAGAATGAAATAATGAAATAATGAATATGTTGGACATAAGTGTAGTTGTTCCCCTATACAATGAAGATGAGTCGCTGCCCGAACTCTTCGGCTGGATCAAGCGAGTAATGATAAATAACGGCTTCAGCTACGAAGTCATCTTCGTCAGCGACGGCAGTACAGACCACTCATGGGACGTGATAGAAGGTCTCAAGAAAGAGAATCCCGACACGGTTCACGGCATCAAGTTCCGTCGCAACTATGGCAAGAGCCCAGCCCTCTATTGCGGCTTCGGTGCAGCAAAAGGCGATGTTGTCATCACAATGGACGCCGACTTGCAAGATTCGCCTGACGAGATTCCCGAGCTTTACCGCATGATTACGCAGGAAGGCTACGACCTGGTGAGCGGATACAAGATGAATCGCAGCAAGGGCGACCCGCTCTCGAAGACGATTCCAACAAAGCTCTTCAACGCAACGGCAAGGCAAGTGAGCGGCATACACAACCTCCACGACTTCAATTGCGGCCTGAAAGCCTATCGCAATGAAGTGGTGAAGAACATCGAAGTTTATGGAGAGATGCATCGTTACATTCCCTATCTGGCCAAGAATGCAGGCTTCTGCAAGATTGGGGAGAAGAAGGTTCACCATCAGGCACGCAAGTTCGGGAAGTCGAAGTTTATGGGACTGAACCGCTTCGTCAATGGCTACCTCGACCTCCTCTCGCTTTGGTTCCTGAACAACTTCGGGCTCAAGCCTATGCATGTCTTTGGCTTCATCGGCACCTTGATGTTCATCATCGGCTTCCTGGCTGTTTGTGTTGTCGGAGGCACGAAACTCTACTGCCTTACGAAAGGTATTCCCCACCCGCTCGTCACGCGCAGTCCATACTTCTTCATAGCACTCACCATGATGATTGTGGGCACACAGCTTTTCGTGGCAGGCTTCCTCGGAGAGCTCATCAGCCGTAATGCACCTGAACGCAACAACTATCAGATTGAGAAAACAATATGAGACGACGCATCCTGCTCATAGTATCATGTATTCTGATGCTCGCAGCCTGCGAGTCGTACGACTGCACGCTCTACAATTACGTGGGAATGTATGGTACATTCGAGCAAGAGGGTACGGCAGTGCAGATAAAAGACACGCTGACCATTACCTCTGGCAAAGATGGCCCGACCCTGCTCAATCGTTCTGTGAACACCGCAAGGCTCAGCCTTCCCCTGAGCTACTGGCAAGACGAAGACACACTCGTCTTTACCGTCAAAGGCGAAGACTATCTCGTTCAAGATACCGTATGGATAACAAAGACAAACCAGGTGCACTATGAGTCGCCCGACTGTCCCACGACACTCTTCCACGAGATACAAAGCATCCGCTCCACTCACGAATTCATCGAATCAATCACTGTCATACGCTCTTCCGTGAACTATGAACTTACCAACAATCTGCAGATACACTTGCTTCCTGCTTCTGATTAGCCTGGCGTGCACATCCATGCAAGCCCAAGAGCCGCAGCAGAAGAAAAAGGAGAAAGCTCCCCTGCTGAGCGGTGTTACTGTCAGTGCCGACATCGTCGGCTTTGCCATGAAAGCTGTTGGAGCAAAGTTCGCGAACATGGAGGTAGGCGCACGCATCAACTTCCGCGACAAGTATTTCCCTGCAGCCGAACTTGGCATAGGCGATTGCCACAAGGATGGAGCGGAGACAGGCAACTCCTTTTCCACCACATCCCCGTACATGCGATTCGGCATGGACTACAACTTCAACAAGAAGCACAACGGCAACCGGCTCTTTGGACTTTTCCGCTATGGCTTCAGTTCCTTCAAGTATGACATCAGCAACGACACCTTCACCGACCCCACCTACGGCACTTCGGTTCCCCTCAGGCTCGACGGCGAGAAGGCTACGGCACAATGGCTGGAGTTCGGTGCCGGCGTGGAGACAAAGCTGTGGCGCTTTATCCGGCTCGGATGGAGCATTCGCTACAAGTTCAGGGTCAGCATCAAGACGCCCGACGAAGGCAAACCATACTTCATTCCAGGTTTTGGCAAGAACGACAGCAACGGCTGGGGCGGAACCATGAACCTTGTGTTCGACATAGGCAAGGGCTCATTCAAATCCTCTAAAGAAAAGAAGAATGGCAAATCGTAGAGTTATCTTTGTCCTGCTTGTACTTGCAACCATCATTTGCCTCATCTTCCTCAGGCACTCCGATGGCAGAAAGAACGCATCCTATCAACACAACGAAGGCCTCGTCTTCGGTACTGTCTTTCATGCCAGTTACCTTTACGACAGAGACCTTCAAGCAGAGATTAAGGCAGAGCTTGGGAAGGTTGACGCATCGCTCTCGATGTTTAATCCGAAGAGCACAATCAGCCGCATCAACAAAGGCGAAAGCAATGAGGCAGACGAAATGCTGAGCGAAGTGCTCAGGCTTTCATTCTCCGTCAACAAAGCAACAGACGGAGCCTTCGACCCGACGGTCGCTCCTTTGGTCAACGCGTGGGGCTTCGGCTTCAAGAAAGGTCAGTTGCCAGACAACAAGCAGGTTGATAGTCTGCTCGCCCTGGTTGGCCTCTCTGGCATTCACATCGAGGGGAATAACCTCACGAAGGACAATCCCCTTTCCATTCTCGACTTCAGCGCCATTGCCAAAGGCTATGGAGTGGACAGGGCAGCAGAAGTATTGCGAGGCAAAGGCATCAAGAATTTCATGGTAGAGATAGGCGGCGAGGTCGTTACGGAAGGCCTCAACGAGAAGGGAGAGCCCTGGCGAATCGGCATAAACAAACCTGATGACGACTCCACCTCGGCCAGTTCCGAACTGCAAGACATCGTCGCCCTCTCCGGCAAGGCCATTGCCACAAGCGGCAACTACCGCAACTTCTACATCAAGGACGGCCGCAAGATTGCACATACCATCAACCCAAAGACTGGCTACCCTGCCCAGCAAGACATCCTCTCGAGTACCGTCATGGCACCTACCTGTGCAGAAGCAGACGCCTTTGCAACGGCATTCATGGTGCTCGGAATGGAGGGGGCAAGGCAGATCCTGCAACGACAGCCACAACTGGAAGCCTATTTCATCTGTTCCGACGAGCAGGGGAACTACAAGACCTGGTGTACAGAAGGTTTCAAAAAACTCCTCGTAAAATGACAAACCGATACGTCCTTCTCACCCGACTCCCCCTGCTCCAAGGCGTCAGCAGCACGGAACTGCTCAACTGGGAAGATGTATTGCGTCTCGACATAGACGAGTTTCCCGCCTCCCGCCTGCCGCTTATCAAGCAAGGAGACAACTGCTCCCACCTGCTCTACCTCGTGGAAGGAGAACTGGAAAGAGAGCATCGCTCGGAAGACGGACGCTATGCCACCCGCTCCAGCATAAACGGACCTGCCATCATCGAAGTGGACAGACTCTTTGGCCTGAAGCCGACTTACCAATACACCTATCGGGCAAAGACAGAAGTCAAAATGCTTGGCATAAGGAAGAGCCTCGTCAACAGCCACCTGATGAAAAGCGAAGTATTCCGGCTCAATCTGCTCAACAGTCTCTCAGCCCAAGCACAGAAAAGAACTGCAGCACTACTCCCCTGCCAACTCGACAGCGCAGAAGAGCGACTCCGACACTTACTCTCGACACTCTTTCCAGACCAGGAAGGCCAGGCGGACATCTCCATCATGATGAAAGACCTCGCAAAATACACAGGCGACACCCGCCTCACCATATCACAAATCCTCAACCGATGGGACGCTGACGGAAGCATACGTCTGGGCAGGGGACACTTTACGATACACGACCTGAATGCACTCGTCGGCTGACCTGGCTGCATACCTTCATGAGAAATCAACGAATACGATACCATATATGAATATACTCACCGAACCAACCTTCCAGACGCTGCACGGAACAGCACCTTTTTCACGCATAAAACTCGAGGACTACGAACCGGCTATCCTCGAAGCCATGAAGCAGGAAGATGACGACATCGCCGCAATCGTGAGCAATCCCGACGAGCCGACCTTCCAGAATACTATCGTTGTCCCGACCAGCGAATTGCTGGACCGAACGACCAGCATCTTCTTCAATCTGGTCGGGGCCAACACCTGCGACGAGATGGATGCCCTGGCACAGAAACTGTCTCCTATACTGACCGAGCACTATGCCCGCATTGCTCACAACGAACAACTCTTCGAACGCATCAAGAAAGTATGGGAGAATCCGGGAAAACTCACGGAAGAAGAGCAGAAACTCCTCAATGACACCTACGACGGATTCGTCAGAAGCGGTGCACTCTTAAGCCCTGAAGACAAAGAAAAACTCACTGCCCTTGAGACAGAACTCGGCCAGCTCAGCCTGCAATTCAACCAAAACGAACTGAAGCAGACCAATGCCTACGAGCTCCACATTACCAATCCAGACGACCTTTCTGGTCTTCCTGATACGGCAAAGGACGCAGCATCTTTGGCAGCTAAAGAGAAAGGTAAAGAGGGCTGGCTATTTACGCTTCATGCCCCAAGCTATGGTCCGTTTATGACTTATGCCGACAATCGCGAGCTTCGTCGCCAAATGTACATGGCAAAGAACACACTTTGTTGCAAAGGAGATGACTTCGACAACAGGGAAATCGTACGCCGCATCGTGAACCTCAGGCAAGAGACAGCCAAGTTGCTTGGCTTTGAAAGCTATGCCGACTACGCCCTCAAGAAGAGAATGGCCAGGTCGGCCAGCCGCGTGAACAACCTTATCGAGGAACTCTACGAAGCCTACATGCCCGTGGCTAAGGCTGAAATTGAGGAACTGAACGCTTCTGCCGAGCAGCCCATCATGCCTTGGGACTGGGCATACTACAGCCACAAACTGCAGCTCAAGAAGCACAATATCGACAGCGAAATGCTTCGTCCTTACCTTAAACTGGAGAACGTCAAGAAGGGCGTCTTCGGTCTTGCCACAAAACTCTATGGCATCACCTTCAAGTTGCAGCCCGACATTGAGGTTTATCATCCCGATGTCGAAGCCTACGAAGTCTTTGATGCCGACGGAACTTTTCTGGCAGTACTCTATGCCGATTTCTTCCCTCGCCCAAGCAAACAGAGCGGAGCTTGGATGACCGACTATCAGGAACAACACATCGATGCCGAAGGGACAGACCACAGACCCCATGTCAGCATCGTCATGAACCTGACAAAGCCTACTGCAGAAAAGCCTTCGCTGCTCACGCCAGGTGAGGTTGAGACCTTCCTGCACGAGTTTGGTCACGCCCTCCACAGCATCTTCTCGAAGGTACGATACAAGGGGCAGAGCGGCACAAACGTTCAGCGCGACTTCGTGGAACTTCCATCACAACTGATGGAAAACTTTGCCATCGAACCTGACTTCCTGCACACCTTCGCCTTCCACTACGAAACCGGAGAGCCCCTGCCCGACGAACTTATCGAACGCATACGCCAGAGCCGCAACTTCCATTGCGGTTATGCTTGCATCCGACAGCTCAGTTTCTGCATGCTCGACATGGCTTACTACACCCTGAAAGAGCCTCTATCCGACGACATCATGGACTTCGAACGCAAAGCCTGGAGCCGTGCCATACTCCTGCCAGCCATCCCTGGCACAAACATGAGTGTACAGTTCTCGCACATCATGAGTGGCGGCTATGCGGCAGGCTACTACAGCTACAAGTGGGCTGAGGTGCTCGATGCAGATGCCTTCAGTCTCTTCAAGGAGAAAGGCATCTTCAACAAAGAGACGGCAAGCCGTTTCCGCAAAGAAATCCTCTCAAAAGGCGGAACAGCCGACCCAATGAAACTCTATGTAAACTTCCGAGGGAAGGAGCCTGACATCAAGGCCCTCCTCAAACGCAATGACATACAAACAGATGAAAGACCTTAAGAAACAACACGCCCTCGACCTCCGTTACCTGCGAATGGCAAAGATATGGAGCGAGAACAGCTACTGCCAACGTCGTCAAGTGGGTGCTCTCGTCGTCAAGGACAAGATGATTATCAGCGACGGCTATAATGGTACGCCGAGCGGTTTTGAGAACGTTTGCGAAGAAGATGGCGTGACCAAGCCCTATGTGCTTCATGCCGAAGCCAATGCCATCACCAAGATAGCTCGAAGCGGCAACAACAGTGATGGCAGCACCCTTTATGTCACCGACTCGCCATGCATAGAATGTGCCAAGCTCATCATACAGGCAGGCATCAAACGCGTCATATACTGTCGCGAGTATCGCCTGACCGATGGCGTCGACCTCCTTCGCAGGGCAGGCATCGAAGTTGAGTTTGTGCCAATTGAGAATTCCTAACTCTTCACTCTTAATTCATCTTTATGAATCCAGATATCAAACATCGCTTTACTCCCCTACTCATTGCCATCGGCACGATAGCAGGCATCTTCATAGGCTCCTTCTATACGAGCCATTTCTCCGGTGGTCGCATCAACATCATAAACACTGGCTCCAGCAAGGTAGGCTATCTGCTGCAACTCATCGACAACAACTATGTCGATACCGTCGATATGAACATGCTTGTCGAAGATGCCATGCCTCAGATACTCAGCGAGCTCGACCCTCACAGCAGTTACTTTGGACCGAAGGAGGCAGAAGAGTCTGTCGAGGACTTGAGAGGCAGTTTCAGTGGCATTGGCGTACAATTCACGATGGAAAGCGACACCGTCAATGTCATGTCCGTCATCCATAGCGGTCCTGCCGAGAAGGTTGGCATTCTGGCAGGCGACCGCATCGTATTAGCCGACACGACATCACTCGTAGGCATGGAGAGCGACGAAGTAATGAAACACCTCAAAGGTCCGAAGGGCTCGAAAGTCAAGCTTGGCATTAAGCGTCATGGGGCCAAGGACCTGCAGTACTTCACCGTTGTTCGCGGCGACATTCCCGTGGTCAGCGTCGATGCCTACTACATGATGGGCGACAAGACTGGCTATCTCCATGTCAAGAACTTCGGCGAGCAGACTTATGCCGAGATGCTTGTCGCTCTTGCAGAGCTTAACATGGAAGGCATGAAGCAACTCATTGTTGACCTTCGAGGCAATCGTGGCGGCTACATGCACATCGCCATACAAATGGTCAATGAATTCCTGCCCGCCGGTAAGCTGATTGTCTATACCGAAGGACGCAAGAGCCCTCGCGAAGAGTTCAACAGCGATGGCCGCGGCACCTTCCAGAGGATGCCTATCGTAGTCCTTGTGGACGAAGGCAGCGCAAGTGCCAGCGAGATATTTGCCGGAGCCATTCAGGACAACGACCGAGGCACCATCGTCGGTCGGCGCACCTTTGGCAAAGGGCTTGTTCAGCAACCTATGGAGTTCCGCGACGGCAGTGTAGTTCGCCTGACTGTTGCCCGCTACTACACTCCAAGCGGACGTTGCATCCAGAAGCCCTACGAGAAAGGACACGGAGAAGAATACGAGAATGACCTCATAGCACGCTACGAGCGAGGCGAGTTCTTCTCGCAGGACAGCATCCATCAGGACGGCGAGCAATACAGGACAAGCATCGGCCGCATTGTCTATGGCGGCGGTGGCATCACGCCCGACATCTTCGTCCCATACGAAGACACTACAGCCGTCACATCATATTACCGCGAAGCCGTCTTCACCGGACTCATCCGCCAGTTTGCCTTCGCCTATTCCGACGAGAACCGCGAGAAACTGTCTGCCCTCCGCACTGCCGAGAGGATGGAGCAGTTCCTGAGGCGCGAGAACCTCCTGGAGAAGTTCGCACAGTTTGCCGAGAAACGGCAGTTGCGCCGCCGCAACCTCATGCTCCAAAAGAGCCGCCGCCTCTTCGAACGCAACATCTACGGCAGCATAATATATAATGTAGGAGAGATGAAGGACTACCTCATGTTCCTCGGCAAGGACGACCCCGTCGTCATCAAGGCACAGGAGATACTCGACCAGGGGAAATCGTTCCCAGAAAATGAAGAATTATAAACCAACTCAAAACCTTTCATTTTGAATTTTGAATTTAAAAATTTTGAATTAACGAATAACATCGTTATCTGCACTCACGTCAACCCCGACGGCGACGCCATCGGTTCCTCGCTTGCCCTGAAACACTACCTCGAAAGGAAAGGCAAGCAGGCAACAGTCATCGTGCCCAATGTCTTCCCCGACTTCCTCAGATGGTTGCCGGGAGCCGAGAACGTTCTGGTTCAGACAAACCAGACCCACAAAGAGCAGATAAAGGCCGCCATCGACGCTGCCGACTTCATCATCGTCTGCGACCTCAACCAACCCAATCGGCTGGCAGGCCTCGAGGAAACAGTCATGGCAAGCCAGGCCCCACGCATCCTCATCGACCACCACCTCAACCCCGACACCAACTTCTGCCAGACCATCGTCTCCCATCCCGAGATGTGTGCCGCAGCAGAAGTCATCTGCCACATGCTGAACGAATGGGGAGAACTGGACAGCATATCGTTCGAGGAAGCCACATGCCTCTATTGCGCCATGATGTGCGACACAGGAGCCTTCTCCTTCAACTCCAATCGCCCCATCATCTACGAGTACATCAGTCACCTCTTGGCTCGAGGCATCGACAAAGACCAAATCTACCGCAACGTCTTCTGGACCGCTTCCGAAGGCAGACTTAGATTACAAGGCTACCTGCTCTATGTCAACATGAAAGTCCTGCACGACAGGAATGCCACCATCATCACCCTCACCAACGAAGAGCGCCGCCGCTTCAAAGTCAAGAACGGCGACACAGAAGGCATCGTGAACATCCCCTTGCAGATGCTTGGCACGCGCCTCAGCATCTTCATCAACGAAGACACCGAGCACCCGGGCACCATGAAGTTGAGCCTCAGAAGCGTTGGTGACTTCCCATGCGACCAGATGGCATCTCGCTTCTTTGGCGGCGGCGGCCACAAGAACGCCAGCGGCGGCAAGCTGCAATGCACAATGGAAGAGGCATTGGAGAAAGTAAAAGCAGCCATCGGCAGTTATGCCGATATGCTGAAGGTATAATCAAGGCCTTCATACACTCTACCCATACTGCAGCCATACTGTAGGCTGCTTCTAGGCTGCTTCTACCCATACTCTAAGCTGCTTGTTTGAGTATGCCAAGAGCCTGCCATCTGTATCGCTTTTACCTCTTACTCAAGTCTTTTCAACCACATTCCAAAGAAACGATCATAGACGATATACTCACCTTTCTCCGTTTGAAAGACGAATTCTTTGTCTTGCAAAGATTTGAGAGCAAGTTTTACACTACTTGGTGCAGGCAGGCGATAACGCATGATAAAGTCAAGAGAGGTTGGAGCATTCACCACACCCTCACGGGCAATGGCAGTGAGCAAAAGTGCCTGATTCTCTGTCAAGAGGTTGTAGCTGCTTTGGTAATTAATTTCTTGTTCGCCTAGGATTATGCCTACAGCATTATTAACTGTCTTCTCTGTCAACTCTTCCTTGGGCGTGCGATAAAGCCTATTGAGAATCTTTTGAACATACCAGGTCTGCCCATCCACCATATTATATAAATAAGTAAAGACATCTTGTGACATCTCACGCCCTTGTTTCTTGAAGAAGTTGTTAGCAAATGTACCATACTTTTCCACATCTATCTCCTTTATAGTCATGATTTGTGAACTGTTGAAAAAAGGATGCTTGGGCGACATAAACATATCGGACAAGAGATGTTGCTGACTGCCAGAGAAGATAATGTGGACATTAGGAACAAACTGTATGATGGAACGAATAAAAGAATCAGCACCAATCTCATTGTAATTGCTTACTTGCTGAAATTCGTCAATCGCCAAATAACACATCTGCCCCGATTCCTTCATATATTCAAAAACTTGAGTAAGTGTCTCGCGAGCATTTTCTGGCTCCACCGCAAAACTGAATGTTGGCGCACCAGTGATGGGGTCTGGTGACATAGTAGGGCGCAATGCAGCGATAAAGTTGTTTAGCTTTCTCTTGATTGACTGTGATGGAGTGTCGAGCTTACCCATGACAGCATTAGCAACGAACTGCACCATTTGGCTGAATGTTTTCGTTGGAAAAACATCAACATAGAAACATTGCGCACGCTTGTCTGTCACTTTCATCCGTTCAAAGACATGATGAATCAGTCCCGTCTTGCCTATGCGACGTGGTGCTATCAGAGTTACGTTACTTCCATTCTGCAAAGCCTCTATCATCCTCTGCGTTTCTTGTTCTCGGTCACAGAAGTACTCTGAGCCAAAGTATCCGTATTCCGGAAATGGATTTTCTAATTTCATGTTTTATATTTCATGTTTTATGAAATGCAAAGTAAATCTTTTCTTGATAATCAGCAAAATGTTTAGCGAAGTTTCTTTAGGTTTTCGTCTCTTTTTAACAATTATTATAGGAAAAAGGAACAACTGGCCTTAAATAAATCCCCCCTTATAGACCGCCCTTGACATACGTCGACCTTTGGTTCTGCATCTTGCTCAAGCGCTGACCAGAGAGGTTGTAAATTGTAGCATTCTGATTGTTCTGTTCAATATCATTGATTCCTATTGCAGGAATTACTATGATATTTGCCCCAGTTTTTGGATTATCTTTGTACATCGAAGCAACCGACCTAAAATAAGCGAGGGGATGCGCCAATAGGTGCATCCCCTCGTTCTTTCAGTATATTGGTTGTTGTTATAATTACAATACTTCTATGCAGATAGCTTTTTAGGATTTTCGGCCTCCTCCGTTATTATAGATATGATATATTACATAAATAAGAACCATTTCATGAGTCTTCCATTTGCATCAAAGTAGAAGTCACCATATTTTTTGTCATTCCTCATTTGGTAATTGTAGTTGCCAAAGATATCATATTGCTTCTGCATATCTAACCAATACAAAGAGCAGATAGTATATTTGGCTGTCTTCCCAGTTTCTTTAAAAGAGCTAAGTCCCAACTGTCCGCAGATTTCTTGGACTTCCGAACGTTTCATTCCCTTGTGAAAACTGCTGACAAGACCATCTTTACTCATCAAAAGTATAGCCCACTTCCCTTCCATTGGGGCCAAAGCACCTACCATTCCACTTTGAGAAATTTTTCTAACCACTGCAAACATGTCATTACCACCTTGAGTAGTGGGGCAAATGTATGCATTCTCTCCAGAGAAACTAAAGGTTGCATAGAGATCTGCGCTAGCAATTTCAATCGAAATTAAAATTGTATTGCCAAGATTGCCGAAATCGATAACTTCAAGCGTAGCAAAGTCTTTTTCAGGATCAGTTGCACTCATTTCACCTACGAAAGAAACGAGACTAATCGGCACTTTAATTCTGAAATTTCCTTTGATATATTCATTACCTGCTGTCAGTTTTTTTGCCTCAGGAATGATATTATTCATAGTTAAACCAGATAAATCTTTTACGGTTTCCAACTTCGAATATGCGGCATCACCTTCTGCCTTTTCCTTAATAATCTTGGCATTTTCCTCCGCTTTTTTTGCATCATCTTGAGCCATAACACCTGTAAAACAGACTGCCATCACCAGCATACTTAAAAATAATCTTTTCATACGTACTTTTTTGTTAAAAATTAATAAATATTTTAATTATTTCTGAACAAATGTAGTTTTTCCTATTAATACCGCCGATGTCATTTCCGTGTCATTTGCAATTATAAGGCAATTATTTTAGAAAATAGCACTTATTCTTACTGGAGGATGCGCCTTGAGATGGCAAGAAGTTCAAATGTTATGGCAGTCTTACTTACTTCATATAGGCAAGAGATAACCTATACACTATCATAACAATACTACAATTATCGTCGCTCATCATGAATAGCACTTAACAGAAAGATTTCTAATGACTTGCATAATAATAAGTTGTCAAAGTGAAACATTATTGTTTTTTAATGAATTTAGAAAGATGATGAGTTACAAATGAAACACTAAACAGTATTTGCAAAAAACATTAATATACTTCAAAAAAATATTAATGTTCTCGAGGAATTATATTATAATTCTTGGGCAAACAAAGGCAGAAAGAGTTGTAAGACCAAATGAGAATAATAAGGACGTTGATAATATAGCTTTTTTTTTGATACAATAATGTCATTACCATGTCATTTGTAATGAGAATATATTTATTGCAAAAATGCAGGTCTTTATTTGGGGATATAAAATAAGAGACGTATCTTTGCAGTATAAAAAGATAGATAGCACGAGGGTTATGCAGAAGGAATACAGGAAACTTTGTACGGAGATTGAACGCAAAGTCGGGAAGTCAATACAGACGCCAATGGACTTCGAGTTACTGGAAGAGAAAATCGAGGTGAAGATAAAGGAGCACATCAGTGCTTCAACGTTGATGCGCATCTGGGGCTACCGACAGGGTGTGAGTACAAGACAGACGACGCTGGATGTCTTGGCACGCTATTTAGGTTATGCCGATTATGTAACTTTCTGCCAGTGGGCCTCTGAAAATAATGATGAGCCACAAAGCGATGAGGTGATGGCCTGTCATCTGCGTACGGCAGATATGACTGCCGGGCAACAAGTTGAGTTGTCGTGGTATCCCGACCGTTGGTGTGTCGTGCAGTTGCAGCAAGGGAAGCGCTTTGAGGTTGTCGAGGCAGAACAGACGAAGCTCAGCGTGGGCGACACTTTCGAGTGCGACATCTTCATCGAAGGCGAACCGCTCTATCTGAGCAATCTGGTACACGAAGAACGTCCGCCGATGGTGTTTGTGGCTGGCAAGAAGGGCGGCATTCACTTTGAAGTAAAGGAAACTTAACTGGAGGGAAGACCTGCCGGCGCACAGGTATCTGCCAGAATCCTTTAGGGGGAACGTCAGTACTCACACGAGAAAACTCCAGTACTCACATGAGAAAACTCCAGTACTCACACGAGAGTACTGGGATTATTGCACGTCGAGTGAGATAAGATGTCTGGCGCGGACTTGGATAGTGTCGTGCCAAGTTTGCCAACGGTCGAGCATCTGACAAAGTATGTCCTTGCGCTCAGACTCGCTACATTCCGCGAATTGCGTCTCGACATAGTTGTAGATGAAGGCATTGACGGAGAGTATCTTCTCGTTGACCTGCGGGTCGAGGTATTCCCATCGGGTAAGCGTGTCGATATGCTGTGTAAGCCCGGTGGCGGCGATGCTGTCCTCCACTTGTTCCAGTGCCCTTGACGTGAGACGCGGTATGCGGTTCCGCTCATTATAGGTGTGCCATTCGAATCCTGCGACAGTCAGGAGAAGCAGGATGGGAGGCAACAGGACGGCCATCCACCGAAGACGGGCCTGACGACGGGTATGTCGTGCCACGTCGGCTTGCAGGGCGGCGATGTTAGGGTAGCGCTCGCAGATGGGAAGTTGACAGCGATGGGCTATCTTCTTCCAATATCCTTTCAGCGGCAGTTCGTCCAGGATGACGCCGAGGGAATAGATGTCGTTGCGGACATCTGGCGTGGAGGCTGTGGCTTGCTCTGGCGAGATGTATTTGCGGGTGCCGGAGGGTTGCTTGAGGATGGCGTGGCTGTCGGTGTCGGCCAGAGAGAAGTCGATAATCTTGACATGATGCCCATTGTGGGTGAGCATGATGTTGGAGGGCTTCAGGTCGCGATGGGTGATGCCTGCGGTGTGCATGTAGGCAAGGGCATCGAGAAGCTCGTCCAAAAATGAAGAATGAAGAGTGAAGAATGAAGAATTGTCCTTGATTGCTTCTGCCAATGTTTCGCCGTCGATGTATTCGAGGATGATGCAGGGGCCTACGGAGATGAGCTTGCCCTCGCTGTCTGTGTAGTCGGCCAGATGTTCCATCCCCAAACAATCTTCAATGCCAGGATGCCGCAACTGCATGAGCACCTCCATCTCTTTGTGCAACATCTGGAGATGGAATTCACTGTTGCGCATAGCAGGAGGCAATGCCTTGAGCATGTACCATCGTCCGAATCGCTTGGCTCGGAAAAGCCAATGGGTCTCAGTCTCCTTTACGAGGCTTACCTCGCTGAACTGATGGCTGAGGGGTTGCATTGCTTCCTCAGAGAATTCAGAGAAGGAGTTATCGTAAGATTTACTATTTGACAATCCTCATTAATTTACTATTTGACAATTTACGATTTACTATTTATTTCCCTCTCCTTTAGGAGGGGTTAGGGGAGGCTTAGAGGAAGTATCTCCGCATGATAGCGGAAACGGTAGGTCAGCGGACAATGTAGGTAACGGTCGGCCGCCTCGGCCGGCACGACGAGGGTTGCTGTGGCAAAAGTCGTCTCTTCGAAGTTATCATAATAATAGCTCTTCGGCGGCTGAGAAGAAAGGAAACGAACACGCCGCAAGCCAGTGCAACTATGGAAAGCCAAAGGATAGATGATGAGTACGCTATCGGGGAAAGTAATCTCACGCAAGGAAGTACAGCCCTCGAAAGAAAGGTCGGAGATGTACTTGACAGTCTTAGGGATATGTATATGTGTCAGTCTGGGGCACGACTGGAAGGAGCCGGGTGAAATCCAATTGACGGAGACAGTTTGTCCACCAGGCCTTATTATACTGTCAGGAATGACAAGTTCGCCCTCGGTATCAACATCGACACACGGACAATTATGCTCTTGACTGCCCGTGCCGCAGCCCCATCCTCCTTCCTTGTCGATGAGGAAATTCATCTTGATGGTGCCCTTGCCGTATGGCACTCTGGCAGAGAATCCTATTTGGTTTTTCTCCAAGGTATAGCCTATTCCGCAGCAAAGCAGCAGCATAGCGAAAAATGTAGTAATCTTCTTCATCGCAGATGCAAAGGTACAAAAAATAAGCAAATAAAGAAAAACGAAATGTAAAAAAAACGTGGATATGAGAGAGATTCATCATAAAAGATGTTCTCAGATTTGTTAATATCAGATAATGTCCGTAACTTTGCAGCAGATTATCAGACAAAAATGGTTGTCACCTTCGAAAAAGAGTATCTCAAAGAACTCTATGAGGACAAAAAAGCACGTAACAAAAAATACCGCTTCCAACCTCAAATCATCAAGAAATATACACAGGTTATAGACTTGATGATGGAACTTTCGAACGTAATGGGTCTAACTCAATATGGTGCTCTTCACTACGAACATCTGCATGGCAACAAGGAAGGATTGTCCTCTGTCAGGGTGAATGACCAATATCGTATTGAGTTTCGCGAAATAATTGAGGACAACAAAACGATTGCAGAACTGGTAAGTTTAACAGATTTATCAAACCATTATAAATAGTTATTATGGTACACATAGAGGGAACTGAAGACAGAATGATTGCCAACAACCTGGAACCATATTACCTCACGCATCCTGGCGAGGTAATTAAAGATGAGTTGGAGGCTCGTGGCATTAGTCAGCGGCGCTTGGCACAGGAGATTAGTGTGCCGCCAAGCCAACTGAACGAGGTACTGAATGCCAAACGCCCTTTGAGCGCAGAAATGGCTTTACTCATTGGTCAAGCCCTTGGCCTCGACGCGGCTCCCCTACTTTCACTGCAAATGAAATACAATCTCATAGCGGCAAAACGTGACAAGTCATTCTTTGAACAACTCAAGAAAATCTCAAGGATTGCTGCCGTATTCTAATAAATATGATTATACAACACTGACATTCATATGAAGAAAACACTATTCATACTGCCACTTTTTGTGTTCCTGGCTGCTCTCCTCTCGTCTTGTTCGCAGGGCGAGACCTATGCCGAGCAGAAGGACAAGGAATACAAGGCAATCCAATCGTTCCTGGACCGCGACATCGTGGTGCGCGATGCCGACGGAAACGTCGTGTGCAACGTAGGTAAGATAGAAGCCATCAGCGAGGAGGAGTTCCTGGAGCAAGACTCCGTCACCGACCTCGAGAAGAACCAGTACGTCCTCTTCCAGAACACGGGCGTGTACATGCAAATCATACGCAAGGGAACAGGCGAGAAGCTCGAGAGGGGAAAGACAGCCAGGGTGATATGCCGCTTCGTAGAGTTCAACATCCTGGGCGACTCCATTCAGCTTCGCAACGACGTCAACTACTGGCACCCCAGCCCCGACATCATGAAAGTCACCAACAACTACGGGAACTTCGTGGCTAACTTCGATACCGACATCAACGGAGGCGGTGCGATGTACGACAGGTACGGCAGCACAAATGTCCCCACGGGATGGCTCGTGCCCTTCAGCTACATACGCATAGGCCGCCAGGACAGTCAAGAGGAAGGCATCGCCAAGGTCAGACTCATCATTCCCCACAGCGAGGGACAGACCAGTGCCGTGAGCAATGTCTATCCCTGCTTCTACGAGCTCACCTTCCAGAAGATGAGGGACTAGAATTCAGTCCATAGTCCATAGTTATGAGTCCATAGTTTCATCCTCTTTTTTGGGGGAAGAAGCAAGGCTTAGCCAGACTATGGACTCATAACTATGAACTATGGACTCATAACTATGGACTATGGACTCTCTATACCTCCACATACCTTTCTGCCAGTCGCGATGCATCTATTGCGACTTCTACTCCACTACGCTCGGCCGAGACATGATGGCTCGGTATGTCAAAGCCCTCGAAAGGGAGATGGTTCTGCGCAGACAATTTATAAAAGGTACGCGCGTACATACTATATATATAGGAGGCGGTACTCCCAGTCTTCTGCCCATGCCTCTGCTTCACGAACTCTTCAATGAAACCGAACGGCTTTTCACGATAGACGCTGATGCGGAAGTGACGATAGAAGCCAATCCCGACGACGTCACACCCGAATGGCTGAAGGGTCTGGCTGAGACTCCTGTCAACCGCATCAGTATGGGGGCACAGACGTTCGACGACAAGCTCCTGCAATTCCTCGGGCGTCGGCACAACAGCCAGCAGACAATCGAAGCCGTGAGGGCTTGCAAGGAGGCTGGCCTGACGAACATCAGCCTCGACCTCATTTATGGCCTGCCAGGACAGACCTTCGAAGGCTGGAGGCACGATGTGGAGCTTGCCCTAAGCCTCGGCATCAAGCATCTCAGCGCCTACTCACTCTCCTATGAGGAAGGGACACGGCTCGACACGATGCTCAGGCAGGGACTCGTCAGGGAAGCCGACGAAGAACTCTCGCGCAAGATGTACATCTTCCTCATGTCCGAGACAAGCAAGGCCGGATTCATTCACTACGAAATCTCAAACTTTGCTTTGCCAGGGTGTCACTCACGCCACAACAGCGGCTATTGGCAAGGCACGCCTTATCTGGGCCTTGGAGCAGGCGCACATTCCTACGACGGCCTCCGCACCCGCAGAGCCAACCTGCCTGACATAAAAGCATATATAGCAGCTGCCAATGACGTGCCGAACGAAATAGAAACGCTCTCCGACGAATCCCTCTACAACGAATTTATCATGACACGCCTCAGGACAATGGTCGGCATCCCGCTTGGCGAGCTTCAGGAAAACGACTGCCAATACTGCCTCTCAATGGCCGAACCTCATCTCAAAGACAGACGATTACACATTCAGGACGACCACCTCTGCCTCACCCAAGAGGGCATTTTCACCTCCAATGACATCATAAGCGACCTCATGAAATAATGTTTTATGTTGTCTAACATATCCGCATTCGCTTGCCATTACTGGAAATAATAGTAACTTTATGCCCGAAATTCTGTATTAATCCATAAAAACAATAACCGTCATGAAGACTTACAAGACAAATGAAATCAAAAACATTGCCCTTCTGGGTAATGATGGAGCCGGCAAGACGACCTTGACTGAAGCCATGCTCTACGAGGCTGGCGTCATCAAGCGTCGCGGCAGAGTCAGTCAGCACACGACTGTCAGCGACTATTTCCCCGTAGAGCACGAGTACGGCTATTCCGTCTTCTCTACCGTATGCCACGTAGAATGGAACGGCAAGAAGATTAACTTCATCGACTGCCCTGGCAGTGATGACTTTGCAGGCGCTGCCATCACAGCCCTCAACGTCACCGACACGGCCATCATCCTCCTCAAGGGAGCCGCTGGCGTAGAGGTAGGCACACAGAACCACTTCCGCTACACAGAGAAGCTGGGCAAGCCCGTCATCTTCCTCGTCAACCAACTCGACGACGAGAACTGCGACTTCGACCAACTCCTGGAACAACTCACCAGCATCTACGGCCCGAAGGTTGTGCCCATCCAGTACCCCATTGAGACAGGCCCCAACTTCAACTCCCTCATCGACGTACTGCTCATGAAGAAGTACTCATGGGGCCCCGAAGGCGGCGCTCCCACCATCGAAGACATTCCTGCCGACCAGATGGACAAGGCTATGGAAATGCACAAAGCACTCATCGAAGCAGCAGCAGAACACGACGAGACGCTCATGGAAAAGTTCTTCGAGAGCGAAGACCTGACCGAAGACGAGATGCGCGAAGGCATCCGCAAGGGCCTCATCAGCCGCGGCATGTTCCCCGTCTTCTGCGTCGATGCCGTGAAGGACATGGGCGTACGTCGCCTCATGGAGTTCCTGGGCAACGTCGTTCCATTCGTTGACGAAATGCCGAAGACCTTCAACTCTCGTGGCGAAGAGGTTGCTCCCGATTCCGCAGGACCAACAAGCCTCTTCTTCTTCAAGACGGCAATGGAACCGCATATCGGCGAAGTACAGTACTTCAAAGTAATGAGCGGAACGGTGAAGGAAGGCGACGACCTCACCAATGCAGACCGTGGCAGCAAGGAACGCATCGCACAGATGTTCGTCTGCGCAGGCGCCACACGTATCAAGGTAGAAGAACTTACCGCTGGCGACATCGGTTGCAGCGTTAAGCTCAAGGACGTCAAGACAGGCAACACCCTCAACGGCAAGGACTGCGACAACCGCTTCAACTTCATCAAGTATCCCAACACAAAGTACTCTCGTGCCATCCGTGCCGTCAACGAAAGCGAGACCGAGAAGATGATGAACGCCCTGCAGAAGATGCGCGAGGAAGACCCGACATGGCAGATTGAGCAGAGCAAAGAACTTCGTCAGATTCTTGTTCACGGTCAGGGAGAATTCCACCTTCGCACTCTCAAATGGCGCATGGAGAACAATGAGAAGATTCAGATTGTCTTCGATGAACCCAAGGTTCCTTATCGCGAAACCATCACAAAGGCAGCACGTGCCGACTATCGTCACAAGAAACAGTCAGGCGGTGCAGGTCAGTTCGGTGAAGTACACCTCATTGTTGAGCCCTATGTAGAAGGCACTCCCACTCAGGAGGTATATCGCTTCGGAGGTCAGGAGTTCCGCATCAATGCCAAGAGCGAAGAGACCATCGACCTGGAATGGGGCGGCAAGCTCGTCTTCATCAACAGTGTCGTGGGCGGTGCCATCGATGCTCGCTTCATGCCAGCCATCCTGAAGGGCGTGATGCAGCGCATGGAACAAGGTCCTCTGACCGGATGCTACGCTCGCGACGTGCGTGTCATTGTTTACGATGGTAAGATGCACCCCGTTGACTCCAACGAACTCTCCTTCATGCTCGCCGGCCGCCAGGCCTTCGCTCAGGCCTTCAAGGAAGCAGGCCCGAAGATTCTGGAGCCCATCTACGACGTAGAGGTTCTCGTGCCCAGCGACAAGATGGGTGACGTGATGAGCGACCTGCAGGGACGCCGTGCCATGATTATGGGCATGAGCAGCGAAAGCGGCTACGAGAAGCTCACAGCCAAGGCTCCCCTCAAGGAAATGTCGAGCTACAGCACTGCATTGAGCAGCCTCACCGGAGGCCGTGCAAGCTTCAACACGAAGTTCGCAAGCTACGAGCTCGTGCCTGCCGATGTTCAGCAGAAGCTCATTGCAGAGTACCAGGCAACCCTTAAGGAAGATTAGTCTGTTGCTAATTAACAAAAGAGCAACTTAAACAAGGCTAAACTCTTAAATAAGTTAAACGTCAGCATGATTGTGCTGGCGTTTTTCTTTTTCTTTTAACATAAATGAATACCTTTGCGATATGAAAAGAAGTTACATTTGGCTTATCTGTTTTGCCGTTTGCATAGCATTTGTATCCCTGCTTTACCTGCAGGGACGCTATGCGAAGGAAATGATGAGGATGCGTCAGGAGCAATTCAACGAGAACGTATGGCGCAGCCTGGATCAGGCATCACGCGAACTGGAGAAGGCCGAGACATACCGCTACCTGCAGAACATGCTGACAGAACACGGGGCGGAGAAAAACAAGACCGTCATCCCTGACAGTTTCAGCATACCCCATTATATGATACCGTTCGACACCTTGTCTCGGACAGCAGGCAACATATCATTAGGCTCGCTGACGATGAGCAAGTACAACAAGGTGGCCGAGACTATCAGCAACCTCCAGAAGCACGTTCGCGAAGCATACATCTATGAACAGGGCGTGCTTGAGGAAGTCATTCTTGGAGTCATGTACACAGCGAGCGAGCAACGCTTCCAGGACCGTCTCAACCCCGCTGTGCTGGATGGTTGCCTGCGCAATGCACTACAGGCCAACGGCATCACTCTTCCCTTCCATTTCGTTGTCTATACAAGCGACGGCCGCGAAGTGTACCGCTGCGAAGACTACACAGAAGTGGACGACAACACAGACAGCTACCAGCAGACCCTGTTCCGCAGCGACCCGATGGGTCAGATGGGAAGTGTCGTGATACATTTCCCTGACCAGAAACGCTTCATCCGCGGCATGGCAAGCTACGTTGCGCCAGCTATGGTGTTCACCATCATTCTGCTCATCACGTCGCTCATCACTATCTATCTCGTGGTCCGCCAGAAGCGCATCAGCGAGATGAAGAACGACTTCATACACAACATGACTCACGAGTTCAAGACTCCCATCTCAACCATATCGATTGCTGCACAGATGCTTGCCGACAAGTCGGTGAACAAGAGCGAAGCTACTTACGAGAGGCTGGGTGGTGTCATCACGAGCGAGACACGTCGCCTGCGCTTTCAAGTGGAGAAGGTTCTGCAGATGAGTCTCTTCGACAATAACAACATCGTGCTGAAACTACAGGAGCTTGATGCGAACGAGATTACGGAGAACGTGGTGGACACATTCTCGCTCAAGGTTTCGCAAATCGGCGGTACGCTCGACATGCGACTGGAAGCCTTCAATCCCTTCATCAATGCCGACGAGATGCACTTCACCAACATCATCTTCAACCTGCTGGACAATGCCTTCAAGTACCGTCGCGACGAAGAACCTCTTGCCATTCGCGTCCACACCTACAATCTGGGAGAGACGCACCTCTGCATCAGTATTGCCGACAACGGGATAGGCATCGGGAAGGACAGTCTGAAGTACATCTTCGACAAATTCTATCGTGTGCACACGGGCGACAAGCACAACGTCAAGGGCTTCGGACTCGGGTTGGCATACGTGCAGAAGATGGTGGAGTTGCACCACGGCACCATCAAGGTGAACAGCGAACCACGAAAAGGAACGAAATTCACCATAACACTCCCGCTGGCAGAAGACTGAACGAAATTCATTACAAATCAACCTATAACACTAACCCTTAAAGACTACGAAAAATGAAAACAATGGAACACAAACTGCACATCTTGCTTTGCGAGGACGAAGAGAGCCTCGGAATGCTTGTCCGTGAGTATCTTGAAGCAAAGGGCTACGAAGCAGACCTCTTCCTCGACGGCGAGGCTGGCTATCGCGCATTCATGAAAAGGAAGTATGACATGTGTCTGCTCGACGTGATGATGCCAAAGATGGACGGCTTTGCGCTGGCAAAGGAAATCCGTCTGGTCAATACGGAAGTGCCCATCATCTTCCTTACGGCCAAGAACCTAAAGGAGGACATTCTGGAAGGCTTCAAGTTGGGAGCCGACGACTATCTGACCAAACCGTTCTCCATGGACGAACTTGTCTATCGTATGGAAGCCATCCTCAGGCGTGTGAAGAGCAAAGAGCAGAAGAACCTGACACGTTTCCAACTCGGAAACTACATTTTCGACACGCAGCGCCAAGTGCTTATCCTGGGGGAGGAACAGACAAAGCTCACCACGAAGGAAAGCGAGCTGCTGACGATGCTTTGCGTTCATGTAAACGATGTGCTGGAGCGCGACTTGGCCCTCAAAACCATCTGGATGGACGACAACTACTTCAATGCCCGCAGCATGGACGTGTACATCACCAAGCTGCGCAAGCTCCTGAAGGGAGACCCCAACATTGAAATCAACAATGTTCATGGCCGCGGCTACCGCCTGATTGTGCCGAACATGGTGCAGGAATAAGCCAGAGCCGTGCAGACGGAATAAGGAAAGCGGCGCACAAGAGGGGAACCTCGGTGCGCCGCTTTATAATGTCTAACTTAATCTAAGAGTTCAGAAGATGTAGCCGACGGAAATCAAGAAGTTGTTGGCTGTGGAAATCTTCATGTCGCAGTCAGTGCCAATGTTTGGCAGTCTACCGCCCTGTGCCGTTTCCTTTACGGTCAGCTCGGGCGAGCTGCTGTGACTTGCGAACGGAGTAAGGTCGCGCATATAGGAAATGCCGAAGAAGTAGTTCTTGTAGTAGGCATTAGCACCGACCTGAACACCGGCCTGCACGAGCTTGCCCGTATGAAGCTTCTCTGTGATGGCCTTTACGTAAGCGAGGCTTTCGCCGAAGTCCTCCGGACCGGAGTCTGCGCTCATCAGGCTTGCGGTGTACACCTTCTCATCGCCACGTTCGGTCAGAGCCACCGAGCCGTCTGCCTCACGGTAGGCTGTCGCCTTGCGTTTTGCCATCACGTTGAACCTAAGATAGAGGCCGGCAGAAGGTGCTATGGTCAAATCTTCCACGCCAAATGGGTTCCGGAACTGATAGTTGACTGATACGGGGATTGTCAGCGCGAAGGCATTTACCTTATATTTATAGTACTCGTCGTGGTGGACATTGTAGCGCACATCTTTGCTCTTGCCGGTGTGATAGGACAGCAAACCGCCCAGTTCGAGGTAGAGGGGGAACTTCTTGGCAATGATGAAGTCACCCATCCAGCCAAAGCTGATGCCCTTCATGAAGTAATTGTTGTAATCGGGAGATTCGCCGAAGTTTGTGTACTTCGTGGGAGTTCCCTGGAAACCGAGCTGTACCCTGTGGAAGAAATGCTTCTCGGTTGGAGTTGCCGGAACGGTCACTTCTGGTACTTCCTCGTCTGTTACTTCGTCAGCCAATTCATCGTTGTCTTGAGCTGCTGCATTGAGACTTAAGCTCAGAAACAATGCTGCGGACAGCATTTTCATTAAATCCATATCGTGTATGTGTTAGTTTTTGTAATTCTTCATGCAAAGATAAACTTTATTTTAATATGTTCCAAACATTTTTGAATAAAATTAACACTGCAAGGGCAAAAAGCTATCCAACCGACCCAGAAAGCACAGGGAATGAGGGTATATCGGGGACTTTTAGTATGCAGATTTGTGGTATTTGCAGGCGGAACATGACTAAAAGAATCGTAATTGTCTATCAGTTGGGAAACAGGTCATCAGTTTCGGGGAAAGTTCACATAGACAAATTGCAACCGTTTTCGGCGAAATGCTGTCAGAACGTCAGTTTTTGCACACTATGAAAAGTGTCAAAAAAAAGCGCTTTTCACGTCGATTTTGCTGACTCGACGTGAGGTCTTTCAAAACTTCACACGTGAAGTTTGAAAAGTTCACGTGTCGCGTTCGAAAACTTCTCGTGTGAAATTGGTGGAAACTTCACACCGAAAAGTGTGCAATTTCGGGTCAAAACGGCTGTTTTTGCCATCCTTAGATAGCAAAATGACGAATGGAAGTAAAAATTCGAAAGCGTGGAGATGTTGCTAACATATTGTGGCAGAGATAGATGCAAAATCGTCCGCGATTTAAGCCCATATTTTGGCTCGGGAGTCGAAAAACAAGGTCGGAGGCAAAAGAAGCGATTCTGACGCGATTGCAAAAACAGGGTGTGTAAGCAAAAATGCGTATTATGCTTACATTTTGTCACTTGTGATTACGCGTTTCATTTCGACGACCTGCGTGCAATATTCGATGACGGCTGGACGATGGGTGACACAGATGATGGTCTGCCCTACTTCGCGAGCTGCGAGATTCTGCAAGAGACGTTTCTCGGTCTGCATGTCGAGGGCACTTGTTGCCTCGTCGAGCAGCAGGACGGAACCTTTCCGCAAGAGCGCGCGAGCAATAGCGATGCGTTGCGCCTGCCCTTCGCTAAGGCCAGCTCCCAGTTCGCCGCAAACGGCATCAAGTCCGTCGGGGCGGTCCATGACGAAACCAGCGCAGGCCGTCTCGAGTGCTTCGCGCATGTCGGCTTCTGTCGCCTTGGGGTTGCCCAGCAAAAGGTTGTCGCGAATGGTGCCGCTGAAGAGGGTGTTGCCCTGAGGGACATAGACAAGATTGCCGCGAGTGCGAGGCGAGACGACGGCAGAACGCGTCCCGTCGTACATCTCAATGCTTCCGTCGGAGGGTTTGAGCAGAGCGAGGATGAGCCGGATGAGTGTCGTCTTTCCTGCACCTGTCTCGCCGAGGATGGCAGTCGTGGTGCCCTTGGGGAAGTCGCATGAGAAGTGGCTCAAGATGGCGCGTCCGTTCTCCCGATAATGGAAGGAGACGTCCGAGACTCGTACGCCGGCACCGTCCCTAAAGACAATCGGGTCGGCATCATCTTCGAGCGGCACCTCCTCGAGCTCCATCAGGCGTTCGCTTGCCGTCAGGGTGCTGATGAGGACAGGAATAAAGCGCGTCATGTCGCGGAAGGGACCTTGTATCTGTCCCACGAGCTGGATGAAGGAAATCATCATGCCGTAGGTGATGATGCCTGCCTGCAAGCTGTTCACGCCCCAAAGGAACGTAACAAGATATCCAGTCCCGAAACCGATGCTGAGCAATGTGGAAGAAGAACTGCTGAAGACTGCCCTGTGGCGGACATGGCGGCGAAGCGTGCTTTGCGTCTGCTCGAGTTTCTCTATCATTGTCCCCGTCCGTTCCAAGGTCTTGAGAATGGCTCGGTGCTGAATGCTTTCCTGGAGGATGCTCTGTACCTTGCTCTCCGTAGAACGGATGTCGCGGGTGATGGTTCGCATCTTGCGCACATAGACCTTGCTCAATATGAGGAAGCACGGCACGATGCATACAATCAGGCAAGCCAGGCGGCCGTCCATGTGAAAGAGATAGATGAAGGCTCCTACGAAGCGGTATGACACCTCGAGCAAGGCGGGAATAGTCTCCGTGATGCACGATGTCAGGTCGCGCACATCCTGCTCGATGCGGTTCAAGGTGTCGCCGCTGTGACGGTCTTCCTGTCCGTTCCATTCGCTTCTCAGAAGATGCGAGAACAGGCGTTGCTGCAAGATGTTCAGGGAACGTACACCAAGCAAGGCACTCACCCACTTGCGTGCAAAGCCCAGCAGAATCTTGCTGACCATGATGGCGGCAAGTGTATAGGCAGCCGTCGTAAGACTACCCTCCGCTCGGCTCGTTGCAATGTCTATCGTCCACTTTGTGGCATAGATGAAGGCAAAGTCGAGGGTGACGGACAGGATGCCAATGAGTGCATTGAGCATTGCCTGCAGACGAAGTCCCCGAGAGGAACGCCAAAGCCAGCGGGAAAGTTCGCGAATGGATGTTGTCATGTTGTGCGGTGGACGGTAAACGATAGTTAATGGTTTCTCGCATCACTGCCCCAAAGGAGCTTGGTGCGAAGCGTGTGCAGGAAGGTCGTCTCCGGTCGCTTCAGCACGTTGACCTGATAGGGAGCCTTGCGGATAACCAGCTTCGTCGAGTCCTGACAAGATTCGCTGCGGCCATCGATTGCCACAAGGAAGTTGTGGCTGCGGCTCTCCACGGTCAATGTTATCTCAAGATTGTCAGGGAGTGTCAGGGGGCGTACGGTAAGACCATGAGGTGCGACGGGAACAAGGCCAAGATTCCGGCTGCCGGGCAACATCACCGGCCCACCCACACTCAAGGCATAACCCGTACTGCCTGTCGGCGTGTTGACGATGAGACCATCGGCTTGATAGGTGGTAAGGTACTCGTCGCCCAGGTCAACGCGAATGCTTATCATGCTGCTGTTGTCGCGTTTGAGCACGGCAACCTCATTGAGGGCAAAAGGATAGCCTTGCATCCGACCCTCGGAGCATTCCACCTGAAGCACATCGCATCTCTCCTTGCGCAAGAGACCTTCTTGCAGATGACCGAGGGTCTCCGTGATGTCGTCGAGGGAGAAGTCGGCAAGGAAACCCAGCCGACCCGTATTGATGCCGAGGATGGGAATCTGCTTGTCGCCCACCCGCATCGCTGTCGTCAGGAAAGTGCCGTCGCCTCCCATGCTCACAGCAAAGTCAGCCTCGAAGGCATCGTCTGTGATGAGTTGATGGGATGGGACAGAAACATGCATCTCATCATTGAGATATTCGAAGAACGGAGAATCGATGAGAGGAACGATGCCAAAAGTATCCAGTGCTTCGAAGAGCTTCTGCACCGCCTCGCACTTCTTTGGTTGGTATGTGTTCCCAAAGATGGCACATCTTTTTGCCTTTTCCATAAATATTTTCTCTTTTGGCTGGCAAAGTTAAGGATTTTTTCCTAACTTTGCAAAACAGAAACCCCTAAATATAATAAAGGTATGATTTATGTCTTTCTAGCTACAGGTTTCGAGGACATCGAAGCTATTGCGCCGGTTGACATCATTCGACGTGCCGGCTTGGAAGTGCAGACAGTATCCATCACAGGCGAACACATCGTGACGAGCGCTCATGGAGTTGGCATCAAGGCCGACCTCCTTCTTTCCGATGTTGACTTCTCCGCAGCCAAGATGCTTGTGCTGCCAGGCGGGCTGCCAGGTTCCACCAATCTGGACGCATGCAAGCCCTTGACGGATGCCATCAAGCAACACTATGAGGCTGGCGGTGCCATTGCAGCCATCTGTGCAGCCCCGCTGGTGTTCGGGCACCTGGGCCTGCTGCAAGGATGCAGGGCTACCTGCTATCCTGGCGTCAGCACAGAGCTATGGGGAGCAGACTATTCCACTGCTCTGGTGGAAGCCGACGGCAGAATCATCACAGGCAAGGGACCTGCCGCTGCCTTCGAGTTTGGATATACCATTGTTGACTTCTTCTTGGGCGAAGGAGCTTCCCTGCCATTGCGTCAAGGCATGATATATGAGGAACTGACGAACAAATGAAGTCCTATGCTATCATCGTAGCCGGCGGCAAGGGTCTTCGGATGGGGGGAGACGTGCCGAAACAGTTCCTGCCTATCGATGGGAAACCCATACTGATGCACACCATCGAGGCTTTCCGCAAGGCTATCGACGGCATTGAGATTATCCTCGTTCTGCCTGCCGACCAACATGACTACTGGCAAAAGCTCTGTCGGGACTATGACTTTTGCTCTCCGCAGCAGATTGCCATGGGTGGCGAGACACGTTTCCATAGCGTCAAGAATGGCATAGTTCTTCTGCCGGATGATGAAGAAGCTGTGGTCGGCATCCATGATGGCGTGCGGCCTTTCGTGTCAAAAGAGACCATCCGACGTTGCTATGAAGCAGCAGCAGAGGGAAAGGCTGCCGTGCCTGTCGTGCCTGTGGTCGAGACGATACGCCAGATTCTTCCCGACGGCAAGAGCATCACGAGGCCCCGCAACGAGTATCGGCTGGTTCAGACGCCCCAGACATTCCCTCTTGCCATGCTGAAGAGGGCATACGAGCAACCTTATTCTGAGGCTTTCACCGACGATGCATCGGTCGTGGAAGCCATGGGCGAAGAGATACTCATGGTAGAAGGTAACAGGGAGAACATCAAGATAACGACGCCGAGCGACTTGAGATAAGAATGGAAGACCTGAAGCAGCAAGCCATCACCTACATCCCGGGCATCGGTCCACAGAGGGCCAAGACGCTGGAAGCCGAGCTGGGCATCAAGACCTGGCACGACCTCCTATACACTTTCCCCTACAAGCATATCGACCGTAGCCGCCTCTATAAGATACGCGAACTGACCTCGGACATGCCTTTCGTGCAAGTCATGGGGCAGTTCCTCAGCTTCGAAGAGGCAGGACAGGGGCGCAAGCACCGGCTGACAGGACACTTCTGGGACGGCGAGATGTTCCTTGACGTCACATGGTTCCAAGGCATCAGCTTCATCAAGAAGAGCGTGAAGATACGCAAGGACTACATTCTCTTCGGACGTCCGAGCGTCTATGGCGGCAGGCTTTGCGTCAACCATCCCGACCTCGACAGCCCTGAGACCATGACACTCAGCAAGATGAGCATGCAGCCCTACTATTCCACGACGGAGCGCATGAAGAAGGCCGGCATGACGTCGCGCACCATGGAACGCTTCACCAGCTCGCTCCTCAGCAAGCTCACCTGGACTTTGCCCGAGACGCTGCCGCAGTATCTCATAGAGAAGCTGCACCTCATGCCCCTCGACCACGCTCTGCGGGCCGCCCACTACCCTACCACAGCCGACGAGCTGGCTGCTGCCAACATGCGACTGAAGTTCGAGGAGCTCTTCTTCATCCAGCTTGTCATCATGTCCTATGCCCGCAAGCGGCAGCAGGAACGTGTGGGCAGAAGATTTACCCGAGTAGGCGATGCCTTCAACACCTTCTTCCATCGCTACCTGCCCTTCCCGCTGACGGGAGCACAGAAACGCGTCATCCGCGAGATGCATGCCGACATGGGCAGCGGCCGGCAGATGAACAGACTGCTGCAAGGCGACGTAGGGAGCGGCAAGACGCTCGTGGCTCTCATGGTGATGCTCATCGCCATAGACAACGGCTGCCAGGCCTGCATCATGGCACCCACCGAGATACTTGCCGAGCAACACTTGCAGACGTTCCATAACTTCCTCAAGGACATGCCCATTCGCGTCGAGCTGCTGACGGGCAACGTCAAAGGGAAACGACGCAAGGCTATAGAAGAAGGGCTGCTGGACGGCAGCGTGAACATCTTGATTGGCACGCATGCCGTCATCGAGGACAATGTTCAGGTCCACGACCTCGGCCTCGTCATCATCGACGAGCAGCATCGCTTCGGAGTGGCACAACGCGCCAAGCTATGGAGCAAGAGCGAGACGAGTCCGCACGTTCTGGTTATGACGGCCACGCCCATACCACGCACCCTTGCCATGACTGTCTATGGCGACCTCGACGTCTCTGTCATCGACGAGCTGCCGCCCGGACGCAAGCCCGTACGCACCATGCACGTCTACGACAATCAGCCCGAACAACTCTACCGAGGCGTCATACGTGAGATTGAGGCCGGACATCAGGTCTATTTCGTCTTCCCGCTGGTGAAGGAAAGTGAGAAGCTCGACCTGAAGAACGTTCAGGACGAGTACATCCACTTGCAGGAAGTCTTCCCCCAATATAGGATTAGCATGGTACACGGGCAGATGAAGCCCGCCGAGAAGGATGTCGAGATGCAGAAGTTCGTGTCGGGCGAGACACAGATACTCGTGGCCACCACCGTCATCGAGGTGGGCGTGAACGTACCCAACGCCTCGGTCATGATTATACAGAACGCCGAGCGGTTCGGTCTCTCGCAACTCCACCAGCTTCGCGGCCGCGTGGGCAGAGGCGCTGAGCAGTCCTATTGCATCCTTGTGTCGAACTACAAACTCTCCGCCGAGACGCGCAAACGGCTGCAGATCATGACGGAGACGAACGACGGCTTCGAGATAGCGGAAGCCGACCTCAAGCTGCGTGGCCCAGGCGACTTGGAGGGGACACAGCAGAGCGGCATCGCCTTCAACCTCAGACTTGCCAACCTTGGCCGCGACGGTCAGCTCGTACAGCTTGCCCGCGACACGGCATCCTTTGTCCTCGATGCCGACCCCGAACTGCAAGCTCCCGACAACGCACTCCTACGCCACCACCTGCAAGAGCTTAGGAAAGAGCACCGCGACTGGAGCCAGATATCATAAAGCATAGTTCCCCCCTGTGCAAGGAAGTAGCACTCCTTGGACAAGGAATACTACCTCCTTGGACAAGGAATACTACCTCTTTGGACAAGGAATACTACCTCTTTGGGCAAGGAATACTACCTCTTTGGGCAAAGAATGCTATTTCTTGGGGCGAAGAATGCTATTTCTTTGGGCGAAGATATTGTACGATGACAACAGAGCCCCCACAGTTAACTGCGGAGGCTCTGCCTTTTTATCACCTAACCTCCCCTTGGGAGGGGAATGGGTCTCTGGTTTCTCTTACTGCTGTGCCATGATGTTGAGGATGGCGACTACGTCGGCAATGTCGATGGTTCCGTCACCGTTGACGTCGAACTTGCTGTCGGTAGCATCGAGAGCCATAGCATTGAGGATGGCTACCACATCGGCGATATCTACCGTGCCGTCTTCGTTGGCATCACCGTTCGTACCGTTGATGGTGACGGTGCCGCGGTTCATGTCGAAGGTGATGAGGTAGTCTTGAGTCTCCTCGGTGTTCTCCTCGTCCCAGTTCATGTACCACTTGCGGTCGGAGCCTCGGATAAGGTCGCCCACGGTCTTGCCGTCCTCGAGGATGAGTTTATTCTCTTCGCTGCCATAGCGACCCTCGTTCCAGCCGCCACGAGTAGCTGTGGAGTGTTCGATGGAGCTGGTGTTGGAGCGGCAGGAGAAGATGGTGAAGTTGGGATAGTTGTTCTCGAGGTCGTCCCTATAGAAGGTGATGGTGCCCTCGTAGATGCCGTTACCCTTATGAGCCAGAGGTGCCATCTCGTCGTTCTTCCAGCGATGCTTCTCACCATTGACGTTGATGATGGAGCCAACGACATAGACGTTGTTGTGCCAGGGATACTCACCGACGAGGTCGAAGACAACGGTGCTGTCGGCCGGATTGTAGGTGATGTTGTACTGGCCGCCAACGGTCTGGAAGTCATTGTAGTTGTTGTTGTCGTCGAGAACCATCTTGAAGGTCTTGACAGCCGGCGTGATGAAGCGACGCGATGAGAACTGGCATTCGTAGCGTTCGTCCATTCTGCTGACGTAGATGCCTGCACGTGCATTGGCATTGGCCAGGTTGGAGCGGTTCTGCACATAGACGCCAGTAGCGACGAACGTGCCGTCCTCCTGAGCCACCATGGGATAGAGGGTGTTTGCCTCGGAGTAGTTCAGCTGGTTGCCTTCAGCATCGAGCAGGTCGCCCTGAACGTAGTAGCCGCCACCGAGGGATGGGTCGTTGAGCATCTGCTCACGATAATTGCGAGCCTCCTCGTCGGTGAGGTCGCCGTCGTAGTAGTGATCCTCCACGTCCATGATGGCATCGGTGAAGCGGTCGGCCATCTCGGTATTGCCCTCCTCACTGTACTGATCGCTCTTTGCCGTGAAGTATGTGATGAGGTTGTTGAGTTCCTGGTAAGCATCGTAGCTGTCCAGAATGGTGTTGAACTCATCGTTAATTTGCTTGACGGCTTCAATCTTCTCCTCAAGGGACTTGCTCTCCGCATCGGTCAAGAGAGCCTCGATGTTGTCGACGTGGCTATAGCTGAAGAACATGTAGAACTGTTCGTCGTGTCCCCACTTGAGGGCATCGAGACGCTTCTGGAAGTTCTCCATCATGGCATCGACAGCCTCTTCCGTATAGCCTTGGTATGTGAGCTTGAACTTGCCCCACATGGTCATGCCGCTCTCGTACCAGGGCTTGCCGGTGTTGCGGATACCAATGCGAAGCTCACCACCCTGAACGATGCCATATACCTTATTAATATAGCGACCGCCACCGAATGCGAAGCTGACAGCCTGACGCTGTTCGGGCACATAGCCGTAGCCCGTATAGAAGTCCTGGGCAGAGGTTGCCTCGCCATTATGAGGAGCATCAGGATCGCCTGTAGCATCGTAGCGACAGTTTACGCCGTTGATGGCATCTGCCTCGAGTACCTGGCCTTTGTAGATGTTCATGATGGGAGTGTAGAAATCATTGATGAAGAGGTCGGCAGGCACGTAGTCGTTGCCCTCGAGGTCGCCCATGCCGTTGCCACCGGGACGATAGAAGGCAGGAGCCTCCAGCTCGTAGATGCCGTCGGGAATGTCGGCCACGATGTACTGCGATACGCTGAATGCTGTGTTCCATGTACCGGCCACGGGATAGATGTCCGTAAAGCCAGTGTTGGAGCTGAAGTTGCTACCAGCTGAGCTTTGGAACGTAATCTCCGTCTCCCAGTCCTTGAAGTTGCCATCGGCGGTGAAGGCTGCGTTCTTGATGATGTTGCTGACGTCGGAACCCACACTGATGCTTGTCATGATGGCATTCTCGTAGAGGCTCCTGGCAAACTCTATCTCGGCTGCAAGTTCCTCTTCGCTGAGGTTGCGCTCCTCGAAGATATTGAGGTAGGTTCCGTTAGGCAACTCTTCGCTGGGCTCTTCGTTATCCTCAAGGTACTTGTCGAGCAAGTCGGCAGCACTGCCATAGAGGTCGTCACGACCGGAACGCTCCTCGATAATAGCGTCGATGGCTGCCTTGTAGTTGATATATGCAAGATGACTGCGGCGAATGAGGTTGGGCGTACGAGCCAGCACATCGCTGATGGCCATGATGTCTTCAAGGGAAGTGGCATTCACGATGTCTTCTGCAGCCTTTTCATAGGCTTCCTTGAGGGATACCTGAGGCTCCAGCTCGTCGAGGTCGTGCTGGATGGCTGCCTCCTGCTGCTGACGGATGAGGTCGATGCTGCCGTCGTCGAGCTTATCGAGACGCCAGCTGTCCCATACTGTCCAGTTGCCATAGAGGTAGAGGCTGTTCTCTACACCGATGTTGACGCTATCCTCTGCACTCTCAATAGCGAAGTAGATAGGCTCGTTCCAGTAGAGGCCGCGGCCAAAATACTTCATGCAGGCTGTGCGGGAGTTGGGCACCCACTTCTCTGTCACGTCGCTGTAGTTCTCTGTCTCGCCTACACGTTTTCCCTGAGCATCCTCCGTGATGTCCTTGAAGCGATAGGCAATCTTCTGGCCATTGACTTCTGCGAAGTACTGACTGCTGTGGTAGAGAGGAGCATAATCTTCGCTCAGCTCACCTGTCTCATAAGCATTGTGCTCTGCATTGCCCCATTGAGCAACACGGCTCAATCCCTGTACACGAAGGCGATAGATACCAGGCTCAAGGTTCTTGACGGTCTGATAGCTTTCGAACCAAGACGAGTTCCAATGCTCAACGACACTGCTCTCGAAGGCGAGGTTGCTGCCGTCGCCACCGTTATGCGTCGTGTAACCTGTCGTTACGTCATGGTCAGCATTGGGAAGTACGTCGAGGAACGGGAAGTCGGGATCCTGCTGATGGCAAACCTTGCAGAAGCCATCGGCGAACTGATGGTCGGGCTTGACAGAACCTTCCGTATTGGAATAAACCACCTCGTCGCCTACGAACTCACCGTCACAGCGCATCTCGCCATTGGCATAGACCTGCTTGCCGCCAGGCATGAATGAAGGAATGGATTCGGAATCGTCGAGGTCCTGGAACCACTGGATGTTCTCCTGATTACCATTGAGCTTGTAGCAGAGAGCACCATTGAAGACTTCCTCCTCATCGATAACTGTTGCCTGAAGGGGCGTGCCATTGGTGCTGTAACAGTTGGTGAAGGTTGCATTATCGAAGCGGGCAAGATACTTGTCGTCGTTCTGCACACCGCTTACCGTGGCACTCGACCAGCAGTTGGTGATAACTGCACCGCTGCTGCCGAGCCATGCGCTCAAGGCACCATTCTCAGAAACGGTTAAGCCAGAGATGAAACCTGTTGCATAGCAATTCGTCATGTATATATGAGCCTGAGAGCCCGTGTTGCAACCCAGCACACCACCTGCACCTGACCTTGAGCAAGAGACGTCACCCTCGAAGCCAATATTCTCCAAATGGATGTCGCCAGGAGCCGTAGAGCCACCGATGAAGCCTGCATTGCCTGTAGCATTGATGTAGCAGGTGGCATCGCCACGAAGGTTACGGACGGTAGCGCCGCCGTTGAGGAAGTTGATGAAGCCCACCCATTCAGCCTCGGGAAGGTCAAGAGCCATATTGCTGATGGTATGGAAGCCACCATCAAAGATACCCTTGAAGCCGTGGTCGCGGTCAGCGATACCTGCAAAGTCGGGATAGTCTGTGAAGTCGAGGTCAGCATTCAGCTTGGCATTCACCTCTACGTTGCCTGCCTTAACGAACTCGGCAAACCAGCAAACATCAAGCTCGTTGTTGAGCTGATAGAAGCCTTCGGCATCCTTCTCGCAGAAGTCGTTGCTGATTTGGCCACAATTGATGCAGTAGAAGTCGCCTTCCTTATATTCATGAGGCGGACGGACGGGGTCGACAGGATTGTTCGTATAGGTGCCGCCCTCGATGGGAGTGCCGTCGCAAAGCACTTCGCCCTGCAGATAGACCTGCTTGCTCGTGCTGAACGGCATGGGATACTCGTCCGTGCCGAGTGTCTGCCAATAGACAATCTCGCCTGCCAACTGGTTGATGACATAGGCAAGCTTGCCACTCGTGATGTCTTCGGGAGTGAACTCATGGTCGATGTACTGATAGTTCAGTTCGTTACCGCTGAGGTCGTAGCAGTTTACGCAGCAGTCTCTGCTCATGCGGACCACACCGCGGCCGTTGCCGTCGATACCGTCCACCTGGCCGATGTTGATACAGTTCTTGACAATGGTAGAGCCGTTGTCGCCCAACCAGCCTGAGATGCCGGCAGACTCTTTTTCGCCTGCATCGTTACCCATAGCTGTGATGGTACCTGTGTTGACGCAGTTCTCAATCCTCCAGATGGGATGATTGCCGGTGCTGCCGCCAGTGATGCCGCCTGCATTCTTGCTTGTGGTGGTTACGCTGGCCTCGTTCACGCAGTTCATGATGATAATCTCCTTGTCACGGTTCTGACCTGTACCCGTGATACCGCCAGTACGCAATGCACCTGTGATGGAGCAGCTCTTGTCGATGATAAGGTTCTTGATGACAGTACCTTCGCCGCGGCTGTTCGGATTGCCTCGAAGGTCACCGAAGAAGCCCTGACGCTCCGTGCTGGGACGATTGATGATCATGTTCTTAATGCGATGTCCCTGACCGTCGAACGTGGCGTTGTACTTCTTGCCGTCGTCCGGGCCGATGGGACGGTGCAAGTTCTCGATGTTTTCAAAGTCAATGTCGTTCATCAACTTACAGTCCAGGTCGAGGACGCCAGCGGCAACCTGATCTGAAATCCATTCTACATTGCCCGCATTGTAGAGCATGTAGAAGCCATCCGCATCCTGCTGAGGAGCTTCGAAGTGTGCATCGCATTCGTCGTGCATGGTACAGATACCGTTCACATATCCGTGGTCGTCGGCGAAAGCTGCACTCCCTGCAAGCCACATGAGGCTGAGGATGGCAAGAGAAGTAATCTTTCTCATTTGCTTTTTTTAGTTTAAGTTAAGTTAATATAATATATAATATATAATGTATATAGAGTCTTTTCTGTGAAAATAGTACTTCATTTATATAGTTTTCCGTCACAAAAGTACAATTTTATATCAAGACTTGAACATAATTTGCATATTAATTAAGTTCTTTTAACACATGTCGCATATTTAGTAACTATTCAGCGAATAGCATCGGCATATAACTTAATAGGTGGCAAGGAGCAAGGAGCAGGAGGATTGCAGGGCCAGATTGTATTATCTTGCTCATTGCTCCTTGCCCCTTGCCCCCTATATCTCATGCTTCGCCTACCAACCTGACGTGCCGAGTTGTTTGCACATACATGTAGATGCAATTGCATGTACATGTAGATGCAATTGCATCTACATGTACGTGCAAACTCCTTGACGTAGTATCTCTGCCAGAGCATCTTAGGATTTCAGGCAAAAAGGGGTGCTGAATCAGGCCATCCTGAGTGCCAGACAAGGGGCCATAAATCTCGCTTGAGCCGGCAAGCACCCATGCTATCTCCGAAAAATAACGGGAAACCAACATAACGAAAAAAGCACCGGACTCAATGTCCAGTGCTTTCTTCTGAGTGGTGTCACCAGGAATCGAACCGGGGACACAAGGAT